>NZ_LGDW01000485.1 GCF_001280005.1 Streptomyces sp. NRRL WC-3618 | reverse complement strand
CCACCCCGTCGAACTCATCGGCGGAGTCCGCTTCCCCGCCATCGGCGAACTCCCCTACCTCCTCACCCTCGCAGGCCACGGCTTCTACTGGTTCCGGCTCGCCCGAGTCGCCCCGCGCACTGCCCGACGACCGTGAGTGTGGGCCCGCGAAAGGACGCGTCACCATGTCGAAGACCGCATCTCTTCGCCCGAGCGGGACGGACCTCGCCGAGCCGCTGACCTCACTCGGCGGGCTGCTGCGCGAGTGGCTGCCGCAGCAGCGCTGGTTCGCGGGCAAGAACCGGCCCGTCACGGACCTGGACCTGCTGTCGATGACGGAGCTGTTCCCGGGCTGTCTGCACCTGCTCGTCCGCACCGGTCACACGGCCGTCCCCACCCCCGGCGGCCCTCCCCCGCCCGGCGACTGCTACCAACTGCTCCTCGGCATACGGGACCACCCGTCGCCGCGCCTGCGCCGGGCCCTCCTCGGCCGCGCGGACGAGGGCCCCCTGGCCGGTCTGCTGGTCTACGACGCCTTGCGGGACCCCCGGGCGGCAGGCCTGCTCCTCGATCGCCTCCGACACCCCGGAACAGCCGGCCCCCTGCGCTTCGAGGCCGACCCCGGCATCAGCGTGCCCGCCGGACTCACCCCGCGTCTCCTCGACGTCGAGCAGTCCAACTCCTCGCTCGTGTACGGCGACTCGTTCATCCTGAAGGTGCTCAGACGCGTCCAGCCGGGTGTCCACCCCGACCTGGAGGTGCCCGCCGCCCTCGCCCGGCAGGGCTGCGCCCGCGTACCCGCCCCGGCCGCCTGGTTCCGCACCGATCTGCCCCAGGACGCGACCCTCGGTGTCCTCCAGCCTTTCCTGCCCGGCGCCTTCGACGGCTGGACGCTGGCCCTGCGCGCCCTCGCCGCCGGGCACCCGTTCACCGACGAGGCGCACGAGTTGGGGCGGGCCACCGCCGACGTACACCTGGCCCTCGCGACCGCCTTCCCCCGCGACACCCGTGGCGTGCGGCACAGCAGGCGTACGGCGGCGGCCATGACCGAGCGTCTCGACGCCGCCGTGCACTGCGTACCGGCGTTGCGGCCGTACGCCCCGGGACTGCGGGCCGCGTTCGACACCCTGGCCGGGCTGGACGCCGGTCCGGCGGCGCAGCGCGTCCACGGTGATCTGCACCTCGGGCAGGTGCTGCGCACCGGCGGTGCCGGCGGAGACTGGTTCGTGATCGACTTCGAGGGCGAGCCGTCCCGCCCGCTCGCCGAACGGCGCAGCGCCCAGTCACCGGTACGGGACATCGCGGGCATGCTGCGCTCCTTCGACTACGCGGCCCGCACCCGCCTGCCGTGGCGCCCCGAGTGGGCGCGGCGCTGCCGCGAGGCCTACTGCGCGGGGTACGCCGCCCGCGCCGGGTGGGACCCGCGCCGCGACTCGGGGCTGCTGCGCGCGTACGAGACCGACCGTGCCGTGTACGAGGCCGTCTACGAGGCCAGGCACCGCCCCGACTGGCTCCCCGTCCCGATGGCGGCGATCGAGCGACTCTCCGTCCGAGGAGGCTGACAGCTGTGGCCCTGCATGATCCCTCTCTCTCCGACACGCCTTCCCTGGGCAGGCCCGACAGCCTGTGGGATCCCGGCGAGAAGCAGCGTCTGCTGGCCGGCACCCATCACGATCCGCACGCGCTGCTCGGCGCGCATCCCGGGCCCGGCGGCGTCGTCGTCCGTGCGTTGCGCCCGTACGCGCGCGGGGTGAGTGTGCTCGTCGACGGGCGGCGGATCAGGCTCGACGACGACGGTGACGGGTTCTTCAGCGCCGTGCTCCCCTTCGATCCCTCCGGCGCCGCGCTGCCCGCCTACACGTTGCTGGTGTCGTACGAGGGCGGCGAGTCGGAGGTCGAGGATCCTTACCGTTTCCTGCCCGCGCTCGGTGAGCTGGATCTGCATCTCATCCGCGAGGGGCGCCACGAGGAGCTGTGGAAGGCGCTGGGCGCACAGCCCATGACCCACCAGGGCGTCACCGGGACCCGCTTCACCGTCTGGGCGCCGAACGCCCAAGGGGTCCGTGTCGCCGGGGACTTCACGTGCTGGGACGGTACCGCCCACCCGATGCGCTCCCTCGGCGCCGCCGGGGTGTGGGAGCTGTTCGTGCCGGGCGTGGGTGAGGGCGAGCGGTACAAGTTCGAGGTCGTGGGCCCAGACGGCGGCCGGGTCATGAAGGCGGACCCGATGGCCCGGCGCACCGAGGTGCCGCCCGCGACGGCGTCCGTCGTCACCGCCTCCCATTACCAGTGGGGCGACGAGGAGTGGCTCGCGCGCCGCTCCGGCAGTGCCGTGCACGAGGAGCCGTTCTCCGTGTACGAGGTCCACCTTCCGTCCTGGCGGCCCGGACTGACGTACCGTCAACTCGCCGACGAGCTCCCCGCATACGTGGCCGACCTGGGTTTCACCCATGTGCAGCTCATGCCGGTCGCCGAGCATCCGTTCGGCCCGTCCTGGGGGTACCAGGTCACCTCCTACTACGCCCCGACCGCCCGGCTGGGTTCCCCGGACGACTTCCGGTATCTGGTCGACGCGCTGCACCGGGCCGGTGTCGGTGTTCTGTTGGACTGGGTGCCCGCGCACTTCCCCAAGGACGACTGGGCGCTGGCCCGCTTCGACGGGACGCCCCTGTACGAGCCCGGCGACATGCGGCGGGCCGAGCATCCGGACTGGGGGACGTACGAGTTCGACCTCGGGCGCACCGAGGTGCGCAACTTCCTGGTCGCCAACGCCGTGTACTGGTGCGAGGAGTTCCATCTCGACGGGCTGCGGGTCGACGCGGTCGCGTCGATGCTCTACCTCGACTATTCGCGCGACTCGGGGCAGTGGACGCCGAACGTGTACGGCGGGCGGGAGGATCTCGACGCGGTCGCCTTCCTCCAGGAGATGAACGCCACCGTGTACCGGCGGGTCCCGGGGGTCATGACGATCGCCGAGGAGTCCACGGCGTGGGACGGGGTGACCCGGCCCACGGACAGCGGCGGGCTCGGCTTCGGCCTGAAGTGGAACATGGGGTGGATGCACGACTCGCTCGGCTATGTGGGCCACGAGCCGGTCCATCGCAAGTACCACCACCACGAGATGACGTTCTCGATGGTGTACGCCTACAGCGAGAACTACGTCCTGCCGATCTCCCACGACGAAGTCGTCCACGGCAAGCGCTCGCTGGTGTCGAAGATGCCGGGCGACTGGTGGCAGCAACGGGCGAACCACCGCGCGTACCTCGGTTTCATGTGGGCCCACCCCGGCAAGCAACTCCTCTTCATGGGGCAGGAGTTCGCCCAGGGGTCGGAGTGGTCGCAGGCCGACGGGCCGGACTGGTGGCTGCTGGACCCGCAGTACGCGGCCGAGCCCGACCACCGGGGCGTGCGCGACCTGGTCCGCGACCTCAACGCCGTCTACCGGCGCACCGCCGCCCTGTGGCAGCGCGACACCGACCCCGCCGGCTTCCGGTGGGTGGCCGGGGACGCCGCCGAGGACAACGTCTTCGCTTTCCTGCGCTTCGACGCACACGGAGCGCCCTTGCTGGCCGTCAGCAACTTCTCGCCGGTGGTGCGGCACGAGTACGGCCTCGATGTTCCGGGCCCGGTCACCGCCTGGCAGGAGGTCCTCAACACCGATGCCGCCCGGTACGGTGGCAGCGATGTCATCAACTCCGGTGCTGTGAAGTCCCGTTCGTCCTGTGTGCGGCTGACGCTGCCGCCGCTCGCCACGGTGTGGCTGACGCCGCTGCGTGGGTGAGGCGGGGAAAGAGACTTCACAGTTCCCGGCAACAAACTCCGTCACCTGAGCTAGATTCGTTCACCGTCGATAACTCCACTCGTCGGCGTGGTCACAGTCAGTACGATCCAGGAGCAGCGCATGCGCGACTTCGCCCTCGCTCCCCCCCACACCCCCGCACCACTGACCGGCGGGCTCGCCGACAGCGTCTTCGACACGGCGCTGCGTGCACCGAACCTGCCGCAGATCGCGCGCCGCGCCGACCCGGCCGAGCAGGTCTGGACGCAGATGACGGCCGCCGAACTGCGGGACGAGGTCGTCGACCTGGCCAAGGGATTCATCGCCTCCGGCATCTCGCCGGGCCACCGCGTGGCCATCATGGCCCGCACCCGCTACGAGTGGACGGTGCTCTGCTACGCGCTGTGGACGGTGGGCGCCGAGGTCGTGCCGATCTACCCGACCTCCTCCCGCGACCAGGTCGCCTGGATCCTCGCCGACTCGCAGTGCAGCGCCGTGGTCGTCGAGGACGAGCAGGGCCTGATGACCGTCGGCTCGGTGTGCACCTCTTTGCCCCTGTTGCGCAACGTGTGGCAGCTCGACGACGGAGCTCTGCGCCAGCTCGTGGAGCTGGGGCGGCCGGTGCCGAACGCCACGGTCGACTCGATGCGCCGGATCGTGCTGCCTGACTCGGCCGCGGTGGTCGCCTACACCTCCGGCACGACCGGGCGTCCTCACGGCTGCGCCCTGACCCACCGCAATCTGGCCGGCCCGTGCGACACCCTTCTCGCGGGCTGGCGGCACACGGCGGCACCGCCCGGCGAACAGCCCGCGGTCCTCGCCTTCCTGCCCTTCTCCCACGTGTACGGCCTGATGATCCAGGGTCTGTGTCTGCGCGGCGGCGTGCTGATGGGGCACGAACCCGAGCTGACCGGGGACGCGCTGTCGTCGGCGCTGCTCTCGTTCCGGCCGACGTCTCTGTACGCGGTCCCGTCGGTGTTCGAGAAGATCTACAAGAACTTCCTGCGCGCCGCCCAGCAAGCGGGCCGGGGCAGCCTGTTCGAGCGGGCCGTCAGCACCGCACGGGACTTCGCGACGGCAGAGGAACGGCAGCGGCTCGGCACGGGTTCCGGGCCCGGCTTCGACCTGCGGCTCCAACACGCCCTCTACGAGCGGACGGTGTACCGCAAACTCCGCGCCGCCCTGGGCGGGCGGGTCCGCGGCGCGGTCTCCGGCGGCTCACCTCTCAACCGCGAACTCGCCCTCTTCTACGCGGGTATCGGCATCCTCGTCAACGACGGCTACGGCCTCACCGAGACCAGCGGCGGTATCACCGCACACCCCGTGGGCCGGGTGAAGTTCGGGACGGTCGGGCGGCCGCTGCCCGGCACGGAGATCCGGGTCGCCGAGGACGGCGAGATCCTCGTGCACGGCGTCTCCGTCTTCCAGGGGTACGTGAACGACGACGCGGGCACCCGGGCGGCGCTGCGGGGCGGCTGGCTGGCCACGGGGGACATCGGGCAGCTGGATCAGGAGGGGTATCTGACGATCACCGGACGCAAGAAGGACATCATCATCACCAGCAGCGGCAAGAGCGTCGCCCCTGCCGCCATGGAGCACCGGTTGCGTATGCATCCGCTGGTGCACCAGGCGGTGATAGTGGGCGACAACCGGCCGTGTGTGGGCGCCCTGATCACCCTCGACCCGGAGTTCCTGGCGCACTGGCGCGCCTCGCTGGCCCTGCAGGAGGACACGCCGCACCGCCAGGCGCGCGAGGAGAACGCCCTGCGGGAGGAGATCGGCCGGGCCGTCGCCGCCGCCAACAGCACGGTGTCGCGCTCCGAGTCGATCCGGGTGTTCCGGGTCCTCGCGGAGCCCTTCGACCTCAGCAACGGCCTGCTGACCCCCTCGATGAAGCTGCGCCGGGACGCGATCGTGCGGCACTACGCCTTCGAGATCGACGCGATGTACCAGGCCAGGAAGCGCTCCCCCCGGCCGAACGCGGCGGCGGACGAACTCGCGCACTGGGACGACGCGGACAACGTGTTCCGCTGAGCCCACGGCGCGGACGCCTGTTGACGGTACGGCGGAGGGGTGCGCAGAGTGATCTCCGCATCGGCCTCCCCGTACGGATTGGACCCTGCCGTGACCAGTACCGCCGCACTGTGGGCGCAGGCGCCCGTCAAGGTCGGGCTCGTGGGCGCCGGGCCCTGGGCCCAGTGGGTGCACGCGCGCGTGCTGGCCGCCGGGCCCGAGACAGAGCTCGCCGGGGTCTGGGCGCGGCGCCCCGAAGCCGCTCAGGAGACGGCGGCGCCGTACAGGGCACCGGTGGCGGCCCGGTTCGAGGAACTCCTCGACTCCTGCGAGGCGGTGGCGTTCGCCGTGCCGCCCGCCGTACAGGCCGAGCTCGCGCTGCGCGCCGCGAAGGCCGGCAAGGCGCTGCTGCTGGAAAAGCCCGTCGCCGAGGATCTGGCGGCGGCCCGGCGGCTGGTGGACGCGATCGACGAGGCGGGGGTCGTCTCCCAGGTCACCCTGACCAACCGGTACCACCCAGAGACCCGCCGCTTCCTGAAGGCGGCGAGCGAGGCGGACGTGTTCGGGGCGCGGGCGTGTTTTCTGAGCGATGCCTTCCTGGGCGGCGCGTTCGCGACGTCCTGGCGGCTCGAACACGGCGCGCTGCTCGATCTGGGACCGCATGTCCTCGATCTGCTCGACGCGGCGGTGGGGCGGATCGCGCGGGTGCGCGGTACCGGGGATCCGCGCCGCTGGGTCGAACTCACCTGTGAGCACGAGAACGGCGCGGTCAGTCAGGCCTCCCTGTCCGGTTCGGTGAACGTTCCGCGAGGTATCGCCCGTGTCGAACTCTTCGGTTCGGGACCGGAGTTGGTGTTCGACGGCACCGAACTCGACCACGAGGAGAGCTGGCCGGTGCTGCGCCGCGAGTTCGCGACCGCCGTACGCACCGGCGTCCCCGGTGACCTCGACGCCCGCCGGGGCCTGCATCTGCAGACGCTGATGGCCCAGGTGTCCAAGGGCTGAGCACTGTGTGTCACAGAGCGGTTCTGTGTCCGCCGCCGAGGTGCCCGGCGCGTCCGCAACGGCTGAAATGGAGGGAGGGGAGCCACCGGAACCGGGTAGTGCGCTGCCGAGGCGGACGGCCTCCCTCCAGATCGCCGGCGAGGAGCCCTGCTCATGACCAAAGCGACAAAGCTGCTGACCGCCCTTCCCCCGCCCCGGCGTGAGCGTCTGCTGGCTCTCGCGACCGAGGTGTCCTTCCCGGAGGACCAGACGATCTTCGAGGCGGGCGGCACCGCCGACCGGTTCTGGGTGGTCCGCTCCGGCGCGGTCTCCCTGGTGCAGCAGGTGACGCCGGCGCAGCGGGTGACGGTGGCCAGCCTCGGTGCGGGCGATCTGCTCGGCTGGTCCTGGCTCTTCCCTCCCCACCGGTGGGACTTCGGTGCCGAGGCCTTCAGCCCCGTACGCGCGTACGAGTTCGATGCCGCGTCAGTGCTCGAGCTCTGCGAGGAGGACCCCGCTCTCGGGCTCCAGCTGGTGCGGGTCATCGCCGAGATCCTCGCCCATCGGCTGGAGCTGACCCGGGGCCGGCTGATGGACAACCTCTCCCTGAACAAGCGGGGACCCATATAGGAAGCGCCGGCATGCGAATGTGCTCCCCGGGCCGGAGCCCGGGGAGGCGGGCCGCGTGTTACGGCGCGGTGGGCTTGCCCTTGGTGCCGATCCAGGTCCGGAAGAGGTTGTCCAGGTCCTTGCCGGAGATCCGCTCGGCGAGGGCGGTGAACTGGGCGGTCGTACCGTGCCCGTTTCGGTGCTGGGTGGCCCAGGTGCGCAGGGTCTTGAAGAACGCCTGGTCACCGACCGTCTTGCGGAGCTTGTGCAGGGCCATGGCGCCGCGGTCGTAGACGGGCCGGCCGAAGATGTTCGCGCCGCTGCCCGGGTCGGCGGGCGGGAACGACCACAGCTCGTTGTTCTTGGCCGTGGCGTAGAGGCGGTCGAAGGTCTTCTGGGCGCTCGGGCCGCCGTGCTGTTCCGCGTACAGCCACTCCGCGTAGGTCGCGAAGCCCTCGTTGAGCCAGATGTCCTTCCAGGTGGTGAGGGCGACGGAGTCGCCGAACCACTGGTGTGCGTTCTCGTGGACGAGGGTGCTCAGGTCGGGTGCCCGGTCGTACACGGGACGGGACTGCGTCTCCAGTGCGAAGCCGACCTGCGGGGCGCGGTCGACTATGGATCCGGCGGCGCGGAACGGGTAGGGGCCGAAGAGCTTCGCCTCCCAGTCCAGGACGGACGGCAGTTTCTTCAGCACGGGCGCGGCGGCGGCGGCCTCGCGCGGATCGACGGCGTTGTAGACCTTGATGCCGCTGCGGGTGGTGTACTGCTCGACCTTGAACTTCCCCACCGTGGCCGTGGCCAGATAGGAGGCCATCGGCTCGGACTGGCGCCAGCGGAAGGTGGTCTTGCCGGCGGCCGTCCGCTGGCCCAGGAGAACGCCGTTGGCGACCGCGGTGTGCCCCCGGGGGACGGTGATCGTGAAGTCGTAGGAGGCCTTGTCCTTGGGGTGGTTGTTGCCGGGGAACCAGCTCATGGAGCCCTGCGGCTCCCCGGCGACGAACGCGCCGTCGTCGGTGGTGATCCAGCCGTCCTTCGAGCCGTCCGGGTCGGTGACCGCCTTGGGGACGCCCGTGTAGCTGACGGCGACCTTGAACGTCTGGTCCTTGTTCAGGGCGCGGCGCGGGGTGACGGTCAGTTCCTGCCCGGAGCGCCGGAAACCCGCGTTGACGCGGTCGACGGTGAGCGCGGTGACCTTCAGGCCGCTCAGGTCGAGGTTGAAGCGGGTCAGCTTCTGGGTGGCGCGGACGGTGAGTACGGCCCTGCCGTCGAGGCGGTGGCTCGTGGGGTCGTAGCGGAGGTTCAGGTCGTAGTGGCCGACGTGGTAGCCGCCGTTTCCGGCCTGCGGGAAGTACGGGTCTCCGACTCCGGAGGCGCCTGCCGTCGCGGCTCCCGCGGGGCCCGCGGCGGCCAGCAGGGCCGCGAGTGCGACGGGCACGGTCGCGACGACGGCGTCACGGCGCAGAACGGTGGTGCGTATGCCTGCGTACTTCCTGGGGGGTCTCACGCGAGCTCCTACGGTATGAGATCTGATCTTCTTCAGGGTTTTCACCATAGAGGCGCCACCGCGCGGTTTCCTCCTCCAAACGGTCAAGTTGCGAGACTTACCGACCGGACAGATCATGCTTTCGGTCCCGTATCTCTTCCCCCACTGCCGGAGGCCGCTCGTGACCGTTCACGTCCGCCGTGTCCACGAACCTCCCGAGCCGGACGACGGGGTACGCGTCCTGGTCGACCGGCTCTGGCCGCGCGGCCTGTCCAAGGAGGCGGCGCGGGTCGACGAGTGGCCGAAAGCGCTCACCCCGTCGACCGAGCTGCGCCGCTGGTACCACGCCCAGGAGGACATGTCCGACGCGTACGACGAGTTCCGGCGTCGTTACGAGGCGGAGCTGGCCGCGCCTGACGCGGCGGAGTCCCTGGACGCGCTGCGCACACTCGCCGCCAAGGGACCGGTGACGCTCGTGACCGCCACCAGGTCCCCCGCGCGGAGCCATGCTTCCGTGCTGGCCGAACTGCTGACGTCCGGAGGAGGGCGCTGAAGCCTTCTCAGACCGTCGCCCGTGCCGCCGCCCGTCCCGCCGCGCGGCCCGAGAACAGGCAGCCGCCGAGGAAGGTGCCCTCCAGGGCGTTGTAGCCGTGGACGCCGCCGCCGCCGAACCCGGCGACCTCACCGGCCGCGTACAGGCCCTCGACGGGTTCGCCCGTCGCGCCCAGCGCGCGTGAGTCGAGGTCCGTCTGGATGCCGCCGAGGGTCTTGCGGGTGAGGGTGTGGAGCTTGACGCCGATCAGCGGGCCGGCCTCGGGGTCGAGGATGCGGTGCGGGACGGCGGTGCGGCCGAGCCGGTCGCCGATGTAGCGGCGGGAGTTGCGGATGCCCTGGACCTGGGCGTCCTTGCTGTACGGGTTGGCGATCTGGAGGTCGCGGGCCTCGATCTGGCTGCGCACCCGGGCCACGTCGAGGAGCGGCTTGTCGGTCAACTCGTTCATCTTGCCGATGAGTTGGTCGAGGGTGCCGGCGACCACGAAGTCCGCGCCGTTCCTCACGAAGTCGGCCACCGGGCCGGGGGCGCCCTTGCCGAGGATGCGCTCCTTGAGGAACGCCTTGCGGTTCTTGGCGGTGATGTCGGGGTTCTGCTCGGAACCCGAGAGCGCGAACTCCTTCTCGATGATCCGCTGGGTGAGGACGAACCAGGAGTGGTCGTGCTCGGCGAGATCCTCGGTGGTGCGCAGGTACTTGAGGGTGCCGAGGGTGTCGTACCCGGGCAGGCACGGGTCGGGCAGGCGGCGGCCGAGCGCGTCGAACCACATGGAGGACGGGCCGGGCAGGATGCGGATGCCGTGGCCGGGCCAGACCGGGTTCCAGTTCTGGATGCCCTCGGTGTAGTGCCACATGCGGTCGCGGTTGACGAGGCGGACTCCGGCCTCGGCGCTGATGGCGAGCATCCGCCCGTCGACGTAGGCGGGCACCCCGGTGACCATGGTGGCCGGCGCCGTGCCGAGCCGCTCGGGCCAGTACTGGCGCACGATGTCGTGGTTGGCGCCGATGCCGCCGGTGGTGACGATCACGGCCTGGGCGGTGAGTTCGAAGTCGCCGATCCGCTCCCGGTTGGAGGCCACTCCGCGCGCGGAGGTGTCCTCGGCGAGGACCGTGCCGCGTACGCCGCGCACGGCGCCCTCCGTGACGACGAGTTCGTCGACCTGGTGGCGGTGGTGGAAGGTCAGCAGCCCGGCGCGGGACGCCTGCTTGGCGCTGCGCACGAACGGTTCGACGACTCCGGTGCCCGTGCCCCACGAGACGTGGAAGCGCGGTACGGAGTTGCCGTGTCCGTGGGCGCGCAGGTCGCCGCGTTCGGCCCAGCCGACCGTCGGCAGGAACGAGATGCCGTGACCGGCGAGCCAGGACCGCTTCTCTCCGGCCGCGAACTCGACGTAGGCGCGCGCCCATTTCACCGCCCAGGAGTCCTCGTCGTCGACGCGGTCGAACTGGGCGCTGCCCTGCCAGTCGCTCCAGGCGAGGTCGAAGGAGTCCTTGACGCCGAGGCGCCTCTGCTCCGGTGAGTCGACGAGGAACAGCCCACCGAACGACCAGAAGGCCTGTCCGCCGAGGTTGGCGGCGTTCTCCTGGTCGACGAGCGCGACCCGCCGGCCCTTGCTGGTCAGCTCGTGGGCCGCGACGAGTCCGGCGAGGCCGGCTCCGACGACGATGACGTCCGCATCCATGGCGACCGTTCCCTTCCTCATCCGCCGCTGTGCGCGGCCGGGTTGTCGTGGCCGTCGGTGAGCAGTGCGGTGAGCAGCTGTTTGAGCCACACGCGCGCGTGCTCGACGTCCTTGTCCAGCAGCAGTTGGGTCGTGACGCCGTCGTACGCGGCGATCACCGCGTGGGCGGCGCCCTCGGTGTCGCCGAGTACGGCGGGCAGTTCGGTGTGCCCGGTGGCCCGGGCGAGCCGGTCCGCGACGGCCCGTCGCAGCCGCTCCCGTTGTTCCAGGAGGGTCCGGGCGACGGCCGGGATCCGGGCCGCGTGGACCAGGAAGTCGGTCTTGACCAGCAGCCAGTCGAGGTCGAGCAGCAGGACCTCGGTGACCCTGTCGACGGCCGCGGCCACGTCGAGATCGGGACCGTCCAGGGCGAGCGCGCCCGCGACCTGGTCGGCGATCAGTCCGGCCCGTTGCGCGTAGAGGGCGAAGAACAGCTCGTCGAGGCTGTCGAAGTTCGAGTAGAAGGCGCCTCTGCTGTAGCCGGCGGCCTCGCAGACCTCCTCGATCGAGACCCGCCCGAACCCCTTCGCGGCGAAGACCGCGAACGCGGCCTCCAGCAGATTGGCCCGCGTCCGCACGCGCCGCTTGGTCACCCGCCCCGTCGTTCCCTCGACCGCCATGTTCCGGCCCTCCGTTCGATACAGGAATGTATCCGATACATCGATGTATCCAAAAGGGGGCGCAGGGGAGCGATTTTTCACCACTCACCAAATAGGAACATGCATTCGAACACGGGAGTAAGCTGGCGCCATGACCGCGCATCTCCAAGGCTCTCTCTTCGATCAGACCGACGAGATCCGGCTGGGCGCACTGGCCGGAACACACCGCACGACGCTCGGTCACGGTGCCTGGATCGACGAACTCCCCGGCTGGCTCCACGGGGCCGACGCCCTGTTCGAGCTGCTGGCGGCCGAGGTTCCGTGGCGGGCCGAGCGCCGGAAGATGTACGACCACGTCGTGGACGTCCCCCGGCTGCTGGCCTACTACGGCGAGGGGGACGAGCTGCCGCACTCGGTGCTGGACGAGGCACGGAACGCGCTCTGCGCACACTACGCCGCCGAGCTCCGGGAGCCGTTCACCACGGCCGGGCTCTGCTACTACCGCGACGGGCGGGACAGCGTCGCCTGGCACGGGGACCGGACCGGGCGGGGTGCGCGCGAGGACACCATGGTCGCGATTCTCTCCGTCGGCACACCCCGCGACCTCATGCTGCGGCCGGTGGGCGGCGGTGAGACGCTGCGGCGTCCGCTCGGGCACGGGGACCTGATCGTGATGGGCGGCTCCTGCCAGCGGACCTGGGAGCACGCCATTCCCAAGAGCACACGAGCCACGGGTCCCCGGATCAGCATCCAGTTCCGGCCGCACGGGGTGGGGTGAGCACCGGCTGCCCGCCCGGTGGTGAGCCGCTCCCCCGGCGTCTGCTTTGCTGTGGGTCATCCGGCAGCGCTCTGCAGAACGGGAAGATCATGCGGGCAGACGTCCAACAAGTCGCCGATGGCATTCACCTCGTGCACGGAAGCAACACCAACTGGGTGATCCTCACCGAGGGCGACGCCGCCACCCTGATCGACACCGGGTACCTGGGCGACCGGCAGCTGGTGCTCGACTCGCTGACGCAGGTGGGCAGCTCACCGGAGGCGGTCACTGCGGTACTCGTCACGCACGCCCACAACGACCACCTCGGCTCGGCCGAGTACCTGCGTTCCACCTACGGCACGCCGGTACTGACACACGAGGCCGAAGTGCCGCACGCGCGCCGGGACTTCCTGCACCAGGTGAGCGTCGGGGAGGTGCTCAGGAACGGGTGGCGGCCGGGGGTGCTCCCCTGGGCGGTGCACGCGATCCGCTCCGGCGGCACCACCCGGGTGCCGGTCGCCGAGCCGCAGCCGTTCCCGGAGGCGCTCGACCTGCCCGGCGGGCCGGTCCCCGTCCACACCCCTGGGCACACCGACGGGCACTGCGCCTTCCACCTCCCGGACGCCGGAGTCCTCGTCTCCGGCGACGCCCTGGTCAGCGAGCACCCGACCTCCCGGCTCAAGGGCCCGCAACTGCTGCCCGACATGTTCCACCACGAGCGCGCGCGTGCGGTGGCCTCGCTGGACCTGCTCGAAAAGCTCCAGGCCGACGTCCTGCTGCCCGGCCACGGACCCGTGCACCACGGCAGCGTGCGGGAGGCGGCCCAGCAGGCGCGGGAGCGGGCACACTGAGCAGGCACTTTAGAGTGACCTGACGATCACCGGCGGAACGAGAACGGTCGAGCCATGGCATTGCAGATCAGCGCCACCAACCCCGAGCATCCCGCACTCCTGCTCGAACTGCCGTGGCACCTCCCGCTGGAGGAGTGGCCCGACCGCTACCTCGTTCCGCTGCCGCGCGGTATCTCCCGGCACGTCGTGCGCTACGCCCGCGCCGGCGACGAGGTCATCGCCGTCAAGGAACTGGCGGAACGCCCCGCCCTGCGCGAGTACGAGCTGCTGCGGGACCTGGACCGGCTCCGCATCCCCGCCGTCGACCCCCTGGCCGTGGTCACCGGACGCGCCGACGACGAGGGCGGCGCCCTGGAGCCGGTGCTGATCACCCGCCACCTCGGCGGCTCCATGCCGTACCGCTCGATGTTCGAGACGACGATGCGCCCCGCCACCATGCACCGGCTGATGGACGCGCTGGCCGTCCTGCTGGTGCGGCTCCACCTCGCCGGGTTCGCCTGGGGCGACTGCTCCCTGTCCAACACCCTCTTCCGGCGTGACGCGGGCGCCTACGCCGCGTACCTGGTCGACGCCGAGACGGGCGATCTGCACCCGCAGCTCAGCGACGGACAGCGCGAGTACGACCTCGATCTCGCCCGCGTGAACATCAGCGGTGAGCTGCTGGACCTGGAGGCGTCCGGCGCTCTGCACCCCTCCGTGGACCCGATCGAGTTCGGCATGGAGATATGCGCGCGCTACCAGCGGCTGTGGCAGGAGCTGACCCGCACCTCCGTCTACCCGGCGGGCAAGTACCACTACATCGAGCGCCGCATCCGGCGCCTCAACGAGCTCGGTTTCGACGTGGCCGAGATGCAGATCGAGCACTCCTCGAACGGCGACACGGTGACCTTCGTACCGAAGGTCGTCGACGCCGGTCACCACCAGCGGCAGCTGTTGCGGCTGACCGGGCTCGACACCGAGGAGAACCAGGCCAGGCGCCTCCTCAGCGACCTGGAGAGCTGGATGGCCACCCAGGACGACTACGAGCCCGGCGACCCCCTGGGCGCCAGCCCGGAGGTGCTCGCGCACCGGTGGGTGCGGGAGGTGTTCAGGCCGACCGTCCGGGAGGTGCCGCGCGTGCTGCGCGGGAACGTGGACCCCGCCGAGATCTACCACCAGCTCCTGGAGCACCGCTGGTACCTGTCCGAGCGGGCGCAGCACGACATCGGGCTGGACGAGGCGGTCAAGGACTACATCGTGAACATCCTGCCCAAGGCCCGCCAGTCGTTGCCCCTGCCGACGGACGAGACGGCGCCGCCCGGCTGAGTCACTCGTGCGGGACCACGGCCACCGGGCAGTGCGCGTGGTGCAGGACGCCGTGGGCGACCGAGCCGATCCGCGCGCCCACGGCCGAGCGGTGGGCGCGCCGCCCGACGACCAGGAGCTGCGCCCGCGCGGCCTCCGACAGCAGCACCTCCCCCGCGCTGCCCATCTCCACGTGCTGGGTGACCGGCACCTCGGGGAAGCGCTCGCGCCACGGCTCCAGCGCGGCGGCCAGCGCGTTCCGCTCGTACGGTTCCATGCCCCCGGCCTCGTCGAGGAGCTTCAGCGAGCCCGGGCTGTACGCGAACATCGGCGGCAGGCTCCAGGCGCGTACGGCGCGGACACCGGCGCCGCGAGCCGCCGCGGCCTCGAACGCGAACCGCAGGGCCGGCGTGCTCTCCTGCGGGTCGCCGTGCTGGCCCACGACGACGTCACGTCCGGCGGCCTCGTCGGAGGCGCGGTCCTGCGCCCGGACGAGGACGACGGGACGCGTGGACTCGGCGATCACGTGCTGCCCGACGGAGCCGAGCAGGAACCCGAGGACGGCCCCGTGCCCACGGGAGCCGAGCACCAGCGTCTCGGCCCGCGCCGCGGCCTCGGCGAGGACGTCCGCCGCACCGCCCTCCACCACGTCGACGGTGAGGTCCAGCTCCGGATGCCGTTCGGCGACGCTCCGCGCGGCCTCGTCCACGCCCTCGCGCACCCACTGGTCGTGGGTCTCCCGGCTCGCGGCCCCGAACGCCTGGTCCGGCACCAGCTGCCAGGCGTGCACCAGCCGCAGCGGGAGGTCACGGCGTACGGCCTCCCGGGCCGCCCAGGCCAGCGCCGCGTGACTTTCGGGCGATCCGTCCACCCCTGCCGTGATCGGGCGCGTCATACGGTTGCCTCTGGGTCGTGATCTTGGATGCGTACCGGGACCAGTCTTCACTACCCTGCACTCATGACCTTGGAATGGGAACAAGTGATCGTGAACGCGGCGGACCCGGCGGCGCTGGGCCGCTGGTGGGCCGATGCCCTCGGCTGGGTGGTGGTCGACGACTCCCCCGAGGAGTACGAGATCCGGCCCGCCCCGGACCGGATGCCCGGCCTGCTGTTCGTGCACGTCCCGGAGCCGAAGACCGTCAAGAACCGGCTGCACCTCGACTTCCGGCCCGACGACCGGCAGGCCGAGGTCGACCGGCTGCTGGCCCTCGGAGCTCGCCACACGGACATCGGCCAGGGAGAGCAGTCCTGGACCACTCTGGTGGACCCGGAGGGCAACGAGTTCTGTGTGCTCGGCTCGCGGCGGAGCTGACCGGAGCGAAGCGGGACGATCGAACATACGATGAATCGAAGGCGACGCGGCACCGTGCTGACGCCGCCCGGTGATGCCGAGCGCTCGGGGTGGGAGACGTATGCCACAGGCCGCGGACACGGCGCGGACCGTCATCATGACGGTGGACGACGACCCCGGGGTGTCCCGGGCCGTCGCCCGCGACCTGCGGCGGCGCTACGGCGAGTCGTACCGGATCGTGCGCGCCGAGTCCGGGGAGTCCGCGCTGGACGCGCTGCGGGAGCTGAAGCTGCGCGGTGATCTGGTCGCGGTGATCCTGGCCGACTACCGGATGCCCCAGATGAACGGCATCGAGTTCCTCGAACAGGCCCTGGACGTCTATCCGGGCGCCCGGCGGGTGCTGCTCACCGCGTACGCGGACACGAACGCGGCGATCGACGCGATCAACGTCGTCGACCTCGACCACTATCTCCTCAAGCCGTGGGATCCGCCGGAGGAGAAGCTCTACCCGGTGCTCGACGATCTCCTCGAGGCGTGGCGGTGCAGTGACTTCCGGCCCGTGCCGAGCACCAAGGTGATCGGTCACCGGTGGTCGGCCCGCTCGTCGGACGTACGGGAGTTCCTGGCCCGCAACCAGGTGCCGTACCGCTGGTACTCCACCGAGGAACCCGAGGGGCAGCGGCTGCTCGCGGCCTGCGGCCAGGACGGGCAGCGGCTGCCGGTGGTGATCACGGCGGACGGTACGCCGCTCGTCGAGCCGGAGGTGCCGGAGCTGGCCGCTCAGGTGGGGCTGGCGACGACGCCCACGGCCGACTTCTACGACCTGGTCGTCATCGGCGGCGGGCCCGCCGGGCTGGGCGCGGCCGTGTACGGGGCCTCGGAGGGGCTGCGGACGGTGCTGGTGGAACGGTCGGCGACCGGCGGGCAGGCCGGGCAGAGTTCACGCATCGAGAACTACCTGGGCTTCCCGGACGGGGTGTCCGGCGGCCAGCTCACCGACCGGGCGCGCCGCCAGGCCACGAAGTTCGGCGCCGAGATCCTCTCCGCGCGCGAGGTGACCGGCCTGGAGGTGAGCGGTGCGGCGCGGCTCGTGCGGTTCTCGGACGGGTCTCAGATCGCCGCGCACAGCGTGATCCTGGCGACCGGTGTGTCGTACCGGCAGCTGGAGGCGCCGGGCGCCACCGAGCTGTCGGGCTGCGGGGTGTTCTACGGGTCGGCGCTCACCGAGGCCGCCGCCTGCCAAGGCCACGACGTGTACATCGTGGGCGGCGCCAACTCGGCCGGGCAGGCGGCGATGTACCTGTCCAGGGGCGCCAAGTCGGTCACGCTGCTGGTGCGCGGAGCGGATCTCACGGCATCGATGTCGCACTACCTGGTCCAGCAGATCGCCGAGTCGCCGAACATCTCGGTGCGGGCCGCCACGGTCGTCGAGGCCGCGCACGGCGGCGACCATCTCGAGCAGCTGACGTTGCGCGACACGGCGAGCGGGCAGACCGAACTGGTCGACGCGCAGTGGCTGTTCGTGTTCATCGGCGCGGCCCCGCTGACCGACTGGCTGGACGGCACGGTGCTGCGGGACGAGCGCGGGTTCATCCTCGCCGGTCCCGACCTGACCCCCGACGGACGGCCGCCCGCGGACTGGGAGCTGGACCGGCCGCCGTACCACCTGGAGACCAACATCCCCGGTGTGTTCGTCGCCGGGGACGCGCGCGCGGAGTCCGCCAAGCGGGTCGCGTCCGCCGTCGGAGAGGGAGCCATGGCCGTGATGCTCGTCCACCGGTATCTGGAGCAGTCGTGAGCGGGCGGTTGATGCCGTGCAGCCCGGCGGAGATCGGTGCGCTGTTCCTGTTCGAGAAGCTGACAGCCGAGCAGCTCGGCAGGCTGTGCAGCGAGGGACGGGTGGAACTGTTCGACCCGGGGCCGGTCTACGCCGAGGGCGACCCGGCGACCTGCTTCTACGTGATGATCGAGGGCACGGTCGTCATGTCGCGCCGGGTGGGCGGCGACGACGTCGAAGTGAGCCGCACGTCCCAGTCCGGGGTGTACGCGGGGGCCGTCCAGGCGTACCTGGGGGACCGGAAGCCGCAGCGGTACATGAACTCGGTGCGGGTGTCGCGGCCCACCCGGTTCTTCGTCCTGCCCGCCGACTCGTTCGCGAAGGTCATGCACGAGTGGTTTCCGATGGCGGTGCATCTCCTGGAGGGGCTGTTCCTCGGTTCGCAGACCACTCAGCGGGCCGTCGGGCAGCGTGAACGGCTGCTGGCGCTGGGCTCGTTGTCCGCGGGTCTCACCCATGAGCTCAACAACCCGGCCGCGGCGGCCGTACGGGCCACCTCGTCGCTCAGGGACCGGGTCGCGCACATGCGCAACAAGCTCGGCATCATCGCCTCGGGCCCCTACCAGCGCGACGCGTTGAAGGCCCTGGTAGACATCCAGGAGCGTACGGCCGAACGGGTCGCCAAGGCACCGGCGTTGAGCCCGCTCGAAGCGTCCGACCGCGAGGACGAACTCGCCGACTGGCTCGACGACCACGGCGTCCAGGGCGGCTGGCAGATCGCGCCGACCTTCGTACAGGGCGGTCTCGACGTCGACTGGCTGGAACAGGTCGCGGCGGCCGTCGACGAGGAGATCCTTCAGAGTGCCGTCGGATGGCTCAACTACACGGTCGAGACCGAGTTGTTGATGTCCGAGATCGAGGACTCCACCACCCGTATCTCGCACCTCGTCGACGCCGCCAAGCAGTACTCGCAGCTGGACCGCGCCCCCTACCAGGTCGCCGATGTGCACGAACTCCTCGACAGCACACTGCTGATGCTGTCCGGCAAGATCGGGCCGCTCGTCAAGGTCGTGAAGGAGTACGACCGTTCGGTGCCCAGGATCCCGGCCTACCCCGCCGAGCTGAACCAGGTGTGGACCAACCTGATCGACAACGCGGTCTCCGCCATCAACAGCGCGGGCGGCGAAGGGACGTTGACCGTACGGACGGCGCTGGTGCACGACCGGCTTCTGGTCGAGTTCCGCGACACGGGCCCGGGGGTGCCGGCGGAGATCCGGGGCCGGATCTTCGACCCGTTCTTCACCACCAAGCCGGTGGGTGAGGGTACCGGGCTGGGGCTCGACATCTCCTGGCGGATCGTCGTCAACAAGCACCACGGTGACCTGAAGGTCGAGTCCGTACCCGGCGACACCCGCTTCCAGGTGCTGCTCCCCCTCACCGCCGCCGACCCGGATGCCGCCCCCGACCCGGCCCAGGAGCCGTCATGACCAAGGACACCGGAATCGATCCCAGCGTCCCGCCCAGCGGCGCCGGATGCGTCGAGTGCGACGCCGACGGCGGCTGGTGGTTCCATCTGCGGCGCTGCGCCCTGTGCGGCCACATCGGCTGCTGCGACGACTCGCCCGCCAAGCACGCCACCGGCCACTTCCGGGACACCGGCCATCCGGTGATCCGCAGTTACGAACCGGGCGAGGCCTGGTTCTGGAACTTCGAGACGTCCGAGCTCTACGAGTCCGGCCCGGCCCTGGCCGCCCCGACGAGCCACCCGGCCGACCAGCCCGCACCGGGACCGGCGGGACGGGTGCCGGCGAACTGGGCGGAGATCCTGCGCTGAGCCGTGACCGGCCAGGGCTGTCAGTCCAGGGCTGTCAGTGGTGCGTGTCAGGATTGATCTGTGCCGCAGAACCTGTTCGACACCCCCCTCATCGGCCGCGACGACGAGCTGACCCGTCTCGCCGCTGTGCTGGACCGTGCCCGGGTCCGTGAGGCCCGTGCCGTGCTCATCGCCGGGGACGCCGGGGTGGGCAAGACACGGGTGCTGGCGGAGGCGGCCGGGCGGGCCTCGGACCGGGGGATGACCGTGCTCACGGGGCACTGTGTCGATCTCGGTGACGTCGGTCTGCCGTATCTGCCGTTCACCGAGATCCTGGGGGTGCTGGCGGCCGACGAGCGGTTCGCCGGGGCGCTCGCCGCGCATCCCGTGGTCGGTCGGCTGCTCGGCGGCGGGGCGGACGACGGGGCGCGGGACGCCGGTGGGCGGCTGCGTCTGTTCGAGGGCATGGCGGGCCTGCTGGCCGCTGTCACCGAGGTCGCGCCGCTGCTGCTCGTCCTGGAGGACCTGCACTGGGCCGACCAGTCCTCCCGGGATCTGCTGCGGTTCCTGCTCAGCCGGGGCGTGCTCCAGGGATCGGCGGGCGCCCCTGGTCACCGGCTCGCCGTGTTCGCCTCGTACCGCGCCGACGACCTCCACCGCCGCCATCCGCTGCGCCCGCTGCTCGCGGAGCTGGTGCGGCTGCCCGCCGTGGAAAGGCTGGAGCTACGGCCGATGGCCGACCCCGAGGTGGCCCGGCTGGTGCGCGCCCTGGGCGAGGGGCCGCTGCCGGACACGACCGTGCGGCGGATCGTCGAGCGGGCCGAGGGCAACGCCTTCTACGCGGAGGAGCTGCTCGCGGCCACCGACACGGAATCGGGCGGTGTACCCAGCGGGCTCGCCGACGTTCTCCTGATCCGCTTCGAGCAACTGTCCGACACCGCCCAGCAGGTGCTGCGCACGGCCGCCGTGGCCGGGCGGCGCGTCGAGCACGAGCTGTTGAGCGACGCCGTCCAACTGCCGCAGGACGAGCTGGAGTCGGCGCTGCGCGAGGCGGTCGGACGGCAACTCCTCGTCCCCGGCGAGGGCAACACGTACTCCTTCAGACACGCCCTCGCCCGCGAGGCCGTCTACGCCGACCTGCTGCCGGGCGAGCGGTCGCGACTGCACGGGGCGTTCGCGCGGCTGCTGGCCGGGCGGGGACGCCCCGCCGAGAGTGCGGCGGAGCGCGCGCACCACTACCGGGAGAGCCATGACCTGGCCGAGGCGCTCACCGCGTCGCTGGAGGCCGCCGATCACGCCGCTCGCGTCGGCGCGCCCGCGGAGGAGCTGCGGCATCTGGAGGCCGCCCTCGACATGTGGCCGGCGGTGGAGGCCGGCGCCCGGCCCACGGGCGAGGGCCTGGACACGGTGACGCTCATGCTGCGGGCGTCCGCCGCGGCGGCCCATGCCGGGGAGGCGCATCGCGCGGTGTCGCTCACCCGGGCGGCGCTCGCGGGATCCGGCCGGGACACGGACGCCGAACTCGCGGCCCGCGTGCGCTACACGCTCGCCGACAACCTGATGACCATCGATCACCTGTCGGCCGCGTACGCCTACAGCAGCGAGGCACTCGCCCTGATCCCGGCCGACCCTCCGTCGCGGACGTGGGTGTGGGCGGCGGCCACCCATGTCATGGCGGCACGGCAGATGGGCGACAACGTCACCGCGCTCCGGGTGGCCCGGCAGGCTCTCTCGGTCGCCGAGCGGTTGCAGGCCCTCGACGCGCAGGCCGATCTCATGATCTCCGTGGCCGGTCTCGAAGAAGGGGGCCGTCGCACGCCCGAGGCCCGCGAACGGTTCCTGGAGGCCCGGGAACTGGCCCGGCACTCAGGCTGTACGCCGGTGGAGATGCGCGCGCTGTTCAATCTCGCGATCGGCAGCTTCGAGTCCGGTCTGCTGGAGGAGAGTCTGCCGTGGCTCTCCGAGGGCCTGGACCGCGCCCGCCGCGTCGGCCTCCTCTCCTCGCCCTACCCCCTGGAGATGCGCTATCTGCACTCCTTGGTGCTGTACACGCTGGGCCGGTGGGACGAGTGCGCCCGCGCGGCGGCGGCCGACACCGAGGTGCTGCCCGCGGCTGCCGGTTATGTGGCGGGGCCTTCGCTGTACGTGGCGCTGGCACGCGGTGATCTGGGCGCCGCCGACCGCGCCCGGGCTCTTCTCGACGGTCCGTTCGACTGGATGGCCACGCTGGTCGCGAGCATCGTGCTCACCGACGCCGCCGCGCTGGCGGGTGACCCCGAGGCGGCCGTGGAGCGCGTGCGCGGCACGGTGAAGGCGCTCACCGACGACGCCGGGGCCCGCCCGGAGGTAGCGGTGCGGCTCGTCGCCCTGGCGCTGGCCGCCGTCGCCGACACGGCCGTCCGCCTGCGCCGGTCCGGCGACGAGGCGGGGACACGGCGGTGGACGGACACGGCGGCCGAACTGATGGAGCTGGCCAGGACCCGGGGCGCGATCGGTCGCGACGGCAGCCCACAGGGCCCCGAGGGACACGCCTGGCTGGCTCGCGCCGAAGCGGAGTGGGCACGGGCGACGGCCGGTCCCGAAGCGGGGGCGTGGGAACGGGCGGTCACGGGGTTCGGCTTCGGCGACGTCTACGAACAGGCCCGTTGCAGAAGGCGGTTCGCCGAGGCTCTGTTGGCGGACGGCCGCCGTGAGGAGGCCGCCGCACAGGCGCGCGCGGCCCGCGAGACGGCGGTACGTCTGGGCGCCACGCCCCTGCTCCAGGAGGTGGACGCCCTCATCCGCCGCGGCCGGCTCACGGAACCCTCTCCCGTCGGGGATCCCGGCACCGTCCCGACGCCCCTCACCGCCCGCGAACAGGACGTCCTGCGGCTCCTCGCCCTCGGCCGCAGCAACCGTCAGATCGGCGAGGAACTGTTCATCAGCGGCAAGACGGCCAGTGTCCACGTCTCCAACATCCTGGCCAAGCTGGGCGCGGCGAGCCGTGGGGAGGCGGTGGCGGTCGCCCACCGCGAGGGGCTGATCCAGGCGGCCTCGTAGGCGCAGGACGCCACCGACATGGACCCGGCCTGCCTGGCTGCCGAGGCCCTGGTGCGCGGAGTGGCGGCGGGGCAGGCTAGCTTGCTCGGATGAGTCTCCTTGATGATGTGGCCGAGCGTGACGGCTGGCGGTGCTGGGTGTGCGACGAACCGGTCGACCCCGACAAATCGGTGAACGACCCGCAGGGGCCCAGCGTCGACAGCCGGACCGCCGACCGGAAGGCCAAGGTCGCCGAGCGGCTTGCACACCGCGGATGCAACACCCGCAAGGGCGCGGTCAAGGCGGTCATCGCCTGGCCGGACAGCCTGTACGTGGTCGAACCCGCGCCGCTGATGGCCGTTGCCGCGAGGTTGGAGCGCAAGGGGGGCCGCGAGATGGTGGGCCGTTGTCCGACCAAGCAGGACGCCCAGGAAGCGGCGGACTGGCTGGTGGACCGGTTCTCCCGGCTGACACCAGGGCTGCCGGTGAGCGCCGACATCGAGGCGGGCGGCGGCCAGTTCCTCGTCATCCTGGCCACCGGCCGCCGCTGAGCGGGGATCAGCAGCGCACGCCCGGGGGGGGCGCCGATCCCGCTCCTGGTGACCTTCGTGGACCGGCGGCTTCGTAGCGCCTGCCCCACCAGGCGTTCTGAGGCGACTGCACGCCGACGGGAATGCGGGGCAGCGGCGGGGGGTTCGGACTGTCGCGAGGCCTGACCACCCCTCACGCACTGGAGACACCATGAAGATCGGCATCATCGGCGCAGGCAACATCGGCGGCAACCTGACCCGCCGGCTCACCTCCCTCGGGCACAAGGTGTCCATCGCCAACTCGCGCGGCCCGCAGACCCTGAGCGCCCTCGCCGAGGAGACCGGCGCGACCCCGGTCACCGTCGGCGAAGCGGCGTCCGGCGCCGAGGTCGTCGTCGTCACGATCCCCTTGAAGAACGTACCCGACCTGCCGTCGGGCCTCTTCGACAAGGCGGCCGAGGGCTTCGTCGTCATCGACACCGGTAACTACTACCCGAAGCAGCGCGACGGCCGGATCGCCGCCATCGAGGACGAGGGCCTGACCGAGAGCCGCTGGACGGCGGAACACCTCGGACACCCCGTGGTCAAGGCCTTCAACGGCACCTACGCCGACGACATCCTGACCAGGCCTCTCCCGGCCGGGGACCCCGACCGGATGGCCCTGCCGGTCGCCGGTGACGACGAGGCGGCCAAGAAGAAGGTCCGCGCCCTGATCGACGAACTCGGCTTCGACACCGTCGACGCGGGCGGCCTCGACGACTCCTGGCGCCAGCAGCCCGAAACCCCCGTGTACGGGCTGCGTGCCGGCGTCGAAGCCGTCACGAAGGCCCTCGCCGAGGCCTCCCCGGAGCGCAAGGACGCTTTCAAGGGCTGACGGGCCCCCGGGACCCGCTGAGACGGCGCTCTCAAACGAACGGTGCGACCAGGGTGGTCGGGGTTGCTGACGGGCTGCGGAGAGTCGGCCGTCGAAGGCGATACCGAAGGCGATCAGTGCGCGCGTGACCGGCTGCCCGCGAATGAACCTGGCTCCACTCCTCAGCCCCCTTGGCACGATCATCCGGGCCGGCGCAGTGACTGATGAGCAGGAGCGGGCGCAGCCGTCGGGAGTGTGGGCCACGGCGGTGGGGGTGGCCCGGGCGCGGGCGCTGGAGACCGAGCGGGAGAACGCCCTGTTCCGCGACCCACTGGCCCATGCCTTCGCCGCTGCCCGGCGACCCGGCGAGCCCGCCGGCCGGGCACGGATGGAAGGCCGGCAGCCGCAGCCCTGCGCGAGCGCGCTGCCGCCTCCGGCCGCCCGATCAGCACCCGCCGCAGCGCTCGCGGAGCAGCCTGGCGGACTGATCTCGGCGATCCGCCGGCAAGCCCCCGGGCAGTCGGGCGGGGCCCGGCGGGGGCCGCCTGATCAGCCTGGATCTGCCTGCGCGGCTCCTAGTCGTCCGCCCTGATGAACGACCGGATCGCCGTCGCCGCCGCCCCCCGCGCCCACTCCTCGAAGGGCAACGGCCGGGTCAGCAGCTCGCAGCGGGCGGCGGAGCCGAAGGCGGTGGCGGTGAACGCGTCGCGGATCTGCTCGGCGAACAGGTCGTACGCGGCCAGTCCCTCGCCGGAGATGATCAGCCGTTCGGGGCCGAGCAGATTGGCCACGGTGGCGATGACCCGGCCGATCGCCGCACCCGCCCGCGCGTACACCTCCCGCACTCCGGGATGACCGGCGTGGGCCAGGGCGACGGCCTCGGCGCTGTCGGTGATCGCGCGGCCGGTGACCTCCCGCACCCGGGCGACGATCTCCGCGTCCCCCGCGAACGCCTGGAGGCAGCCGCGCTGGCCGCAGTGGCAGGGCGGGCCCGCCGGATCGACGACGACGTGCCCGATCTCACCGGCCACCCCGTACGCCCCCGCGACCACACGCCCGTGGACGACGAGCCCGCATCCGACACCCGCGCCGACCGTCACCACGGCGAAGTCGGACAGCCCCACCCCGGCGCCGAACCACTGCTCGGCGACGGTGAGGGCACGCACGTCGTTGTCGACCGTGACGGGCAGCCCCGTCGCCGTGGCGGCGAGTTCCGCGAGCGGCAGGTCACGCCAGTCGAGGAACGGCGAGTAGCGTACGGCGCCCTCGGCACGGTCGACCTCTCCGGCGACGGCCATGCCGCAGCCCAGTACCGGCACCCCGAAGCCGTCCGCCTCGGTGAGCAGTTCCCGCACCAGTTCGGCGACCGAGGCCAGCACCGCCTTGGGAGTACGGGCGGGCAGCGGGAGATCCCGGGCGACGCGGACGCGGCAGCACAGGTCGGTGAGCACGCCGAAGATCTCGTCGCCGGTGATCTTGATGCCGATGAAAAGTGCCCTTCCGCCGTCGACGCGCACGAGGTTCGCGGGCCGCCCCAGCACCGGCCGGGTCTCGGCGTCCGCGTCCTCGACCAGGTAGCCGGCCTCGAGCAGCGGACGGACCGCCTTGGTGACGGCGGCGGCGGACAGCCCCGCGCGCCGGGCCGCGTCGGCGCGGGTGAGCGGGCCGTGGGACAGAACCGTGGTGAAGATCTGCGCGGCGGCCGGTGTGTGGACCGGAAACATCTCGGCACGGCTGGTCGAGGGCATGGCCGGAACCTAGGCCGGTTATTTTCCTCTGTCAATGAAAGAAGCATGGATGGGATGATCCATCGCCACAGGCCCGTCAAAGCTTGCGAAAGACTGTTACAGGCATCCCATTGACACATGATCCATGGTCACGGTTGAGTTCGCCGAGGAACACCCAGTATCACGAACGTGAGGCACCATGCCGCTGATCTCCCATTCCCCGGACACCGGGGTCTGGCTGCTGACCACCCCGCGCACGTCGTACGCGCTGCGGATCGACGAGAGCGGCGCGCCGTGCCATCTCGCGTGGGGGCCGCGGCTGACCCTGGCGGAGGCTGGCGCGCTCATTCCGCCGGCGCAGGACATGGCGAGCAGTTTCGAGGGGCGGCCTCCGGTGGGCGAGGAGCTCCCCGTCGACGGCGGCACCCGTTACGGCACGCCCTCGCTCCAGGTCCGGTACGCGGACTTCTCGCGCGGCTTCGAGTGGGTGCCGACCGGTCACCGGGTCCTCGAACCGGCGCCCGGGGCGAGCGAGCTGGTACTGGAGTTCCGCGACCGCCTCTACCCCCTCGATGTCGCGCTGCACTACACGGTCCGCGCCGACACGGACGTCATCGAGCGCCGGACCGTGGTGCGCAACGCCGGTGCCGAACGCGTCGACCTGCTGCGTGCCGACTCCGCCGCCTGGACGCTGCCGCCGCTGCGCGACTACCGGCTCAGCCATGTCACCGGCCAGTGGTCGGCCGAGAGTCAACTGCGGCGTGACACACTGCCGTTCGGCGAGACGGTGCTGACCAGTCGGCGCGGTACCACCAGTCATCACGCCAACCCGTGGGTGATGCTCGACTCGGGCGAGGCGACGGAGGAGCACGGCCGGGTGTGGAGCGCGGCCCTTGCCTGGAGCGGGAGTTGGCGCATCACCGCCCAGCGCACCCCCGACGGGCTGGCCGGCTTCACCGGAGGCGTGGGCCATGACGGGACGAGCGTTCCGCTCGCGCCGGGCGAGGAGTTCACCACGCCGGTGTTCGCCGGGCTGTGCGTGGACGGCGGGTTCGGCGCGGCGAGCCGTGCGTGGCACACGTACACGACGACCCATGTGCTGCCCCGCGCAGGGGAGTTGGCGCCGGTGCTCTACAACTCATGGGAGGCCACCGGTTTCGACGTCGAGGAGGCGAGCCAGCTGGCGCTGGCCGAGCGGGCCGCCCTGCTCGGGGTGGAGCTGTATGTCGTCGACGACGGCTGGTTCGGGGCGCGGCGCAGCGACCGGGCCGGGCTGGGTGACTGGACGCCGACTCCGGAGCGTTTCCCCGACGGGCTCAAGCCGCTGGCGGACGCCGTACACGGGCTGGGAATGCGGTTCGGGCTCTGGGTCGAGCCGGAGATGGTCAATCCGGACAGCGCGCTGTACCGCGAGCACCCGGACTGGGTGCTGCATGTGCCCGGCCGGGCGCGGACCGAGATGCGCAACCAGCTCGTCCTGAACTTCGCGCGGGACGACGTGGCCGAGTGGGCGTACGGCTGGCTGACCCGGCTGGTCGGGGACCACGGCGTCGACTTCCTCAAGTGGGACATGAACCGCGCCTTCGGCGAGTCGGGCTGGCCGGGGCAGCCGGACGGCAACGACCGGCTGTGGACGCGCTACGTCGCGAACCTGTACGACGTCATCGACCGGCTGCGCGCCGACCACCCCGGACTGCGGGTGGAGACGTGCAGTGGCGGCGGGGGCCGGGTCGACCTCGGCATCCTCTCCCGTACGGACCAGGCGTGGACGTCCGACAACACCGACGCCGTGGACCGGCTGGTGATCCAGCACGGTTTCGGGCAGGTGTATCCGGCGCGTGCCATGTCCGCGTGGGTGACGGACGTGCCCAACCAGCTCACGGCGCGTTCGGTGCCGCTGCGGTTCCGTTTCCACGCGGCGATGTGCGGGCTGCTCGGGATCGGCGGTGACCTCACGCAATGGTCGCGGGACGAGCTCGCGGAGGGCGCGGCGCTGGTGGCCGAGTACAAGAAGGTGCGGCATGTGGTGCAGCACGGTGAGCTGTACCGGCTGTCGGAGCCGCTCGGGGAGGAGCCGACGGTCGTGCAGTACGTCGGTGAGGACGCGGCCGAGGCCCTGGTGCTGGGCTTCCGGTACGGCCCTCGGCACGGTCTCCCGCGCATTCCGGTGCGCCTGCGGGGTCTGACGCCCGGCGCGAGGTACCGGGACGCGCACACGGGTGCCGTCCATCACGCGAACGTGCTCGGCGAGTACGGGATGCGGCTCGACCTCGCGCCCGGCGACTGGTCCAGCACGGCTGTGCACCTGGTGCGCGCAGAAGAGTCGTAGCCGGACAGTTCCCCGGCCGGCGCCGCAGTCGGTCGGGGAACCGCGGTGCCCCGGCCGGGCGTTACAGGGGCAACGCCCCCATGGGGCACGAACCACGACTCCAGGGCGGGCGCGATGAGCGAGTTGGTCCCCGGGGGCAACACGCCCCTGCCGGGTGGCACCCTCACGCTCCGGGTGCCGGGCCCCTTCGATGTGAGCGCGCTGGTGACGGACGACGGCGGCAAGGTCAGGGGCGACGCCGACTTCGTGTTCTACAACCAGCCGACGGCGCCGGGAGCCCGGCTGCACGGTGACACCCTCACCGTCGACCCGGCGGCTCTGCGCCCCGGCGCCACCCGGGTCACGGTGGTGGTCAGCGCCGCCGACCCCGGTACGGCGCTGGGCGCGCTGCCCGCGCCCACGCTCCATGTCACCGGCCCCGGTGGCCACGCGTTGACCCGGTTCACACCTCCGCGCCCGCGGCGGGAGACGGTACTGCTGCTCGCCGAGCTCTACCGGCGGGGCACGGCCTGGAGGCTGCGCGCGCTGGGTCAGGGGTACGCGGACGGGCTGGCAGGCCTCGCCCGGGACTTCGGGGTGGATGTCGCGGACGACGCCTCATCGGCCGGCGCGCCCTCCGGTACCTCGGGCTCGCCGGATCCCGCTGCCGCGGGGTTCCTCGCCCTCGTCAACTCCGCCCGGGTCGCCGCCGGTTCCCCGACCGTCTCGCTGGACGCGCGGCTCTGCGCCGCCGCGCGGGCGCACACCGCCGACATGGCCTCGGCCGGCCGCCTCGGCACCGAGAGCCGGGACGGCACCTCCGTCCACCAGCGCGTCACCAGCACCGGATACACGTATCTGACCGTCGGCGAGCACCTGGTCTCCGGGCCGCGTACGCCCGAGGAGTTCGTCGACTACTGCCTGCGCACGGAGCAGGCCCGGCGCACCCTGCACGAGCCGGCGTTCACCCAGGTCGGTCTGGCGTTCGTCACCGGGTCCGGCACGGGTGACACGTACTGGACCGCCCTCTGGGCCCGGCCCCTCAGGCCCGGGGATCTCGAACGGACGGCCGCCGAGGTCATCGACCTCACCAACCGGGAGCGGGCCCGGGCCGGACTGCCGTCGCTGGCCCCCGACGCCCCGCTCACCCGTGCCGCGCAGGCGCACAGTACGGACATGGTGGTCCGCGCGTTCTATTCGCACACCGGGCCCGATGGCAGCCAGCCATGGGACCGGGCGGCAGCGGCGGGGTCGGCGCGGCGGACGATCGGCGAGAACATCGCGTGCGGTCAGCGCTCCCCCGCCGAGGTCGTCGAGGGATGGATGAACAGCCCCGGACACCGGGCCAACATCCTCAAGCGGGAGTTCACCCACATAGGCATCGGCTTCGCGGGCGGCGGCAAGGCGGGCACGTACTGGACCCAGCTCTTCGGCGCCTGAACGCCCCTGGCCCGAACACCCTTGGGATTCCCCTTACCCGCGTTCACCTGGCGGAACGACACCGTCCGGGACACGATGCCCGTATGAAGGGTGATCTTTTTTCCAGTGAGTACATGGTGCAGCCGGCCACAGCGCCCGGGATGTCCGTCGAGAACGCCAAGTCCATCAAGTACGCGGTCAACGGCGAGATGTTGGCCCGGCAGGGCGCGATGATCGCCTTCCGTGGCAACCTCCAGTTCGAGCGCAAGGGGCAGGGTGTCGGCGGCATGCTGAAGCGTGCGGTCACGGGTGAGGGGCTGCCCCTGATGACGGTGCGCGGGCAGGGCGAGGCGTGGTTCGCGCACGAGGCGCAGAACTGCTTCGTCGTCGAGATCGACCCGGGTGACGTCTTCACGGTCAACGGCCGCAACGTGCTGTGTTTCGACGCGTCGCTGACGTACGAGATCAAGACCGTGAAGGGGGCGGGGGTCGCCGGCGGGGGCCTGTTCAACAGCGTCTTCACCGGGCAGGGAAAGCTGGGGCTGATGTGCGAGGGCAATCCCCTGGTGATACCGGTCTCGCCTCAGTATCCGGTGTACGTCGACACGGACGCGGTCGTCGGCTGGACGGCGAGTCTCCAGACGTCGCTGAACCGTTCGCAGTCCTTCGGCTCGATGATCCGTGGCGGCTCCGGCGAGGCCGTCCAACTGATGCTGCAGGGCGAGGGGGTCGTCGTCGTGCGGCCGAGCGAGGCGACTGCGCCGAGGCCCCAGCAGCACTGACGCCACCACCATCGGCGTTCCGAACGTGATCTGCGCCGCACAGGCAACCCTGCGGCCGTCGCCGCCGTCTTGAGCTATGACACCCCCCGACAACAACGACCACAACTGACGACATCTGAGGCCGCCCCGGCCCGAAAGGCCGGGGCGAATTTTCGGCACACTATGCACGACATGTATACGCTGAGCGTATACCGAAAGGGTTGTATGTACGGCAAGGCATTCGCCCCCGAGTACCAGGGCGCACTTACCGGTCTCTCGGTGAACTCCTCCCTGGTCGACGTACTCGCCGCGGGCACCGAGCAGTTGGCGTCCGCCGAGCGGGCCGGGCGGCGCGCGGAGGCGGCCCGTTCGGGGCTCGCGGTCGCGGAGGCGCACCGGCGGCTCGGGCACGTCGGCGACGCCGACCGGGCCTGGAAGGCGAGTTACCGCGCGGCCCGGGCGGACGGGGACATCGCGGCGATGGCGTGGGCGCTGTGGAGCGGCGGCACCCTCGCCCGACAGCGGGGCGCGTTCGCGCTGGCCCGGCGACTGCTGGGACTCGCCGCCGAGTTCGGCGAGCGCGGCGGCGACATCGTCGTACGCGGCTACTCGCTGGCGGGGCTGGCTGAGACCGGCCGGATCCAGGGCGACTACGAGGCGGTCGGCCGACTGCACGAGCAGTTGCTCGCCGAGGCTCGCAGGCGCGGTGAGGCGCGGCACACGGTGTGGGCGCTCGAGGGCATCGCGCAGATGCACCGCAACACCGGCTCGTACGACAGCGCGTACGCCATGTTCGAGGAGGCGGCGGAGATCTCCGCGCGGGCCGACGACCGGCGTGGCCACGCCTGGGCGTTGCGCGGACTCGCCGACATCGTGTCCGTGCGCGACGGGGACACGGAACGCGCCCTCGCGCTGCTCTCGGAGGCGGAGGAGAGCTGCACGGCGATGAACCTGTCCAGCGCGCTCGCCTACAACCACAAGATGCGCGGCAACGTCCTCTATCGCGCGGGGCGTTACACCGAGGCACGCGACCTGTATCTGCGGGCCCTGGCGGAGTTCCGTGCCATGAGTGAGCCGCGTGGTGAGGCGCTGTCACGTCTGGGACTGGCCAAGTCGCTGGCCCGCCTGGGCCACGACCGTACCGAGACGGCCGCTGAACTGGCCGAGCTGGCCGGCGAGTTGGAGCGGATAGGACTGCGGCACGCTCGCGCGATGGTGGCGCGGGCGCAGACCGAACTCGGCCTCGACACGGACCCGGAGGCCGCACGATGACGCCGCCGGGCTCCCGGTCACTGGCGCCGGCGGCCCCGTCCGTGCCCCAACTCCTCAACCGGTGCCGTGACCTGGTGCGGCCCGCGCTCACCGAGGCCGTCGGACGGCTGCATCCCTGGCTGGGCGAGATGGCCGCGTACTCCTTCGGCTGGTGCGAGGTGGGCGGTACTCCCGTCGACGCGTCCGGCGGGAAGGGCGTACGGCAGGCGCTGGCCGTGCTCGGCGCGGAGGCGGCCGGGGCGCCCGCGCGGTCCGGGGTCGCGGCGGCGGTCGCGGTGGAGCTGGTGCACACCTTCTCCCTGCTGCACGACGACATCATGGACGGCGACCCGACCCGGCGCCGGCGCGCCACCGTGTGGAAGGCGTACGGGACCGGTCCGGCCGTGCTCGCGGGCGACGCGCTGTTCGCCCTGGCCGTCGAGACGCTCGCGCGGACGCCGGGAGGCCCGGCGGGGATGCGGCTGCTGTCGGCGGCGCTGACGGATGTGGTGTCCGGACAGGCCGACGACCTGCTGTTCGCCGCCCGCCCGTGGACCGGGCCCGAGCGGGTGCGGCCCGAGGAGTACCGGACGATGGCCGAGCGCAAGACGGGGGCCCTGCTCGGCTGCGCGCTCGCGCTGGGAGCCGCGCTGGGCGGCGCCCCGCCGGCGACGACGGCCGCGCTGGAGCGGGTGGGACGGCATGCCGGCGCCGCCTTCCAGATGGTCGACGACGTGCTCGGCATCTGGGGCGATCCGGCCGTCACCGGCAAGCCCGTCCACGGCGATCTCCGGGAGCGCAAGAAGTCGTATCCGGTACTGGCCGCGCTCGACGCGCCGGTGCCGGCCGCCCGGCGGCTCGCCGAGCTCCTGGAGTCCGTCGACACGCCCGACGAGGCACTCGCGCGCCGGGCGGCGGCGCTCGTCAGGGAGGCGGGCGGCCGTACGGCGGCCCTCGCGCAGGCCCGCCGGCACGTCGCGGCGGTCGAGCGCGGCCTGGACGACCTGCCCCTGACGGGCCGGGCGGTCGACGAGCTGCGGGCGCTGCTGGGCTTCCTGGCGCGCCGCGAGCTGTGAGCCGGGCCGGGGGATCCGGCGCGGAGGGATCCGGTGGGGAGATCGTGCGTGGGCCGTCACGCAAGGACCAGGGAATGCACCCATTTCTTCGCACAGTTGCTCGGCGCAGATGAATAACAGGAGAATCGGGCCCGGGAGTTGCGGAATATTTGAACAGACCCCATCGCACCCCTCGTACCTCTGGGAAAGGTGAGAGCCAGGGGTTCAGCGAGGGATGGCCATGGTCAAGGCGCACGTCTCCACACATGAGTTGGTGGCCGGAAGGTACCGACTCCTCGATGTCATCCATCGCGAGACGAATCGGGTCTCCTGGGCCGGCGAGGACACCGCATCCGCGCGCCCGGTCGTCCTCACCCAGATCCAGCTCCCTCCCGATCCCCGGGAACAGACCGCGCGCCGGACCATCGCCCGGGTGACGCGCGCCTCCGAGATCCTCGGACTGGTCCTCCCCGGCCAGGTGGGCGTCGTGATCGACGTCCTCGAGGAGTTCGGCACTCTGTGGACGGTCGCCGAGTGGATCGACGGCACGCCGCTCAGTGAACTCCTCGAACGGCAGGGCACGTTCAACTACGTGCGGGCGGCACGCATCACACTCGAGGTGCTCGACGCGCTGGAGGCCGCGCACCGCGAGGGCATCGTGCACGCCGAACTCAGCCCCGGCCAGGTGTTCGTGCGGGACCAGGGCCCGGTCGTGGTGACCGGTTTCGGCCTGGCGGGGGCCACGTCCCTGTCGCGGGTCGGCGCGCCCTCGTACGCCTCGCCCGAGCAGGCCCACGGTGCGCGCGCCGAACCGTCGGACGACCTGTGGGCGCTCGGCGCGATCCTCTACGCGATGGCGGAAGGCCGGCCCCCCTTCCGTGACCGGGGGCGGCCCGACGCCACGCTCCGGGCGGTCGACCGGCTGCCGCTGCGCAGCCCGGTGCGCGCCGGCCCGCTCACCCAGGTCATCCAGGGGCTGCTGCGCAAGAGCGCCCGGGAACGGCTGACGGCTCCGGTGGCACGGGACGCTCTGCTCCGGGTCATCAGGGACGAACCCGGCACCTCGGACGAGGCGATACCGTCCGTCCGGCCGGCCGACGGCGCCACCGCGGGCGCCGCGCGGCGCCGGGTCGGTACCCGGGACGGCCGCGTCGCCCGCACACTCGTCCTCGCGGGCTCCGCCCTGGTCGTCGTCACCGTCGCCGTCCTGGCCACGACGGACAACCTGCCCGGCATCAACGCCTCCGCGTCCGGCGCGGACACCACCCCCTCTGCCGTCGCACCCCCCGCCCCTGTCCCGTCT
>NZ_LGDW01000484.1 GCF_001280005.1 Streptomyces sp. NRRL WC-3618 | reverse complement strand
TGGGGCCCGGCGAGGGCGTATCCGAGGCCTGCGTTGCCTGGGCGGCTTGTGGCGGGACGGTGGTGTCGGGTTGCCGTATCGGTGGTGGTGTCCCGGTGGTGGGAGTCGGGGGTGCTGGCGAGTGGTGCGTGGCGGGCATGACCGCTCCTGTCCGCGTCAACGTGGGTGGGCGGATGGATGTGGGGAGGGTGTCCTGCGTGGTGTACCCCCAGTCGTGTACCGGAGGAGCCTTCCCACCCTATTCGGGTAGGCAATCCGGCACTTTGCTAACTACTCACGCGTATGTCAGCACCCAGGATCAGCCAGGTCGGCGAACGACATCGGCCCCGTCCGGCGGACGGGGCCGACAACGGCACAGTGCTCCTAAGAGAGCGGTATCCGCAGGAGTTTGTTCGGTGAACCGGCGCCCTTGTCGGAGACTTTCCCGACCGTCGCCAGAGTCGTCAGCGCCTTGGCGACTTGCGCCGGACTGGATTTCGGTCGTTCCGCCAAGTAGAGGGCTGCCGCCCCCGCCGCGTGCGGCGCCGCCATCGACGTACCGGAGTAGGCCACCCGGCCGGTGTCGCTGGCGTACGACGCGGAGGTGATCGAGACACCCGGGGCGAACAGATCGAGACTCGATCCCCAGTTCGAGAAGTCGGCGCGAGCGTCGGTCGGCCCGGTCGCGCCGACCGTGATCGCCTCCTTGACGGCGGCCGGGGAGCTGTACTGCGCCGGCTGCCCGTCGTTCCCGGCCGCGATCGTGTACGTCACCCCGGACGCGATCGAGTACCGTACGGCCGCGTCGAGTTGGGCGTTGCGCCGGCCCCCGAGGCTCACATTGGCGACGGCGGGCTTCCTGGCGTTCCGCGTGACCCAGTCGATACCGGCGATGACCTGCGCTGTCGTCCCGGCGCCGGAGTCGTCGAGGACGCGTACGGAGACGACCTTGGCCTTCTTGGCGACGCCCAGGGCCGTACCGGCGATCGTCGCCGCGACATGCGTACCGTGGCCGTTTCCGTCGCCGGCCCATCTGTCGCCGTCGACGAAGTCCCAGCCGTAACTCGCGCGTCCACCGAAGTCCTTGTGCGAGACACGGATGCCGGTGTCGATCACGTACACCGTGACGCCCCTGCCCGCCGACTCCGGCCAGGCGTAGCTGCTGTCGAGCGGCAGACCGGCCTGGTCGATCCGGTCCAGGCCCCAGGACGGCGGGTCCTGCCGGCCGCGCGCGCCCGCCTTGTCGGCGCCGTCGTACGTGATCCGGGTGTCCTGGGCGACCGAGGCCACGCGGGAGTCCGCCGCGAGGTTTTTGGCCTGTTCCTCGTTGGCCCGCACGGCGTAGCCGTTCAGGACGGTGCTGTAGATGTGGCTTATTCTCGCCCCGTACTTCGCGGCCAGTCTCGTGCCGTCCGCCGACGAGGCCGCCGTACCTCCCTTGAGCGTCACCAGGTAACTTCCGCCGACGGAGCCGGGTTCACCGGCGCCGGCTATGCGAGCCTCCGGGGCGGCCTGCGCGGGTGCGGTGACCGAAAGCACCGCGGCGGTGGTCGCCGCGGTCAGGGCAGCCGCCCAGCGCGGACGCCAGGGGCGCGTCCGTTTCACTGGTTTCACGGTTTTCGCGTCTTTCACGGTCTTCATGGTGGGAGTTCCCCCTCCTGGGCCGCCGACACCGGGCGGCCTTCTGGGCAGCCTCTCGTGCGGGGAGAAGTGTTACAAGGTGGCCTACGGGGGCGGAATCGGCCATATCGGCAGTCGGTTCGGCGTGGGGGGCGCGCAATACGCGCCATGGTTCCCGGGCTCCCTCACCGATACCGTCAAGGGGTTGACGACGGGACGCACAACGCCGTGCGTCCTTACATCACGCACGACCACCGAGGTGAATGTGAAGGCGATCCGTCGGTTCACCGTCCGTCCCGTTCTCCCCGAGCCCCTGCGGCCGCTCAGTGATCTGGCCCGCAATCTGCGCTGGTCCTGGCATGCGGAGACCCGCGAACTCTTCCAGTCCGTCGACCCCGAGCGCTGGGCCGACGCGGACCGCGACCCCGTACGGCTCCTCGGCAGCCTCTCGCCCGAGCGGCTCACCGAACTGGCCGAGGACCGCCGCTTCCTGCGCCGCCTCACCACGGTCGCCGACGACCTGCACGACTACGTCACCGGCGACCGCTGGTACCAGACGCAGACGCAGCCCGAGACACAGCCGCAGGGCTCCGGCCAGGGGGCCGAACTCCCCGCCGCCGTCGCCTACTTCTCCCCCGAGTACGGCATCACGGCCGCCCTGCCGCAGTACTCCGGCGGCCTCGGCATCCTCGCCGGGGACCATCTGAAGTCGGCCAGTGACCTCGGCGTACCGCTGATCGGCGTCGGACTCATGTACCGGCACGGCTACTTCCGCCAGTCCCTCTCCCGGGACGGCTGGCAGCAGGAGCACTATCCGGTCCTCGACCCCAACGAACTCCCCGTCGCCCTCCTCAAGGAACCCGACGGCACCCCCTCCCAGGTCTCCCTGGCCCTGCCCGGCGGCCGGTCGCTGCGGGCCCGGGTCTGGCTCGCGCAGGTGGGACGCGTACCGCTGCTGCTCCTCGACTCGGACGTGGAGGAGAACGACCTCGGCGAACGGGGCGTCACGGACCGGCTGTACGGGGGAGGCAGCGAGCACCGCCTCCTCCAGGAGATGCTGCTCGGCATAGGAGGAGTGCGCGCGGTCCGTACGTACTGCCGCCTCACCGGCCACCCCGCCCCCGAGGTGTTCCACACCAACGAGGGCCACGCGGGCTTCCTCGGACTGGAACGGATCGCCGAACTCTGCGACGAGGGCCTGGACTTCGACGCGGGTCTGGAAGCGGTGCGTGCGGGGACGGTCTTCACGACGCACACCCCCGTCCCGGCCGGCATCGACCGTTTCGACCGTGAACTGGTCGCACGCCACTTCGGCCCCGACGCCGAACTCCCGCGTATCGACGTGGAACGCGTGCTGAGCCTCGGCATGGAGACCTACCCCGGTGGCGAACCGAACCTCTTCAACATGGCCGTGATGGGCCTGCGGTTGGGCCGCCAGGCCAACGGGGTCTCCCTTCTGCACGGCCAGGTGAGCAGGGAGATGTTCGCGGGGCTGTGGCCGGGCTTCGACCCGGCCGAGGTGCCGATCACCTCGGTCACCAACGGTGTACACGCGCCCACTTGGGTCGCCCCGGAGGTGCTCAGCCTCGGTGCCCGTCAGATCGGCGCGGGGCGCGCCGAGGACGCGCTGACGGTCGGCGGCTCGGACCGGTGGGACGTGGTGGCGGGCATCGCAGACCAGGACATCTGGGAGCTACGGCGGTCCCTGCGTGAGCAGTTGGTGGTGGAGGTACGGGAACGGCTGCGCGCGTCCTGGCGGCAACGCGGCGCGGGGACGGCCGAGTTGGGCTGGATCGATGGGGTGCTCGACCCGGACGTCCTGACGATCGGCTTCGCGCGCCGGGTCCCCTCGTACAAACGCCTGACCCTGATGCTGCGCGACCGCGACCGTCTCCTCGACCTGCTCCTCCACCCCGAACGCCCCATCCAGATCGTGATCGCGGGCAAGGCGCACCCGGCGGACGACGGCGGGAAGCGGCTGATCCAGGAGCTGGTGCGTTTCGCCGACGACCCGCGTGTCCGCCACCGCATCGTGTTCCTCCCCGACTACGGCATGGCGATGGCGCAGAAGCTGTACCCGGGCTGCGACATCTGGCTCAACAACCCCCTGCGCCCCCTGGAGGCGTGCGGGACGAGCGGTATGAAGGCGGCGCTGAACGGCTGCCTCAACCTCTCGGTCCTGGACGGCTGGTGGGACGAATGGTTCCGGCCCGATTTCGGCTGGGCGATCCCCACGGCGGACGGCATCGCGGGCACGGACTCCGACCACCGGGACGACGTCGAGGCAGCGGCCCTGTACGACCTCCTCGAACAGCGGGTCACCCCGCGCTTCTACGAGCACGGCGAGACGGGCCTGCCCGACCGCTGGATCGAGATGGTCCGCGAGACCCTCACCCACCTCGGCCCGAAGGTCCTGGCCGGCCGGATGGTCCGCGAGTACGTGGAGCGCCTCTACGCCCCCGCGGCGCGCGCCCACCGCACCATGACACCGGACACGGCAAGGGAGTTGGCGGCCTGGAAGTCCCGGGTCCGCTCCGCCTGGCACAAGGTGACGGTCGACCACGTGGAGACCTCGGCGGCGACCGCCCCCGCGCTGACGGCGGAACTGGGCAGCACGCTCTCCCTCCGCGTACGGGTGGGCCTGGGCGATCTGTCCCCGGACGACGTCGAGGTCCAGGCGGTCTCGGGGCGCGTCGACTCGCAGGACAGCATCACCGACGCCACGGCGGTGCCACTGAAGGCGGTCGGCGGCCCGGACCCGGAAGGGCACTGGCAGTTCGAGGGACCACTGTCCCTGCACCGGACGGGGCCGTACGGGTACACGGTGCGGATTCTGCCGGCGCACCGGCTGCTGGCGTCGAGCGCGGAGATGGGGCTGGTGGCGGTGCCTTCGGAGGAACTGGGGGAGGGAGCGGGGGTTTTGATGCGGTGAACGCGGTTGTGGGGCCGGAACCTGCTGGGCGGCCGTATGCCGCCCAGCAGGGTGCACACGTACCGCCGTGAGCGGCCTGGGCCCTGCGCGTCAGGGTGCCTGGGCCTCCGGCGCGGCCGTGGTGAACTGGTCGAAGAGAGTGACGGCGGCACGCGTGGCGAGGGTCCAGTCCTGGTCCCCGAAGGGGTCCTGAAGGTTGCCGTATCCGGCGATCCAGCGCATGTGGAACCCGTCGAGAAGAGACGCGATCGTGGTCGCGAGGTCCTCGACCTGGTAGGGCGGACGCATCCGTAGGTTGTAGGCATCGAGCAGCGCTTGATACGCCTGACAGGCCACCTGCGTGAACGACTCGCCGTAGTGGCCGAGGGCCTCGCGTACACGTGGGTTGGCGGCGCTGGCGTAGAAGCCGAGCATCACGCGGTAGATCGGGTCGACGCGGTGGTTCTCGTGGTTGTCGCCGAGGACGTCGTTGAGCGCGTCCTGCCAGGTAATACCGTCCGCGACAGCCTTGTCGAAGCGGCGGACGCTGTCGGACAGGCTGGGGACGAGTTGCGCCTGCCGGGACGTGAGGTGGAACAGTAGTTCGGCCTGGAAGTCGGCCTGGGCGGGCCAGATCTGGTAGATCGAACCCGTGGTGACGGCAGGCGCCGATTCCTCGCCCAGCCGGGCCCGGATGATACGGGTGGCCTCTTCGGTGACCTGTTTGACGCGCACATGAGCCAGGGCGGCGGAGACCGCGGCCTCGCTCGTGTCCGCCGTGCCCGCGCAGACGATTTTGGTGGCCGCTTCCAGCATCAGGGCCCGGGTCTCCTCGAGCGAGCGTCGCGGAAGTCTGCGCCTCTCGGCCGGTACCGCCATCCCCTTGCCCTCCCCTTACGTGATCGTTAATTCGATGTGAACCGAACCGTTGACACAGTGCGAAGCCTACACCTAGATTCCCGATCCGTAAGAAAGTTACGAAAGCTGAAAGGCGCCTGAACGGGGCCTTCCGGTGATCCGGAGTCGCCCTCATGTGCCGGTCACTCCTGTGCGCATCCGGGCTCCGGTCCGTCCTCGCTGCCCTGCATGTCATGTCCATGTCGTCATGTCCATGCCCATGTTCATGCCGGTGCGGACGCTCCATGCCTGTCGCCACATGCCCTGCCGATGTAACCCCCTCTTGCTCTCACCACGGAGGTTCCTATGCCCACCATCCCGCGTGCCCGAGGACTGAGCCTCGTCGCCTCGGTCGTGGCGCCCCTGCTGGGCGTCACGGCCTGCAGTGTCTCGGCGACGAACACCTCGTCGTCCGGCTCCACGGGGCCGGCCGCCGTGGCCAGTACGGACACCCGGCCGTCAGCAGCAGTCGTCACCGACTACCGGAGCTACGTGGGGGGCAAGGAAGCCAAGGCCGATGCCAAGCAGTCGCCGATCACCCTGGGCTGGGTGAACGTGGAGGGCGGTCCCGGTGGCAGCCCGGAAGCGACGCTGGGCGCTCAGGCCGCCGTGAAGTACGTCAACGACAAGCTCGGCGGAATCGGCGGTCATCCGCTGCGGCTGAACGTCTGCACGGTGGTCTCGGCGGAGGAGGAGGGACAGAAGTGCGGGCAGCAACTGCTCGGCGACAAGTCCGTCTCAGCCATCGGGGTCGGCAACCTCTACCTGGGCGACGCCTCCTTCAACTCCGTGGTCGCGGGCAGGAAGCCGGTGCTGGTCGGCGTGGCGACCGGCCCCACCCTCCCCACCGCGGCGAACACCTACAGCACCTTCGGCGACCTGCCGCACATCTTCGCCACCTGGGGCACCTATGCGCGTGACGTGCTGAAGGCGAAGTCGGTGGCGGTCGTCCACACCAACACCCCCGGCGACAAAATCGCCTCCACCGCGGCCGTGCAGGGACTGAAGGCCGCCGGCCTCTCGGTGAAGTCGGTCGGATTCGACGTGCAGGCCACCGACCTGATCGGCCCGGTCACGGCGGCCGGGGCGGGCACCGCCGACGCCGTCGTCCCCATCTCGCTCGGAGCGGGATGCGTCGGGGTCGCCAAGGCGCTCAAGCAGCTCGGCGTCACCAAGCCCGTGGTCTCCACCCCGTTGTGCATGTCACCGGACGTCGCCAAGGGCCTCGGCGGTGACCTGCCCACCTGGACCTACGGAGTCGCCCAGACCCTTCCCGCCGACACCTCGGCGCCGGACACCAGGGCGTTCCTGACGGCCTCCGCCGAGGTGGGGCTCAGCAAGGACACGGCCTCGCAGGTCTTCGCGCCGCTGGGCTGGAGCACGATCCTGACGTACGCCAAGGTGCTCAACACGATCGGCGCCGACAAGATCACGCCGGCTGCCGTTTCGGAGCAGCTGAAGAAGTTCACCGGACCGGTCGTCATGGGCGCTGCCGAAGTGCGGTGCGGCAAGTACAAGGACGCCCCGGCGGTCTGCAACGACCAGGCGAGGTTCTACCAGTACCAGGGCAAGGGTGCATTCCAGCCCCTGACCGACTGGATCCGCCCGCCCAGGTAACCGCAGCTCACCCGCTCGGCAGGACCGGGTCCCACCACAGGACCCGCCCCGCAGAACCGTCCCCGCGGCCCGTCCGTCGGCCCGGCGGGTCTGCGGCCCCGGCGGACCGTCCCCGCCGTTGCCGAGGCCTTCGCCCCAGACGGAGCCTCGGGAACGCGCAATTCCTGGAGCCATCAATGGAACAGATCCTGCTATTCGCCGTGCTCGGCCTGGGCCAAGGGGCACTGATCGCCGGCATCGCGCTCGGTGTCGTGGTGACCTACCGCGGGTCAGGCATCATCAACTTGTCGACCGGTGCCGTCGCGATGGTCGCCGGGTATGTCTTCTGGTCCCTGAGCACCGGATTCTTCGGCTTCTCCCTGCCGACCCTGCCGGCCTTCCTCGGGGCACTCCTCGCGGCACTGGCGGTCGGACTCCTCACCGAATTCGCCGTGTTCAAGCCTCTGCGCACCTTCTCCCCGCTGGCCAAGCTCGCGGCATCCCTCGGCATCCTGCTCACGCTGCAGGCCACGATGCTGCTGGTCTTCGGAACCCAACCCCAGCAAGCACCCACCGTCCTCCCGTCCGCCACCGTCGACGTCCTGGGAGTCAGTACTCCCGCCGACCGGTTCCTTCTCACCGGGCTGATCATCGCGATGGCGCTGGCCATCGGCGCCCTGTACCGGTGGACCCGCTTCGGGCTCGCCACCCGCGCGGCCTCCGAGAACGAGCAAGCCGCCCTGCTGGCGGGCCTGTCGCCCAACGGTGTCTCCCTCGCCAACACCCTCCTGTCCACTCTGGTCGCGGGGCTGCTCGGGGTACTGGCCGCGCCCATCATCCAGATCGACTCCGTCACCCTGCCGCTCCAGGTGGTCCCGGCTCTCGCGGCCGCGCTGTTCGCCGGGTTCACCTCACTGTGGATCGCCTGCTCGGCGGGCATCCTCATCGGCGTACTGCAGTCGCTCGTGTACTACTTCTCCACGCAGAGCTGGTTCCCGACCGACAACGGCAACGCCATGCCGGGCATGCAGCAACTGGTCGTCTTCGGTCTGATGGTGATAGCCCTCTTCGTCCGGGGCGCCGGCCTGCCACGCCGAGGCGAGCTCGTCGAGCAGAGGCTGCCCGCGGTCCCCCTGCCCGAACGGCTGCTGCGGCCCGCTCTGCTGACCGCGTCCGTCGCCGCGATCGCGCTGGTGGTCCTGCCGTTCGACTTCCGTCAGGCACTGACGAACTCGATGATCGGCATGGTCATCGTCCTGTCGTTCGTCGTCATCACCGGATACGTCGGCCAGATCTCCGTCATGCAGCTCGCCCTCTCCGGCACCGCGGGTTTCGTCCTCTCCCACCTCGCCGTCCAGCTGCGGATCCCGTTTCCCTTCGACGCCCTCGGCGCGACCGTCCTGGCCACCCTGCTCGGAGTGGCCGCGGGCGTCTCGGCCCTGCGGGTACGCGGTGTGAGCCTGGCCGTCGTCACCCTGGCCGCTGCCCTGACCATGGAACAGGCGCTGTTCACCAACACCTCCTTCGGTGGAACGGCGGGTGTGTCCGTACCTCCGCCGCGCCTGTTCGGAGTGAACCTCGGCCCCAGCGCCGGATTCCGCGGCCTGGACGGGAACGAGCCCAGCCCCGTGTTCGGCTTCCTCGTTCTCGCCGTCGTCGTCGGGCTCGGACTGTATGTGGCCAACCTGCGGCGCACCGGCCTCGGCCGACGCATGCTCGCCGTTCGTTCGAACGAGCGCGCAGCCGCCGCCGCGGGAGTCGACGTCCGTGGGGTGAAGATCGCCGCCTTCGCCATCAGCTCCTTCATCGCCAGCGCCGCCGGCACCCTGTACGGCTACAACTTCGGCTCGGTCAGCGCCGCCAGGTTCACCGCACTGGCCGCCCTGGGCCTGATCGGCTTCGCCTACATCGGCGGCATCACCATGGTGTCCGGAGCCGTGATCGCGGGTCTGATGACGACCGAGGGGCTGGTGCCGCACGCCCTGGACAAGTGGTTCGGCGTCAAGGGGACTTGGGCGCTGCTGATCGGTGGGCTCTCCCTCATCGTGACGCTGATCGCCAACCCGGACGGCATCGCGGGCGCCAACCACCGCCGGAAGGCGGCGAAGAGAGCTGCTCGCGCGGCCGCCGCCCTCCCGCCGCCGGGATCATCCGGCCCGCCTGGGCCGGCCCCCCTGGCGGGCGGAACCCACTCGCGCGAGGAAACCGTCGGCCTCGTCACGCTCGGCCCCAAGGAGGTCACACCGTGAGTGTTCTCTCGGTTCGGTCGGTGGGCGTCAGCTACGGCGGCGTCCATGCCCTGAGTGATGTGAGCCTGGAGGTCGGCGAGGGACAACTCGTCGGACTGATCGGCCCCAACGGCGCGGGCAAGACCACCTTCGTGGACGCGGTCAGCGGCCTGGTCGCCGCCCGGGGCCGGGTGGAACTGGCCGGCAAGGATCTGACCGGTCTGCCGCCTCATGTCAGGGCGCGTCGAGGCCTGGCCCGCACGTTCCAGAGCAGCGAACTCTTCGAAGACCTCACGGTGACGGAGAACTTGCAGGTGATGGCGGACCGGCCGCGATGGTGGGCCACGTTCGGCGAGACGCTCGGTCGACGCCGTACCCTCGGCTCAGGCGTCACTGAGGCACTTACCGCTCTGGGGCTCGAGGGCCTCGCGGACATGTCCGCCCATGAGCTGTCCCAGGGGCAGCGCAAACTCGTCGGTGTGGCCCGGGCCCTGGCCGGTCGGCCCCGCGTCATCTGTCTCGACGAACCCGCGGCCGGCCTTGACACCAACGAGAGCGCCGCGCTCGGCAAGCGGCTTCGTGGTGTCGCGGACGCGGGCACCTCGCTGCTGCTCATCGACCACGACATGGATCTCGTGATGGGTTTCTGCGATCACCTGGTGGTCCTGGAATTCGGCAAGGTGATCGCCTCCGGGACGCCGTCCCAGGTCCGCACCGACCCGGCCGTCATCGCCGCCTACCTCGGGGCGTCTGCCGTCCAGCCCGCCGCCGAGTCTCCTGGCGACGGCGACCCGTCCGCCGTGGACGCGTCCCGTGCCCTCACCACCACCCCGGAGTCCGCATCATGAGCATCCCGGTCCTGGAATTGGCGGGACTCACCGCCGGATACGACGGAGCGCCGGTCATCCGTGGCCTCGACATGACGGTGCACACGGGAGAAGTCGTCGCCCTCCTCGGCGCCAACGGAGCAGGAAAGACAACGACACTCAAGGCGATCTCCGCGCTGCTGCGTCCGCTGAGCGGCACGGTCAGCTTCGCCGGGGCGTCGCTGAGCAGGATCCCGGCTGCCAACCGGGCCCGGCTGGGCATCGCTCACGTACCGGAAGGCAGGGGGATCTTCTCCGGCCTCTCGGTGGCGGAGCACCTGCGCCTGAGTCACCGTGGCGAACGCCTCGACGAGGTGGCCGCCTACGAGTACTTCCCCGCGCTGGCCCACATCAAGGACCGCAAGGCGGGGCTGCTCTCCGGCGGGGAACAGCAGATGCTCGCCATGGGACGGGCCCTGGCCCGCCGCCCGAAGCTCCTGCTGCTCGACGAACTCAGCCTCGGCCTCGCCCCCATCATCGTCGCGCAACTGCTCTCCATCGTCCGGCGCTACGCGGACGACTCCGGCTGCGGCGTACTGCTCGTCGAACAGCATGTCGGCCTGGCCCTGGAGATCGCGGACCGTGGCTATGTCCTGTCCCACGGCGAGATCAGCACGCACGCGACAGCCCAGGAACTGAGAGACGACCAGTCCAAGGTCGTCTCCGGCTATCTCGGAAAGCAGCCCGCCTGACGTCCGCCGCCGCGGAAATGGGTGCCCGCCTCACTTCAGGAGTGTGATGTTCACTTTCGACAGCAAGGACGGCGTACGGATCCACGTGCGCGAATGGGAGTCCGCCGGGCCGCCTCGTGCCGTCGTCCAGATCGCCCACGGCATGGGAGAGCACGCCGGCCGTTACGCGCCGCTCGCGTCGGCCCTTACCGCAGCGGGCTGTGCCGTCTATGCCAACGACCATCGGGGGCACGGGCTCAGCAGGCATGCCGAGCCCGGTCACCTCGGTGACGACGGCTGGAACCGCCTGGTCGGCGACATGGCCGCGCTCTCGGAGATCATCCGCGAGCGGCACCCGGACCTTCCGCTGATACTCGTCAGTCACAGTCTGGGTTCCTTCGCCGCCCAGCAGTACATGCTGGACCACGCACACTTGGTCAACGGGGTCGCGCTGACCGGCACCACAGCGGTCGATGTACTGGTGGCGGAGCAGGCCGCCGACGAGGACCCGCTGCTCGCCCTCAACCAGGCGTTCCAGCCCGCCCGTACGCCGTTCGACTGGCTCAGCCGCGACGACCGAGCCGTCGACGCCTATCTCACCGACCCCCTGTGCGGCTTCAGCCTCGACGCCCAGGGCATGGCGGACATCGCCGCGGCGGCCTCGTCCTCGCTCGCCCGACCCCAGGGCATACCGTCCCAGTTGCCGGTCTGTGTCCTTGTCGGGGACGGGGACCCTCTCAACGCGGGGTTGTCACGCAGCGATCTGGTGGTGGAGCGCTACCGCTCGGCGGGGCTCACGGACATCACTTACCGAACCTACGCCGGGGCGCGCCATGAACTGTTCAACGAGACCAACAAGCAGGAGGTGATCAGCGATCTGCTGACCTGGCTGACCCGCGTTCTCGTCGCGCCGCGGTGACGCGTGATTCAGCGCGGTATATGCGGTATATGGGGAGAGACGCGATGGTGGGCGCGAGGTCCTCGACCCGGTAGGGCGGACGCATCGGTAATAGGGCCTCGCGTGCAGGTGGGTTGGCGACGCCGGCGCAAAAGCTGATTTTGGTGGCCGCTTCCCATATCAGGGCCCGGGTCTCCTCGAACGAGCTTGCGGAAGTCCGCGCCTCTCGGCCGATACGGCCATACCCTTGCCTTCCGTGGTCCTTTACGTGATCGTCAATTCGCTGCGTATCGAACCATTGACAGAGCGTTAGGTCTACACCTAGATTCCGATCCGTAAGAAAATTACGAACGCTGACGGGGTCCTGGCAGGGCTTTCCAGCGATCCGGAGCGCTCTCGTCCCCCACCACGGAGGTTCCTATGCCCACCATCCCGCGTGCCCGAGGACTGAGCCTCCTCGCCTTGGTCGTGGCGCCCCTGCTGGGCGTCACGGCATGCGGTGCCTGGGGGGCGAACGCCTCGGCGTCCGGCTCCAACGGGCCGGACGCCGCAGCCAGTCCGGACACCCGACCGTCAGCAGCAGTCGTCACCGACTACCGGAGCTACGTGGGAGGCCAGTTAGCCGAGGTCGACGCCAAGCAGTCGCCGGTCACGCTGGGTTGGGTGAACGTGGAGGGCGGTCCCGACGGCAGCCCGGAAGCAACACTGGGCGCCCAGGCCGCCGTCAAGTACGTCAACGACAAGCTCGGCGGAATCGGCGGTCATCCGCTGCGGCTGAACGTCTGCACGGTGGTCTCGACGGAGGAGGAGGGAGGGAAGTGCGGGCAGCAACTGCTCATTGACGAGTCCGTCTCAGCCATCGGGGTCGGCGATCTCTTCGTGGGCGACGACGCCTTCAACTCCGTGATCGCGGGCAGGAAGCCGGTGCTGGTCGGCGTGGCGACGGGCCCCACCCTCCCCACCGCGACGAACACCTACAGCACCTTCGGCGATCTGCCGCACGTCTTCGGCACCTGGGGCACCTACGCGCGTGACGTGCTCAAGGCGAATTCGGTGGCGGTCATCCACACCAACACCCCCGGCGACTTGGTCGCCTCCACAGCGGCGGTAAAGGGCCTGACGGCCGCCGGGCTCTTCGTGAAGTCGGTCGAATTCGACGCGGGGGTCACCGACCTGGTCGGCCAGATCAGGGCGGACAAGGCCGACACCGCCGATGTCATCGTCCCCATCTCGCTCGGAGCGGGATGCGTCGAGATCGCCAAGGCGCTCAAGCGACTCGCCGTCACCAAGCCCGTGGTCTCCACCCCGCTGTGCATGTCACCCGACGTCGCCAAGGGCCTCGGCGGTGACCTGCCGACCTGGACCTACGGAGTCGCTCAGACCCTTCCCGCCGACACCTCGGCACCGGACACCAGGGCGTTCCTGACGGCCTCCGCCGAGGTGGGGCTCAGCCCGGACACGGCCTCGAACGTCCTCGCGCCGCTGGGCTGGAGCACGATCCTGACGTACGCCAAGGTGCTCAACACGATCGGCGCCGACAAGATCACGCCGGTGGCCGTCTCGGAGCAGCTGAAGAAGTTCACCGGACCGGTCGTCATGGGCGCCGCCGAAGTCCAGTGCGGCAAGTACAAGGACACCCCGGCGGTCTGCAACGACCAGACGAGGTTCTACCAGTACCAGGGCAAGGGCGTCTTCCAGCCCCTGACCGACTGGATCCGCCCGTCCAGGTGACTGCCCCTCAGCCTCAGTCCTCCCCGTACCACCCGCACAGCCGTCGCAGCACCACCCCGCACCGCCGCGCGTAAGCGTGCTGCAAGCCGCGCGTCGCGGGGCCGCCCGCCCTGGCGTACCACTTCGCGCCCTTGCTGAACGCGCTGATCGTCAGCCACACCGTGCCGTCGCCCGTGCGGTCCACCACGAAGGACTCCTCGCCGCACTCCGGGTGGCCGGCCAGCGTGCCGTACGCCCAGCCCGCGCGGCGGGGTTCCTCCACCGTCCAGACCACGCGGCACGGGGCCTTGATGAGACCGGCGAGGGTCACCGTGACGTCCACGTCGGGGGCCGCCCGTTCGGCGGAGGCGTCGATGCCCACGCCCATCGCGCGGTGCAGCTCCCAGGTGAGGACGGCCTCGGAGGCGCGCCGGAAGACCTCCTCGCCCTCGCCTATGCGGGTGCGTACATGCAGGTGGTGGAAGCCGGGAGGGCAACGGAAGCCGCGCTCGCGGGTCGCGCCGACCTCCGCGTACGTGAAGGACATGGGACCCAAGAGTAGGGCGGGGGTGGGAACAGTTGTACGGCGGGGGACGTACGACGACGGGGCGGTCCCCGGATGTGCCTTCGCTCCGGGTACCGCCCCGCCGCTCACTCACCGCTGGTGCCGCTCACGCGCCAGGTGTCACGCCTTGACGTTGACCGCCGCCCAGGCCGCGTTCACCGCCGCGTACTCCGCGCTGCCGGTGCCGCCGTACAGGGCCGAGGCCGCCGACAGGGTCGCCGTGCGGGCGCCCTTGTAGTTGGTCGTCGTCGTCATGTACGTGGTCAGCGCCTTGTACCAGATCTGGGCGGCCTTGGCGCGGCCGATGCCCGTGACGGTGGAGCCGTTGGACGTCGGGGAGTTGTAGCTGACCCCGTTGATCGTCTTGGCGCCGCTGCCCTCGGAGAGCAGGTAGAAGAAGTGGTTCGCGGGGCCCGACGAGTAATGGACGTCGAGGCCGCCGAGGCTCGACGACCAGGCGTCCTTCGAGCCGCCGTCCTTGCTCGGCTTGTCCATGTAACGCAGCGGCGTGCCGTCGCCGTTGATGTTGATCTTCTCGCCGATGAGGTAGTCACCGACGTCGGAGGAGTTGCTCGCGTAGAACTCGACGGCCGTGCCGAAGATGTCGGAGGTGGCCTCGTTGAGGCCGCCGGACTCACCGCTGTAGAGCAGGCCCGCCGTGTTGGCGGTGACGCCGTGCGTCATCTCGTGGCCGGCCACGTCCAGCGAGGTCAGCGGGTGCGTGTTGCCGTCGCCGTCGCCGTACGTCATGCAGAAGCAGTCGTCGTCCCAGAACGCGTTGACGTACCCGTTGCCGTAGTGGACGCGGGAGTACGCGGCGACACCGTTGTTCTTGATGCCGGAGCGGCCGAACGTGTCCTTGTAGAAGTCCCACGTCTTCTGCGCGCCGTACGCGGCGTCGACGGCCGCGGTCTGGTCGGTGGTCGAGCTGGAGGCCGCGCCGGTGCCCCAGGTGTCGTCGGCGTCGGTGAACAGGGTGCCGGTGGACGAGCTGGAGGAGTGCGCCTTGTTGTACGTCTTGTGGCCGCCGCGGGTGCCGTCGGTCAGCTGGTACGTCGAGCCCGACAGCGTCGTGCTCAGCGAGACCGTGCCGGAGTACAGGCTCTTGCCGGTGCCGGTCTCGATGCCCTGGTACTCGTACAGCTTCTTGCCGGTGGCCGCGTCGGTGATGACGTGCAGCTCGTTCGGGGTGCCGTCCTCCTGGAGGCCGCCGACGACGGTCTCGTAGGCGAGGGTCGGGGTGCCCGAGGCGGCCCAGATCACCTTGCGGGGGGCGCTGGACGCCGCCGAACTGCTGGATCCGGCCTTCTTGGCGAGCGTGACGGCCTGCTTCTCGGCGGCGGCCGGGGCGACCTCGGGGGAGAGATCGGTGACCTTGATGGCCGCCTTCTGCGCCTTGGTCACGCTCCGGGTCGTGCCGGCCGCGTTCTCGTGCACGACGAGGTCGCCGCCGAGGACGGGCAGGCCCGCGTAGGTGCGCTCGTAGCGGGTGTGCAGGGTGCCGTCGGAGTCCTTGACGACGTCACGGACGACGAGCTTCTCCTTGGCGCCGAGGCCTATCTCGTCGGCGGTCGCCGGGGCTTCGGCGGCGGCTTCCTTGATGAGGGCGGTGCGCGCCGCGGGAGACAGCGTCATCGGAACGGCGGAGACTCTGGCCGTGGTGCCGGTCGGCTCGCTCTGGGCGGAGGCACCGGTGCTCAGACCGGTGGTGATGAGGGCTCCGGCCGCGACGGCGGTGGCGATGGCCAGGGTGGTGCGATTGCGACGCGCGTAGAGGGGGGTCACGCGGACTCCTTTGTGGGGGTTCCGGGCGGTCGTGGGGTGATCGTCCGGAAGTGCTTGTGGAGCTGGAGTGGTGCTGCTGCGGCGTGGTGGAAGAGTGCCATTGGAGACGCGTACATGTCAGGACCCCGAAGTGATGTTGGCTGAAAATCGACTGCCGGGTAAATATTTCGTGTATGTAACGCGGCTCGACTTCGGCAAGGTGAAGGCAAAGGCCGAGCAGGGCTGCAATAAAAGCGCGGTACGGGCCCCACAAAGGCGGCGCCACCCCGGTGAGTTGATCCACCGGGGCGGCGCACTGTCGCTTACGGGCCCTGAACAGGGCTCGAACGGGCCCTTAATCGCGGGGTGTTCAGGCCGACGGGAAGGTGATCTTCCAGCCGTTGATCTTGCCGGTGTCCTGGGCCGCCTTGTCCTGGACCTTCAACTGCCAGGTCCCGTTGGCGACCTCGGAGGAGGCGTTGACCGTGTACGGCTCGTTCACGTCGTCCTCGGAGTCCGAGGAGCTGAACGGCTTCAGGTTGTAGACCGAGCCGTCCGGCGCCACCAGATCGACGACGAGGTCGCCGCGCCAGGTGTGTGAGATGTCCGGCGTGACCACCAGGTTGCTCGGCGCGTTGCCGGCGATGCCGGTGACCGTGAGGGGCGACGTCACCGCGGGACCGTTGTCCGGAATCGATACGACGGTCGAGGACTCGAAGGAGGTGCCGGTGCCACCGCCACCGCCCGGACGCGCACCGACGTTGATACCGGCCCACGCGTTCTCGACGGCCGTGTACTCGGGGCTCGTCGTGCCGTACAGCTCACCGGCCGCCGCGAGGGTGCCCGTGCGGGCCCCCTTGTAGTTGGTCATCGTCGTGAACTTCGTGGTGAGCGCGCGGAACCAGATCTTCTCCGCCTTGTCCCGGCCGATGCCGGTCACCGGCAGCCCGTCCGAGGTGGGCGAGTTGTAGTTGACGCCGTTGATGGTCTTGGCGCCGCTGCCCTCGCTCAGCAGGTAGAAGAAGTGGTTCGCCGGACCGGACGAGTAGTGGACGTCGACCCCGCCGACACCCGAGTACCAACTGTCCTTGGACGAGCCGTCCTTGCTCGGCTTGTCCATGTAACGCAGCGGCGTGCCGTCGCCGTTGATGTTGATCTCCTCGCCGATGAGGTAGTCACCGACGTCGGAGGGGTTGTTCGCGTAGAACTCGACCGCGGTGCCGAAGATGTCGGAGGTGGCCTCGTTGAGGCCGCCGGACTCACCGCTGTAGAGCAGGCCCGCCGTGTTGGCGGTGACGCCGTGTGTCATCTCGTGGCCGGCCACGTCGATCGCCGTCAGCGGGTTGGCGTTGCCCGACCCGTCGCCGTACGTCATGCAGAAGCAGGCGTCCTGCCAGAAGGCGTTGATGTAGGAGCTGCCGTAGTGGACGCGCGAGTACGCGCCCACGCCGTTGCCCTTGATGCCGGTGCGGCCCTGGACGTTCTTGTAGTAGTCCCAGGTCAGCGCCGCACCGTAGTGGGCGTCGGCGGCGGCCGACTCCGGGTCGGACGCGAGTCCGTTGCCCCAGACGTCGTCGGCGCCCGAGAAGAGGGTGCCGGTGCCGGAGGAGCCGCGGTTCAGGTTGTACGTCTTGTGACCGCCGCGCGCGCCGTCGGTCAGGTTGTACGTCGAACCCGACTGCGTGGTGGTGAGGTCGACCTTCCCGCTGTACACCGTGTTGCCGATGCCGGTCTCGACGCCCTGGTACTCGAAGAGCTTCGCGCCGGTGGCCGCGTCGGTGATGACGTGCAGTTCGTTCGGCGTGCCGTCCTCCTGGAGCCCGCCGACGACCGTCTCGTACGCGAGTACCGGGGTACCCGAGGCGGCCCAGATGACCTTCCTGGGCTCCTTGCCGAGCTTCGCGGTCTTCGCCTTGGCCTTCCCGGCGGTCAGCGCCTGCTGCTCCGCCTTCGCGACGGGCAGCGAGGCCGTCGTCGTCGCCACCTTGATGGTGGCGCGGGTCGCCTTCACGACGCCTTGCACGGCGCCCGACTTGGCGGTGTCGACCACCAGGTCGCCACCGAGGACGGGAAGTCCGGCGTACGTGCGCTCGTAGCGCGTGTGCACGGTGCCGTTGCCGTCCTTGAGGACGTCACGGACGACGAGCTGCTCCTTGGCGCCCAGACCGAGGTCCTCGGCCGTCTGCGCCTTGGTGGCGTTGGCGTCGGCCAGCAGCGCGGCGCGCTGGGCGGGGGACAGCTTGATGGACTCCGCGCCGGGTATGACCTTGCCCGCGGCCTGCGGTGCCTTCTCCGGGGCCGCGGTGGCGGCACCGGACTGAACTGCCGCTGCCAGCAGGGCGGTTACGGCGACGAGGGCGCCGGTGGCGACCCGTCGGCCGGTGGTGCGGTCGAGCTGGGTGGGGGTGGCGTGGGGGGCGCGTCTGTGGGACTGGCGTCTCAACACTGACTCCTTCTGCTTGACCGCCGGTCGGGCGGCCAGGGGGGACCGAACGGTGGTCGTCCGTCCGGGGCAGAACAGGTGTGCGCGGATGCGTGGCGATGAACACAGCACTGCGACTGTGGAGTTGCTGTGAAGGTGCCGTGGGAAGAGTGGCAGGTGGGACAGCGCGCTGTCAGGACCGCGTCAACAAGTTGGCTGGAAATGGTCCGTTGACCGGAGGGTCATGTTCGCTATACGGGCTATTCATTCTTTTGTGCAGAAGTCACCTGCTGAGAAGTCACCTGCTGGTCCCCGTGCCACGACCGCCACAGCGCCGCGTACGCCCCGCCCGCCGCCACCAGCCCCTCGTGCGTGCCGAGTTCGGTCAGCCGCCCGTCCTCCATGACGGCCACCCGGTCGGCGTCGTGCGCGGTGTGCAGCCGGTGCGCGATCGCGATCACCGTCCGCCCCTCGAGTACGGCGGCCAACGCGCGCTCCGTATGACGGGCGGTCGTCGGATCGAGCAACGCCGTCGCCTCGTCCAGGATCAGCGTGTGCGGGTCGGCCAGCACGACGCGGGCCAGGGCCAGTTGCTGGGCGGCCGAACCGTCGGTCGACTCCCCGTCGGGGCCGAGCTCGGTGTCCAGCCCGGCCGGCAGCTCCCGCACCCAGCCGGCGGCGCCGACGGCCGCCAGCGCCGCCCACAACTCGGCGTCCGTGGCGGTCGGTTCGGCGATCAGCAGATTGTCCCGGACCGTACCCAGGAAGACGTGGTGCTCCTGCGTGACCAGCACGACCTGCCGGCGCAGCTCCTCGGGCCCGAGCGAGGCGATCGGTACGCCGCCCACGGTCACCGTGCCCTCACGCGGCTCGTCGATCCCCGCGAGCAGCCGGCACAGCGTCGTCTTGCCCGCCCCCGACGGCCCCACCACCGCGAGCCGTTCACCCGGCCGCACCGTCAGATCGACCCCGCGCAGCACCTCACCGCCGCGGTCGTACGCGTACCGCACACCCGTCACGTCGATACGGTCGCCCACCGGCACCGGTGACGCCTGAGCCCCGCCCTTCGGCGCCCGCCCGAGCCCCTCCACCCGCGCGAACGACGCGCTGCTGGACTGCAGTTGCTCCGTCCACACCAGCACCTCGTCGAGCGGCGCCTCCAACTGCCGCAGATACACGGCCGCCGCCACGACCGCGCCCAGACTGATCACCCCCCGCCCGTGCAACGCGCCGCCCACCACCAGCACGACGACCACGGGAAGTGCGTACGACACCTCCACCAGCGGAAAGAACACCGTCCGCAGATACAGCGTGTGCAGACGCCTGAGCCGGGACTGGCCCAGCGCCTCCCGGCTCACCGCGACCCGCCGCCGGGCCAGCCCGAACGCCTCGACCGTGCGCGCGCCCGAGGCGGTCGCCGCGAGCACCTCGGCCACCTCCGAGTTGGCGGCACCCTCGGCGAGGTACGCGGTGCGCGCCCGGCGCAGATACCAGCGCAGCGCGAACCAGATGCCGCTCTGCGCGAGGAGTGCCGACAGGCCGAGCAGCGGGTCCAGCGCGAACACGGCGCCGATGATGAACAGGCACTGCACCGAGGCGATCAGCAGCTGCGGCCCGGCGTCGCGCAACGTCGTGCCGACGGTGTTGACGTCGGCCGTCCCCCGGGCCGTCAGGTCGCCGGTGCCGGCCCGCTCCACCACCGACGAGGGCAGCGCGAGCACCCGGTCGACGAACTCCTCCCGGACCCGGGAGAGGGTCCGCTCGCCGAAGCGGTACCCGACGTACCGGGCCCAGCGGGCCAGCAGCAGCTGGGCCACCGCGCACGCCACGATGACCAGCCCGAGCCGGTCCACGGCCTCGTCCCCGGCGCCCGCGCGTACCTCGTCGATGATGCGGCCCAGCAGCCACGGTGAGACGAGGCCGGTGGCGGCGGCCAGTGAGTTCAGCAGCAGGAGCGCGACGAAGGCCCGGGCGTCGGCCCGGATCAGCCGGCCGGCGGCTCGTCGGACGTCGACGGCGGTGGCGATGGGCAGTTGGGTGCTCACCGTGTGAACTCCTTGATGTGTGTGGGGGTGGGGCTCACGGACCTGGTTTCGCCCCCGCCGCCCCTACCCGTCCCGTCCCTGGGGGCGGTGCCCCCAGACCCCCCCTTTCGGCCCTGAAGGGCCTCGTCCTCAAACGCCGGACGGGCTGAGATGGCTGGGGCCTGGGCTGGATGGATGCGGCGCACGGATGGGTGGGCGGGAAACACGACCTGGGCCGGAGGAGCCTTGTCGTCGGACGCCGGTTGGGTTGAGGGGCCTGGGCGTGGGCTGGATGGATGCGGTGCACGGGTGGGTGGGAAACACGGCCTGGGCTGGAGGGGCCTCGTTCTCAGGCTCCGGCGGGCTCGTCCGTTTCGCGGGCCACCAGGGAGCGGTATCCCGGTTCCTCCGTGAGCAGGCGTTGGTGGCTGCCGGTGGCCGCCGTCTTGCCGTCGACCAGGTAGTACACGGTGTCCGCCCGGTCCAGCAGCAGTGGTGAGGTGGACGCCACGACCGTCGTACGGTCCGTGCGCTCGGCGCGCAGCCGGTCCGCGACGGCGGCCTCGGTGTGCGCGTCCAGCGCCGACGTCGGCTCGACGGCGAGCAGCACCTCGGGGTCGGCGAGCAGCGCCCGCACCAGCCGTACGCGCTGCCGCTGCCCGCCGGAGAGGTTGCGGCCCTGCGCGTCGATCGCCGAGTCCAGCCCGTCCGGCAGCCCGAGGACGACGTCGTCGGCGACGGCGGCGCGCACCGCCCGCGCGATGGCCTCCTCGCCGTACTCCCCGCGCCCGGAGACCAGTTCGCGCAGGGTGCCGGCGAACAGGTCGGCCTCGTTGTCGGCGACCAGGATGCGGGCGCGCACCTGGGCGAGGGCGATCTCGTCGAGCCGTACGCCGCCCCAGGTCGCCGCCGACGGCGCGAACCGGCCGAGCCGGTCGACGACGGCGGCGGCATCGGCGGGCCGGGCACCGGCGAGCGCGGTCAGCCGCCCCGGCACCACGCGCACACCGGAGTCGGGGTCGTGCAGCGCGGCGGGGGACCCGGGCGCGTCCAGCCCCAGGCCGTCGCTGTCATCGTCGGGATCGAGGGCCAGGAACCGTACGACCCGCCGGGCGGCCACCAGGGCGCGGCTGATCTGGAAGCCGCACTCGATGAAGAACGACACCGGCATGATCAGGACGGCGACATAGCCGTACACCGATACCAACTCGCCGATGGAGATGGCCCCTTGGGCGGCGAGCCGGGCCGCGAGCCAGGTCACCAGGGCCAGGAACAGCGTCGGCAGCCCGACCCCGAGCGCCTGGATCCAGCTGCTCACCGCCCCGACCCGGTACCCCTGCTCCTGGAGGCGGCGTGAGTCACGCCGGAACGCGTCGGCGAACAGCCCTTTGCCGCCGAGTCCGTTGAGGACGCGCAGGCCGCCCGAGAGGTCCCCGATCCGGGCGGTCAGGACACCCTGACGTTCCCGGTACGCCCCCTCCACTCCCTGGAGCCTGCCGAGCAGCGGTCCGACGAGTACGGCGACGACGGGCACCCCGAGCAGGACCACGGCGGCGAGTGTCGGCGACACCGACAGCAGCAGTCCGGCGACGACGGTGTAGGAGACGATCGCGCCGACACCGGGCCCGACGACGGTCAGCGACTGGGCGATCGTCGACACGTCGCCGACACCGATCGTGACGACCTCCCCGGCCCCGACCTGCCGGGGCAGCGCCGCGCCCAGCCGCACGGCCTGCCCGATCACGACCTTGACCGTACGGAAGTTGGCGTCCATCCGGACGCGCGTCATCGTGCGGTGCCGCATGATGCCCAGCCACGCGCTGAAGATCCCGACGGCGAGGATCGCCCCGGCCCAGCCGGCCAGGACGGCCTGGTCACCCGGTTCGAGGCCGTCGTCGACGGCCCGGGACAGCAGATACGGCGACAGCGCCATCAGTGTCGTCCAGCTGCTGGCCAGCACGGCCCCGGCCGCACACCGCCGCCACTGCTGCCGCACCAGCCACAGCAGATAGCGGGCGGCGCCACGGGAGTCCGGCGTGCCGGGATCCTCGTACGCGTCGATCATTTTGCTCTTGTCCCCGTTCCGTACCATTCCGTTCCGTTCTACACCAGCAGGCTCACGGACCGCTCTCCACCTGCTCACGCGCTCACGCCAGACTGTCCCGCCAGGCCCGGTGCAGATCCGCGAACCGGCCCGTGCCGGCGATGAGTTCGGCCGGAGCGCCGTCCTCGACGACCTGCCCGTGCTCCATCACCAGCACCCGGTCGGCGATCTCCACGGTCGACAGCCGGTGCGCGATCACGACGGCCGTCCGCCCCTTCAGCACCGTCGACATCGCCCGCTGCACGGCCCGTTCACCTGGGATGTCCAGCGAGCTGGTCGCCTCGTCGAGGATCAGCACCGCCGGATCGGCGAGCAACGCCCGCGCGAACGCGACCAGTTGACGCTGCCCGGCGGAGATACGGCCACCTCGTTTGCGTACGTCCGTGTCGTAGCCGTCGGGCAGGGCGGTGATGAAGTCGTGGGCGCCGATCGCCTTCGCCGCGCGCTCGATCTCCTCGCGCTCGGCGTCCGGGCGGCCGATGGCGATGTTGTCGGCGACGCTGCCGGAGAACAGGAAGGCCTCCTGCGTCACCATCACCACCCCGCGCCGCAGGTCGGTGGCCGTCAGGTCGCGCAGATCGACGCCGTCGAGCAGGACGTGTCCCTCGGTGGGGTCGTAGAAGCGGGCGAGCAGCTTGGCCAGGGTGGACTTGCCGGCGCCGGTCGAGCCGACGACCGCGACGGTCTGCCCGGCCGGAAGGGTGAGGTCGAAGCGGGGCAGCACCTCGCCGCCGGTGCGGTAGGCGAAACGGACCCCGTCGAAGACGACCTCGCGCCCCGGGTGCTCGGACTCCCGTACCGCAAGCTCGCGCGGGGCGGCCGGCTCGGGGACGGAGGGCGTCTGGGCGAGGAGACCGGAGATCTTCTCCAGGGAGGCGGTCGCCGACTGGTAGGAGTTGAGGAACATACCGAGCCGGTCGATGGGGTCGTACAGCCGGCGCAGGTACAGCACGGCGGCGGCCAGCACACCCAGTTCCAGCGAGTCGTCCGCGACCCGGTGCGCACCCCACAACACCATCGCCGCGACAGCGGTGTTGGCGACGACCCGGGAGCCGACGACGTAACGGGCCATCTCCAGGATCGCGTCGCCGTTCTTCCGCTCGTGGTGCCGGTTGAGGGCCTCGAACTCGGCGTCGTTGACGGCCTCGCGGCGGAACGCGCGCACTGGTCGGATGCCGTTCATCGTCTCGACGAACTTGACGATGACGGCGGCGATCGCGGTGGACCGCAGCCCGTACACCCGGCCCGCCCGGCGCTGGTAGAGCCGGACGAGGAGGTAGAGCGGCACGAAGGACGCGATGGCGAGCGCGCCGAGGCTCAGATCCAGCCAGAGCAGGACGGCCGAGATGTAGGCGAACGACAGCGCTATGGTGACGAGTTCCTGGAGCCCGTCGTTCAGCAGTTCGCGCAGTGACTCGACGTCCGCCGTGGAACGGGAGATGAGCCGGCCCGAGGTGTAGCGCTCATGGAAGTCGAGGCTGAGCGCCTGCGCGTGCCGGAAGATACGCCCGCGCAGATCGAGCAGCGCGTCCTGGCTGACCCGGGCGGCGGCGGAGACGAACCAGTACTGCAGTCCGCCCGAGGCCAGCGCGCAGAGCAGATAGCCGACCCCGACCGCGACGAGCGGCCCGTTGTCGTGGTCGCGGAAGGCCGGTACGGCCCGGTCGATGGCGTACGCGACGAGCAGCGGGCCCGTCTGGACGGCCGCCTGCTGGAGCAGCAGGAGTACGGCGGTGAGGGCGACCCGGCCCTTCATCGGGGCGAGGAGCGAGCGCAGCAGGCCGGCGGTGGCGCCCTTGGGGGTGGGCAGGTCGTCCTGGTCGAACGGGTCACCGGGGGCGGGGGAGCGGGGCTCGGCGAGGGCGGCCTCGGCGTGCCGGTCGGTGTCCGGCCCGGCGGGGCGGTCGTCGTCGGAGGTCGACGTGGTGGTGGGCGCCGTCATCGGGCGGCCTCCTCGAGGCTGTCGGTGCCGTGGGGGGTGTCGCGGTCGGTCTCCTCGTCCGCGCCGGCCATCAGCCACGCGTACTCGGCGTTCGTCCGCAGGAGTTCGTGATGGGTGCCCACGGCGGTGATCCGGCCGCCGGAGAGGAGGGCGACGCGGTCGGCGAGCAGCACCGTGGACGGGCGGTGCGCCACGATCAGGGCCGTGGTGTCGGCGAGAACGCGGCGCAGCGCGGCCTCGACGGCGGCCTCCGTGTGCACGTCCAGCGCGGACAGCGGGTCGTCGAGGACGAGGAACCGGGGCTTGCCCACGACCGCCCGGGCCAGCGCGAGCCGCTGCCGCTGGCCGCCGGACAGGCTGAGGCCCTGCTCGCCGACCTCGGTGTCCGTGCCCTGCGGAAGCGTGTGGACGAAATCAGCCTGCGCCACGGAGAGCGCGTGGCGCAGCTCGGCCTCGCCCGCCTCGTCCCCGGCGCCCATCAGGACGTTGTCGCCGACGCTCGCCGAGAAGAGCGTGGGTTCCTCGAAGGCGACGGCGACCAGGGCGCGCAGCTCCTGTCTGGGCAGGGCGGCGATGTCGTGCCCGTCGAGGGTGATGCGCCCCGAGGTCACCTCGTGCAGCCGGGGGACGAGCGCGGTGAGGGTGGTCTTGCCGCTGCCGGTCGTGCCGACGAGGGCCATGGACTCGCCGGGGCGGATGTGGAGGTCGACGCGGTCGAGGACGGGCGCGGAGTCGGCGGGGGCGTCGGGATAGCGGAAGGAGACGTCGTGGAAGCGCAGCCCACGGTCGGCGCCCGGGGAAACGGAACCGGCGCGCAGGTCCCCCGCGCCCGCGCCCTCGCCTTCGCCCGCGCCCTCGGGCTCCTCGTCCAGCACCTCGAAGTACCGTTCCGTGGCGGTGGCCGCGTCCTGGCTCATCGCGAGGAGGAAGCCGATGGAGTCGACGGGCCAGCGCAGGGCGAGGGCCGTGGACAGGAAGGCGACCAGCGTGCCGGCCGACAGATCGCCGTCGGCGACCCGCACCGTCCCCAGCACCAGCGCCGCCCCGATCGCCAGCTCCGGCAGGGTGACGATCACCGCCCAGATCGCCGACAGCAGCCGGGCCTTGTGCAGTTCGGTCCCGCGCAGCGTCCCCGCCAGCGCCCGGAACGCCCGCGCCTGACTGCGGTGCCGGCCGAACCCCTTGATGATGCGGATGCCGAGGACGCTCTCCTCGACGACCGTCGTCAGGTCGCCCACCTGGTCCTGTGCGCGCCGCGCGACCAGGTGGTAGCGCCGCTCGAAGACGATGCACACGGCCAGGACGGGAAGGGCGGGCCCCAGGATCACCAGCCCGAGCGCCCAGTCCTGGACCAGCATGATGATCACACCGACCAGGATCGTCACCGCGTTGACGAAGAGGAACGTCAGCGGGAAGGCGAGGAACATCCGCAGCAGCTGCAGGTCCGACGTCGCCCGGGACAGCAGCTGGCCGGACGCCCACCGGTCGTGGAAGGCGACCGGAAGCCGCTGGAGCCGCCGGTACAGACCCGCCCGCATCGCCGCCTCGACCCCGGCCAGCGGCCGGGCCACCAGCCACCGCCGCAGCCCGAACAGCAGCGCCTCACCGAGCCCGAGCAGCAGCAGCCACAGCGCCCCGAGCCACACACCGCGCGAGTCGTGGCCGGCGATCGGCCCGTCCACCATCCACTTCAGGACGAGCGGGATCACCAGCCCCATGCAGGACGCGAACACGGCGACCACGGCCGCGATGAACAGCCGTGCGCGCACCGGACGCACATACGGCCACAGCCGCAGCAGCGTGCGTACGGCGGAACGGCCGTCGTGAGCCTCTGGTTCTTCGGCGGTTGCACGTGTAGTGGACATCGAGACGAGCCTACGGACCACCACTGACAGTGCCTACCGGGTTTTCGTCCGAACCGGGTCGGACGAAGGTCCTACGACCTGCGCGTTAGGCGAGTCGTACGTCGGCATCAACCGATCGGCTGATGCCGTTCGGAGCGGGTCGGGCGATGCGCCGACGCGTCCCGTGGCGCGACGCTGATCGCATGTCCGTCATCGAAGTACACGACCTGCGCAAGTCCTACGGCGGCCGTCCCGTCGTGGACGGCGTCTCCTTCGCCGTCGAAGAGGGCGAGATCTTCGGCATCCTCGGCCCCAACGGCGCCGGCAAGACGACCACCGTCGAATGCGTGGAGGGTCTGCGCGTGCCCGACGCCGGCCGGGTCCGGGTCACCGGCCTCGACCCGGTCACCGACCACGAGGCCACCAGCCGGGCCCTGGGCGCCCAGCTCCAGCAGAGCGAGCTGCAGGCCAAGCTGACCGTCCGCGAGGCCCTGAAGCTGTACGCCGCCTTCTACCCCCGCCCGGCCGACTGGCGCCCGCTGGCCGAACGCCTGGGCCTCACCGACCGTCTCGACACCAGGTTCGGCAAGCTCTCCGGTGGCCAGAAACAGCGCCTGTTCATCGCGCTCGCGCTCATCGGCAACCCCCGGGTCGTCGTCCTCGACGAACTGACCACGGGCCTCGACCCCCGCGCCCGCCGGGACACCTGGGAGCTCATCGAGGACGTACGGGCGAGCGGGGTGACCGTCCTGCTCGTCACCCACTTCATGGAGGAGGCCCAGCGGCTGTGCGACCGGATCGCGGTGATCGACCGGGGACGGGTCGCCGCCCTGGACACCCCGGCCGGTCTGATCCGCCGCTCGACGGGCGCCACGATGATCAGCTTCACACCGTCCGCGCCCCTGGCCGAGGACGCCCTGAACGCGCTTCCGGCGCTCGCGTCGGTCGACTACCGGGACGGCCGCGTCACCCTCTCCGGCACGGACGAGACCGTCAACGCCGTCCTCACCCTCCTCGCCCGAAGCCATGTCACCGCGCACCAACTCCGCGTCACCGACGCCACGTTGGACGACGCGTTCCTCGACCTCACGAAGGAGGAGACGATATGAGCGCCACGCACCCGTCCGCCGCCGGCACCGCCGTACTGAAAACCGAGGTCCGGCTGCTGAGCCGCGAACCCGGCGCCCTCTTCTGGATCCTGCTGTTCCCGGCCCTCCTCCTGGTGATCCTCGGCTCCATCCCCTCCTTCGGCGACCCCAAGCCCGACCTGGGCGGCCTGCGGACGATCGACGTGTACGTACCGGTGGCCGTACTCCTCGGCCCGATCGTCGGCGGCCTCCAGTCCATGCCTCAGACCCTCACCGGCTACCGCGAGCGCGGCATCCTGCGCCGGATGTCCGCCACCCCGGTCCGCCCGGCAGCCCTCCTCCGCGCCCAGATGCTGGTGTACGGCGGGGCGGCCCTGACGTCGTCGCTGCTCGCCCTCGCGGTCGGCCGCCTCGCCTTCGACGTACGACTGCCCGGGCAGCTCCTCGGCTACGCCCTCGCCCTCGTCCTGACCGTGCTGGTCGCCCTCGCGCTCGGCGCCGTGATCTCCGCGCTGTCCCGGACGACGAAGGTCGCGGGCGCGATCGGGTCGGCCGTGTTCTTCCCGTCGATGTTCTGCGCGGGCGTGTGGGCGCCGGTGCAGACCATGCCGGACGTGCTGGCCAGGATCGTCGGCTGGACCCCGTTCGGCGCGGCGGCCGAGGCACTGAACCGGGCGGCGGCGGGGGACTGGCCCGGCTGGGACCACCTGGGCGTGCTGGTGGCCTGGACGGTACTGCTGACGGCGGGTGCCGCGCGCTGGTTCCGGTGGGAGTAGGGGACGGTCGACGACCTGTGCAGACTGGGGACATGACCGCCGCGGACACCCGGCTCGACCGGCGCATGGAGCAACTGCACGTCTGGGGGCCGTACGGGCTGCTCGGTGTCAGCGCGGTCCTCGCGGCCGTCTCCGCCGAACTGATCGACGGCCCCGTCGAGTGGCGGGCCGCCGGGGCCCTGGTCGCCGCCGCGCTCGCGCTCCAGCTCTGGTGGCACGGTACCCGCTCCCGCCGGGAGAACCGCGGCCGGACCCCGTCCGGAGCGGGGACGGCGTACTACGTCGTCCGCTGGGTGATCGCCTTCCTGCTCACCTGGATCAACCCGTTCTTCGCGTTCTACGCCGCCACCGGCTTCATGGACGCCGACGAGCTGATCCCGGGCATGTGGCGGCGGCTCGGGCTGTTCGCCAGCGCGGTCACCGTGGCCGCCGCGCAGGCAGGCGGGCTGTTGTTCGACAGCGGGGTCCAGTGGGCCGCGTTCGGCGGGCTGCTGTTCGTCAACTTCGGTCTACAGGTGCTCGTCGCCCACATCACCGAGCAGACGGAGCAGCGCTCCCGCGACCGGGCCGTCACCATCACCGAACTCGAACGCACCAACACGGCGTTGCAGCAGGCCCTCGACGAGAACGCCGCCCTGCACGCCCAACTCGTCCACCAGGCAAGGGAAGCGGGCGTCGCGGACGAACGCCGCCGGCTGGCCGCCGAGATCCACGACACCATCGCCCAGGGCCTGACCGGGATCATCGCCCAGCTCCAGGTGGTGACGAACACTCCCGACCGTACCCAGGCGGGCGAGTACATCGACCGCGCCATGAAACTGGCCCGCCACAGTCTCGGCGAAGCCCGCCGCTCCGTACAGAACCTGGCGCCCGTGGCCCTGGAGAACGACGGCCTGCCCGAAGCCCTGACGAAGACGGTCGCCGACTGGGCCGAACGGACGGGCGCCCGCGCCGAGTTCACGGTCACCGGCCCGGCGGAGCAACTCCACGCCGAACTCTCGGCGACCCTCCTGCGCATCGCCCAGGAAGCCCTGTCGAACACCTCCCGGCACGCCCACGCGTCAAGGGCGGGCGTCACCCTGACCTTCCTCGGCGACGAGGTGATCCTCGACATCCGCGACGACGGCAAGGGCTTCGACCCGCTCGCCGTACGCGAACGCACCGGCACCGGCGGCTTCGGCCTCGACGGTATGCGCGCCCGCGCCGAACGCGTCGCGGGCACGCTCACCGTGGAGTCCGAGCCCGGCCACGGCACGGCGGTCTCGGCCCGCGTACCGTTGGTCCCGTTGCCGAGACCGTAGTCAGGTCTCAGCATTCCGGGCGTTTCCGCGCGGAAGGTCCGTCTCGTCACCAGAGCGTGAGGGCTTCGGCTTGAGTACGGTCTCTCGTTTCCGTCTGCCGCTGGTGCGGCAGGGTTGCGCCACCTGCCCGCCCCGCCTCCGCCTTGCGGCGGGGGTGGGTGGCGCGGGTCTTCTGGTCGGCTCCACGAGGCTTCGACACCGATTGGGTGTCCTGGTCTGCGGCCACTCCGGTACCAGTTGTTGCGGCTGCCGCGAGCGCGGCGAGGTTGAGTGCGGCGTTGTCGTCCCGGTCGATGGCCAGGCCGCAGGCGTCGCACTGGTAGGTCCTCACGTGCAGCGGCAGTTTGGCTTTCACCGCGCCGCACCCGGAACAGGTCTTCGAGGAGGGGTACCAGCGGTCCGCCGCGATGGTGCGGGTGGCGTGGTGCTGGCGGGTCTTGTAGGTGAGCTGGCGGCGGATCTCCCCGAACCCGGCGTCGGCGATCCTTCGCGCGAGACGCCGGTTGCGGAGCATCCCGGCGACGTTGAGGTCTTCGACCACGACCGTGCCGTACTCGGCCGCCACGGCGGTGGTGAGCTTGTGCAGGGCGTCCGCGCGGAGGTTGGCCACCCGGTGATGCACCTTGTTGCGGGCGGCGTTGGCCTTCTCCCACCGCTTCGACGGCTTCTGCCCGGTCCGCCGGTCGGGGCCGCGTCGTCGGGAGACGACGCGGGAGGCGCGGCGCAGCTGTTTGCGTGCCCGGTCGTAGTGCCCGGGATTGGCGATGGTGCGGATCTCGCCGGTGCTGTCGGCCAGGACCGCGAGGGTCTTCACCCCGAGGTCGATGCCGACCGCCACGTCCGGCCGCGCCACGCGTTCGAGGCCCCGCTTGACCTCGGCCTGGAACGAGACGAACCAGCGTCCGCGCTCGTGCCGCACGGTCGCGGACAGGATCCGGGCCGTCCCGGCCTGGACGCGGGCGAGGAGCTTCACCGTGGGCTCGTGGGTGCGGATCGTGCCCAGCCGGGGCAGGGTGACGTGACGGCCGCCGGCGTCCACGCGGATCACGCCGGTGGTGAACCGGCAGGCAAGGCGCGCCTTGCGCTTCGACTTGAACCGCGGCGCACCCATCCGCTTGCCGCGCCGCTTGCCGTTCTTGGACTTCGCGTAGTTGTCGAACGCGGCCGATGCGTTCGCCAGGCCGGTGGAGTACGCCTCCTTGGAGTTCTCCTCCCACCAGGCGGCGAACCTCCAATCGGTGTGCTTGGCCTCGTTGAACGCCTTCCGCAGCGCGGGCAGCGACCACGGCCGCCACTTGGTCAGCCCGGCCTCGCCGATGCCGTAGGACTCCTCCGCGCGGCGCTGCCACCAAGAGGCGGTCACCCAGCCGACGGCCCAGTTGTAGGCGGCACGCGCCGCGCCGCAGTGCGAGCGCAGAGCGTGCTCCTGGGTGGCGTTGGGGTCCAGTGCGAAGCGGTACGCCTGGACCAGGAAACCGGGCTGCGGCTGGAACCTCTTCACTCGGCGGCCTCGCCGGTCGCTACGGCCACCGCGCGGGCGGCCCGGTTCTTCGCTGCCCGCCGCCCGTACAGGCGGGCGCTCAGGGAGGTGAGCGCCTCGGTGATGTCGCGTACCAGGTCATCGGCGGTCTCGGTGGGGTCGAGGACGACCAGGCGCCGCCCGGACGCCGACAGCGCGGCCTCCAGGTGCTCGACGCCGAACCGGGCCAGCCGGTCGCGGTGCTCGACCACGATCACCGCCGTCTGCGGGTCGGACAGCAGCCGGTGTAGCTTGCGGCGCCGCCCGTTCAACCCGGATCCCACCTCGGTGACGACCTCAGCGACGGCCAGGCCCAGCCCGTTCGCGCCGGACACGACCCGGGCGGCCTGCCGTTCAAGATCGGCTTTCTGGTCAACGGACGACACGCGGCAGTACGCCACCACACGCTCGGACAGCTGGACGGTGACCTCGTCGACCAACCACGTCCCGGACGGTGCCTGGCGAACGGGGACGGGCATCTTCCCGTCCTTCACCCACCGCCAGGCGGTCTGGTAGCTCACGCCCTGCTGACGCGCCCACTCCGAAAGCTTCACGAGACCAAAGTACGTGAGACACGCGACAAGGGATGACTATGAATGACTAGAAAATCTGTAGCAGCTTTCACCCCCATGACCACTGACGCACCCATCACCCTGCTGATCGTCGACGACCACCCCGTCGTACGCAACGGCCTGCGCGGCATGTTCGAGTCGGCGCCGGACTTCACGGTCCTGGGCGAGGCGTCGAACGGCGTGGAGGCGGTGGGACTGGCCACCACCCTCGACCCGGACGTCGTCCTGATGGACCTGCGGATGCCGGGCGGCGGCGGAGTCGACGCGATCGCCGAACTGGCCCGCCGCCGGTCCCGGGCGAAGATCCTCGTCCTGACGACGTACGACACGGACTCCGACACCCTCCCCGCGATCGAGGCGGGCGCCACGGGCTACCTCCTCAAGGACGCCCCGAGGGACGAACTCTTCACGGCGGTACGGGCGGCGGCCCAGGGCCGCACGGTCCTCTCCCCGACGGTCGCCTCCCGCTTGGTCTCGGCGGTCCGCACGCCGGGCAACGAGCCGCTGTCGGCCCGCGAACGCGAGGTCCTGGCCCTGGTCGCCAAGGGCACGTCGAACCGGGAGATCGCCCGGGTCCTGTTCATCAGCGAGGCCACGGTGAAGACCCATCTGACCCACCTGTACGGCAAGTTGGGCGTGAAGGACCGGGCGGCGGCGGTGGCGACGGCGTACCAGCGGGGCATCCTGAGCTGAGCTGAGCTGATCCGGCGTACGTGCCCTAATCACGTTGAGGTCCTGGGGGCGCCGCCATAAGGTCGCGGGCATGGACATGCCCCTGCGTCTACGTATGCGCCAAGCACTGCCGGAAGCGATGCGCGCCCGTGACAAGGTCGCGGTGAGCGCCCTGCGCGCGACCCTCGGCGCGCTGGACAACGCCGAGGCGGCGCCCGTCGACGAAGCCGATCTGCGCGGCGTGGCCATCGAGCTGTCGCCGGTGGGGGTCGGCGCCACCGAAGCGGCGCGGCGCGAGCTGAGCGAGGGCGCCGTGGTGGACGTCGTACGCGCCGAGGCCGCCGAACGACTGGACGCGGCGGCGCAGTTGACCGCGCCCGCGCACGCCGACCGGGCGGCCCGGCTCCGTGCGGAGGCCGACGTACTGCTCCGCTTCCTCGACGAGCCCGGCACAGCGCGATGAGCCCCCCGCTGGACGGACCACCGGTCCTTGAGGGCTCGCTCGTGCGCCTGGAGCCGCTGGACCACCGGCACGCGCCGGATCTGGCCGCCGCGACGGAGGAGGACCGCGGCGCGTACCGGTTCACCTGGGTGCCGAGGGCGGCGGAGGTCGACGGCTACATCGACGCCCAACTCGCCCGCGCCGCCACGGGGCAACTGGCTCCGTACGCACAGGTGGACCGGGCGTCGGGGCGCGCGGTCGGGACCACGGCCTACTGGGAACCGCGACGGTGGCTGGAGGACGACAGCCTCTGCGCGATCGAGGTCGGCTTCACCTGGCTCGCGGCCTCCGCCCAGGGCACCGGGCTGAACACCGAGGCCAAGTACCTGCTGTTCCGGCACGCGTTCGAGAGCTGGGGCGTGGCACGCGTCGATCTGAAGACGGACGCCCGCAACGCCCGTTCCCGGGCGGCGATCGAAAAGGCGGGCGCCCACTTCGAGGGCGTCCTGCGCAACTGGTCCCGCTCCTGGGTCCCGGGCGAGGAAGGCCGCCTCCGCGACACCGCGATCTTCTCGATCGCCAGGGAGGAGTGGCCGGCCCGCCGGGCGGCCCTCGAGGAACGCCTCGCACGCGCCCGCGAGCACGGCGGCCCGAGTTCACGGGTCCCGCGATGCCCGAACTGATGCGTCTCGACGCTGGTCACGCGCCGGCGGTGCTGGCTTTCGAACTGGCCAACCGCACCTACTTCGCCGCCTCGGTCCCCGACCGGGGCGACGACTTCTTCGACCGGTTCACCGACCGGTTCGACGCGTTGCTGGCCGAGCAGGAGGCCGGCATCTGCGCCTTTCACGTACTCGTCGCCGAGGACGGCTCGGTACTGGGCAGGTTCAACCTGATGGACATCGAGGATCACACGGCCCACCTCGGCTACCGGGTCGCGCGCCATGTCGCCGGCCAGGGCGTGGCGACGGCGACGGTAAGGGACCTGTGCCGCCTGGCGGCATCACGCCACGCCCTACGCACTCTACGGGCGGCCGCCGCCCACGAGAACGCCGCGTCCCAGAGGGTGCTGACCAACGCAGGGTTCGTCCCGGTGGGCCCGGCGGCCCCGGCCGACCTCGGCGGCAAGCGGGGCACCTGGTACGAGCGCGACCTGGCACCAGGGTCGTTCTGAGGGAAACCAGGACGACGGCGGTCCGGGTGCCGTTGGCCCTGGGCGTGCGGGCCGGATGGCGGGGAAGGTTTGACGACCAAGCCTCCTGTGCGGTGATGTGATGGCTGGCATGACTCGGTACCCCTTCCAGCTCAGCGTCAATACCCTCGGGAGGTGTCTTCAGATGAGCTGCGCAGACCACCGGCGCCAGTCCTGGCAGTCATTGCCCTCACCGCGCTGCCTGCCGTCACTCCTCTCGTGACCGCGATCCTGGTCTCCTTTGCAAAAGCCGATCCCGTTGGTCTGCTGGTCGTCCTTCCCGCGCTCCTGTTCGGCGCGGTGGCCCTCGGACTGTGGCAGGGCAACCGCGGCGCCCGGGTCGTCGCGATCGTGATCGGTGTGGGGGCCTTTTCTGGCAGCAGCACCCCTGGCGTGTACAGCGGGGCGCTGATCATCTACGGAGTGACTGTCATCCTCCTGCTGGTAGCGCCAAGGTCGTCCCGCGCCTGGTCCACTCCTCACCGTTGACCTTGAAGAACAAGCTGCACCGCAGTTTCCGTCCGCCGAGGTGCCGCAGCCGCCTGTAAATTCTGGCCGCTGCGCACGGTGCCGCCTACCCCACCACCCGCAACAACAACAC
>NZ_LGDW01000483.1 GCF_001280005.1 Streptomyces sp. NRRL WC-3618 | reverse complement strand
GGGTGGGACGCGGATGTGGGCTGTGTTGCGTTGGCAGGGGGCTCGGGAGTTTGCGGGGGCGGGCGGGTGAGGAGAGGAGGTGAAGCGGAGGTGGTTACGGGCGCCGCTTTCCACCTCGCCCACCTCACCTTGCAGCACACAGACGGTGGCCGGCTGAGCGGGTGAGATGCCGGGGCGTCCGTCGCGCGGGGACTGACTTACGAGGGGTGGCGGGACGTGCGTCCCTGCCGCCCCTCGTAACGTCAGTCCCCCTGAAGGCCCTGGTCGACTGCACCCTCCGGGTAGCCAAGACGTTCGCCGAGTGCCACCAGCGCTGCCCGGGACGGGCCGTCCAACGGCAGCGCGTGACGTTTGACCGCGCGCAGGAAGAGCCGGAAACCGAGGTCGGCGCACGCCCCGGTGATCACCTGCTCCAGCGCCGGTACCAGGGGGGCGGGCAGCGGCAGTGGGTTGAACACCTCTCCTTCCTCATGCGCCCGCGTCAGCACGGCGGCCACCGGGGCCGTCGCCCTATGCACCGCCGCGCACAGCGACTCGTCTGTCACGGGGTCGGCCGGGGGCGGGGTGAAGCCGGGGTCACGGTGGGATTCCGCCGCGAGCCAGGCCAATTCGATCCGCTCCAGCCACTCCCGCCGTCCGACCTGCTGCTTGGCCGGGTCGAACGCGTAGTCGGTTGAGCCGACCCAGGCCGTGCGGATCGTGTCGTCCGCCAGGCCTGAGTCCAGTAGCCGCCGTACGTCACGGCCCAGCTGCAGGGACGCCGGGTGGCCGAGCTCCCGGACCGACCGTTCGGTGATCAGGAGCATGGCCGAGACCGGCCCCCGCTCGATGAGGCAGTCCATCTCCGCAGGAGGCAGGTCCGCCAGCTCATCGCACTGCTCGGAGAGCCAGGTGAGGCCGGTCTCGTATGTCATATTTACTCCGGGTAGGCGGTGTAGACGACCCAGGTCTTGGGCTTGCATGCCCCTTGGCGAATTTCAGCTGGATCACCACCGTGTTGCCGACGGCGTCGCCTGCTGCGGTGCCGCCCTTCGCCCACTTCGTACCGAGCGAGGCGCCGTGCCCGGTGACCTTCATGCGGATGGGCAGCAAGTCCTTTCTCGGGTCGAAGCCCTTGCCCTTGCCGACCCGCTGGGCCTGCTCGATACGCCAGGTCTCGAGCTTGGCCGCGTGGCCGGGCAGCTTGATCCAGTCTGCCAGGGCCTGGTTGACCGCCGCGATGGCGATGTCCTTGCTGGCCCACTGCGTCGCGACGCCGTCCTTGTCCAACTTGGCGGCAAGATCCTGGGGCTTGAGGTCCACGTGGTCCTTGAGGGTGTGCGCACCCTCAAGCCCCTCGTCGGCGAGAGGGAGCGGCGTCTTGTCGCGCAGCGCACTCCACTCGGCACGGGTGAGGTCGACGTAGGGAGTCGCCTCCGGCCGCTGCCGGTGGGCGCTCCGGGGCATCGAGGAGACCGGAGAGAGCACAGTCCCTTGTTAACGGAGTTGAACGGGCGGTGGGTGGGGTGCGTCACCTGGGCTGGCTGTCCGTTGTCGCCCACGAGGAACCGGCCTGGACAGGCGGGCGACGCCGAGTCGAACGGGGGCGCAGGTGGGGCACATAGTGCCCGCCCCGTCCGGTGGTCAGCTTTGCCGTACGAGCTGCTCCAGTTTCCCGGCGACGTGGTCCTGGCCGTAGCCGAACCGCCTGCCGAGCGCCTGGTAATGGCTGTATAGCTCCTGAGTGAGAGACGGGGACAGCACGTCGAGCAACCGCAGCAAGAGCCGGAAGCCGAGGTCGGCATCCACGTCGGTGACGACCTCCTCGACGGCGGCCAACGCGGTCGCGCCGGGGATCGGCTCCCAGTGCGGGCTGATGACGGCTTCCTTCAGGAGCGGTGCAGCCTCCCGGACCGCTCGTAGCACGGCGCTCCGGAGGTCGGTATGGAAGTCGCTCCGGTCAGGCGGTTCGGCATGGCGGTACTGGGGGGCGATCTCCCTCAGTCGCTCTTCGCACACGTCTTCGATCAGCCGGAGCCAGGCCTTCGCGTCGGTACCGAGGTGGTCGATGTTGTAGCCCCGGCCCGTGGCGGACAGCCACAGCACCTTGATCGTCTCGGTGCGCAGAGAGGAGTCGAGCAGGCGGCCTGCGTCCGCGAGCAACAGTGCCGCCGCCGAGCCCGGGGTCTGCGCACTGTCATCGGCGGCCGCGGCCTGCCGGACACGTTCGCGTGCGGTGCTCTCCTGCCATCCCCCTTCGAACCACGACGTGAGCGCTGAAAGACCGAAGTCGCCCGAGGCGTCGCGGCGCGCCGTGTCGATGGGGGGCCACAGCACGTTCAGGCCGTCGTACACCAGCGGCCCGGGAAGGCCGAGGGCGGTGTCCAAGGCCATGAGACGGTCGTACTGCTCCTTGTCGACCGGTACGTCGTACGCCTTCAACACGCGCAGGAAGAGCCGGAGTCCGAGGTCGCCATCACCCTGCCGGGCGACCGCCTCCAACGACCCGGCGACGGCGCCGGACGGCGGTGCGACGTGGTCGCTCTCGGCAACGCCTTGGTCGACCGGGCCCGCCGATACGCGGATCTCCGCGACGACGGCCGTGCGTAGTTCCTCTTCCTCTATGTCCGGCCGGGCATCCCACTGTCCGTGGGCTTGCCTGCGCTCGAGTTCCGGCCAACGCGCGGCGAGCCGGCGCAGCCAGCCTCGGACGCCCGACTCGCACGCCGCCGGATCGAAGCGCCCGCGCGCGGCAGCGAGCCACGCTGTGCGAATGATGTCGTCCGGCAACGGTGCGTCCAGGAGGCAGCGCACGTCGACGCCCAGCTCGACCGCGCCCTCGCCCTCGGCGGCAGCGGCGACTTCGGACGCGAGGCGCAGTGCCTGCGTCTCGTCGGGGTATCCGGTCGTCACGGACAGCTTTTCGGCGAGTGCGCTGAGGCCGAAGTCGCCCTCGTAGAGAATGCCGTACTGCTCACGCTGTCTCGCCATGGTGCATTGCCCTGCCTTCGAGAGACGTCGGCGGGTGGGTCCGTCCCGTTGCAGGGACGGACCCACCCGCGGTGGATGTCAACCGTTCACGCTGTGCGTCTTGCCGTCGCACTGGCTGTGCCCCGCCGGGACAAACGCCCGGCGAGGCACAGCCATCCGATCTCGGCGCTTCCTACGGAGCACTCAGCCCTGTCGGAGGGCGTCGACGGCAGCCTGCCTGATCTTCTTGGTCCGGCCCCTTTGAGAGACAACACGCAGGACGTTTTGGTCGACGGCCACGCGGACCGCTCTCAATTGAAGCCAGTCGGACCAGCTGTCGATGAGATCATCGACAGCTTCTACCGACACGGCACCCTGCTTGATCGATTCCAGGACCCCAAGTTCCCGCGCCCGGCGCGCAGAGAACTCACGCACGGTCGGCGGGAGGATCCGTACCCATCGCTCGCGCTCGTCCCCTGGAACGCGTTCCAGCACCTCACCGACGACTCCAGACGCCAGAGAGCCGTCCGTCTCCAGGGACACCGCCTCGAACAGCAGCGGCAGTGCGGCGGGGTAGTCCATCGCGACACGGTAGAGGGACCAGCGCTCGTGACCGTCCGCGAACGAGGCGTCGGCCTCGTACCGGCCGACAGCCTGGGCGAGCTGCCGCAGCACCTCAGCCAAGGCCGGGGAGGGATCAGCAGCCACGCGCCTTGTACCTTTCCATAGCGACTCGGACGTTCTCCCTGATCGTACGGATGTTCTCGGTGACCACGGCCTGTTGGCGCTTGGACAGTTCTGCTTGTCCGGCCAGTGGCTTGCTGGACCGATGCGGACTTCCTCGCCTTTGCCCTTCACGTGCGCGTGTGCCGGTGCGTGGTCGTTCGAGTAGATCTGGACCGTCACTCCATCCTGGTTCACGATCGTACCGACGCCCGGGTAGTCCGAACCCACCGCAGCCGCTACAGAGGCCAGCCCCGCGACCTGGCCCTTGACGGACCGTGCCGCCAGTGCCTTGGGCTTCACCGGGCAGGTCTTTATCCTCCCCTCACGGATGTCCTTGATGAGGGTGCGCATCTTTTCGAGCGCCCGCTTGGCCGTCACCGACTTCTCCAGGAAGCCAGTGACCCCCGTGGCGACGCGTATAAGCGCCTTTGCCACCTTGGGGAACTTCAGGACGGGAATCGCCACACCCACAGCGTCCACCAAGGCCCACAGACAGCTTTCGACATCGCCCTCGGTGAAGCACCGCTTGATGTCGTTCACGCCGATGTACTCAAGGAGGATCTCGGCGCCGTTGGCCTTGAGCCACTCCACGACGCCCTGCCCGGTGAGCGCCCTGGCCTCCCGGAACTCCTCGACACATTCCGGTCCGCAGCCGTCCAGGAGCAGCGACTCGTCATCGGCCGTAAGGTCGGCGCCGGCACCGGAGCCGTTTTCCTCCAGCAATGCCTGGGCTGCTTTCCGTTCCCGCTCGCGCTCTTCCTCCTCGGCGCGGGTGGCGGCGGCGTCCGCCTCCTTAGCAGAGTTCTCCGCGTTGGACGCCGCCTCCTCAGCCTTGACCGCGTCGGACTCGGCGTATGTGGCGACCTGATCCGCGACATTGGCGTCAGACTCGGCCCCGGAAGCCGCAGAGCGGGCGCTCGACGCGCTCTTCTCCGCCTCCGAAACATCGCGGTCGGCCTGGGCAGCCGCCGACTCGGCGTCGTTCGCGGCGAAGTTGGCGTAAAGGGCGTCCGTGCCCGCCTGCGCGTCGTACTTCTGGGCGTTCGCGTCAGCCTTCTTCACGGCTGCCGCGTCGGTCGCCGCCGCAGCCGCGGAAGCGTCGGCCGCCGCAGCGGAGTTGACCGCCTGCACGGCGTAGTTCGCGGCGTCGGCCGCCGCCTGGAGGGCGATCTTCGCATCGCCGGCGGCCTTGTCGGCGAGCGCCTTGGCCGTGGCTGCCGCCTTCTTCGCCTCGTCAGACTTGGCCTTGGCCGCGGAGGCCTGCTGCTGGGCGAGGGTCTTGGAGGTCTGCCCGATCAGCACCGCGTACGCCGCCGAGGCGTCGCTCTCGCGGTACGGGGAGCCGACGGTGATCGCCTCGTCGGCCGCCTTGGTCGTCGCCGTCGCGGCATCCCGGGCGCCCTGCGCGTACTGGGCCGTCGCGAGGGCGTACCCGGCGGTCTTCGCCGCCCAGGCGGCCGTTTTGGTGGCCTCGGCCACCACCGCCGTAGCCTCCTTGCGAGCGGTGATCGCCGCGGTCTGGGCCTTCTTCGCCTCGGCGTCCGCCCGGCGGACCGTGAGCTTCTCTCGCCGGGGACGGTGTCGTAGATGAGGTGGGAGTAGACGGGGGCGGTGGCCTCGTCCTTGCCCGCCTTGATGTCGGCGACGAAGCGGGTCAGGGCCCGGCGGTCGTACGACTCGGGGAAACCCTTACGGGACATCAGGCCGCAGGCTGTCAGTTCCTCGTGGGGAGCAGGAAGCCGCTGGTGGTCACCAGTCCGACGCGCGGGCGTTCGGGCCGGGAGAGCAGTGCCTGGAGCAGACGGGCGACGGTCGACTTGCCCACCGCCACCGAGCCCGCGACCCCTATGCCGCACGGTGTGCCGGTCTGGGCGCCCTGTTCGTCGAGAAAGGTGTTCAGGACTCCCCTGAGTCCGTCCGTGGCGCCGATGTAGAGGTTGAGGAGGCGGGAGAGCGGGAGGTAGATGTCCCGCACCTCGTCGAGGTCGATGACATCGCCCAGACCGCGCAGCTTCTCGACCTCCTCGGCGGCGAGGGGCAGCGGCGTCTTGTCGCGCAGCGCACTCCACTTGCCACGGGTGAGGTCGACATAGGGAGTCGCCTCCGGCCGCTGCCGGTGGGCGCTCCGGGGGCATCGAGGAGACCGGAGAGATCACAGTCCGTTGTTAACGGAGTTTGAACGGGTGGCAGGGTGGGGTGCGTCACGTGGGGCCGGGTGCGGACATGCCACAGGGGCGGGCGGATCGGTTCTCCGCCCGCCCCTGTGCCTCAGCGTCAGTCGGTCCGGTCGTTCAGTCCTTCACGTACCACCCCATACGGGTAGCCGAACCGCTCACCGAGGGCGACGAGGCTCGGCTTGTCGGCCGGTACGTGGTACGCCTTCATGGCGCGCAGGAACAGCCGGTAGCCGAGATCCGCGCACGACTCGGTGACCACTCGCTCCAGTGCGGGGACGAGGCCGGTCACCGGAGTTCCGAACGGAGGGTTCTCCGCGGCGTGACCGAGGTGCTCCGCGGCCGAGTGGATCACCTGAAGGACGGCCCGCCTCAGTTCCTCGTCCAGCACCGGCTGTGGCGGCGGAGGGACGAACGCGTGATCGTCCCGGCGCACTCGGGCCAGCCATGCCTCTTCGGCGCGCTGCAGCCAGGCACGGGCGCTGATGCCGTACTCGGCAGGATCGAAGAGGCCGTGGGTCGCCCCGAGCCATGCCGTTCGAATCGTGTCCTCCGGGAGCGGCGACCACAGGAGCCGCTGGACGTCCTGGCCCAACTGCACGGCCCTGGACCGGTCGAACTCGTCGACGGCCAGTTCCGCGAAGCCGAGCCACTCCGCGAGGGGTCCGTCCTCGGGGCGGGAGTGGCGGTCCGGCTCCCGGTCGAACATGTCCACCAGGCTCCACCGCGAGGCGACCCAGGTCAGCCCGATGTCCGTCACGTAGACGTCCTCCAGGTATCCGTTCCCGGGATCCTTCTCCTCAGTCAAGATCACCCTTCCAGATAGGAGGTGTAAACGACCCACTTGCCGTGCGGGTGCTGTGCGTTCTTCTTGCCGATGTACTTCAGCTGCACGATGACCCAGTCGGTGTCGACAGCACTCTTCACCGCTTGGGTGCCGTTACGCACCCATTTATCGCCGAGTTTGACCGACATGTCCCGCACCTCCCATCGGATGGTCTTCAGGTCCGTCCGAGGGTCGAAGCGGCCGCCCTTCCCGAGCTTCTGGGCGATCTTGTTCTGCCAGGTGTTCAGCTCGGTCACATGGTCCGGGTGGTGTTCCAGCCACTGCGTGATGGCCTTGTCGACGGCTTCGGCGGCGACGTCCTCGCTGGCCCATCGGGTCGCGATGCCCCGCTTGTTGTTGGGGGCCAGCGCCTTCGCCGCCATGTCGGCGTCCAACTTGTTCACGTGATCGCCGAGGGTGTGAGCGCCTTCAATGCCCTCGTCGGCGATGATGTTCACACAGTTGTGGACGAGAACGCTCTGAGGGTGGGCACCTTCGGTGCTGACATAGAACGTGTGAATGCCGTCGACCGTCAGGTCGTAGACCTCGCGAGGTGTCAGACCGGCCCGGTCCTTCACGGCCGTGATGATGCGGAACGTACCGTCCGGCGTGCGCAGGCTGTCGCCCACGCGCAGAGCAGAGACCAGCGTCCAGCCGCGATCCTTGACGAAGAAGCGGTGGCCTGCCGTGCTGGAGAGCACACCGTCGGCCACGGTGATGTCCACCAGCCGCCGGGTGTCGTGCCGCATGGTGTCGGTCACGGGTCGCGCCGACGGCCGGCCGGTCTCCGGATCCGTGGCGCGGACCAGGTCCCCGACATGTATGTCGCGGATCGCCTTGTGGGATCCGTCTGCCATGAGGACCTGGGTGTCGCCCGGGAAACTATTCCGGGAGCACGCGGTCGCGATCTCCTCGTAGAGCTCGACCTCCCTCTCGATCGCGGCGATCGCCGCCCCGTCCACGCCTTCGAGCGACCTGAGTGCCTTGAACGCGTCCCGGATGCCGATGCCCGTGACGAACGCGGCGTCCACGGCGCGCACTGCTTCCGCGATGGGTCGGATGATCTTGCCGGCGAACAGGCTCGCGACGTCCAGGGACGCCCAGGCGCATCCGCCCCAGCTGCCGCCCTCGAAACCGGAGCTGAACTTCTGGGCGCACTTGATCCAGCTGCCGAAGAGGATGTCGATGGGATCGACGCCGTCCTGCCACTCGGCCATCGTGATGTTGTGCGTGACCTCCTGGGACAGTTCCTTGGTCCGGACCTCGCCGAGGTACTTCGTCGCGCTGGAGGGGCACATGAACTTCTGCGGGTCCAGATCCTGTGCGGTGCACAGGTAAAGGTCGAGGACGGCCTTGTACTTGATCTTCGTGGTGATCGTGCAGTTGCCCCGGTAGGCGAGGTGGTTCCACCAGTGGTCGCAGCCGTCGGTCTTCTTGATGACCTCCGGGGTGCCGACCTTCTCTATACGGTCGATGACGTGGAAGACGTTGCCGATCGAGTGGCCGTTCTCGTCGGGAACGGTTCCGTCGGTGATCTGCTTGCCCTTGGCGGCCTTCTCGGCCCTGTCGGCCGCCTCCTGTGCCTCCCGTGCGTACTTCAGCGCGTCCTTCGCCGCCTGTTCCGCCTCGGTCGCGGCTACGTCCGCCCGGTCGGCGGCGGCCCGCGCGTCCCTGGCGGACTGTTCCGCCGCTGCCGCGGCCTCACGGGCCGCTCCCGCGTCGAGGGCGGCTTGGTCAGCGGAATCGCGGGCGTCCTTGGCGTAGCCCTCTGCGTTGCCAGCTGCCTTGTCGGCGGCGGTCGCGTCGGCGGTGGCCTGGCGGTCGTACTCGATGCTGCGGGCCAGGGACGCCGATGCCCGGGAGGCCGCCTTGGCGGCTTCGGCCGCGTAGCCGAGGGCCTCCTTGGAGTAAGTGCGGGCGTCGGCGGCGTACTTGGCGGCGTTCGCCGCGTGCTGGTAGGCCGCTTTGGCGTCACCCTTGGCCTGGTCGGCGATGTTCTTCGCAGCGTCGGCCTCGGCGGCGGCGTTCTTGGCGTGCACGTCGGCGACCGCCTGCTGCTGCTCGGCGATCGTCTTCGATGCCTGCCCCGACAGCACGACGAAGCCTGCTGCCGAGTCCTTGCCGACGTACGGGGAGCCGAGCTGGATCGCGTCGTTGGCGGGGTCGGCCACCTGCCGGGCCGCCTCCCCCGCGTCCACGGCCGCCTGCGCGGTGATGTAGGCGTAGCCCGCGGCCTTCGCCACCGCCGCGACCGCGTTGCCAGCCTCCTTGTTGGCGCCATCGGCCTCGGTCCTGGCGTCCTTGGCATGCTGCTCGGCCTCGTCGGCGAGCTCGACCGCGGCCTTGGCCTCGACGGCGGCATCCTGGGACGCCTTGATGGCGTCCGCTGCGGCGCTGGTGGCGGTTTTCACCGCCGCGTCGGCCTTGAGCTTGTACGCCTGCGCGGCATCCGCGTCCGAACGGGCCCGCTTCGCCGCCGCCTCCGCGCGCGTCGCCGCCGCGTCCGCGTCGGCCGCGGCCTGCGTGGCGGCGTCCGCCTCCGAACGGGCGTTCCGTGCCGCCGCTTCGGCGTTGTCGGCCGCCGCGTCCGCGCTGTTCGCCGCGCTACGGGCCGCGTCGGCCGCGTCGCCTGCGTCGAGGGAATCGGCGTAGGCGCCCTTCGCGTCGGCCTTGGCGCGAGCGGCGTCGGCTTTCTGCTCGGCGTCCCAGGCGTCGTCCCGCTTGTCCTTGGCGTTGTCGCGTGCGGTGACCGCGTCATCGCGCCTGCTCTGCGCGGTCCTCTCGAAGGCTTCGGCCCTGTCCTTGGCAGCCTTCGCCTTCTCGGCCTCCGCCTGCGCGTTCTGCTTGTGCTGGTCGGCCTCCGCCTGCTTGGCAGCGGCGGTCTCCTTCTCGGCCTTCGCCGTCGCTTCCTCGGCCTCGGCCGCGAGGCGCTTGGCGTGCGCTCCGGCGGCGGCAACCTTGGCGTCGGCCTCGGCCTTCACGGCCACGGCGAGTTTGGCCTCCGCGGTCTCCTTGTCCTTCTTCGCGTTGTCGCGGTGGATCTTCGCAGCGTCGGCGGCGGCCTTGGCCTGCAACTCGGCCGTCTCCGCGGCCTTCTTACGGAACTCAGCCTTCGCCTGCGCGGCCTGCGCGAGCGCCCGCTGCGAGATGGTCTCGCTGTCGGCGACCGAGGCGCGGGTGGCGGCCTCTGCGGTCTCGCCGGCCTTCACCATCGCCGTCAGCGCTGCCACCGACGCCTTGGTGACCTGAGCCTTCTGCTGGCCGACCAGCAACCCACGGCCGCGGGGCGCACCGTTGGCGTCCGCGATCCTGTACGCGGCCTGCTCGGCGGCGTCCGAAGCGGTGGCCGCCTTCTGCGCGGCGGCAAGCTGCGTCTTGAGGGCGGTGACCTGGCTCTTCGCCGCGGTCTGGGTGGACGCGAGGCCCGCCTTGGCCTTGGTGAACTGGGCGGCGGGCGGGACCTCGCCGGTGTGGCCGGACGGCTTGATCATGAGCTTCTGCGGGGTGCCGCCGGAGCACGTCCACAGCCTGGAGTCCTGGCTGTTGTCGTACGTCTTCAGATCCAGGCACTTGCCGGTGCCCACGTTCTTCAGCGGCGTGGCGGCCCGAACGTTGTACTCCCAGGTCTGCGCCGGGGAGCTGTCGCACAAGGAGAGCTGGATCTTGGCGCCGTTCGCCGCGTTGTTCTTCGCGGCCTCGACACACTTGAAAGAGCTGACGTTGCGCAGGTGCAGGCCTGTGGAGTCGCCCTCGACCCGCCAATCCTGCGCGGCGGAGCCGTTGCAGGTGTAGATCTGAACCGGGGCGCCATTGGCAGTACCGCCGCCCGCGGCGTCAAGGCACATGCCCTTCTTGCCGACGACCTCGATGGTTGTCGAGGCGTCACCGATGTAGCCGACGCCGCCCGCCGACCAGAAGTCCTGCCAACGAGCCAGATGATCGGCGACCCAGGAGTGGCCGAGCAGATCGCCCAGACTCTTCGCGCCGGCCGCGAGGGCCTTGGTGGCGTCGTCGTTGGCCTTCAGAATCTGATCGCGCCGCATGGCCTGGGAGGCGATCTCCTGCTGCCACTCGGCCGCGGCAGTGGCCGTGACGTCGTCCAGGACGTTGTTCGGGTCCAGCGGGTCGCGCCAGGCACAGGCCGCGAAGCGGGACTTGATGTCCTCGACCGCGATGCGGTACTCGGGTCCGGCCGGCTGCGGAGCGGTACGGGGGAAGCCGCCGGAGGCCAGGAAGATCCGGGCGTCATCGGCACCGGCCGGGCCGATCGACGCCCCGTTCAGCCACCGGAACGCAGCTTGCTCAGCGAGGGCACGGTTCCATTCGTCCCACGGCGGGCCCGGCTCAGGGTCCTTGTCGTACAGGGGCATGCCGAGGTCGCTGACGGCCTTACGCGTGGCCGCGTCGGCGGCAGGGGTGGAGTCTTCGTAAAAGGTCTCCTCGTGCTGCCAGAAGCGGTCGGCGAACCATTTGGACAGACCGGTCTGATCGTAGAAGGTCGGCTTGCCGTCGAAGCCGTTGGGCGGCCACTCGAAGCTTGCATCAGTGAAGCCGGCGGGGATGTCCAGCCCTTGCACAGGCTTCTTCCAGCCGTCGTAGATCGCGTTGAGCGCCCTACTCTCCTTGAGGCCGGTGGCACGGTCGCTCTCGTACGCCGCAGCGAGCGGAGTGTCCTGCCAGCGCTTGCGATCGGCCAGGACGTGCAGCTTGTCGGCCGGCTGGTTGAGCGCGTTCTGCGCGGTGGCGGACATGGCGGGGCCGCCCAGACGCAGAACGTCCGCCATCAGGCACTGGTCCTGGCGGAGTTGTTCGGCGGCGGTTTCGTCCGACCAGGGACGACTGTCGCTCGCCGGGACGGCGTCCTGTCCTGCGTATCTGCCGATGAGGTCCGGACTGGTGGCGATGCCCGCGAGGAGCGCGGCGGAGAGGATGACGGGTATAGCGATCCGCGCCGACCGGCCGGATCTCTTCGACGGCGGTCCGAGCCTGAGGACCCACGGTGATCTGGAGCGCAATGGAGTACCTCTTCTGATCAGGGAGCCGACCGCAGGATGCGGCAGGGCCGGCGTGACTCAGCGGCCTCGCGCCCTGGAACCTGACGGTCACTCAAGTAATGGGCCGAACATTGAGCAAAAGCCTGAATCTGAGGGCCGGACGGCACCCAGAGAGTGGCAGGCGTCGATGGAGGATCAGCTTTGCCGGACAGAGGAGTTGAGCAGATCAGAGGCCCCGCGGTGGTGCCGAGAGCAGCGTTCCCTCGTGCCGGTGAGCTTCGCCGCCCCGACCGAATCCAGCACGAGCCCGCCGAAGGGCAGGGCCTGCCTTGCCTGGCAGCGGTCCGTGCCGGCCTGCTCTCCGAGGCTGATGCGGGGAGTGCGCTTGTACAGGGTGATCGGGTTGTCCCCCGGTTCGCCGGAAGCCGCGGACACCGGTCCGCCGAGCAGAGCGGCGGCAGTCGCGAGCGCGACGGCCGCGAACGCTCTTCGCGGACGGCTTCGTTGCGATCTTCTTGGAGCTGTTTGCACGTAGCTGCCTGCCTGAGTGGTCGGTCCGGATGATCGGTCTCGTCCGGGCAGGAAGAAAGCACAACGAACACTCGGCCAAGGCCGACCGGTGGCGTCACCAGTAGCTGCCGTCTCGGAAAAGTCAGGAACTTGTGAGACCCCCGCCTCTGCTGCGCGTGCGGTCAACACGCGCCCCCCGTGCCCCTCTTCCCCCAGGGACCGGATCATCATGACAGCAAGACGGCGCCCACAGAAGTCTTTATTCGCCAATCCGTTCGACAACTATTCGTCTCCCCGCACAAGACTGTGACCCGACCCCCGCCAAAGCGGTACGGCCGGGCCACAGTCCTCGGTGCGGCTCCCGAACGGGGTGGTGAGCGCTCAGGTCGTGTACTGATGCAGGCCCGGGATCGTCAGCGTGCCGCCGAACTGGCCTGCCTGGATGACCGTCACGTTCGTGAAGTAGATCCACGGGAGGTTCAGAGGCGGCGGGCTCTTCGGGCTGAACGTCACCGGGACCACGCCGAGCAGGTTGCCGGAGATGCTCTCCGTGTACATGATCGTCTTGCCGCCCTTGATCGTGGAGTCCGTGCCCTTGGCCGCCTGCGCGTGGTAGGTCTTGCCGGACAGGCGGTCCTTGACGATCTGGTGCAGGTCGCCGATCGTCGTGCCTCCGGAGATCACGTACTTCAGGACCTCCTTGACCGTGCCGTCGGCGGTGCGCACCTTGACGATGCCCTTGTAGTCCGCGCCGTTGAGCGTCAGCGAACTGGCCTTCAGGGTCCACGGGTCGACAGGCAGCGTGGTCGCGTTGTCGACGTCACCCTTTTCGTCGGTGGCTGCGGGGCAGTCGTCCGGGTCTGGGGTCGCGCTCGCCGAGGGACTCGGTGACGCGGCAGGCTCCTTGGCCGCCTCCGCAGTCTTCTCCGTCGCCTTGGCCGCCGTGTCAGAGGTGTCCTTGAGGACCTCGGTGACCTTCGGCTTCGAGTCCTTGACCGTGGTGGTGTCGGGCTTGCCCTTGTCAGCCGTGGGCTTGTCGGCCGCCGTCGGTGTCGGTGACGCGGCCGGCGTCGGCGCGGCGGTCCCCTCGGTCGGCTCGGCAGCCTGCTTCGACTCCGCGGAGGATGTCGTCGTGGACGCCTTGTCGCTCGACGAGTCGCTGCCGCCGTTGAAGATGCCCGTGATCGCGTCGCCGATGTTCTCGAGCAGGCCGCCGCCGCTCTCCTCGGTGGCGCTCGCGCTCGCCGAGGGAGTGGGGGTGGGCGTGGGCGTGACCTTGTCGCTGTCGCCGCCGGTGCCGCCACTGGACGTCGCCTTGCTCACGGACGGCGCCGGCGCCGGCTCGGCCGCGTCGTCGGAACCTGAATCCGACGAACCGTCCGAGGAACCGGAGCCCGAGTCCGTGGCCTTGGCCGAGGGGGACGGCTTCGGCGTCCTGTCCCCGTCGTCGGACGGCGAAGGGGAGGAGGAGCTGGTGGACGCGGAGGGTGTCGGCGTCGCGTCCGTACCGCTCGCGGCGCCGGTCAGCACCTCAACGCACTTCTGGTATTCCTCAGCCGTCATGGTGTTCGTCGTCGGCTTGTTGTCGGCACGTGCGAGTGTCGGCGTGAACCCCATGCCCATGAGCACCGCGGTGGGCATCGCCGCCAGGGCTATCGCCTTGCCGGCCGGCACATGGAACCTGGTGAACAGCGGCTTCCTCGGGGCCGCGTGCCGCGGCCCGGTTCTCCCGCGGGACGTGTCCACGTCAGTCCCGTGGGTCACCTCGTCAGCCGGCACTGTGCCTCCCGTTCGCCCCGTTCACCGGGCTCGTTCCTGACAGATCGTTCGGCTCGTACGGCTCGTTCGACTTGCTCATGTTCAGTCCGCCCGGCTCGGTCGCCACATCCGTGGAGTCGGTGGCCTCGGCGGACACAGGGGCCGCAGCGGCAGGTGCCGCGGCCGTGCCGTCTCCCTCGGGCTCCCCGTACTTCGTCGATTCCGGCACACCGGGCGCCCAAGCGATGGCCAGCGCGCCGCCTACCAGGGCGAACACGAAGCCGACGATGAACCCGCCAAAGTTGGAGACCGGGAGGGACACCAGTCCCAGCAGGATCGCGGCGGTGCCGGCGAAGGTCCGTACATGCTTCTGGAACCAGAGGCTGATGCCCAGGACGACGAGCAGGACTCCGATGATCAGTGATCCCGCGCCGGCCGTTGTGGCCATGCGGATCGTCAGCTGACCGATCGTGAGGTGCGCGTAAGGGAAGTACATGATCGGGACACCGCCGATCATGACAAGCAGACCGGCCCAGAACGGCCTCGTCCCCCGCCAGGCGCGGAACTGCAGCCTCCAGCGGGTGGGCAAACTGGGGGCGGCAGGAGTCTCGGCGCTCATGGAAACAGCTCCCTGGTGCGGTGTTGCTGTGGTGAGAGGGTCTTTCGTCGGTTGCACGAGGGCGATCCACGAAGACCCGGTCGGAGTGGAGCGGGCGGGGGCGCCTCACGGCCTCCCCCACCCGTCACTGAGTGCTTAGTAGCACTCGTGGGTACCCGTGACGACGTTCATGCTCAGACCGGGCAGCGTGAAGGTTCCGGCGGTGGTGGCCCACGCCGTCTGCTTCACCCCGTACAGGTCCACATGGCCGGCTTCCTGGCCGAATCCATTGGGGTCCGACTTCTCCCCGTTGCCCTTCATAGGCGGGTTTTTCAGGTCACGTGCGGCGACACCAATGTTCATGTCGCCGAACACGGCCTTCTCGGCCTCGAGTCGCTCGACGTCGATGTACAGGTTCTTGGCGCTAACCTGCTCTTCCTTTTTGTCACTGTCGCCCGCCCTCAGCACCAGAGTGGCAGTGCCGAAGAACGGGATTCGCGGCGTGACAACCGACTGGCACATGTTCTGGATGCGGGCATTCGAGAACGCCGACACCGCAACCGGGTGGGTGCTCTCCTTGCTCGCCGGGTCGCCCATGTCGACAGCGCCGTACTGCGAGAAGCCGTTGCCCTCGATGTAGTCAGCGCGGACCTTGAACGACTGACCGGACACACTGAACGAAGCGGCAAGAGCACCCTGCGCGAGGGCGACACCTATACATGCCGTAGCGGCGACGCTGGGCACCATGACCACAGCGAAGCGCTTCCATCTTGTCCCGCCACGCACCTGGGACTCCATATTTCCTCCTTCTCGGACGTACATCCCCTGACCCTGACTGCCCCATGACGGCGGCTCAGCCGGGCAAGGATGGGAGAAGTGCTACGTCCTCGGTATAGGAGAGCGCCCGCTCTCGTCGGCGCGAACAGCGCCCGAATCACCGGCGATCACCCCCGAGTGACAGTCACTGGTCGCGCCTGACGCACATCACGCACAACCTTGCCGGACAGGCTCCACCCGCAGGCGAAGACCCCCCTGTCCGAGAGCCGGCGCCACTGCCGCCGACTCTGCCCGGTGGGGACCCAACAACTCCCGTCCGGCCGACTGGCTGTCGGCGTACGGGATAGGACCGAGCGTCGCCGATCGTGGTGCATTCTGGCCGCCCGCACAAGGGGGTTCGTTACTGGCTAGTAACGGGCAGATAACCGCGCAGCGACCCCCGGATACCGTTCGACAACACTGGGTGGCCTTCAGGGGGGTGACAAACCGCCCGCTTCTCCCCGCAACCCGAACAGTGCGACGCCGTCGGCTTACTCCAAGTAACAGCGGCCACGATTACCAAGATTTGGTAAAACGTGGCCGCATTGACACCCGATCGGCAAATCCTTCACGCGGACAACACGCCTCGGCATGTTTAGCGACAGGTCAGAACACTGATCGAATCACCGATCGAACCGTGACCGTGACCCGTGGCGCATCCGCCGAACCAACCGCCCGCCCGCCCCGGTCAGAACAACGCCCGCGCCAGCGCCCGCCGAGCCGCCGCGACCCGCGGGTCGTCCGCGCCGACGAGTTCGAACAGCTCCAACAGCCGTACCCGTACGGCATCGCGGTCGTCGCCCGCCGTACGCCCCACCGTCTCGATCAGCCGCCCGAACGCGTCCTCGACATGGCCGCCCACCAGATCCAGGTCGGCGGCGGCGATCTGCGCGCCCGCGTCCAGCGGCTTCTCGGCGGCGTCCTTGCGTACCTGCTGCGGGTCGACTCCCTGCACGCGCTGGAGCAACTCGGCCTGTACGAGACCGAGTTTGGCCTCGGTGTTCCCGGGGTCGTCGCTCAGCACGTTCTTGTACGCCTGCACCGCGCCGCCCAAGTCCCCCGCGTCCAGGGCCTGCACGGCGGCTTCGAGCAGCGCGTCGTACGGCCCGGCCGGGACGGCCTGGGGAGCGGCGGCCTGTCGGTCGCCGGGTTGGGCGTCCGTGTCGATGACGAGGCCGGTGAGGCCGAAGCGCTGTTCGGCGACCTGTACGAGCTGGTCGAGGGTCTCGCGGATCTGCTGTTCACCGGCGGCGCCCTGGAAGAGCGGCAGGGCCTGCCCGGCGACGACGGCGAAGACGGCCGGAATCCCCTGGATGCCGAACTGCTGCATCAGCATCTGGTTGGCGTCGACGTCGACCTTGGCGAGGACGAAGCGCCCGTTGTACTCGACGGCCAGCCGCTCGAGGACAGGGCTCAGTTGCTTGCACGGCTCGCACCACTCGGCCCAGAAGTCGATGACGACGGGCACTTCGGTGGACCGCTGCAGGACATCGAGTTCGAACCCGGCCTCATCTACGTCGATAACGAGGTCGGCCGGAGAGACGGCACCTCCCCCGCCCTGCCGGGCGGCTTCGGCGCGTGCCTGCTCCGCCTTCGACTTGGCCTCCTGGGCCGCCTTCACCGCGGCGAGGTCGACGACCCCGCTCATGGACATGTTCCGTGGCTGCATGCGTCTATCCTCCCCCGTTCGGCCTGCACATGTGAAAGCCGTAGTGAAAAGCGGTCCTGGTCGATGGACCCTGCTTTCGCTACGAGCCGTAGCGTAACGGCAGTGGCGGCCCCCTGGGAAGCACCCCCGAGTGACCTCCCTCACGACCCCAGGGGGCAGGAACCGCCGGTTATGGTCATGCCATGCAGAGCCGCAACCCCGCCAGCCCCGCCAGCCGTACGGGACGCCCCCGCAGCGCCACCGCGGACGCGGCGATCCTGGCGGCGACCCGGGACGCCCTGGTCGAACTGGGCTGGTCCGGGCTGACGTTGGGGGACGTGGCCACGCGCGCGGGGGTGGCGAAGACGACCCTCTACCGCCGCTGGCCCGGCAAGAACGAACTGGTCGTCGACGCGGTGGCGGCCCTCTTCGACGAACTGGAGCTCCCCGACCGGGGCAGCCTCGCCGCCGACATCGAGGGCGTCGTCCTCCAGTTCGCGGCGATCCTGGTGCGCCCGGAGACGAAGAGCGGCCTGATGGCGGTGGTCGCCGAGTCGACGCGCGACGACGCGCTGCGGGAGCGCATCCGCACGTCGATCGTGGACCGGCAGAAACGCCTGGTCCTGGAAGGCCGCGCCCGCGCCCAGCAGCGCGGCGAACTCCCCCCGGAACAGGACCCGGAGGACACCGCGCGCACGGTGGACCTGATCTTCGACATGGTGGCGGGCGCGGTGGTGCACCGCACGCTGGTGAGCGCCGAGCCGGTGGACCCGGAGTGGGCGGGAGCGTTCACCCGGGTACTGCTGCTGGGGCTGGGCCCGCACCCGTAAGAGTTACGCCTGGGCGGCCACCGGCGACGGCTCCGCGAACTGCGCCGCCAGCTCGTGGCTGACCTTGCGCTCCACGAAGAACGCGGCCGTGGGGATGGTGCCGGCGAGCAGGACCCACAGCTGCCTGCGGACCGGCCATTTCGCCTTGGAGCCCAGATCGAAGGCGAACACCAGGTACACGACGTACAGCCAGCCGTGCGCGATACCGACGACGCTGGTGAAACTGTCGGCGCCCTTGATGTCCAGGACGTATTTGGCGAACACCCCGAGGGTCAGCAGAACCAGCAGTACACCGGTGACGTAGGCCATGACGCGGTAGCGGGTCAGCACGCTCTTTTTCATGGGCACGAGCGTAACCGCCGGTTTCCGGCGATCTTCCGCCGCCCCGGCCCCTCTACCGACCGTCTGCCGGCCCCCGACCCGGCCCCCGGCCTACTCCTCCTTGAAGTCGCTCGCCGCCACCCGCAACGGCCGGAGCATCGCGAAGATCTCCGCGCACTCCTCCGCGTCGTACACCCCGAGGCCGAAGTCCATCGACATCAGGTCGCGGGTCGCCGCGTCGACGGTCTCGCGGCCCTTCTCGGTGATCGTGGCGAGGGTGCCGCGGCCGTCGTTGGGGTTGGGGCGTCTGGCGACGAGGCCCGACTTCACCAGCCGGTCCACGGTGTTCGTGACCGACGTCGGATGGACCATCAGACGCTCGCCGATCTTGGACATCGGGAGCTCGCCGGCCTTGGAGAAGGTGAGCAGCACCAGCGCCTCGTACCGCGCGAACGTCAGACCGTACGGCTTCACGACCGCGTCGACCTCGGCGAGCAGGATCTGCTGCGCGCGCATGATCGAGGTGATGGCGGCCATGGACGGGACGTTTCCCCAGCGCTGCTTCCACAGTTCGTCGGCGCGTGCGATGGGGTCGAAGGGGAGACTGAGCGGCTTCGGCACGGGACGAGACCCTACCGGCCGGTCATATCGTGGTCAGCCCCCGTCTCGCCCTTCGGTCGGGCCCGGCCGCCCCTCGGACCGCTCCCGGCACGCCACTTCATCGCACCTGGATCCACTTCGCCTCCGACGGCGTCCCCGTCGTGTCGGTCACGAACAGCATGTACCAGCCGGGCGGCACGAGCGTCCGGTCGTTCGGTACGTCGATCGTCACCGAGGTGCGGTCCTTGCTGAGGGGAAGGTCGATGGAGCGCTGTTCGACGTCCGTCGTGTGGGTGACCGCGCTGGGGCGCATCAGACGGGCCTTGGAGACCCGCTCGGGGTGGGTGGTGGCGAAGGTCGCGCGGCCGTACGAGTCGGTTTCCTGGGGGCCGTCCCCCAGTACGGGACGGTTCTTGCCGTTCCTGTGCAGCGCGGGCGGGGTGAAGATCTCCATCCGCTGCTCGAAGTGGCCGAGCTTGGTGTTCCGCTGGTCGTCGTAGAGCGGGTCGGAGCCGAAGGTGGCGATCCGGCCGTCGGGCAGGAGCAGCGCCTCGGAGTGGTAGTTGCGGCCCACCTTCGGGTCGGCCGCCGCGCGGAAACGGTTCGCCTTGGGGTCGTAGAACTGCGCCTTGAGGATGTTGCTGCCGCTGCGCCCCCGGTAGTCGGCGGAGCCGTTGGTCGTGAACACCGTGTCGTCCGGCATGAGGACGCTGTTCAGATAGCGGGTGCCCTGGGGGAGGTCGGGGCCGGGCTCGAAGACCGGGTTGTCCTTCTTGAGGTCGACCACGGCCGTGCGCCGCGTGGCCTTCTTCGACTCGCCGACGCCTCCGCCGCCCAGGATCATCACCTTCTGGTCCTGCGCGGGCGGCAGGAGAACGGAGGCGGACGTCTCGGTCTCGTCGGCGTCCGTGAGGCCCGGCACCTTCTCGAAGGTGTTCGTCTCCAGGTCCCACAGGCCCGGCGCGCGGCCCTTGGTGGCGGGCCCGTAGCCGGCGTTGGAGGCGGGGTAGAACAGTTTGCCGCCCTGCGTGAGGAAGAGGGCGGGGTAGGTGGGGAAGTAGCGCTTGGGGCCCGGGGTCCACTTCCTGGTCCTCGGGTCGTAGATCTCGTTGTCCCCGGGGTCGATCGCCCCGACGTCGTCGAGGCCGGAGACGGCGAGGACCCGTCCGTCGTCGAGGCCGACGAGTGTCGGGTACCAACGCGCCTTGTCCATCGGGTCGACGGGCACGTACTTCTCGGCCTTCGGATCGAACTCGTAGGCCGCCCTGATCCCCTGGAAGTCCTGCTTGTCCATGGTGATCTTCTCGGAGAGACCGTACGTGTTGGCCGCGTCCTCGCCCTTCAGGCCGACGATCTCGTACTGGGCCTGCCTCGCGGTGATCGACCCGGGCCCCGCCTCGGCCGCCTCGACGAAGACCCGCGACTCGCTCGGGACGACCTTCGTCACCCAGGGACGCATGACACCGGCCGCGTTGTACGTGATCTTCTGGGTGCGCCTGGCCCTGGGGACGGTGACGTCGAACCGGCTGACGTACTCGACCCCCGAGGGTGAGCGGAAGCGGGTGCCCTTCTTCAGGCGCATCGCCTTGTCGGGGTTCTCGTTCTTGACGCGCATCCCGCCGCCGGCCCGCTCGACCTCGCCGTCGAGGAGTTCGTAGCGGGCGGTGCCGCCGGCCACCAGGAGCCGTCCGCTGGGGAGTTGGGCGTGGCCGGCGCAGAAGAAGTCGTCGGGGGTGGCGATCCTCTTGAAGGTGTCCGTCCTCGGGTCCCACAGGACGGTGTCGAAGGACCCCTTGTCGAACTTCTTCTGCTCGTTGCCCGAGCCCGCCACGATCAGCACCTTGCCGGTGTGCAGCAGGGCGGCGTGGATGGCGTTGGTGCGGAACTCCTTCGGGATGTCGAGCGCGCTCCAGGAGCCGTACTTCGCCCGGTAGCCGGGCTGGGCGATCTTGTACTCGTGGTACCGCTCGCCGGCGAAGCCGAGGACGGCGGGGGCGTTGAGACCGGCGAGGAGGGCGACACCTCCGATGCCGAGGACGGTCTTCTTCGTCACCTTGGGCTTCTTCTTGGGCCTCTTGGGCTTTTTCGACGGCTGGGAGGCCATGGCCTAGGTGCCTCCTGTCGGGGTGCCGGCGGCCGGGGAGACGGTGGGCGTGGCGACGACGGGTTCCTCGGTCACCGCGCGGCCCCTGGCCCGGGTGGCGATCCACACGCCGACCGGGGCCAGGGAGATCGCCAGGGCGAGGACGGCCCAGGTGCGCATGGCCGCGTGGGTGTGGCCGAGGTGGGCGGAGGCGACGAGCGAGGCCGCGAGGAGCGTGGCCCAGCAGAGGTGGACGCGGAAGGTGAGCAGCCGGTCGGGGCTGACGTCGCTGCCCTTGGGCGTGACGACGAACCGGCTGGGGCGGCGGAGCAGGGCCTCGCAGAGCGACTTCAGGTAGATCGGCGCGGCCAGCGCCGACATCGCCATGCCGGCGAGCCCGCCGGAGCCCTCGGGCTCGTGGGGCGAGACGTTGTGCCGCCGGTTCCACAGGTACAGCCCGATCTGGAGGGCGGCGGCATCGCTGTAGAGCATCAGCCAGACGGAGGCGGCGACCTGGGTGCCGGAGGCCCCGAACCAGAGGAAGAGGAAGCAGCTCAGCACGCCGAGGAACCAGTTGACGGCGGCCATCGGGTAGTAGACGAGCATCAGCGTGTACGAGAACAGGCGGCCCGGGGGCATGGTGAAGGGTGCCTTCCAGTACTGCTTGAAGAACGTCTCGTACGTGCCGCGCGACCAGCGCGTCTGCTGGGTGAAGAAGTCGGTCCAGGAGGCGGGCCCCTCGCCCACGGCGAGCACGTCCGGGGTGTAGACGGACCGCCAGTGGCGCCCGGTGCGCGGATTGCGTCGGCGGTGGAGCTCGAAGCCGGTGGCCATGTCCTCGGTGACGGAGTCGCACAGCCCGCCGATCTGTTGGACGGCGGCTATGCGTACGACGTTGTTGGTGCCGACGAACATGGGCGCGCGGTAGCGGTTGCCGGCGCGCTGGATGAGCGCGTGGAAGAGGAACTGCTGCGATTCGGCGGCCTTGGTGACGGGGTGGGTGTAGTTCCCGTACACCTGGGGGCCGACGACGAAGGCGACGTTCGGGTCACGGAAGAAGCCCGTCATCCGCGCCAGGAAGTCGGGGAGCGGGACGTGGTCGGTGTCGACGGAGGCGTAGAAGTCGTAGGCGTCGCCGTGCTTGGCGAGCCACGCGTTGTAGTTGCCGTGCTTGGTACGGGCCCGGTGGACGCCCTCGTCCCGGTTCCACTCGGGCACCCCGTGCCGGGTGAAGTGCCGTACGCCCAGTTCGGCGCAGAGGGCCCTGGCCTGTTCGTCGTCGCCCTCGTCGAGGAGCCAGACGTCCAGGGGGCCGGTGTGGTGGACGCGGATCGCGCCTACGAGGGTCGCCCGGACCATCGCGAGGGGTTCCCTGCCGGGGACGTACGTGGTGAGGAAGGCGACGCGGGTGCCGGACTCGGGTACGACGGGTACGGGGTCGCGGGCGACCAGGGTGGCATGGGCGATGGACACCACGTTGACGAGCATGAACAGCTCGATCAGCCCGATGGCGACGAGCATCACGACGTCGAGACGGACCCGCCACGTCTCACCGCCCTCGCGCTCCACCCAGTGGGTGGGCCACACGAGGTAGACGAGCAGGACGCCGGTGAGCAGCGGCGCGAGGGTCATGAGGACGACGGCGCGTATGCGGTGCGGCTCGCGGGAGAGGAGCGAGGTGTACCGGACCTGGTACGGAGCTCCGGTCGGCGCCTCGGTGAGGGGGCCGGCCAGCCGACTGTGGGTGTCGTAGTCATAGCCCTCGGGCCGCACAGCGCCCTCCCGTGATCGAACGAAGCCGATATCCCCCACCAAAGGGGAGATACGGCGTCCGGGCGAACTGGGTGGGGCCGTACGGGTGAGGGTGGGCGCGGGCGGTTTGGGCCGGGCGGCGGTGACTCCGTCAGCGCCTCATGAGGGTCACGCGGAGAGGTGGCGCTCGACCGTCTCCACCTTGGAGGTCAGACCGTCGTTCACGCCGGGACGGATGTCCGCCTTGAGGACGAGGGAGACGCGCGGCGCGCGTTCCTCGACGGCTGCGACGGCCCGTCTGACGACGTCCATGACCTCGTCCCAGTCGCCCTCTATGGACGTGAACATGGCGTCGGTGCGGTTGGGGAGCCCGGATTCGCGGACGACGCGGACGGCGTCGGCGACGTACTCGCCCACTTCCTCGCCGACGCCGAGGGGTGTCACGGAGAAGGCGACGATCATGACTTGTAGGCCTCTTCCTGGCGGACCCGGGCGGCGAGGGCCACGTTGACGGCGCGCTCGGCCTCGCGGCGCAGCTTGCGCTCGGCGAAGAAGCCGCCGGTCGGGAGGACGGAGAGGACGAAGTAGAGGGCGGCGGTCTTCAGGGACCACTTGGCGCGGCTCCAGGCGTCCGCCCAGAAGATCACGTAGAGGACGAAGAGGATGCCGTGGACCATGCCCATGACGGGCACCGCGTTGAAGTCCGTGGTCCGCTTCAGCACCGAGCAGACCAGCAGGAGGAGGAAGGAAACGGCCTCGGGGGCCGAGACCAGCCGCAGGCGGCGGAGGGCGGAGGCGGTCTTGATGTCCACGGGTCACCTTCGGTGGGTCGCTGGGCGAACGGGGCGCTTTATGAATGGACGCTTTGTGAATGGACGCACAAGCGTCCGCCCATTGTGACAGTGCGGCTCGCGCGAGCGGTACGGGGGTGTGGACGGGAGGGTTCGGCCCCTAGGGGGAGGATCAGGGCGATCTCCGCCTTCGGGATCTGTTGCCGGAGGTGCCCGGCGGGCTACCTTCGCCACGTGGCGATGTTTCGACTTCAAGGCAGCAAGGTGCTGGCCATCGACATGACCGGGGACGCCGTGAAGGCGAAGAACGGCTCGATGGTGGCGTACGACGGACAGATGGGATTCAAGAAGCTCAGCGGCGGCGGTGAGGGCATCCGGGGGATGGTCACCAGGCGGATCACCGGTGAGCAGATGACATTGATGGAGGTGAAGGGGCACGGGACCTGCTGGTTCGCCGATCGCGCCTCCGAGATAAACCTTGTCGCCCTCCAGGGGGACACGTTGTACGTCGAGTCGAGCAACCTGCTGGCGACCGACGGAGGCCTGCGCACGGGCACGTCGTTCACCGGGCTGCGCGGCGCCTCACAGGGCAACGGGCTGTTCACGACGACCGTCGAGGGGCACGGCCAGGCGGCGATCATGTCGGACGGGCCGGCGGTGGTGCTGCGCGTGAGCCCCCAGTACCCGCTGACGGTCGACCCGGGGGCGTACATCGCGCACCAGGGCAACGTCCGGCAGTCCTTCCAGTCCGGTGTGTCGTTCCGCACGTTCGTGGGCGAGGGCGGCGGCGAGGCCTTCCAGATCCGCTTCGAGGGCGACGGCTTGGTGTACGTCCAGCCCAGTGAGCGCAACACGATCGCCGGGGACGTGTGACATGCCCTTCCGTGAGATCAACTCCAAGATGGTCGAGGCGACCGTCCTGCCCGGTCAGCGCGTGTTCAGTCAGCGCGGGGCGATGCTCGCCTACAAGGGCGAGGTGTCCTTCACGCCCAACATCCAGGGCGGCCAGGGCGGGATCATGTCGATGATCGGCCGCCGGGTCGCCGATGAGGCCACCCCTCTGATGACCGTCGAGGGCAGCGGCACGGTCCTCTTCGGGCATGGCGGCCACCACATCCAGGTCATCAGCCTCGCCGGGGACACGCTGTGCGTCGAGGCGGACCGTCTCCTCGCGTTCGACGGCACTCTCCAGCAGGGCACGATGTTCATGGGCTCGCAGGGCGGCGTCATGGGCATGGTCCGGGGGCAGGTGACGGGCCAGGGACTCTTCACCACCACCCTCAAGGGGCACGGCGCGGTCGCCGTCATGGCCCACGGCGGGGTGATCGAGGTGCCGATCACTCCCCAGCGCCCGGTCCACGTCGACCCGCAGGCGTACGTCGCGCACCACGGCGATATCCGCAACAAGCTGTCCACCGCGCTCGGCTGGCGCGACATGGTGGGCCGCGGCTCGGGCGAGGCGTTCCAGCTGGAGCTGAGCGGCAGCGGTGCGGTGTACGTCCAGGCGTCGGAGGAGAAGCTGTGACCACCTACCCGGGCTCGGGGCCCGTCGTCCACGACCCGATGACGCTGCCGTCCGACGACAACGTCAACAACTACACCTTCTGCGTGGAGCTCAAGGGGAGCCAGTGGTTCCTGCAGAAGGGGAAGATGATCGCCTACTACGGCTCGATCGACTTCAACGGCATCGGGCACGGCCGCCTGGACCGTCTCGTCCGTACGTCCTTCCATTCGCCTCTGCACGCGAGCGACTGGGTCGTCGCCGAGGGTTCCGGCAAGATGCTGCTCGCCGACCGGGCCTTCGACGTGAATTCGTACGACCTGGAGGAGGGCAACCTGACCATTCGCTCCGGCAACCTCCTCGCATTTCAGCCAAGTCTCGCGCTCAAGCAGTCGATCGTGCCGGGCTTCCTGACCCTCATCGGGACGGGCAAGTTCGTGGCCGCGTCGAACGGTCCGGTGGTGTTCATGGAACCCCCGATCCGGGTGGATCCGCAGGCCCTGGTCGGCTGGGCGGACTGCCCCTCCCCCTGCCACCACTACGACCATGGGTACATGACAGGCCTGATGGGCGGCCTACGTGCGATGACGGGCCTCGGCGGGGCCTCCGGCGAGGAGCACCAGTTCGAGTTCGTCGGGGCGGGTACGGTACTGCTCCAGTCCTCCGAAACGCTCATGGCCGAGCAGGCCACGGGCGCGGTTCCGCACGAGCCCGGGGTACCGGGTGGCGGCGGGACCCCGGCAGGCCATCCGCAGCAACCGGGTGCGGCCGTACCGCGTCTTCCCGGACAGCTCGGCGACCTCCAGCGTCGCTTCGGGCTGTGAGCGGTAGTCTGCGGAGTGTGACGTCGAACATGTGCGCGCCGTCACGCCACCCTCACTAGTTCGCCTTTCAACCTTTTAGGTAGACTTCATTCATGGAGACCGAGACGGCCACAAGCTGGCTGACCGAGGCAGAGCAGTGCGCCTGGCGCACCCACCTGGAGGTCAACAGACTGTTGACCTATCAGCTCGAAAAAGACCTGCAACCGTTCGGCCTGACGATGAACGACTACGAGATCCTCGTGAACCTCTCCGAGTCCGAGGGCGTACGGATGCGGATGAGTGACCTCGCGTCCGCCACCCTCCAGTCCAAGAGCCGGCTCTCCCACCAGATCACCCGCATGGAGAACGCGAACCTGGTCCGCCGGGAGAACTGCGAGTCCGACCGGCGGGGCCTGTACGCGGTCCTCACCCAGCAGGGCATGGACACGATGAACAAGGTCGCGCCTCATCATGTGGCGTCCGTAAGGCGGCACTTCATCGGTCTGCTGACCCCGGAGGCCATGGCCGAGCTCAGCAAGTCGCTCAAGCCGATCGCACAGCACCTGCGCGGCCAGCGCGGCAGGCCGTAGGGCCGGCGGGGCCTGCCCTACGGATCAGGCGAACGGCAGGCGGAGCTCGAACAGAGCTCCGCCTTCCCCCCTTCGGCCCTGAAGGGGCCTCGTCCTCAAACTCCCCCAGAGGGGGGACCCCCGGACGGGCTGGGGGTGCCGGGGCTCGGGTTGTAGACGCAGCGCGGGTGGGTGGGCGGGAAAGAAGGCCCGGCCGAACAGGGCTCATCTCCGAACCCCGGGTACGTCGAGAAGCCTGTGCCTGGGCTGTAGAAGCGGCGAGGGCGGGTGTATGGGAAAGAAGGCTCGGCTGAAGGGGCCTTGTCCACACACGCCGGGGCTGGGCTGATGGATGTCAGTGGGGTGAGGCACGATGGGGGTATGGCATCCCTCAGTGAGCATCCCGGTGAGCAGGCGGCTCTGGAACCCATCAAGCTGGTTGCCGTTCGGGACGCGCCGCTCTCCCTGGACGAGGTTTTCCGCGCTGTCGGGGACGACTCCGCCGGGGGAACCGCCCTGTTCGTGGGCACCGTGCGGAATCACGACGGGGGTGCCGACGTCGACGCGCTCGGCTATTCGTGTCACCCCAGCGCCGAGGCCGAGATACGGCGGGTCGCCGAGAAGGTCGTCGCCGAGTTCCCGGTGCGGGCCCTTGCCGCCGTACACCGCGTGGGGGACCTGGCCGTGGGGGATCTGGCTGTCGTGGTCGCCGTGTCCTGTCCGCACCGGGGTGAGGCATTCGAGGCCTGTCGGAAGCTGATCGACGACCTCAAGCACGAGGTGCCCATCTGGAAGCATCAGACCTTCTCCGACGGGACCGAGGAATGGGTCGGCGCGTGCTGACGCCTCTCCGGTTGCGTAACAGCCCCCCGGGCGTGAGCGTTGACACGGTGGAGGCTAACCTGCTGATCAGTCAGTTGCGGTCGCTCTTTGGGGTTGGGAGGTCGGCATGGCGGCACTCGCCTGGTTGCTGATTCCGCTGGTGGCTGCGATCGGTGCCGGCCTGTGGGGCAGTTGGGCCAACCGGACGCGCAGAACCCGCGGTGACGGGCCTGAGCTCGACGGCTACGAGCGGTTCCGCGAGGCCATGGAGAAGTCCCGTACCTGAGACACCGTACGGACGGCCCTGACGGTGCGCCGACAGGACCGTCCCGTACTGTCGTGCCATGCCACGCCGCACCGCGACGATGCTCGCCTCCACCCTGATGCTGATCGCGCTCCTCTGCGCCGGAGTGTTCATCACCGTGCCGTATGCGGAGATGTCGCCGGGGCCGACCGTGAACACTCTCGGGGACCACGGCGGCGAGCCGGTGCTCCAGATTTCCGGGCGCAAGACCTATGCGACGACCGGGCACCTGAACATGACCACCGTTCGGGTCACCAGCGCCGACTACCGGATGAACCTCGTCGAGGCCGTGTTCGGGTGGCTGTCGCACGACAACAAGGTCGTGCCGCACGACACGCTCTACCCGGACGGCAAGACCGAGGAGCAGTCGACGCAGGAGAACGCCGAGGAATTCAGCCAGTCCCAGGAAAGCGCCAAGGTCGCGGCACTGGAAAAGCTCGACGTTCCGGTGCAGTCCTGGGTGATCGTCTCCACCGTCCTCAAGGGGTCCCCGGCCGAGGGCGTGCTGCACGCCGGCGACGTCATCAAGGCTGTCGACGGTACGACGGTCAAGGAGCCCGGCGACGTCGCCAAGCTGGTGACCAAGCACAAGGCCGGCGAGAAGGTCGTCTTCACCATCGTGCCCGCCGCGGAGCAGGCCGCCGCCGAGAAGGCGCACCGGCCGGCCACCACGACGCGGGACGTCACCATCACGACCACCAAGTCCGACGACACCGAAGCCGCGCGGGCCATCGTCGGGATCTCCGCCGGGACCGATCACACGTTCCCGTTCACCATCGACATCAAGCTCGCCGATGTCGGGGGGCCCAGCGCGGGGCTCATGTTCGCCCTCGGTATCTACGACAAGTTGACGCCCGGAAGCCTCACCGGCGGCAAGTTCGTGGCCGGTACCGGCACCATCGACGACGACGGCAAGGTCGGCCCCATCGGCGGGATCGAGATGAAGACCGTCGGCGCGCGGGACAAGGGAGCTCAGTACTTCCTGACGCCGGCCGACAACTGCGCGGCCGCCGCCAAGGACACCCCCGAGGGGCTCACACTCGTCAAGGTGGCGACCATTGGCGATGCGTTGAGCGCCCTCAAGGACATTCGCTCCGGCGACACTGGTGGTCTGCCGAAGTGCGGCACCAAGTAGGCAGTCCGTAGGACTGCCCACTCGCTAGTCCTCCGCGAACGTCGCCGACAGTGCCTCCGCCAGGCCCGGTACCAGGCCCGAGCCGGTGAGCACCTCCGTCGCCGCGTCCTTCTCGCGCAGGCGCACCGCCGAGTCACGCGTCCCGTCGCGCATGACCGCGACCGTCATCCGGACCTCCTGACGGTCCGGGTGGGCTGCGACCCAGGCCGCCAGCTTCTTGTCGCTCAGCCCCTGCGGAACCGACGCCTCCGCGGACGGCGGAAGCATCAGGCGCTCGACAGTGAGGGCGCAGCCGACCACCGCGTCCGGCCAGGCGATGGTGGCGAGGAACTCGTCCAGCGGCTTGCCCGCAGGGATCTCGTCCTGCTCGATCGGAGTGAGACCGGTGGTCTTCTGCTCGTCCGCCAGGTCGAGCTGGGCCGCGAGAGCCGGTTCCTGGACCCGCAGGCTGGCGTTGTCTACGAGGGCGAAAAGGCGGGCCGGCTGGTCCCAGCCGAGGCTGGAGGCGTACTCGTCGATCTCGAGTACGGCCCGGGTGAGCGGGTTCGCCGCCATGGGAGTGTTGGACATAGTCACAATCCTGCCTCGTTCATGGGCCGAACCGGGAACCGAGTAAAGCGTGAGTAAGTTGCATAGGTGAGGCCTCTACGATCACGAGGCCTGACGGATGGTCCGCGATCACGGGGGCCTGACGGACCGACAGCGACTTTTGAGGTGCCAACCTTGGCTTTCCAGATGCCGGACCGCGGCGGAGGCCCGCAGGGGCCACGGATCAGAGTGGGCCGCCCGTCCCGGCGCGTCCGGACCCTGCTCATGACGCTGGGCGTCCTTGCCGTACTCGGCATGGCGTTCATCATGTTCGCGGGGTTCTGGACGGACTGGCTCTGGTACCGCTCGGTCAACTACTCGTCCGTGTTCAAGACCACACTGTGGACCAAGATCGGTCTCTTCTTCGTCTTCGGTCTGCTGATGGCGACCGCGGTGGGTGTGAACATCTGGTTGGCGCACCGGCTGCGCCCGCCGCTGAGTGCCATGTCGATGGAGCAACAGAGCCTCGACCGGTACCGCATGGGCATCGCCCCGTACAAGATGTGGCTACTGGTCGGTATCACGGCCATGGTCGGCCTCATCGCGGGCGCGTCCGCGTCCGGACAGTGGCGGACCTGGCTGATGTGGGTCAACGGAGTGTCCTTCGGACAGAAGGACCCCCAGTTCGGTCTGGACGTGTCCTTCTACGCCTTCGACCTGCCCTGGTACCGCTTCCTGCTGGGCTTCGGTTTCGCCGCCACGATCCTCTCCCTGATCGCCGCCGCCCTCACCCACTATCTGTACGGCGGGCTGCGCATCACCAGCCCGGGAGCCCGTGCCACGGCTGCGGCGACCGGGCACCTGTCCGTGCTGCTGGGGCTCTTCGTCGCGCTCAAGGCGGTCGCGTACTGGCTCGACCGGTACGGCCTCGCGGTGAAGTCGAGCGACTTCAAGGCGACCGGTAACTGGACGGGCCTGCGCTACGTCGACGCCAACGCCTATCTGCCGGCCAAGACGATCCTGTTCTGCATCGCCATCATCTGCTCGCTGCTGTTCTTCGCGACCCTGTGGCGGCGCACCTGGCAGCTGCCCGTCATCGGCTTCGGACTGATGGTCCTGTCGGCCATCCTCATCGGCGGGCTGTACCCGGCGATCGTCCAGAAGTTCCAGGTCCAGCCGAACGAGCAGGCGAAGGAAGCCCCGTACGTCGAGAAGAACCTGAAGGCGACGCGCGAGGCGTACGGCATCGACGGCGCCAAGGTCAGCGAGTACCCCGGACGCAGTGACACCGAGGACAAGACCAAGCTGCGCGACGACGTCGACACCACGGCGAGCATCCGCATCATGGACCCGAACATCGTGTCGCCGACGTTCCAGCAGCTCCAGCAGATGCGTAATTACTACGCGTTCCCGACCAACCTGGATGTCGACCGGTACAGCAAGAACGGCAAGGACCAGGACACGGTCATCGGTCTGCGTGAGCTGAACCTCAACGGCATCCCGAAGAACAACTGGATCAACGACCACTTCCGTTACACCCACGGATTCGGTGTGGTCGCGGCCAAGGGCACCACGGCCGATGCCGAGGGCCGCCCGGTCTTCACCGAGTCCGACCTGCCGTCCATGGGTGACCTCGGGACGTACCAGCAGCGGATCTACTACGGCGAGAAGACCAGCCAGTACTCGATCGTCGGCGGTCCCCAGAAGGAGATCGACTACTCCGACGACACCGGTGAGAAGACCACCAGCTACAAGGGGAAGAGCGGCGTCAACCTCTCCAACCCGATGAACCGTGCCGCGTACGCCGTCGCGTTCAGCGAGCCGCAGATCCTCTACTCCGGTGCCATCGGCGAGGGTTCGCGGATTCTGTACAACCGCACGCCCAAGGAGCGGGTCGAGGCGGTCGCGCCCTGGCTGACCATCGACGGCGACGCCTACCCGGCCGTTGTCGACGGTCAGATCCAGTGGATCGTCGACGCGTACACGACGACGAACGGCTATCCGTACGCCTCCCGCACCACCCTGGGCGACACGACGGCCGACTCGCTCACCGCCAGCAACAACCAGCGGGCGGTGGTGGCGCAGCAGAACCAGGTCAACTACATCCGCAACTCGGTGAAGGCGACCGTCGACGCGTACACCGGCGAGGTCAAGCTCTACCAGTGGGACACCAAGGACCCCGTCCTGAAGACCTGGATGAAGGCCTTCCCCCACACGGTCGAGCCGAAGAGTGACATCTCGGCCTCGCTGATGGCCCATCTCCGGTACCCGCAGGACCTGTTCAAGGTCCAGCGCGAGCTGCTGACCCGCTACCACGTGGCGAGTGCCGCGACGTTCCTCAGCGGCTCCGAGGTGTGGCAGGTGCCGGACGACCCGAGCAACAAGTCGGGCGACGCCGTGCCGCCGTACTACCTGAGCATGAAGATGCCCGACCAGAAGGCACAGGCGTTCTCTCTGACGACGACCTTCACGCCGAACGGCCGGGACAACCTGAGCGCGTTCATGGCGGTCAACGCCGAGGCGGGGACAAGCGATTACGGCAGGATCAGAATCCTGAAACTGCCGACGAGCAGAACGGTCGACGGACCCAAACAGGTCCAGAGCCAGTTCAACTCCGAACAGGACATCGCCGAGTCCATCAGGCTGCTGAGAGGCGGCGACTCGGAGATCGAGTACGGCAACCTGCTCACGGTGCCGCTCGACGGAGGCCTGCTCTACGTGGAACCTGTCTACGTACGCGGCAGCGGACTCAAGTACCCGCTGTTGCGCAAGGTGTTGGTGACCTACGGCGGCCAGACCGCCTTCGAGGACACTCTCGACGCCGCGCTCAACAAGGTTTTCGGGGCGGAGGGCACGACCACCGAGCCGCCGGACGAGGGTGGCGGCAAGACCCCGCCGCCGTCGGGCAACCCGACGGTCCGAGAGGCGCTCACCGATGCCCAGAAGGCCTTCGACGACGGCCAGGCAGCCCTGAAGAAGGGCGACTGGGAGGCGTACGGCAAGGCACAGACGGACCTCAAGGCCGCTCTGAAGCGGGCCGAGGAGGCGCAGTCCGCGGCCGGGAAGTCCGGTGGCGCGAGCCCCGGTCCCAGCGGTGGTCCCAGCGGTAGTCCCAGCCCCGGTGCGAGTAGCAGTCCCAGCAGCGGTTCGACCAGTGGTTAGTGCTGGTCGGAGGGCCTGCTGAGGTTGCGTCCTGGGCTCCCCCCGCGCCGTGGTACGGTTGCAACACAACGGCGCGGGGTGGAGCAGCTCGGTAGCTCGCTGGGCTCATAACCCAGAGGTCGCAGGTTCAAATCCTGTCCCCGCTACTGATCGCGAAGGCCCGGATCCTCCAAGGATCCGGGCCTTCGTGGTGTGCGAACGCATGTGCCGACACGGCGAAGGCCGCGCGTACCTGGGGCAGTTGAGGGTAATCGTGTTTCACTTGTCTCTCTGTGGGCATGTCGACAAAACGCTGTAGAGACCTCACTGGCTGCGGTATACCAGGTGTACCCAGGTTGCAGGTGGTGCGACGATGGACGTTATGGGGGACAAGGCAACTCTGTTGGAGACAGGGCGATTTGTGCAGCCTTCTGGCCGGGACGAAACCGGCGAGGCGGTAGAAGAGGAACGCCAACGGCTCGCCGCCGAGGCCGGCGACGTCGAGGCGATGAGTGTCCTCGGAGCCATGCTGCTGCGCCGTGGTGATCTCGACGGAGCCGAGCCTCAGCTGCGTGCCGCCACCGCCGCCGGTGACCGCGCCGCCGCCAACAACCTCGGTGTCCTCCTCCACCAGCGCGGGTACGCCGACGACGCCGCCGGATGGTGGCGGATCGCCGCCGTCGCCGGATCCGCACCCGCCGCGCACGCACTCGGCCGCCACCACCGCGAGCGCGGTGACGAGCCCGCCGCCGAGTACTGGCTGCGCCAGTCCGCCGAGCAGGGGCATGTGCTGGGCGCCTACGCCCTCGCCGACCTGCTGGAGCACCGCGGCGACGCGGCCACCGAGCGGTGGATGCGTGTCGCTGCCGAGCGGGGGCACCGGGAGGCGGCCTATCGGCTTGCCCGGGCGCTCGACCGGAAGGCCGCGGAAGGTGGGGAGAGTGCGGGCGCCGAGGGTGGTGCGAGTGACGGTGGAGCCGGGGAGGCCGAGCAGTGGTACCGGCAGGCTGCCGCTCGCGGGCATCAGCGGGCCGCGCTGCATCTCGGGGCCATTCTGGAGAAGCGTGGTGAGCTCAAAGAGGCTGGGCGCTGGTATCTGACGTCCGCCAAGGACGGCGAGGCCAGGGCCGCCTGCGCGCTCGGGTTCCTGCTGCGTGACGCGGGGGACTCCGAGAGCGCCGCCGTGTGGTGGCTGCGGGCCGCGCAGGACGGCGACGGCAACGCCGCCAACGCGCTGGGCGCGCTGCACGCCGAACGCGGCGAGACCCAGACCGCCGAGCGCTGGTACCGGGCGGCCATGGACGCCGGGGATGTGAACGGGGCGTACAACCTCGGTCTGCTGTGCGCCGAGCAGTCGCGTACGGCGCAGGCCGAGCAGTGGTACCGCCGGGCCGCGTACGCCGGGCATCGCGAGGCCGCCAACGCGCTCGCCATTCTGCTGTTGCAGGGTGGGGACGCGGCGGGGGCCGAGCCGTGGTTCTCCAAGGCCGCGGAGGCGGGCAGTGTCGACGCCGCCTTCAACCTCGGGATTCTGCATGCCGGGCGGGGTGAGGACGAGGCCGCGCTGCGCTGGTACGAGCGGGCCGCCGGCGCCGGGCACACCGAGGCGGCGCTTCAGGTCGGGATCGTGCGGCTGCGGGAGGGGGACGAGCGGGAGGCCGAGCGGTATCTGCGGTGTGCGGCGGGCGGGGGGAGTCCCGAGGCCGCGTATCGGCTGGCCGCGGTGCTTGACGCGCGGCGGCCGCAGGCGCCCGCGCATGAGCTCGGTGAGATCGCGCACGAGAAGACGGAGTGCGAGGAGTGGTACGAGCGGGCGGCTTCCCAGGGGCATCGGCGGGCGCAGGTGCGGGTGGGGATGCTGGCGTCGGCTCGGGGGGACGTGGTGGAGGCGGCTCGGTGGTACCGGGCCGCCGCCGAGGCCGGGTCTCGTAACGGGGCGTTCAATCTTGGGCTGTTGCTGGCTCGGGAGGGGAGTGAGCCCGAGGCTGCGGTGTGGTGGGCTCGGGCGGCTCAGGCGGGGCATGGGCGGGCTGCGTTGCGGTTGGCGCTGGTGTATGC
>NZ_LGDW01000482.1 GCF_001280005.1 Streptomyces sp. NRRL WC-3618 | reverse complement strand
GTCTAGGGGGGCCGGGGGCGGGTTGCTGGGTGGGTGCGGGTCCGTTGTGGGTTTCGCGCAGTTCCCCGCGCCCCTAGATCGGTCGGGTGCGGGTCCGTTGTGGGTTTTTGCGCAGTTCCTCGCGCCCCCATTGGGCCGCGCCGCCTATCGGTCGGGTGCGGGTTTGTTGTGGTTTTTTGCGCAGTTCCCCGCGCCCCCATTGGGCCGCGCCGCCTATCGGTCGGGTGCGGGTTTGTTGTGGGTAGGCGTAGATCAGGGGGTGGCCCGTGTGCCTTTGGGCTCCGTTGGGGGTGCTGGGGCCTGGCATTCTTGCTTGTGGACGTGTGTATCGGGAGGTGCGCCATTGTGAAGGCAGGCCAGCGGGCCGTGCGGAGCAGTGTCTGGCTCGAGGGGAAGGCGCGCCGGGGCGGCAGTGGTCGCGGTGGGCAGCCGTCCGGGCTTGATCGGGACCGGATCACCGAGGTGTCCGTGCGGTTGCTGGACGCTGAGGGGCTCGCCAAGTTCTCGATGCGGCGTCTCGCAGCCGAGCTGAACGTGACGGCGATGTCCGTGTACTGGTACGTCGACACCAAGGACGACCTGCTGGAACTCGCCCTCGACGCGGCCTGCGCCGAACTGCGCCTGCCCGACCCGGACGCGCAGGACGAGGACTGGCGCGACCAGTTGCGTACGCTGGCCGGCGAGTACCGCGCCCTGCTGGTCCGCCACCCATGGGCGTCGCCGCTCACCGGGGTCTACCTCAACATCGGCCCCCACGCGCAGGCGTTCTCGATCGCCGTCCAGCGCGTCATCCGTCGCACCGGCCTGCCAATGCGGGGGCAGTCGGGTGCCATCGGTGCCGTCTTCCAGTTCGTGTACGGGTTCGGCACGATCGAGGGGCACTTCATCGCCCGCTGCGCGGAGGCCGGCATGACCCAGGACGCCTTTTTCCAGCATGCGATGAGTACCCTCGATGCCGCCCCGGAGGCCGCCGAGTTCATCCAGGAGTCGGCGGACCTGATGGCGGCGCGGGGCGGCACCACGGTGGAGGAGATGCGCGAGCGGGACTTCGACTTCGCGCTGGAGCTGCTGGTGGCGGGGATCGAGGCGATGGTGGCGCGGGCCGCCTGACCGGCCCGCGTACACCGCGTAGACCTCGTACACCGTGTACAGCGCGTACACCGTGTACAGCGCGTAGACCTCGTACACCGCGTACTGCCTACCGCCCTACGACTCCTCGGTCACCAGACGCGCCGGGAACCCGCCCGTCGCCACCGGGCCCCACTTCTCCGGGGTGACCCTGATGATCGACTTGCCCTGCTTGACCATGGCCTCGCGGTACTCGTCCCAGTCCGGGTGCTCGCCGGAGATGTTCCGGAAGTACTCCACGAGCGGCTCGACCGACTCGGGGGAGTCGATGACCTCGGCCGTGCCGTCGATCTGGACCCACGGCCCGTTCCAGTCGTCGCTCAGGACGAGCAGGCTGACGCGCTCGTCCCGCTTGGCGTTGCGTGTCTTGGCGCGCTCGGGGTACGTCGACACGACGAGCCGCCCCGAGTCGTCGACCCCGCAGGTCAGCGGCGAGGCCTGGGGGGAGCCGTCCGCGCGCCGGGTGAGGAGGATCGCCCGGTGGCGGGGCCGTACGAAGTCGAGCAGCTCGGCCAGGGACACGGCGGTATTCGTAGCGATGTTCGGTGCCATACCCGCAGCCTAGATGTCCTGACCCGTGAGGCCGGCGCCCCGCACAGCCTGGATCTCCAGTTCCACCCTGAGCGTCGTACCGATCGCCGAGATCCCCGCCTGTATCACCTGGTTGTAGTTCATCGCGAAGTCCTCGCGCCGCAGCTCGGCCGTCGCCCGGAACGCTGCCCGCGCCGCGCCCCAGGAGTCGGTGCCGGTGCCGAGGTAGGCGAGGTCGAGGTCGACCTGCCGTACGACACCGCGCATGTTCAGCTCGCCGTGGACGGTCCAGCGGTCGGGACCGGCGGCCGGGGTGAGACCGGTCGAGCGGAACGTGATCTCGGGGTGGGTGTCCACGTCCAGGAAGTCGGGGGACCGCAGATGCTTGTCCCGCGTCGCGTTCCCCGTGTCGATGGAAGCGGCCGAAATCACCGCCTCCACCCGGGAGTTCGCAATCTCTTCCGGCGCGATCGAGATCGTCGCCGTGAACTCGGTGAACCGTCCGCGCACGCTGGAGATGCCCAGGTGCTGGGCGACCGCCCCGACGGACGAGTGGGCCGGGTCGACGGTCCACGGCCCCGGCGGCGGCAGTTCGGCGCCGCCGCCCAGCCGGGCGAGGGTGACGTTCCCGACCTCGGTCCGCCCGCTCTCGGTCACGATGGCGGTGGACGCGGTGGGCGCGTACCCGACGGCCGTCACGATGACGGTGTACGCGCCGGGCGCGAGCGGGGTCGCGTCGCGCACGACCCCGTCCGCGTCGGCCCCGGCCCGCAGCACCTGCTGCCCGGTCATGTCGGTCACGGTGACGACGGCGTGCGACACGGCCCAGCCGTCCCGCGTACGGACCCGCGCGCTCACTCCCATGTTCCGCTACTCCCCGCCCGGGTGGGCGAGTTCGATGTCGTGGTCGTCGGCGCCGCGCCCGGTGACGGTCAGGGCGGTGGCCACCGGCGGGTAGCCGGTCGCGATGACCGTGTACTCGCCGCCGTCCAGATCGGCGAAGGCGTACGCCCCGTCCGCACCGGTCGTCGCCGAGCCGACCACGTTGCCCGCCGCGTCGACGAGTGTGACCCGCGCGTCCCCGAGCGGCCCGTGCGGCGCCCGTACGACACCCTGGACGTGCGCCCCGGACGCCAGTTCCACCTCGACCCGGGTGACCCCGGTGCCGCCGACCTCGACGGGCAGCGCCCGAGGCCGGTACCCGGCGGCGTTCACGGCGACGGTCACGGCACCCGGCACCAGCTCGGCGAACGTGAACTCGCCCTGCTCACCGGTCGTCCCGGTGGCCAGCACATCCCCGCGCACATCGGTGACGATCACCATCGCGCCCTCGACGGGCACCCCGGTCTCGGTGCCGCGCACCAGCCCGCTGAGCCCGCTGGTGCCGCTGAGCAGGATGTCGTACGAGACCGGCTCGCCGTTCACGACGACGGTCGAGGCCTGCGGCTGGCACCCGTCCGCCGAGGCGATCAGGACGTACGAGCCCGTGCCCGGCGCGTCCAGCGCGTAGGCGCCGTCGCCCTGGGTGACCGCGAGGCCCAGCTGACGTCCGGTGAGGGAGATCAGCGTGACGGCGGCCTGCGCGACGGGCGCGCTCTCCGCGCCGCGGACGTGCCCGCGTACCGGAATCCCGCCACGGCTCGGCGCATCGGCAGGATCGGCGGCCTCGACGGCCGCCGTGGCGACGGCGGAGACGGAGGGCACTGCCTGCGTCTCCGCGACCGGGCCGGCGGAGACACCGTTCTCCCCCGCCTTCTCCTCCGCCGCCTGCGCGAGCGCGCCCTTGGTCCGCAACGGGACCTCCTTGATGAAGAGGGAGAAGACGAGCGCGAGCAGGGCGACCGGGGCGGCGTAGAGGAAGACGTCGCCGATGCCGTGTCCGTACGCGCCCTCGATGACCGTGCGCAGCGGCGCGGGCAGCGCGTCCAGGTCGGGGATGGCGTTGTGGGTGGAACCGGAGAGCCCCGCCGCGTACTTCGGGTCGAGGGTGGCCAGACCGTCCTTGAGGTGGTCGGTGATCCGGTGACTGAGGATCGCGCCCAGTGCGGAGACGCCGATCGCGCCGCCGAGGGAACGGAAGAAGGTGACCACCGAGCTGGCGACGCCCAGGTCGGCGGGGGAGACCTGGTTCTGCGTGCACAGCACCAGGTTCTGCATCATCATGCCGACGCCGAGGCCGAGCAGCGCCATGTAGATGGCGACGTGCCAGTACGGGGTGTCGTAGCGCAGGGTGCCCAGGAGGCCGAGACCGGCCGTCACCAGGACACCGCCGGCGAGCAGCCACGCCTTCCAGCGTCCCGTACGGGTGATGACCTGGCCGGAGACCGTGGAGGCGACGAACAGGCCGCCGATCATCGGGATCGTCATGACGCCGGACATGGTCGGCGACTTGTCGCGGGCCAGCTGGAAGTACTGGCTGAAGAAAATGGTGCCCGCGAACATCGCGACGCCGACGAAGAGCGACGCGAGGGAAGCGAGGGTGATCGTGCGGTTGCGGAAGAGCCGCAGCGGGATGATCGGCTCGCTCGCCCTCGACTCGACGAGGACGAAGACGCCGAGCAGCGCGACCGTGCCGCCGATCATCGCGTACGTCTGCCAGGACACCCAGTCGTACTTGTCGCCGGCGAACGTCACCCAGACCAGCAGCAGGCAGACGGCCGCAGTGATGAAGAAGGCGCCGGTCCAGTCGACCTTGGCCTGTCGCTTCACGACGGGCAGGTGCAGGGTCCGCTGGAGCACGATGAGCGCGACGACGGCGAAGGGCACGCCGACGTAGAAGCACCAGCGCCAGCCGAGCCAGCTGGTGTCGGTGATGACACCGCCGATCAGCGGGCCGCCGACCATCGCGGTCGCGAAGGTGGCACCGAGGTAGCCGTTGTAGCGTCCGCGCTCACGCGGGGAGATCATCGCCGCGAGAATGATCTGCGCGAGAGCCGACAGCCCGCCCATACCGACGCCCTGCACGGCACGGAAGGCGATGAGCATGCCCGCGTTCTGCGAGAGCCCGGCGGCGGCCGAGCCCAGCACGAAGACGACCAGGGCGAACTGGATCAGCAGCTTCTTGGAGAAGAGGTCGGCGAGCTTGCCCCACAGCGGGGTGGACGCGGTCATCGCGAGCAGCGACGCGGTCACGACCCAGGTGTAGGCGCTCTGGCCGCCGCCGAGATCCTTGATGATGTCGGGCAGGGCGTTGGAAACGATCGTCGACGACAGGATCGCGACGAACATGCCGAGCAGCAGCCCGGTGAGCGCTTCCATGATCTGCCGGTGCGTCATCGGAGCGCCGTCGGCCGAGCCGTGGGAGCCTCCCCCGTGCTTGGCGTGAGCCGCCCGCACACCGGCTGGTGTGGTCGTTGCCATTGAGCTTCCTTGTCTACGTCTACGTCTACGTCATCGTCTTTACGGCGTGTGGTGTGCGCCGAAGCTGTCCCGGAGGCGGCCCATGAGGCGGGCGAGTTGCCCGACCTCCTCGTCGCTCCAGTCGGCGAGCCGGTGGGCGAGCAGGTCGGTGGAGCGCCGGGACAGTTCGCCGATCTGCGCCCGCCCGGCCGTGGTCAGCCGCAGGATGCGGGAGCGCTTGTCGGCGGGGTCGGGGAGCCGTTCGATCCAGCCGCGTCCGGCGACGTGGGCGACGTGGCGGCTGGTCACGGACATGTCGACGGCGAGCAGCTCGGCGAGCCGGCTCATCCGCATGTCCCCGTACCGGTCGAGCAGCGTCAGCACGGCGGCGGAACCGCCGGGACACCCGGGCGGCAGGTTCCGCCCCATCTCCCGCTTCACGGCACCGAAGGCGCTGAACTGACGCACCAGCTCCTCGTACTGCGCCTGCTCTGCCATCGCACCCCCTGCGTCATGTCCGCATGCCCTGCAACCCTCTAATTGTTGCTTGGGGCAACCATATGACCAAACCATAAGAAAGATTGGTTGCTACAGGCAAATGAATCGGGGAGGGGTGAGGCTAAAAACTTGGCAAAGGCAAGCATTGGCGAACGTAAACATGCAGGTGGGGAGGGTGAATGAGGGGACCGGCTTGGGAGGGCCCCGGCGAGTTCGCTAGGGTCTCGCACCATGGCCAACACCCCCAGCACTCAGGGCCCCGAGGGCAACTACGACCCCGCGGGCAGCACCCAGATGTTCCGAGCATTCGTCGACGAGACCCCCCAGGGCACCGGCCGCCAGGCCCCCGCTCCGGCGGGCCCCCGTGTCGGCCTGATCGTCGGCGTGGTCGTCGCGGTACTGGTCGTCGCGGCGGTGGCCTGGCTGGCGCTGAAGTAAGGAAGGGCTGGGCGACTCGTCCGCGCGGGACAGTGACGTCCCGCGCTTTGTCGTGCGCGCGGCTCGGCGGGTTGCTTCGCTCGGCCCTGGTGGCGGGAATCTGCGTCAGGTCGGGTGGTCCGTCCGGTGGTACGGGCAGTCGCAGCGGTCACTGAACAGGGGTGGGCTGCCGGCAGATTGCCAGGGCAGCGCCGCCAGCTGCTCTTCATCGACGACGAACCGGCCGAACTCGCTACGTCCTACTACCCCACCCACCTTGCCCGAGGCACCGCACTCGCCGAGCAGCGCAGAATCCGCGGTGGTACGCCGGCCCTGCTCGCCGAGCTCGGCCACCCACCACACCGCAGCGTCGACCGAGTCTCCGCCCGGGTCCCCACTCAGGAACAGATCGCGGCCCTGCGTCTGCCCGGGAACCTGCCCGTCCTACGAACCCTGCGCGTCGTCCACAGCTCGGACGAACACCCGGTCGAGGTCACCGTAATGGTCAAGGCGGGCCATCTGTACGAGCTGCAGTACGAATGCACCTTTCCCTCCTGACTGGGAGCAACTGCCCTACGCGTCACCGTGCCCGAAGGCGCCGGTGAGGCACCGGTGTTGTGGAAGGGAAGCGTCACCTTCTCGCACCGGCGTCTGTCGGTGGGCTCGCGTACCGGCGCACCCGCGACCAGCCGCGCGGGACCGGCGGGCGGCGACGGTTGCGACGACGTCGGCACCGGTGCCGGCGAGGTAGTGGGCGTACCCGCAGTCGGACCCTCACTCGCAGGCTCGCCGCCCCGCCCGCACCCGCAGGTGCCGCAGGAGCGGAATTCGCGCCCACACCTGGAGAGTTGGCGCCCGTCTCCGGAACAGCCGTCGATTCGGGCCCCGTTGGTGATGTTCGCGGCCGACTCCCCTGCCCGGCAGACGAGTCGGGCGCCGGAGTGCTCGGCTTTCGTTCCTCCAGCGGTACGAACGTCACCTCCCCGGTGGGAGCGATCGCCGTACCGCCACTCGCCGGTCGCTCGACCGCGACGTACGCCTCATCGGGGCCGCCGCCGTCTCCGCACGCCGCCAGCACCCCGGCCAGGGCGCAGGCCACGACGGCCGCCGAGGTGGGCAGGGTGATGGCGCCCCGGCGGTCATGCGTCGCGGGCATCTGCCGAAGCATCGCGACCTCGTCGCTGATGCTCCGTCAGACGTGAACCGTCAGGGACGGACCTCTCAGTCGGAGATCAGGCCCTCGCGGAGCTGGGACAGGGTTCGGGTCAGGAGGCGTGACACGTGCATCTGGGAGATGCCGACCTCCTCGCCGATCTGCGACTGGGTCATGTTGGCGAAGAAGCGCAGCATGATGATCCGGCGCTCACGCGGCGGCAGTTTGGCCAGCAGCGGCTTCAGGGACTCGCGGTACTCCACGCCCTCCAGCGCCGTGTCCTCGTAGCCGAGGCGGTCCGCCAGGGAGCCCTCGCCGCCGTCGTCCTCCGGGGCCGGGGAGTCCAGGGACGAGGCCGTGTACGCGTTGCCGACCGCGAGGCCGTCGACGACGTCCTCCTCGGACACGCCCAGGACCACGGCGAGTTCGGCGACCGTCGGGGAGCGGTCCAGCTTCTGGGCGAGTTCGTCGCTGGCCTTGGTGAGGGCCAGCCGCAGCTCCTGAAGGCGGCGCGGTACGCGCACCGACCACGACGTGTCGCGGAAGAAGCGCTTGATCTCGCCCACGACCGTCGGCATCGCGAACGTCGGGAACTCGACGCCGCGTTCGCAGTCGAAGCGGTCGATCGCCTTGATCAGGCCGATCGTGCCGACCTGGACGATGTCCTCCATCGGCTCGTTCCGGGAGCGGAAGCGGGCCGCCGCGTACCGGACGAGGGGGAGGTTCAGCTCGATGAGGGTGTCCCGGACGTACGCACGCTCGGGGCTGTTCTCGTCGAGGGCGGCGAGCCGCAGGAACAGGGAACGAGACAGGGTGCGGGTGTCGATGGGCCCCGTGGCCGGCGGTGCGGCCGGGAGGGCCTGGACGGCCGGGGCTGCCTCTGCCTCGACCTCCACTACGAGGGCCGGGACGTCGTGAAGCTCGGCGGGCGCCGACTCGCTCTTGGTGAGCGTGAGCACCTTGGAGCTGCCCTGGTCTGCGGACATGCCACCCCCTTTGGGTCGCGGACGGTCGCGGCGGTCGTTCCTGATCTGAGGAACGCAGCCTTCACCTGAATACCGGAGCCGAAGCCACGGCAAACGCTCTTCCGGCAGAATGTCACATGTCGGCAACACGCTGTAGTGACATGTCGACATGGAGGACGTGGATCCGCCCTGGAAAAAGGGGGTGTGATGGTTTTTCAGCCCAGAAACACCGGGAAGTACGACCTTGAGCGATTCGCTCTCCCAGGTGACAACTCGATCCTGTATCCGGATATGACTGAGGTGACGTCTGGGGGTGACGCTTCGGGTGGTGGCGACCCGGGCTCTGACCCGGGCTCTGACCCGGGCTGTGACCCCGGCTGTGACCCGGGCTACGCCTCGACGCGGTTCGCGGAGCGCAGGCGCGCGAAGCTGCGGGCCAGTAGCCGGGACACGTGCATCTGGGAGACGCCCAGTTCGGCGCTGATCTGCGACTGGGTGAGGTTGCTGTAGTAGCGCAGCAGCAGGATGCGCTGCTCGCGTTCCGGGAGTTGGACGAGGAGATGGCGGACCAGGTCGCGGTGCTCCACGCCGTCCAGTGCCGGGTCCTCGTAGCCGAGGCGGTCCACCAGGCCGGGCAGGCCGTCGCCCTCCTGGGCGGCTTCCAGGGAGGTCGCGTGGTACGAGCGGCCGGCCTCGATGCAGGAGAGCACGTCGTCCTCGCTGATGCGCAGCCGCTCGGCGATCTCGCCAGTCGTCGGGGTACGCCCGAACGCCGTCGTCAGGTCCTCGGTCGCCCCGTTGACCTGCACCCACAGCTCGTGCAGCCGGCGCGGTACGTGGACCGTACGGACGTTGTCCCGGAAGTACCGCTTGATCTCGCCGATGACGGTCGGCATCGCGAACGTCGGGAACTGCACGCCCCGGTCCGGGTCGAACCGGTCGATGGCGTTGATCAGCCCGATGGTGCCGACCTGGACGACGTCCTCCATCGGCTCGTTGCGGGAGCGGAAACGGGCGGCCGCGTAGCGCACGAGCGGGAGGTTCGCCTCGATGAGCGCTCCCCGCACGCGGTTGTGCTCCGGCGTACCCGGCTCCAGGACGTTCAGCTGGCCGAAGAGCACCTGGGTGAGCGCCCGGGTGTCCGCGCCCCGGCTCCGCTGTGGCGCGGGCTCCTGAGGTGCGGGTTCCTGGGCGACGGCGTCGGGGGCAACGGCTTCCTGGGGTGGCGCAGTACTGGCCGACACGGTCAACGCCACCTCTTCATCGGTCAACTCGACGGTCAACTCAACGGTCGACTCATCCGTCAAAAGCGGTCATAGCATCACAAGACATGTGCACTGTGTGCAAGCACCCCATAACTCCGTGTTGAGGGTGAGTTGGTGCGCAAGACGCGAAAAGGTCCCACACCGTTCCGGTGCGGGACCGTCTGCGTGACCGTCTGTGCGGCCGTACGGCTCAGAATTCGTAGTCGGCGATCACCCACGTGGCGAACTCGCGCCACGGTGCGACGGCGGCCTGGTGGGCCGGGTGCTCCAGGTACCGTTTCAGGGCATCCGTGTCGTCGACCGCCGAGTTGATCGCGAAGTCGTAGGCGATGGGGCGGTCGGTGATGTTCCAGGCGCACTCCCAGGAGCGGAGTTCGTCGATCTGGCCAGGCAGGGCACGGAAGCCCTCGACGCCCGCCACGACGCGCGGTTGGTCGCGCTGGACGCCCTCGTTGAGCTTGAAAAGGACCAGATGGCGGATCACGCGTACTCCCTGGCTGAGGCTTGGGCCGGCTCCTGGTAGCAGGCGGCTACTTCGCGCCGTCCGCTATCCAGGTCATGAAGTCGCCTATGGCGCCGGCCGCGTTCGAGATGCCTTCGAACGCTATCTCGACGTATCCGGCCGCCCCTTTGGGGTTCGTGATGATCACGTACGCCACGAAGACCACGAGGACGTAGACGGCTATCTTCTTCGCATTCACCGCCACAGCGGCCTCCCCCTCAGACCCGACCAGACCCGACCACGCACATTCGACTGATGTCATTCACTGATGTCACTGACTGATGTCGCACGAAAGGCCCCGCCGTCCGGCGAGGCCTTTCTACAGCGGTAGCGGAGGGATTTGAACCCTCGGTGACTTGCGCCACACTCGCTTTCGAGGCGAGCTCCTTCGGCCGCTCGGACACGCTACCGAGGGAGACCTTACAGCAAGGTGCGGCGTGGTTCGAAATCGGTATTCGTTGGTCCGCCGCCGGTGAAACGGGGGTCAGCGGTCGTGGCGGAAGAAGTCGGTGAGGAGCCGGGCGCAGTCGTCCGCGAGGACGCCGCCGATCACCTCGGGGCGGTGGTTGAGGCGGCGGTCGCGTACGACGTCCCAGAGGGAGCCGGCCGCGCCCGCCTTCTCGTCGCGGGTGCCGTAGACGACCCGGTCGACGCGGGACTGCACGAGGGCGCCCGCGCACATCACGCAGGGCTCCAGCGTCACGACGAGCGTGCAGCCGGACAGCCGCCACTCGCCGAGCTCAGCGGCGGCCCGCCGAAGCGCGAGGACCTCCGCGTGCGCGGTCGGATCGCCCGTCGCCTCGCGCTCGTTGTGCCCGGTCGCGAGCACCGTCGTACCGTCGGCGGCCAGCACGACGGCACCGACGGGGACGTCGCCGCCCGGAAGGGCCCGCCCGGCCTCGGCCAGGGCGAGCCGCATCGCGGCCCGCCACGGATCCCGTACGGGATCGGGCGGCCCCTCACCGGTCAGGCCCTCCTGGCTCAGCGCACCGTCTCCAGGACCTCCGACGCTCCCAGGGCCTCGGCGATCGCGCCCAGCGCGTCGTCGGCGTCCAGGGCGCGCAGTTCCTTCTCGCCGACGCCGAGGTCGTCGAGGATCACCGGATCCCCCACGGGGCCGTGCGGCACCGCGTCTGCGGGGGCGCCGGTCTCGTCGTCGGCGGAGTCGGAGTCGGCGTCCGGATCGGAGTCCGACTCACCGTCCTCCGTGCCGTCGAGGTCGAGGGCGTCGAGATCTGGTTCGTCTGCGTCCGGATCGCGGCCGAGCAGCTCGGCCGTGAGCAGAATCTCGCCGTACGAACTACGGGCAGCGGCGGCGGCGTCCGAGACGTAGATCCGGGGGTCGTCCTCGCCGTCGATGCGGACGACGCCGAACCAGGCGTCCTCCTGCTCGATGAGCACCAGCACCGTGTCGTCCTCGGGGGAGGCTTCACGGGCCAGTTCGGCCAGGTCCGACAGGGTTTCCACGTCGTCGAGCTCCGTGTCGCTCGCTTCCCACCCGTCTTCGGTGCGCGCGAGCAGTGCGGCGAAGTACACCGTGACTCTCCCACTGGTCCTAGGCGTGCCGGTTGGGGGTCCCCCCGGCGGAGGTTACGGGCGGGGCCTGCTGTGCGCCGAGCCCCACCCACTCGGAATCGTGACAGAAACGGAGCGTTCAGGGGACGTCTTCGACCCCCTGTGTCCGGCTCTTTTGACCGAGTGTCGGCCGAGCCGTTCAGCAGCGCTCCGGTTGCCGCCACCAGCGGATCGTAACCGGCTTCTCCACCGCCCTCGCACGGCCACCCCCTCAACGCGCGTACTACCAGCGGAACGTACGCATACGCATGGCGTGGCGGAGGCGGGCGGTCTTGGCGCGGCGGGGCTGGACACGGTCGCGCAACTCGCGGGCCTCGGTCAGTTCGCGCAGGAAGACGGCCCGGCGCCGACGCCGCTCGGCCTCGGTCTCCGACGTCTTCCGGTCCCGTTCCCGGTCGGGTTCACGGTCGGACATGGGCAGACACCCCCAGTCGTTGCGTTCCTCCCACCTTCCCTCCGGCGGACGGTTTGATGCCACCGGAAGTGTGAGGCGGGCGCGAGGCCGCTGTACGGGGAAGCGGAACCGCTGTAGGGGGGTTGGCTCGCCGTACGGGGGAGCAGAGCCGCTGTACGGGACCACGGCTACTGTTAGCGCCATGCGTCTCCACGTCGTCGACCACCCGCTGGTCTCCCACAAGCTCACCACGCTGCGCGACCGGCGCACCGACTCCGCGACCTTCCGCCGGCTCGCCGACGAGCTGGTCACCCTGCTCGCCTACGAGGCCACGCGGGACGTCCGTACCGAACAGGTCGACATCGTCACGCCGGTCGCCCCGACCACGGGCGTCAAGCTGTCCCACCCGCGCCCGCTGGTGGTGCCGATCCTGCGGGCCGGCCTCGGCATGCTGGACGGCATGGTCCGGCTGCTGCCGACCGCCGAGGTGGGCTTCATGGGCATGGTGCGCGACGAGGAGACGCTGCAGGCGTCGACGTACGCCACCCGTATGCCGGAGGACCTCTCCGGGCGTCAGGTGTACGTCCTCGACCCGATGCTCGCCACCGGCGGCACCCTGGTCGCGGCGATCCGGGAACTGATCAAGCGCGGCGCCGACGACGTGACGGCCGTGGTCCTGCTGGCCGCCCCCGAGGGCGTCGAGATCATGGAACGCGAGCTGGCGGGCACCCCGGTCACGGTCGTGACGGCCTCGGTCGACGAGCGCCTCAACGAGCTCGGCTACATCGTCCCGGGCCTCGGCGACGCGGGCGACCGGCTGTACGGCGCGGCCGAGTAGCCGGTCGGCGGCTCAGCAGTTCTTCGGGGCGGTGGAGGGCGCCGGCGCCGGGCCGGTCAGTGCGACCAGGGCCTGGTCGGCGTCCTTCTTGCTGGTCAGGGCCGTGAACGTGGTGCCGATCAGTAGGTCGACCTCGGTGGCCGAGGGGCGCGTGTCGGTCTTCAGCTGGGCGCCGGCGAGCTGGGTGCCGAGCACGGGCAGGGCGGCCTCGGCGGCCGACTTCGCGCCGAGCAGCAGGCCGGCTCCGGCGATCTTCTTGTCGTAGTCCTTGGGCGCGTTGCCGACGTCGCCGATGCGGAAGCCGCGCTTCTTCAGCTCGTCCGCTGCCTGTTTGGCGAGGCCGCTGCGCGGCGTGGCGTTCAGGACGTTGACGGTGATCTGGCCGGGCTCGGGCAGCGCTCTGGGGGCCTTCGTCGGCGTGGGCGAAGGGCTCGCCTTGGACGCGCAGTCCGCCTTGGGTCCCGCGGCCGTGGCCTTGCTGCCGCCGCCGGTGAAGACGTCGATGAGCTGCAAGGTGCCCCAGCCGATCAGGCCGAGGGCGGCGACGGAGGCGACGAGTCCGAGTACGAACCTGCGGCGCCCCCGGGGTCGGCGCATCCGCGGGTACTTGTCACCCGTGATGCGGTACTGGCCGCCCATTCCGGGGGGAGTCAGCATGCTCATGGGCGCAGCGTAGTGCGCCCGGGCGGTGATGCCTACTAAATGATCATTGCCCCGGCCGCAGTACTACCCGAAAGGGCCAATAAGCGTCGTGAGGGCGGCGAGGACGGCCGTCAGTCCATCTCGAGGACGCGGGCGTGCAGTACCTGCCGTTGCTGGAGGGCCGCCCGGACAGCGCGGTGCAGACCGTCCTCCAGATACAGGTCGCCCTGCCACTTCACGACATGCGCGAAGAGGTCGCCGTAGAACGTCGAGTCCTCGGCGAGCAGGGTTTCCAGGTCGAGCTGGCCCTTGGTCGTCACGAGCTGATCGAGGCGGACCGGGCGCGGCGCGACGTCCGCCCACTGCCGGGTGCTTTCCCGGCCGTGGTCGGGGTACGGCCGGCCGTTTCCGATGCGCTTGAAGATCACACGGAAAGCCTACCGGTCCAGGCCTTCCGGGCGCAGCCATGGCGACGGAGTGCGGCGCTGGAAAAGGTGCAGTAAATCGGTGCAAACCGGTACAGGGCCCCGGTGAGAGCGACAGCGAGGCCGTGTCATCGGCCACCACGAAGGCCGTCACGGAGCTCTTGCCACCGGCAAACGCACCCCACTCGCCACCCCGTACGCCGGCCCGCCCCGGAGATCGCCGCCTACGTGCCGGAGGCCTTCGCGGCCTTCGCCGCCGCCTTCATCTCCTGCTTGTGCGCCCGGACCTTGACCAGGGACTCCGGGCCCGTGATGTCGGCGACGGAGCGGAAGGACTTCGGTTCGCCGTAGGCACCGGCCGCCTCGCGCCAGCCCTTGGGCTGTACGCCGAGCTGCTTGCCGAGGAGGGCCAGGAAGATCTGGGCCTTCTGCTTGCCGAAGCCGGGCAGGTCGGCGAGGCGCTTCAGCAGCTCCTGGCCGGTCGCGGCGTCCCGCCAGACTCCCTCGGCGTCCCCGTCGTAGTGCTCGACGAGGTACTGGCAGAGCTGCTGGACGCGCTTGGCCATCGAGCCCGGGTAGCGGTGCACGGCCGGTTTGTCGGAGAGGAGGGCGGCGAAGGCCTCGGGGTCGTACGCCGCGATCTCGTGCGCGTCGAGGTCGTCGGCGCCGAGACGCTGGGCGATCGTCGCCGGTCCCTTGAACGCCCACTCCATGGGAACCTGCTGGTCGAGCAGCATTCCCGTCAGCGCGGCGAGCGGGCTGCGGCCGAGGAGCGCGTCGGCCTCGGGGTCCTGGGCGAGGTGGAGGGTGACGTCCATGCGTCGATCATGCCCCGATCGACGCCCGACTGCCCTCCGGCCGCGATCCGGACGTACGAGCCCCGGGCGGTAGTTTTTCCGGGTGACTTCGAACTCCGATGGACGTGTGACGGCCGACGACCTGATCGCCCACTACGGGCTGGAGCCGATTCCGCGTGAGGGCGGGCTGTTCCGGCGTACGTGGGCGGGGCCCGAGCGGGCCGACGGGCGGCCGGAGGGCTCGGCGATCGTCGCGCTGCTGACCGCCGCGCCCGGCGACTTCTCCGCGCTGCACCGGCTGCCGTCCGACGAGGTCTGGCACTTCTACCTCGGCGATCCCCTCGAACTGCTCCTCCTCGCCCCCGACGGCACCTCCCGGACAGCCGTGCTGGGGCCCGGTATCCCGCGGGGCCAGGAACCCCAGCTCACCGTTCCCGCCGGTACCTGGATGGGCGCGCGGGTCGTCGAGGGCGGCGCGTGGACGTTCTTCGGGTGCACGATGGCGCCCGGGTTCACGTTCGAGGGGTACGAACACGGCGACGCCGTCGAGCTGACCGCGCGTTATCCGGCCGAGGCGGCCCGGATCGAGGGACTGTGCCGCCCATGAGGTCACCCCAGGGTTCCGCCGGTCTGCTCGCTGGCCAGGTCGCCCTCGTCACCGGGGCCGGTGGTGGGATCGGGCGCGGGATCGCGGCGCGGTTCGCGGCGGAGGGGGCCGCCGTCGCCGTGCACTGCCGGACCTCGGACGAGGGCGCGCGGGAAGTGGTCGCGCGGATCGAGGCGTCGGGCGGGCGGGCCGTCGTCCTGCGGGGCGATCTCACCGACGAGGACGCGTGCCGGCGGGTGGTGCGGGAGGCCGCCGAGTGGGGTGGCGGGCGGCTCGACGCGCTGGTCAACAACGCGGGTGTGCAGCCGGTTCAGGAGCTGGCCGGGATGACGGTCGCCGACTGGCGGGCCGTCGTCGACGCGAACGTCCTCAGCGTCTTCGCCTGCACGCAGGCCGCGGCGGAGGTCATGCGGGAGCAGAGAGGCGAGAACGGGGGTGGCGATGGGGGCAGTGTCACGCATATCGCCTCCATCGAGGCCGCTCGTCCGGCGCCCGGGCACGCCCACTACTGCGCCTCGAAGGCGGCGGTGGTGACGCACGCCCGGTCGGCGGCTCTGGAGTACGGGCCGTACGGCATCCGCGTCAACACCGTCTCGCCCGGGCTCATCGACCGGGAAGGGCTGACGGACGACTGGCCCGAAGGGGTGCGGCGGTGGCAACAGGCGGCGCCCGTAGGGAGGTTGGGGCGGGCCGAGGACATCGGCGACGCGTGTGTGTTCCTCGCCTCCCGGCTGGCGTCCTGGATCAGCGGACACGACCTGGTCGTGGACGGAGGGGTGTCCGCCCGGCCGACGTGGTGAAGAGCACGGCGAATCCGGTTCGGGCGGGGGTGAGCGGGGCGTCAGGATCGTCCGTACGTAATACGAGAGCCGAGAAGTCCCGAAGACGGAGAAGGTACGTGGGCCGACTACGGAACGAAGGGCGCGATCACCGACGAGCCGATGAAAGGGGGCATACGGAGACCGGCGAACGGAAGGGCAGACGGCACGTCCGGGGAGTACGGCGGGCGGTACTGCTGTGCACCACGCTGGTCCTGTTCCTCCTCGTCGGCGGGGCGGGCACCGCGTCCGCGCACGCCGCCCTCCGCGACACCGACCCCCGCGACGGCAGCGTCCTCAAGTCCGCGCCCCGGCAGATCACCCTGACCTTCACCGAGTCCGTCGCCCTGCTCGACGACTCCTTCCGGGCCTTCGATCCGGACGGCCGACGGGTGAGCACCGGCGAGGCCAAGCACGTGGACGGGCGTTCCGACGCGGTGCGCGTGAGCCTTCCCAAGGGGCTCGGCGAGGGCACGTTCACCGTGGCCTGGCGGGTCGTCTCGGCGGACAGCCATCCCATCTCGGGCGCCTTCACCTTCTCCGTCGGCGAGCCCTCCGCGACCCCGGCCGCCATCGACACCGGCCCCACCGAGAACACGGCGACCAGCGCCCTCTACGACATCGTCCGCTATCTGGCGTACGCGGCTCTGGCGCTGCTCGTCGGCACCGTCGCCTTCGTCGTCCTGTGCCGCCCCTCGAGCACGGACCCCCTGCGCAGGCTGGTCCTGACGGGCTGGTGGACCCTCCTCGTCTCCACCGTCGCGCTGCTCCTGCTGCGCGGCCCGTACGAGGCCGGCACCGCGCCCGGCAGTGCCTTCGACCTGTCGACCCTGGAACGCACCGTGACCGGCAGGCCGGGCCTGGCGCTCCTGGCCCGCATCGCGCTGCTGGCGGCGACGGCCGTACTGCTGACTGTCGTTGGACGCCGACGGCAGCGCGTCGACAGCGCGCCGGTTTTCCTTGCCGCCGGGGGCGTGCTCGCCGTCGGTCTCACCCTGACGTGGGCCGCCGCCGAGCACGCGTCGGCCGGTATCCAGGTGCCGGTGGCGATGGTGTCCTCGGTGCTGCATCTGCTCGCCATGTCCGTCTGGCTGGGCGGCCTCGCGACCCTGCTCACCCTGCTCCAGGCGGCGGAGCCGCTCCCGGCGTCCACCGTCGCCCGTTTCTCCCGGCTGGCCTTCATATCCGTGGCCGTCCTGACCGTCACCGGCGTCTACCAGTCCTGGCGCGGCCTCGGCTCCTGGGACGCGTTCACCGGTACGTCGTACGGCCGCATCCTGATCGCCAAGCTGTGCGCGGTGACGCTGCTGCTGGCCGCGGCCGGGTTCTCGCGCCGCTGGACGGGCCGGCTGCTGTTGCCGGAGGCGGCGGATGCGGTGGTGGATGGCGATGCGCAGGCGGTGGCGGTGGCGGAGGCCAAGGTCGCGGAACGGGTGGCGGAGAGGGTGGGCGGCTCGGCGACCCCGGTTGGCGGCGAGAGCGACGGCGACGCCCGCGACGACGTACACCCGGTCAGCACCCCCTCCTCCTCTCCTTCTTCCTCTTCCGACGCCTCCTCCGACGTCTGTCGTCGTCGGCTGCGCCGTTCCGTGCTGGCCGAAGTGGCCGTGGGGATCGCGGTGTTGGTGATCACGACCATCCTGACGACCACTCTGCCGGGCCGGGCCGCCGCCGAGGCGGCAGAGGCCGCGAAGGACGCGCCTGTGCCCGGGTTGGTCAGCGCCTCCACGACGACGATCCCCTTCGACGTCGGTACGCCGGGCGGGCACGGCAAGGTGCAGGTCACCCTCGAACCCGGCCGGGTCGGCGAGAACACCGTGCAGGCCGTGGTGTTCGGCCCCGACGACGGCTTCGCGATCGTCCCCGAACTCCGCCTCTCCTTCTCTCTTCCCAGCAAGAAGATCGGCCCGCTCAACGCCGAAGTCACCGACCAGGGCGGCTATTGGGGCACCAACTCCCTCAACCTGCCGCTCGCCGGCACCTGGACCATGAAGGTGACGGTCCGGACGTCGGACGTGGACCAGGTGAGCGTGGAGCGGAAGGTGAAGATCGGTCGCTGACCGGCCTTCGGCGGCGGGAGCCGACGCGGGCCCCGCCGTTGCCGTCGCCGTCGTGACGGTGCGGCGGAACCACGCCGCCAGGGGGCGGCCGCGAGTGGAGACGACCCCGATCTCGGACTGGGCCCCGCCGAGTACGACCAGCAAAGCCAGGGGAGCGGTACCGCGCCGACGGTGGCCGTATGCGGTGCTGCCCGGCTTCCCAGGGGCGCGGGGCGCGGGCCGTCAGGAGTGGCGCCGCAACCGTGGGCGGAGGCGGTACAGGTGCCCCGCGCATGGGTCGAGGTCGGTGCCAGGCTGAGGGCGAAGGCCGCGCGTGCCAGCACGGGCACGACGTCCCGGGGGGCCGGGCGCCGGGCCGGGGGTGCGGTGATCGGCCCGCTGGTCACCGGGGGTGCCGGGGCGTGGTCGTGCTGGACATGGGCGGGCTCCTTACGGCTCCGGCTGACGATGTGGCGAGCGCCCGACGTGGTCCTGGCGGGTCGTCCGACGTGATCGTCATCAATGGCGCCGCCGGGCCATTGCGCCGCCTCGGCTGCAAGGTCATCGTTCGTGGTCGGCGGGAGCGTGCTCCTCGGTCGAACGGCTGAGCGGCTGGATTGTGGCGCGTGTTTGCCCTCTATCAGTTAGCAAAGCTTCGCGTCCTGATGTCCATCACGTTTCAGGAACGGGCTGTACCACGTCTTGACGACGGGCCGAACAAGCCGCTGTCATTGCCGCCACGATGTTCTGTCACGTTGATTTCTGATCGTTTTGGATCGGCGTGGGCCCAGCGTAGTCATGACCTTGCTCCCCGTTTCGGGGGGTCTGTCCTCAGGAGCCGTCATGCGCCACACTTCCTCCGGTCTCTCAGTTCCTGATCCGAGCCGCCGCACCCTGTTGCGTGGGATCGGCGGCGCGGCGGCGCTCGGTGCCGGCCTGCCGCTGCTGAGTGGGTGTGGCGGCGGCGACTCGGGTTCCGACGCGAAGACCGTCACCCTCGGGTCCAACTCGTCGGACGCGGTTCCGAAGAAGGCCTTCGCCGACATCTACGCGGCGTTCACGAAGAAGACCGGCATCAAGGTCGACGTGAACACGAAGGACCACAACACGTTCCAGGAGCAGATCAACTCCTACCTCCAGGGCACCCCGGACGACGTGTTCACCTGGTTCGCGGGCTACCGCATGCAGTTCTTCGCGGGCAAGGGCCTGGCCGGACCGATCGACGACGTGTGGACGAAGATCGGGGGCAACTTCCCGGAGGCGATGAAGCAGCTCAGCAAGGGTGCGGACGGCAAGTACTACTTCGTGCCGCTGTACACGTACCCCTGGGCGGTGTTCTACCGGAAGAGTGTCTTCAAGGAGCACGGCTACGAAGTGCCCACCACCTGGGCGCAGTTCCTCGCGCTGTGCAGGCAGATGCAGAAGGACGGCCTGATCCCGATCGCCTTCGGCGACAAGGACGCCTGGCCCGCGCTCGGCACCTTCGACCAGATCAACTTCCGAACCAACGGCTACGACTTCCACGTCGAGCTGATGGCCGGAAAGGCATCCTGGACCGATGCGAAGGTTCGCGCGGCCTTCGACAACTGGGCTGAGATTCTTCCGTACAGCCAGGAGGGATCAACCGGTCGTACCTGGCAGGACGCGGCGCAGACGCTCGTGTCGAAGAAGGCCGGAATGTATCTGGTGGGCACCTTCGTGGGCCAGCAGTTCACGAATGCGACCGACCGTGACGACCTCGACTTCTTCGCCTTCCCCGAGATCGACCCCTCCTTCGGGCAGAGCACGGTCGAGGCGCCCACCGACGGCTTCATGCTCGCCAAGTCCCCGAAGAACAAGGCCGGTTCCCTCCAGCTGCTGGAGTACCTGGGCACCCCGGAGGCCGAGCAGATCTACCTCAAGTCCGACCCGAGCGTGGTCGCCGCCTCCACCACCGCCGACACCTCCTCGTACAGCCCTCTGCAGAAGAAGGCCTACGACATGATCAGCGGCGCGAAGCACCTCACCCAGTTCATGGACCGCGACAGCCGCCCGGACTTCACCTCCACGGTGATGCAGCCGGCGCTGCAGAACTTCATCCGGGATCCCAAGGGCGTCGACAGTCTGCTCGCATCCATCGAGCGTCAGAAGAAGACGATCTTCGCCTCCTCATGAGCGCCTCCGATTCGACTCCAGTGATCCCGGTCCCGGTCCCGGGGGCGACCGAGGTGCCCCCTCCGGGCGGTACCCGTGCCCCCTCGTCCCCGCAGCGCCGGAAGCCCCCCTACGGCCACCGCCGGTTGCTGACCCGCCGGGACAGGATCGCGCTGGGCTTCATGGCGGGCCTGCCGACCCTGCTGCACGTCGCCCTCGTGTGGGTGACGGCGTTCGCCTCGGTCGCGCTGGCGTTCACCACCTGGGACGGCATCGGCTTCGACGCCATCAAGTGGGTCGGGCTGCAGAACTTCCGCGAACTCTTCGACAGCAACCCGCAGTTCTGGCCGGCCGTCCAGCACAACGTCGTCTGGTTCGTCGTCCTCATCGCGATCCCGACCCCGCTGGGCCTGTTCCTGGCCGTGCAGTTGGACAAGAACATCCGGTTCACCCGGGTCTACCAGACGGCGTTCTTCCTGCCGGTCGTGGTGTCGCTGGCGGTCACCGGATTCGTCTGGCAGCTGGTCTACAACCCGGACACGGGCCTGATCAACAGCCTCATCGGCGCCAACAGGCCCGGCCACTACATCGACTGGATCGGCGACCCCGACCTCAACCTCTGGGCCGTCCTGGTCGCCGCCTGCTGGCGGCACACCGGCTACATGATGATCCTCTACCTCGCCGGTCTGAAGGGTGTCGACCCGTCGCTGCGTGAGGCGTCCTCGCTGGACGGCGCCAATGAGTGGCAGACGTTCAAGAACGTCATCTTCCCCACCCTGCGTCCCACCAACACCATCGTCCTGGTCGTCACGATCATCGAATCGCTGCGCGCCTTCGACCTCGTGTACGTCTTCAACGGCGGCGCCCAGGGCACCGAACTGCTGTCGATCCTGGTCACCAACAACATCATCGGCGAGTCCAGCCGTATCGGGTACGGGTCCGCGATCGCCGTCGTCCTGCTGGTGATCTCGCTCGTCGTGATCATCCCGTATCTGGTCAGCACCTTCCGGAAGGAGCGACGGGCATGAGCGCTCCCACCCTGGCCGCGCGGGGGCCCGCAAAGGGCTCCGGGAAAGGCTCCAGACAGGGCCCCGTGAAGGGGCGGCGCGCCCCCGTCCGCCCCGCCCGCGTGCTGCTGCACACGTTCCTCGTCGTCACGTCGCTGGCCTGGCTCGCGCCACTGCTGTGGGCGATGTACGCGGCCCTGCGCCCCTACGCCGAGACCAGCACCAAGGGCTACGTCTCCTGGCCCGACAAGCTGAGCCTCGCCAACTTCACGAACGCGTTCACCCAGTCGGACATGACGCACTACTTCGGGAACACGCTGATCATCGCCGTACCGGCGGTGCTGCTCACTCTCTTCCTGTCGTCGATGGTCGCCTTCTACGTCAGCCGCTTCGACTTCCGCGTCAACCTGTCCCTGCTCCTGGTGTTCACGGCCGGCAACCTGCTTCCCCAGCAGGTCATCATCACCCCCCTCTACCGCCTCTACCTGCTCGTCGACCTGCCGGGAATCACCGCGTCCGGCAAGCTGTACGACTCCGCGCTCGGCCTCGTCCTCATCCACATCGCGTTCCAGTCGGGCTTCTGCGCGTTCGTGCTCGCCAACTACATGCGGATGCTTCCGCACGAGCTGACCGAGGCCGCCCTCGTCGACGGCGCCTCCGTGTGGCGGATGTACTGGCAGATCGTGCTGCCCCTGTGCCGGCCGGCGATGGCGGCCCTGGCCACCCTTCTCTCCATCTGGATCTACAACGACTTCTTCTGGGCGATCGTGCTGATCTCCACCGGCGAGAACATGCCGATCACCTCGGCCCTCAACAACCTCTCCGGCCAGTACTTCACCGACCCCAACCTGGTCGCCGCCGGAGCGCTCCTGACCGCGATCCCCACCCTGATCGTCTACTTCACACTGCAACGCCAGTTCGTCAGCGGCTTGACCCTTGGAGCCAGCAAGGGCTGACGCCCGCGCCCACGGAGTCAGACGGAGTCAATAGGCCCTCGCGTAGGCCCTCTTGATGAGGTATCAGGTGACTCGTACTCTGCTCCCTGGATCGTCGACCAGGGGAGCAGGGTTGGCCACGGCACCGTCCGAACCGTCCGACGAAGAGATGCTCCAGGCAGTCGAGCGCTACCTCGCCGGGCGGGGCAACCCGGCACGGCTGGTGGCTCCCGGTACCGCCGAGCTGTCCCGGGAGCCGCTGCTCGACTTCCGTATCGACCGGCGGTTCGAGGAGCGGCTCCCGGGTGTGCCGCGGAGGGTGCCGGGAAAGAAGCTGAAGCAGATTTCCAGGCGGCCGACCTACACCGACCTCGCCACCCATCACGTTCCGGTGCCCTCCGGCTTCCTCCCTTCACCGCCGGTGAAACTGGTGCTCGCGGGCTCGGTCGCCGAGGTGCCGTGTCCGGACTGCGCCGCCGGGAAACGCGACTGCGATACCTGTGGCGGGAGCGGCACGCAGGTCTGCCCGAAGGCGGTGACGTGCGACGGCTGCGGCGGTGGGTCCGACGCGTGCTGGTCGTGCGGCGGCACGCGTAACAGGGGCAGCCGGAAGCCGCCCGCGAACCCTCAGGGCCGGGGGAAAACCAGGACCGACTGGTGCAGGCGCTGCGGCGAGCGCGACGTGGCCTGTCCCAAGTGCGTCGGCTCCCAGACGATGACCTGCCCGGTCTGCAACGGGAAGGGACGCGGTCCCTGCGGCGCGTGCAAGGGTGCGAAACGCCTGGAGCACAAGCCGTGCGGTGGCACAGGGTTCTTCACCACGTTCATCGAGGCCGTCATCACCCACCCCGTGGAGTCGGACCAGGAACAGGTCCGGGCCCCGCTCCATCTTCGGTGGCCGACCTCCCGGGCCGGCTGGCGCAGGGCACACCTGAACAACGCCATCGACAAGCTGCCGGCCGACCTGCCGGAACCCCTCCGTACCCGGGTCGAACCCAAACTCGCCCTCGCGGAGAGTGAGTTGGCACGCAGGGCGACCCTCAGCCATCTGCCGCTCGCCCGCGTCACGGTGGACGCCGACCCGGACTGGGTGTACTTCGCCTGCCCCGAACGCCCGGAGGACGCCACCCTCAAGGTCGTCCGCCGGCCGGCGAGGCAGCGCGTCCTCCGGCTCGTGGGCATGGCGTCGGCGGCGGTCGTCGTCGCCCTGCTCGTCACGGTGGTGGTCCTGACGACGACTGGCTGAGCGGCGGGAACAGGTTCGCGGCCGCCCGGCCGGTCGCGGATGCCGACGTGCCCCTCAGTCGTCCGTGAAGACGTCCTCGACCGTGGGGGCGGTGACGGCGCGTCGGAGCCAGCGGCTCAGGGTCTCGAGGTCGCCGCAGCCGGTGATGCGTTCACGGGCGTCCTCGGGGACGTCGATGCCGCGCTCGGTGAGGACGGTCAGGACGTCGCCGGCGGCGCGTTGCAGCTCGCCTTCAGCCAGGCCTTCAGCCAGGCCCTCGGCCTTGCCTTCAGCCAGGCCTTCAGCCAGGCCCTCGGCCTTGCCTTCAGCCAGGCCCTCGGCCATGGCCTTGGCTCGGGCTTCGTCGCGTACCTCTTCGAAGAGGGGCGACTTGTAGAAAGAAAGGTCCACGGCCACCAGTGTCCTCCATTGCGCTGCGGCGGGCAGTTTGCCCAGGCCCTGTGAGATGAATTCGATGATGGGGTTCTTGACGTCGTCCGTCTCGTCCCGCAGAACGGTCGTCATCGCTTTGAGTATGGCCCCGATGTCCCGGTTCTTGCCGTGGGTGATCGCGGCCAGTGTGGCGAGCTGGAGGTTCTTGCGGACCTCGGCGGGTTTGGTCATCAGCGGCATGTTGTGCGGGCCCGCGACCATCGGGCGCAGGGTGAGAAGGGGCCACTGCCGAGGACCGAAGGAGACCGGGCGGGCTGCCCATTCGGCGGTCGCGCGGTCCTGGCACAGAACCAGCAGCATGGGCTGCAGCCGGTACTTCGCGAGCAGGAAGGCCGCGTAGTACGCCCAGCTCGCAGGCTTGCGGGGATCCTTGTCGCCCTGGGACTCGATGGCGAGGATCAGTGGTTCGTCGTCCTCCGTCTCAAGGCGTAGCAGGGTGTCGACGCGACGTTCGACCGGCTGAATCTCGGTGAGATCGGTGGGCAGGACGGTGGCCGAGACGGGCGGGGCGAACTCGAAGCCCAGTACCTCGGCGACCCGGGAGAAGAGCTCCGGGTGTTCCTGGAAGATGCGGTGCATCGCCTCGTGGGGCGCGCTGACCATGTGGGTCCTTGTAGGTGTGAGGTCGTGCGGAATGGCATTGCCGTTGGCACATGCCAGGACCAGTCCGGCTATGAGCCTAGGAGCACAACGACGCATGGCATCAGCCAAGTTGGTGATGTTCACCCTGAGGAGTGAAGGCCCCTGAAATGGGTCGCTCGCGGCCCCGGCAAACGCCGCGTCCCTCCCTCCGGAAGCGGGAACGGCAACTGGACCAGATACCCGGCCCCCGCCTCTGCCCGCTACTCACCGCACGCGGACATCCCCTACTCGGACCGGAGTTGAGTATGGATGCTCATGTCCGGCGGCAGCTGAGCGGCCAGGATCGGAGCAACGGCGCGGCCAAGAGAGCGCGGCGCCGGTCTGATCCAACTGGTCTCTGGGGGAATTCTCATGTCGCGTCGTACCGCTCTGGCCGTGACCGCCGGTGTCGTCGTCCTCGGTGGTGCCGGAGCCTTCGCTCTCGCCCACGCCGGGGAGCAGCCTCCGTCCGTGGCGCACAGCGCCGCCCGCTACGCGGCCCCCGTCGGTGACCGCGCCGGTTCGTTGACCTTCACCACCGACGTCACGACGTCCTCCGGTGTCAAGGACGTGAAGGTCCTGGCCTGGCCGGCGGACTCGCCCTTCGCCAAGAAGGGCCTGACCGCCAAGGACATGGCCTCCGTGGAGTCGGCCGTGTGCAAGCCGTCAGGTGGGGACACCGTGCGCTGCACCTACACCGTCCCCGTCACCCGCGCCGACGCAGCGTCGTCCCCGCGTGGTGTGTGGCACGTCGCCGTCCTGGCCACCTCGAAGCACGGCGACACCAAGCTGGTCACCAAGGCGGCCGACTTCAAGGTTGCGTGATCCGCAGGAGCGGGTGACCGTGGTGCGTGGCCGGCGGAGGGCACGCATGCTCCGGTCTTCGGTCTCCGGGGCTGAGGAAAGCAGGGGTGTGATGGCGGCGAACGAGCCGTGGCGGATGTCGGTCGACGGCGAGGAGTTCGAGGTCAGCCAGCCGGACGACAGTCCGGGCAGCTACCACCTCACCTGGCTGACCGGGCCCGACCCCCAGTACGGGTTCGGGTTCAGCGCGCACCCGCCGGTGCCGGTCGAAAGGGCCCAACTCGAAGAGGCCATACGGGACTTCCTCCCGCAGGTCGACCCCGAGACCGGGTACATCGAGTAGTCGCCGAGCAGGAGCCTCGGAACCGGCCGGCCACTCTCAGGCCCACCGGATCGGCGGCCGACCATACGTCCGTCCCCCCGTCGGGCCTCAGCTCCGCCCCCGCTCACAGTGCGTCCCCTCCCGCGTCCCCTCCCGCCTCAGCCCCGCCCCCGGCCAGGTACTCCGACACCCGCCCCATCCCCCACACCTCGCCGATCTTGTGCCGGATGTCGAACAGATTCGCCGCGTGGACCCCCGCGTCCCGGTCCCCGACCGCCTCCTCGACGATCACCGGGACGTACCCGTGCTGCATGGCGTCGAGCGCCGTGGCCCGTACGCAGCCGCTGGTCGTCAGGCCGGCGATGAGGAGGGTGTCGATGCCGTGGGAGGTGAGGTACGGGGAGAGGGTGGTGCCGAAGAAGGCGCTCGGGTACTGCTTCGTCACCGTCAGTTCGTCGGCGGCCGGGGCCAGGCCCTCGATGAACTCGGCGTACGGGCTGCCCTCCACGAACGCGCGCAGGCTCGGCACCTTGCGGTAGAAGAGGCCTCCGTCGCCGCTGTCGGGGCGCAGCGTCACGCGCGTCACGATCACCGGGATTCCGGCCCGGCGGGCGACGCCGAGCAGCCCCCTCATCGCCTCGGCGGCACCCTCCGCGCCCGCCCCGGCGTAGAGGGGACAGGCAGGGTCGACGTACGCCCGGGCCGGGTCCACGAGGAGGAGGGCGGGGGCGGCGCCGGGGGTCAACCGCCCTGCCAGGCCCGCGCGTTCGTAGTCCGCCTCCTGATCCCCCGCGGCCCCGCCGCCCGGGACCGGAGTCATGCCGAACTCCCCCTGCCCGCACGGGACTTCATCAGCGGCTGGATGCGTGTCCCGAAGTTCTCCAGGCCCTCGAGGAAGTCGTCGAAGACCAGCATGATGCCCTTGGTGCCCGCCACCTCGGCGACCTCGTCGAGCATCCGCGCCACGCTCTCGTACGAGCCGACCAGCGTCCCCATGTTGAAGTTGACCGCGCCCTCCGGCAGCGCGATCGTCCGCGCCGTCGAGGTTCCCGTGGACGTCGTGTCCGCGTCCGTCTCACCGGCCATGTACGCCAGCGCCGCGCGGTCGGCGTTGTCGTGGTAGTCCTGCCACTTGGCCTGGGCCTCGGCGTCCGACCCGGCCGCGATGATCATGAACAGGGACAGGGCTCCCACGTCCCGGCCCGTGCGTTCCGCCTCCGCCACCAGCGTCGCCGTGCTGCCCGACAGGGCGGTCGGGGTGTTGACGCCGCTGCCCAGGACGAAGTTGTACTCGGCGTGCTCCGCGGCGAACTTCATGCCGGTGCCGCTCTGGCCGGCGGCGACGATGTCGATGTGCCCGTTCGCCGGGCGCGGGGAGAGGACGCAGTCGTCCATCTCGTAGAACTCGCCCTTGAAGTTGCTGACGCCGTCGCGCCACAGGTCCTTCATCACGGTGACGTACTCGACGGCGCGCGCGTAGCGGTTGCCGAAGTGGTCGTCGCCGGGCCACAGGCCCATCTGGGAGTACTCGCCGGGGGCCCAGCCGGTCACGATGTTGATGCCGAAGCGGCCGGGGGCGATCGAGTCGACCGTGACCGCCATTCGGGCGACGATGGCCGGCGGCAGGGCCAGGATCGGCGTCGAGGCGTAGAGCTTGATGCGGTCGGTGACGGCCGCCAGGCCCGCCATCAGCGTGAACGACTCCAGGTTGTGGTCCCAGAACTCCGTCTCGCCGCCGAAGCCCTTCAGTTTGATCATGGAGAGGGCGAAGTCGAGGTCGTGCGCCTCGGCCTTCTGCACGATCGCCTTGTTGAGATCGAAGCTCGGCATGTACTGGGGCGAACTCTTCGAGATCAGCCAGCCGTTGTTGCCGATGGGGATGAAAACGCCGATGTCCATGCCACTCCTTACGTTCAAAACTCAACTGTCCTTCAACGACACCCCATATGGGGGCGGCGGCGGCCGGTTTGCCACACAACCTGCCTTGAAAACACGCAGATTGACGTTCTTTCAGATCGGTGAAGGCGGCCAGAGTTGAACGTGAGATTCCTGCAAAGTCTCGCTTGAGGAGCCTTCTGAACGGTAAAACTTCAAGTATGAACGAACGGCTGGCACTGCTCGGCTCGGTGGACCCCGGTGTCGCCGAGAGCGAGGTCTTCCGGCTTGCGCTCCAGCACTCGGTGGCCGAGCTGGGCGCGCTCGGAGGAACGATTCACCTCCGTGGCCCCATGTCGGCCCTGCGCCTGGTGTCGGCCACCGGCCTGCCCACCGCTCTCACCGGCCCCTGGGAGATCATCGACCAGGAGGGCCCGCTGGCCCCCGCCCGCGCCCTGCACGAGGGTGACCGCACGGGCAAGGGGGTGTGGATACCCGGGGCGGCGGCCGACCGCGCCGACCCCGACGTTCCCATCTGCCCGTCCCGCGCGCCCATCCCCGGCAGCGGACTCGCCGCCGTGCCCGTGATCCGCGACGAACGCAGCATCGGCGCCCTCACCGTCATCACGGGCAAAAACGGTGAACCGACGTCCGCCCACTGGCAGTTCCTGCGCGAAGTCGTCGCCTGGACCGAGGAACGCATGGAACAGGCGCCCCTCCCGGCCGGTCCCGTGCACTCGGAGATGAGCGGCGACCGGCTGCGCCAGGCGCTGAAGGAGGTCCGGGTCGGGTCCTGGGACTGGCACATCGCCAACGGCGAACTGATCTGGGACGAAGCCGCGATGGAGCTGTACGGCACCCGCCCCGAGGAGTACACCGCACGCGTCGAGAACTGGATGCGCTGCGTCCACCCCGATGATCTGGGGCCGACTCTGGCCCTCGTCGACCGGGCCATTCGCGGCCACACCGTGTTCGAGGCCGAGTACCGCGTACGGGGCCTGGACGGCACGTACGGCTGGCACCAGGCGCGCGGCCGGGCGACGTACGACGAGAACGGCGAGCCCCTGCGCATGATCGGCATGGGCTGGAACAGCAACGAGTCACGTACCGCCCGGGACGCGCTCGGCCGCGCCCTGCGGCACATGAGCGACGGGTTCCTCGCGGTCGACGACGACTGGCGGATCACCTTCGCCAACCTCGAGGCCGAACGCACCCTCGACCTCTCCGAGGCGGAACTGTTCGGGCGCGTCCTGTGGGACCTGCCGACCGTGCGGGAGCTGCCCGGCCTGGAGAGACGCTGCCGGAAGGCCGCCGCCGAGGACAAGCCGACCGGCTTCGACATACGCGTGCCCGGCACCGGCCTGCGCTACCACCTGCGGCTGGTGCCGGGCCCCGACGGCCGCACCCTCTACCTCCAGGACGTCACCGAGAAGCGGCGGCACGAGGAGGAGCGGCGGATCGCCGAACGCGCCGCGTCCGAACGCGCGGCCCGCATAGCGGAGTTGACCGCCGCCCTCGCCAAGGCGACCACCTCGCGGGACGTCGTCGAAGCGGTCGCCCGGCGCGTACTGCCGCCGTTCGCCGCCAGCGGCCTCGCCGTCCAGACCATCGAGGACGACCGTCTCTGCACCGTCGGAGCCATCGGCTACCCGAAGGACTTCCTCGCCGAGATCGCCAACCGGCCACTGACCCCCAACCGGCCCTGCCACGACGCGATCTCGACCGAGACCCCCGTCTTCCTGTCGTCCTCGGCGGAGTTCGTCGCCGGCTATCCCCACCTGGTCGGCATGCCCGCACGCGCCGCTCAAGAGGCCTGGGCCTTCCTGCCGTTGACCGCGTCCGGCAACACCTTCGGCGTCTGCGTGGTCACCTTCGACCGCCCGCGCCGTCTCACCGACGAGGAACGCACCCTCCTCACCACGATCAGCGCCCTCGTCGCCCAGGCCCTGGACCGCGCCCGCCTCTACGACGCCGAGTACAGCCGCTCCCGCGAACTCCAACGCGGCCTGCTGCCACGCGAGTTGCCCGACCTGGCCGCCTGCACGGCCGCCGCCCGCTACCTCCCCGCCGCCCAGGGCATGGGCGTCGGCGGCGACTGGTACGACATCATCCCGCTCTCCGGCGGCCAGGTCGCCCTCGTCGTCGGCGACGTCATGGGCCACGGCCTGCCCCAGGCGGCCACCATGGGCCGGCTGCGCACCGCCGTCCACACCCTCGCCGACCTCGAGCTGCCCCCCGACGAGATCATGAGCCACCTCAACGACATCGTCGGCAACATGGGCGAGGAGTCGTACGCCACCTGCCTGTACGCACTCTACGACTCCATCACCCAGACCTGCTCCATCACCCGCGCCGGCCATCCCCCGCCGGCGGTCGTCCACCCCGACGGCACCGTGTACTTCCCGGCCCTCACCGCCGACCCGCCCCTCGGCGCGGCCGAACCCCCCTTCGAGACCGTCGAGTTGAAGGTTCCCGAGGGCAGCCTGCTGGTGCTGTACACGGACGGTCTCGTCGAGTCGTCGAAGCGGGAGATCGACGAGGGCATGGGCGAACTGGCGCGCCTGCTGCGGGGTGCGTACGAGGCCGGTACGGAAGGGGACCTCGAAGGCCTCTGCGACACGCTCACCACGGGGCTGCTCCCCGCCGAGCAGCCGAGCGCGGACGACGCGGCGCTCCTCGTCGCCCGGCTGCACGCGCTCACCGGCGACCGGGTCGCGTCCTGGCCGCTGCCCGATGACCCGAGGGCGGCCGGCCAGGCCCGCCGCCACGTCCGCGAACAACTGTCCGCCTGGGGCCTGGCCGACCTCACGCCCACCACGGAACTCCTGGCCAGCGAGCTGGTCGGCAACGTCGTACGGCATGCCAAGGGCCCCGTCCGACTCCGCCTGCTGCACGGCGCCGAGCTGATCTGCGAGGTCTTCGACGGCAGCCTGACCATGCCCCGTATCCGCCGGGCGACGGAGACGGACGAGGGCGGTCGGGGGCTGCAGCTGATCACCGCGCTCTCGCAGCGGTGGGGGACGCGTTATACGCCGACCGGTAAGTGCATCTGGACGGAGCAGGCGTTGCATCCTCCGGAGGGTGGGCGGGGGGATGTGGGGGAGGACGCCTTGGAGTTGATGTTTTTGGGGGCGGGGGAGTTCGATGACATTGAGGAGTTGAGAGGGTTAGGTGATTTGAGCTGAGCCCTCCGGGGGATCCGGGGTAAATGGGATATCTGGGGCATCTGGGTCCCTGCGGGTCGGTGGGGGCTTGTCGCGCAGTTCCCCGCGCCCCTTCTGTGCGGGCCGGTGGGGGCTTGTCGCGCAGTTCCCCGCGCCCCTAAGGGTGCTGAATCGCGCCGAATCACAGGTTCCCGAGCGAACTCGCGCCCCCGTTCGACCCTCTGTAGGAGATAGGGGGAGGGCTTCGTCTTCTTCTGCTGCTGCGGTGTCCACTCGCCCCGGTGCAACTGGCAGCGGGAGTAGCCGATCATCGCCGGTTTCGGGCACCGCTTGCCTGTAGTGGTCTGGGTCGACCCGCACTTGACCTGCTTACCCATTCGCCCTCACTTCTCCGGCCGAAGGTGCCCCATACCCACCCATCGTCACCACCCGGAGGGCCCAGCGCCCCGCTCGCGGTCGAATTCGGCCGATTACGCCCCCTTCATCCGTGGATTTCGACGTTCACCTGCCGTCGTACAACGCATGTGCCGTGGCGTGAGTCTGACAAGGCGGATGTGCCGACGGCCGACCTGACGGCCGGTCACCGCACACGGCCGAGCACCTACAGGGGACGACACACAGGGGTGGGACGCATGAAACGCATGACACTGCGTACGAGAGGCACGACACCGCGTACGAGAGGCACGACTGCGCGCACGGCGCCGAACCGAGCGCGGTCGACGACCACCGGGGCGGTCTCGGTCGCCGCGGCCTTGGCGGTGGTGGCCGGGCTGCTGCAGTTCGCGGCGGGGCCTGCCGTCGCGGCGGACGGCGGGGCCATGCCGTCCGTCACGCTGACCGGCGCACACCGGGCCGCACCACGGCAGGCGTTCCTGGCCGCCGCCGACAACTCCGGGTACCTGTCCGTACCGAGCCCGTACGGTCTCGCGAGGTGGACCGGTCGCGACGGCTCGACCAGGGACATCCCGTACCGCGCCTACGCGACCGCCTACAACGGCGGCCTCGGGCTGGAGAAGGTCCCGCAGACGACGAACGTCTACCAGATCCGGCACTACGCCACCGACAAGGTGACGCGGTTCTACGTGCCGGCCGGTGACCGGGTCACCCGGGTCTTCGCCGAGAACCGCCTGCTGGTCTCCCGCCAGGTCGGCGGGAAGTGGACGCTCCACCTGCTGGAGATGCCGGCGGGCGGCGGCAAGCCGGTCGACCGGCCGGTGACCGGTGTGGCGGACGACTTCAACGGGTGGATGCTCGAAGAGGCGTCGGACACCCGGGGAGCCGCGTTCTGGTACAAGCCGGCCGACGACCACGCCCCCTGGCGCACCGCGCTGCTCGACTTCGACAGCGCCGCGCTGACCTACGTACCGAGTGACGACTTCGGTGTCCTGGAATACCCGCACCTGGCCGGCGACACGGTGATCTTCTTCGCGGTGGACAAGCAGTTCAGGAACACGAGGCTGTACGTCATCGACCGCGCGCACCCGACGGCCCCCGGTCACCTGATCGACATTCCGGAAGACGCCCGCCTCAAGGCCCGCGCGATCGGCGACTGGCTGCTGTACCCCGACACCGGCAAGAACACGATCCGCGCCGTACCGGTGACCGGCGGCCCGACGCGGACGCTGCTGGCCGCCTCGTCCGGCAAATTCGTCGACGGCGACGACGGCAGCTTCTCCATCGAGGGCGGCACGGACGCGGAGCACTGGGCGGTCCAGCGCGTCACCCTGGGCGCGGACGGCGTCCCGGCGTTCGAGCCGGTGGCATCGCTGCCCGCCGTCTCGGTGTACGAGGCCGGCGGCATCGCGGTCGACCAGGGGCGGGTGCTGCTCGGCACCGAACGCGCGGACGCGCCCGACCCGTACGACGGCACCCATCTCACCGGCACCGCGCTCACCCTGGCGTCCGACGGCACGCTGACCGCCGCCCCGCCCGAGGATCTGGGCGACCTCGGGTACCAGGTGGACGACGGCGACCACAGCTACCACCTGGACTGCTACGGGGAGTGCCTGCGGCTCATCGGCACCGGCACGGGCGGAATCGTCCATCCGTCGGACGGGCCGAGTGTCGTGGCGGCGTCCGCCTCGTACCAAGTGGTCCGCGCGGCCAGGGGCACTCAGGAGGTGCGGGCCGGGGACAAGGTGCTGGCCACCGGCTCGTGGGCGGCCTCCGCCCTGTGGGGGAACACGCTGTGGACGGCCGGGAAGGACGCACAGGGCTCGACCGTGTTCCAGAGCTTCTCGCTGCCGTCGATGCGACGGCTGGAAAGCCGGGTGGTCGGCTCCTGCCTCCCGTCCGAACTGCAGGTGGTGGGCCAGTACGTCTACTCGTCCTGCGGGCCGGACGGCGACGCGAGCGTTTTCGACCAGAACACCGGTCTGGAGCAGGACGTACCGCGGGGCTACGCGCGGCTGGCCGACGGCTACGTGGTCTCCCAGGACGACGACGCCGGCAAACTGCTGATCACCTACCTGCGCGACGCGGTCCCCGCCGTCCGGGTCAGTACCCAGGAACTCGGCCCGCTGCCGTCCCCGGCGTTCGCCCCCGCCGACCGTCGCGGCCGGTTCTGGAACGTGGACCCGTTCGGCGGTCCGGTCGCCTACCAGACGGCGTCCGGTGACGTGACGGTGAAATGGCCGCAGGTGGCCCTGTCCCCGCTCGCGGCGACCGACGCCTCCGTCCCCGCCTCCGTCGACCTGCGCCGAGGCGGCGGCTTCCAGGGCGTCTGGTACCTGAACAGGCCGGCCGAGAGCTGGAAGCTGACCGTCACCACCTCCGGCGGCGCCGCCGTACGAACCGTCACCGGCGGTCCCGCGCGCGGGAAACTCACCGCCACCTGGGACGGACGCGCCGAGAACGGGGCGAGGGTCCGCACCGGTACCTACCGGATACGCCTGACCGCCAAGGCCGCGAACGGCACGACCACGGACACGCTCATCTACGACAAGCAGGTGCCGGTACGGTCGGTGGAGCGCCACGACTTCAGCGCCGACGGCATCGGCGACCTGCTCACCTTCGACAGCGCCGGCCGGCTGGCGATCCAGCCCGGCACCGGGCGCGGCACGATCGACAGCGCGCACAAGGTGGTGGGCAGTGGCTGGCCCACCACGTCGACCTTCGTGCCGTTCGGCGACCCGAGCGGCGACGCGTGCAACGACCTCCTCGTCCGGGACTCCACCGGCCGGCTGAGCCGGTACGACGGCACCTGCGGGCGAGCGTTCACACCGAGGAGCCAGCACCGTCTGCTCGGCACCGGTTTCGGCGGCTACGACGTGCTGACCTCCCCCGGCGACCTGACCGGCGACGGCCGCGCCGACCTGATCGCCCGCGACAGGTCCGGTGTGCTGTGGCGCTACTCCGACGACGGCCAGGGCGGCCTGACCGCACGGGTCCGGCTGGTCGCGGGCCAGGGCGGCTACACCCGCCTGACCGGCGCGGGCGACCTGAACGGCGACGGCATCGGCGACATGGTCGGCCTGGACCGCGCGGGCGTCCTGTGGCGCTGGCTCGGCAACGGCAGGGGTGCCTTCGGCAGCCGGACCCGGATCGCCGGCGGCATCACCGTCAACGCCCTGGCGGTCCCCGGCGACCTGACCGGCGACGGCCGCCCCGACCTCGTCGGCCGTGACCGCGCGGGCGCCCTGTGGCGCTGGAACGGCACGGCATCGGCCACCTTCGGTACGAAGTCCCGTATCTCCACGGGCTGGAGCGGCTACACCGGCCTGTACTGAGCAGGACTGAGCTGTACTGAGCCTCCTGGCAACGTCGAAGGGCCCCATCGCGCCGCGAACAGCGGAGCGATGGGGCCCTTCGGCGTCCCGGCAGTGTCCGGCTTCGCGTGAAGAAACGTGAACGTTCCCGCGCGGCCTCCCACAGAAAACAAACGTCTCCCAAGATGAAATTGAAATATCAACAAGAACAGAGGTCGCCTGCACCCCAGAACCCCCACACACCCCACTCCCATCCCCACTCCCATCC
>NZ_LGDW01000481.1 GCF_001280005.1 Streptomyces sp. NRRL WC-3618 | reverse complement strand
GAGCCCGCTGCACCGAAAGGTGCACGGCGGGTTCGGGCCGGGGGCCGCTGGAAAAGGGTCTGCACAGCAGAAACCTCGCCAGCGGCCTACCGGTACTCAGACACACCCCGTGCCACGCGATCCGCCTGCTCGTCCAACGGCCGAGTACGGCACTGGTGCGCGTCGGGGTGGTGGACCGGGCGCCCTCGCGACTGCCGGTGTTCAGCCCCGTCGCCGCCGACGACGAGTCCGGCCGTGGCCTGCTCCTGATCGACGAACTCGCGGACCGCTGGGGCTACGACCTGCGAGGCTCCGGTCCGCGCCCCTGGGGCAAAGAGGTCTGGGCCGAGTTTCTCACCGGGGCCGACCGGTGACCGCAGCTCCCTCGGCGCCTTCGCCCCTGTTTGGGCGCCTCCGGCCGCGCCCTGAGCGGCATGCGCCACCGCAGAAAGCTCATCCACCCCTTCGGCCGGGCGCCGCCAAACCAGAAGTGCACCTACAGAAGGAGCACCAGACCATGACCATTCCGCATTCGAAGGCCAACGACGTGGACTGGACCGCGCTGCGGAACTTCGCCATGCTGCGCGGCCAGCTCAGGGTCTCCCTGACTCCGAAATGCAATGAGAAGTGCTGGTTCTGCCACAACGAAGGTGACGTCCCGCCACCCTTCACACACCTGCACCGCGATGTGCTGCCCCGCGACCGCGAGATGACCGCCGAGGACTTCCTGACCGTACTGGCCGCCCTGATGAACGCAGGGCTCAAGCGCGTGTACTTCACCGGCGGTGAGCCTCTCCTGTCGCCCCTGGCCCGGCCGGTCCTCACCCAACTCCCCGAACTCGGACCGGACACGGCCTACACCCTGATCACGAACGGAACACTGGTCCGCACCCATCAGGAATGGCTCTCTACGACCGCCCTTGACAAGGTGAAGGTCTCCCTCCACTACTTCTCGGACGCGTCACTCAAGGCCATCGCGAACACCCGCATCGGTATCGCGACCATCCTCGACGGGATCGAGGCGGCCCGCGAGATGTTCGAGCGAGTGGAACTGAACACGCTCGTGCAGCGGGAGAACGAACACGAACTGCACGACATCCTGAACTTCGCTCTCGACCGTCGCATGCCTGTGCAGTTCATCGAGCTGGTGGACACCGACTTCAACACCAAGCGAAAGGGCTCCGCGATCGGCGCCCAAGGCATCATCGATCATCTGCGTACCCTGACCAGGGACGAAGAGGTCGAGGTCTCCGGCGTCGGGCAGGGACGGCGGATCTTCCGCATCGACGGCATCGAGATCGACGTCATCCATCGCGAACTCGGGCGCCATCACGTTGGCCAGTGCGGAACCTGCCCTGTCAGGTCCAAGTGCGTGGAGGGGTTCTGGTCTCTTCGCGTCGACCACGCCGGCGGGGTCCAACCCTGTCTGTTGCGGGACGACCTCCGCATGGACATCCGGCCCCTGCTGGCTGATCCGAAGCAACTCCCCGTGGCCGTCGCCCGACACGTCTCGGCCTTCACCGAGGGCACCCTGTGACTCCCCTGCGCGACCCGTATACGCCCAAGATCGCGGAACGCCAAGAGCCATTCGTGGTCCTGGAAGGCGTCTCCGGAGTCGGGAAGTCGACGCTTGCCCAAAGGCTGGCCAAGCGGCTCGGCGCCGCAACGATCCATACCCTCACCGATCCGCACACCAGCTGGTCCGACTCGGTCAACCGGGAACTTCGGCCGCTTCCGCAATTTGCCTTCTACCTCTCCGGCCTCCTGCACGTCTCCGACGTCGTACGGCAGGCCCTCAGCGTGGGACCAGTTGTCGCGGACCGCTACGTCGTCTCGGTCCTGGCCTGCCACGCCGCCGTCAACCACGCCGGCCTGGGTCAGGTCCAAGAAATGATCGCCCCGTTCCTGCCGTACCTCGTGGTACCTGACGCCACCTTCTGCCTGGTCAGCTCCGACAGCTCACTGAAAGAGCGGATGGGCACCAAGACGGACGTGAAGCAGGACGACACCGACCTGTTCGACATCCCCGGGCGTCTTGCCAGGCTCCAGCAGAACTTCCAAGCCGTCATCGACGAGGACCCCACAGCAGTCTTGCTCCCCACCGATGGTCGCAGCCCGGACGACCTGGCGGACGCCATCGTCAAGTACCTGGAGGACAGGCGTGCTTAATCCGATCGACAGCGACGCCGTCATCCGTGACGGCCGCATCGCAGGGGCGTTCCCGGGTGAGATCCACGAGGGCGTGGCTTGGTGGGTTGCCGCCTGCTTCGTCGTGATCAGCCAGGCCCGGCAGATGGCCGTGGCCCACGACAAGCACCCCGACACGGCCGAGTTCCATCGGCGGTTCTGCCGAGGGGCTGTCAATGCCGAGCACTGGGGCTGCCAGGTCTCCAGTCTTGGTACGGCCGACGAAGCCCAGCTCCTGCACGCCATGAGGGAACTCGGAGGCGTCCCCGGAGCCCTGCTGACCACGACCGACAGCGACAGCGGCGGCGGCGGCGGCGGCGGCGGACAGATGATCACGATTCGCCTATACGACGCGGACGGCCGACCGGTCACCGAAGACACGGGCATGGCAAGGCTACGAAAGATGATCGCCTCCGACCGGATTCCCATCCCGGTGAACGACCAGGCCAAGGGTCACATCACCGAACGCCGCGACCTGGTGGTGACACTGTGACCGACACGGCCGAGGTCATCCGAAGCCAGACCAGCATCCTCTTCGTCACCCTGGACTCCCTGCGCCACGATGTCGCCCGAGCCGCCTTGCACGCCGGTCAGACGCCGCATCTGGCCAGCGTCCTGCCGGGCGGGGTGTGGGAGGAACGCCGTACTCCCGGTACCTTCACCCTCCCCGCGCACATCGCCTTCTTCTCCGGCTTCCTCCCCAAGCTTCCGCAGCCAGTACAGCCGCCGCGGCTGTGGGAGTGCCGCCCACCCGCGCTCAAGACCGTTGATCCGGGCACGTTCGTCTTCGATGCGCCGAGCGTTCTTGCCGGGCTCGCCCAGCACGGATACCGCACGGTGTGCATCGGCGGCGTGACCTACTTCTCACGGGAGACACCACTCGGGTCGGTGCTGCCCGACATGTTCGACGAGGACCACTGGCGTCCTGAGTTCGGCTCCCCGGAGCCTGACTCCACACGCCATCAGGTAGACCAGGCCCTGACCATCGCCGAGCAGTCCACCGACCGGCCGCTGTTCCTGTTCGTCAACGTCTCCGCCACGCATGTCCCCCACGGCCACTACATCGGCGACAGTACCGACTCCTGGCAATCCCAAGCTGCCGCGCTCGCGTACGCGGACGCACACCTCGGCCGCCTGATCGACGGGCTCACCGGCAAGAAACGGTGGCTGATCATCATGTGCGCCGACCACGGTGACGCATTCGGCGAGGACGGCTACCACGGCCGTGGCATTGCTCACCCGACCGTGCTGAACGTGCCGTTCGCGGCCTGGCTGTCGGAGTAGACGGCTACGCTCCCGTGCCATGACCGACTCACCCCGACGGGACGCTCTGCGCGACGCCTCCGTAATCGTGGCCCGAGACTCGGACGGCACGGTCGCCGTCCTGGCCGCCGAATTCCCGCAGCACGGCGGCGAGTACGTGTTCCTGCCCGGGGGGCGCCGAGAGCCCGGCGAGACACCGGAAGAGTGCGCGCGGCGCGAGCTGCGCGAAGAAGCGGGCGTCACCGCCCAGTCCTGGCGGCCCCTCGGTTCGTACGCCATCACGCTGGACTCCGCCGCCCGCATCCACCTGTTCCTGGCCGAAGACCTCACCTGCGGCCCGCAGCAACTCACGCCCAGCGAAGAGCACTTCAAGCTCGCATGGTGGCCAATGCCTGACGCGATCCAGGCCGCCACCGAAGGACACTTTCTACTTCAGGGGGGCCCACTGGCACTGCTGCTGGCCCAGCAGGTCACAACAGCCTGACAAAAGCGGGACCCTGTTGTCGCAGCAACGTCCTCGACCGGCTCTCCGACAGGCAACTAGACCGCCCCATCTCCAACGACCTGAGGGAAGTAGCCCTCGGGATCGAGTCCGGCAGTGACCGCGTCCTCAGTGCGCCCCAGCACGCCCGTTTGACAGACCTTCGTTGAGGATGGCTACAAAACGGACAGCCTGCTGGCGTACGGCGACGTCGATCTCACTGCGTGTAGCGCGCCAAATCGCCGACGCAATCCCGCCTTGGCCGCTGGCGTCGATCGCCACCCCCGACGAACCAACCCCTCAGGAACCATGAGCGCACAGCCCGCACAGCCCGTCATCGACACCCACGTCATCCTCCGCGACGGCGACAAGATCCTCATGTCACAGCGCGGCGGCCCTTACGGTCGCTACCGGTGGCACATGCCTTCGGGCAAGCTCGACAAGGGCGAGCCCTTGAGCTTCGGCGCAGCTCGGGAGCTGTACGAGGAGACAGACGTCACCGTCGACCCCGCCCACCTTCGCCTCGTGCACGTCGTGCACCACCAGCAGAACGAAGAGGTCGAGCGGATCGGATTCTTCTTCGAGGCCACCGAGTGGGAGGGAACGCCCCGCAACCAGGAGCCCGAGAAGTGCCTCGCGCTCTCGTGGTTCAGCGTGCATGATCTGCCCGACGACATCATCGAGTACCCCGAAGCCGGCCTGCTCGGCTATCTGAACGGCACCGAACGCCTCAACGAGCATGGCTGGCAGTAGCTCACGTCGCCGTTGGCGGCCTGGCCGTCAGCGTGGGCGCCCACGCTGACGGCCATGACCGACTCACCCCGACGGGACGCTCTGCGCGGCGCCTCCGTAATCGTGGCCCGGGACGCGAACGGCACGGTCGCCGTCACCGCCCAACCTCGTCAGCTCCCCCCAGCCCTCTCTTCCATCAACGCCTCCAGCACCCCCGGAAGCCCCCGTCCGAACCCCACCGGAAAGGCGTGCCCCAGCCCGCCAACCGTCTCCAGCGTGACGTCCGCCCCCGCATCCGCGAGCACCGCGTAGGCGTCGTACACCTCCGGGGTGACGTCCTCGTCCCGCTCCCCCACCAGGATCCGGCCGCGCACCTCGCCCCGCCCAGCCCTCACCCGCCGTTCCCCGTCGAGGTGTTCCGGTGTGAGCGCCGGGGCCAGCGCCAGGAATCCGGACGGGCGTATCGCCGCGCCGGACAGGGCCCACAGCACGGCCACGCGGCCACCCGCCGAGAAGCCCGCCGCCAGGAGCGGGAGGGCGCCGTCGGCCTCGTTCAATTCCGCAAGCGCGGTGGTGATGTCCCGGATGGCGACGTCCGTGTCCGGCCAGCTGCGGTAGAGCGGGGTGGACCGCTGGGAGGAGTCCACGGCGACGAGGACGAATCCGGCGTCCACGGCCGCCGCCCACTGTTCTGCGGCCAGCGCCGCGTCCTGGTCGGCGCCGTGCAAGGCGACCAGGACGCCTCGGGGGGTGCCCTTCGGGCGTCGTACGACCGGAGGAAGCGGAACTCCGGTCGCCGTCGCGTGGCGGGCCGTGGACTCGCCTAGCAACGGGGCGAATCCCTCGAGGTCGCGTACGGCGGTCAGGTCGTCGTCTTCCACGAGGATCGTGGGGCTCCACCAGGCGCCGTCGGCGAGTGCGGCGCGCAGCACCGTCAGGGCGTCCTCGGCGCGTCCGGTGAGCGTCAGCAGACAGGCCGTCAGGTGGGCGGTGTCCGCGCGGCGCGTGGGGATCCTGGGAGCCATTTCCTCCACCGCTTCGAGGGCATCGGCCAACCGGCCGTCGGCGTACAGCCGTGACACCGTCTCGTCGAGCGCGCGGTAGAGCGCCTCCTGATCCATATCCGCGGTTGGCGTTTGATCGTCCATCGACATATCGAATCCCAGCGCCCGGAGGGCGAGTTGAGCTGCTCGACCAGTTGAGGGAGATGGGTGGCGCCCGCCGGGCCGGGTCAGTCCAACACCGGCAGCAGTTCCGGCAGATGCCCGTCGGACACCGCCGCCGCCCGCTGTCGTTCCTCCGGGACCTCGCCGTACAGGGTGGTCCGGGGCTTCGCCGGGCGTCCCGCCGCCTCCGCGACCGCGATCAGGTCCTTCACCGACTTGTACGAGCCGTACGACGACCCCGCCATTCGCGAGATCGTCTCCTCCATCAGCGTGCCGCCCAGGTCGTTCGCGCCCGAGCGGAGCATCTCCGCCGCGCCCTCCGTGCCCAACTTCACCCAGCTCGTCTGGATGTTGGGGATGTGGGTGTGCAGGAGAAGGCGGGCCATGGCGATGACCGCCCGGTTGTCGCGCATCGTCGGGCCGGGGCGCGCGATGCCCGCCAGGTACACGGGTGCGTTGGTGTGGATGAAGGGGAGCGTGACGAACTCCGTGAAGCCGCCCGTCTGTTGCTGGATGCGGGCCAGGGTGCGGAAGTGGCCGAGCCAGTGGCGGGGTTGGTCGACGTGGCCGTACATCATCGTGGACGAGGAGCGGATGCCCAGCTCGTGCGCGGTCGTCACGACCTCGATCCAGGTGGCCGTGGGCAGCTTGCCCTTGGTGAGGACCCAGCGGACCTCGTCGTCGAGGATCTCCGCCGCCGTGCCGGGGATCGTGTCGAGGCCCGCTTCCTTCGCGGCTGTCAGCCACTCGCGGATCGACATCCCGGTGCGGGACGCGCCGTTGACCACTTCCATGGGCGAGAAGGCGTGTACGTGCATGCCGGGTACCCGTTCCTTCACCGCCTTCGCGATGTCGAAGTAGGCGGTGCCCGGCAGGTCCGGGTGGATGCCGCCCTGCATACATACCTCAACTGCCCCTAGGTCCCAGGCCTGTTGGGCCCTGTCCGCGACCTGGTCCAGCGAGAGGGTGTAAGCGTCGGCGTCCGTGCGACGTTGCGCGAAGGCGCAGAAACGGCAGCCGGTGTAGCAGACGTTGGTGAAGTTGATGTTCCGGGTGACGATGTAGGTGACGTCGTCGCCGACCGCCGACTTCCGTACGTCGTCGGCCACTTGGCAAAGGGCGTCCAGGGCCGGGCCGTCCGCGTGGAAGAGCGCGAGGGCCTCGGCGTCGGTGAGCTTCGTCGGGTCGTCGGCCGCCGTGCGCAGCGCCTGTCGGACGTCCGTGTCGATGCGCTCCGGCACCATTCCGGGGGCCGCCGCCTCGCGCAGGGCGCCCCAGTCGCCGTACACCTCGTCGAAGTCGTCGCGCCGGTCGGACGTACGGCCCTCGGTGTCGATGGTGGTGTGCAGGTCGGTGCGGCCGGAGGAGACGAACACCTCCTCCGGTTCCTGCCACGGGTGGCCCTCGACGACCGCGTCCTCGCGGGCGAGGCCCGTCTCCGGGTCGGCCAGGGCTCGTACGTGCGGGAGCAGGCGCGGGTCGAGCCACGGCTCGCCTCGCTGTACGAACTCCGGGTAGACGCAGAGGCGTTCGCGCAGTTCGAAGCCGACCTCCGCCGACTTTCCCCTCAACTCCTCGATCTGGGGCCAGGGGCGTTCCGGGTTGACGTGGTCGATGGTGAGCGGGGAGACGCCGCCCCAGTCGTCGATGCCGGCGCCGATCAGCCGCTCGTACTCGGAGTCGACGAGGTTGGGCGGGGCCTGGAGGCAGGCGCTCGGGCCCATGATGTGGCGGGCGACCGCCACCGTCGCGACGAGTTCGTCCAGTTCCGCGTCCGGCATGCCGCGCATCGCGGTGTCCGGCTTGGCGCGGAAGTTCTGGATGATCAACTCCTGGATGGAGTGGTAGGCGCGGGAGACGCGACGCAGGGCGAAGAGGGACTCCGCGCGCTCCTCGTACGTCTCGCCGATTCCGATCAGGAGGCCCGAGGTGAAGGGGACGGACGAGCGGCCCGCGTCCTCCAACACCCTTAGCCGTACGGCGGGTTCCTTGTCCGGGGAGCCGTAGTGCGGGCCGCCCGGCTCGGACCAGAGGCGGGTGGCCGTCGTCTCCAGCATCATGCCCATGGAGGGGGCGACGGGCTTGAGGCGCTGGAAGTCCGTCCAGGACATCACGCCCGGGTTGAGGTGGGGGAGCAGGCCCGTCTCCTCGAGGATGCGGATCGAGATGGCGCGGACGTACGCGATCGTGTCGTCGTAGCCGTGCGCGTCGAGCCACTCGCGCGCCTCGGGCCAGCGGTCCTCGGGCTTGTCGCCGAGGGTGATCAGCGCTTCCTTGCAGCCGAGGGCGGCGCCGCGCCGGGCGATGTCGAGGACCTCGTCCGGGGACATGAACATGCCGTGTCCGGCCCTGCGGAGCTTGCCGGGGACGGTCACGAAGGTGCAGTAGTGGCACTTGTCCCGGCAGAGGCGGGTGAGGGGGATGAAGACGCTTTTCGAGTAGGTGATGACGCCGGGGCGGCCCGCCGCGTCCAGGCCCGCGTCCCGTACGCGGGCCGCCGACGCGGTGAGGTCGTCGAGGGCCTCGCCGCGGGCCTGGAGCAGCACCGCCGCCTCGCCGACGTCGAGGGCGACGCCGTCACGGGCGCGTTTGAGTGCGCGACGCATGGAGTTCTCGGTCGGGCCAGCGGCGCCGGGGCGCTCGGTGGGGCCGGTTCCGGAATCCTCGGGAGTCGTCATCCGTCGAGCATACGATCGATGTGATCAGGACCCGCAAGGACCGCCCTGTCCGTTCCGGTGCCGGACATCACAGGGCAGCCCCGGCGGCGGCCAGGGGTACACGGCTAGAGGTACGCGGCGTACTCGTCCAACAGGCCCAGCACCTCGGCCTCGCCGGCCGGCGGCAACTGCAGCACGGCCTCCTCGATGCCCAGCTCGGCGTAGTGCGCGAGCTTGCCCGGGGTGGGCCGGACGGCGTACGGGACGACCTGGAGGGCGGCCGGGTCGCGGCCCGCGTCCGTCCACACCGACCGCAGCAGGGGCAGCGACTCGGACAGGCCGCGTCCGCCGATCGGCAGCCAGCCGTCGGCGTATTCGCTGATGTGGGCGAACAGTTTCGGCCCGGCCGCACCGCCGATGAGGGTGCGGGGACCGTTCACCGGCCCGCGCGCCTTCTGGACCGGTTTGGGGTACGCCGTACTCGCCCGCACGCTCCCGAACTCGCCCTCGTACGCGGTCGGTTCGTCCGCCCACAGGGCGCGCATCAGGGCCATCCGGTCCCGGGTCAGCTCGCGCCGCGTACGCCACTCGACACCGTGGTCGGCGGCCTCCTCGACGTTCCAGCCGTAGCCGACGCCGAGGGTGAGGCGCCCGCCGGAGAGGTGGTCGAGGGTCGCGATCTGCTTGGCGAGGTCGATCGGGTCGTGCTGGGCGACGAGCGTGATGCCCGTGCCGAGGACGAGCCGCTCGGTGACGGCGGCGGCCTGGCCGAGCGACACGAAGGGGTCGAGCGTGCGGCCGTACTCGGGCGGCAGGTCGCCGCCCGCCGGGTACGGGCTGGTCCGCTCGACCGGGATGTGCGTGTGCTCGGGCAGGTACAGCCCGGCGAACCCGCGTTGTTCCAGCTCACGGGCGAGCCGGGTCGGGGTGATCGTCTCGTCGGTGAGGAAGATCGTGACGGCTAGGCGCATGGACATATCTCTACCGGGCAGCGCCCCGTCTGTCCATACCGACCGGTATGTATCGGCTCGGGGCGCGGGTTCGCGGCCGGTGCCCGCTGCCCGCTCGAAAGATGGCGATTCCCTTGTCTTGTACGGGAGTTCACTCCCGAGTACGAGGGTGGACGGGGCACCACTGCATCACCCACGTCACCCCCCGACACCCTGGGAGCAGCAGCATGTGCGAAGACGACCACGGCACCGGTCTCGGCAGGCGCGCCCTCTTCGTGACGGGAGCCGCCGCCGCGCTTACGTTGGGAAGCGTGACCTTCTCCCACGGCACCCCGGCCGAGGCGGCCCCCGGCACCGAGACGAAGACGGTACGGGGCACGCTGCCCACCGGCTCCCCCGACTTCGTCTACCTGCCCGTCGACATACCGGACGGCGTACGGGAGCTGAGGGTCGCGTACAGCTACGACCGCCCTGCCGTCCCGGCCGGCACCGCGGGCAACGCGCTCGACATCGGTGTCTTCGACCAGCGCGGCACCGACCTGGGCGGCAAGGGCTTCAGGGGCTGGTCGGGCGGGGCGCGCACGGAGTTCTTCATCCGCGCGGACGACGCGACGCCCGGCTACATCCCGGGCCGCGTGAAGGCGGGGACCTGGCACATCGCGCTGGGCCCCTACACGGTCTCCCCGCAGGGCCTCTCGTACGAGATCACCATCACGCTGACCTACGGCGAGCCCGGCGAGGTCGTGCCGCCCGTCTATCCGCCCGAGCGGGCGAAGGGCAGAGGGCGCGCCTGGTACCGGGGCGACTGCCATCTGCACACCTGGTACTCGGACGGCAAGCGCACCCCGGCCGAGATCGCGACCCTCGCGCGCGCCGCCGGCCTGGACTTCATCAACTCCTCCGACCACAACACCCCGTCGTCACACGCCCATTGGGCCGACCAGGCGGGCGACGACCTCCTGATCATGGTGGGCGAGGAGGTGACGACCCGCAACGGTCACGTGCTCGCGCTCGGCACCGATCCGGGGACCTTCGTCGACTGGCGCTACCGGGCCCGTGACAACCGCTTCGGCAAGTTCGCGCGCCAGATCCGCCGCGCCGGCGGCCTGGTGGTCCCGGCCCACCCGCACGCCACCTGCGTCGGCTGCAACTGGAAGTTCGGCTTCGCCGAGGCGGACGCGGTGGAGGTGTGGAACGGCACCTACTCGCCCGAGGACGAGGTGGCGCTCGCGGACTGGGACGGCATGCTGGTGGCGTCCGTGCGGGACCGGAGGGGAGAGAAGGGGGAGAAGGGGGAGAAGGGTGGTGCGGGCGACGAGGGCCGTGGGTGGATTCCGGCCATGGGCAACAGCGACGCCCACCGTGACCCCGACCCGGTAGGCGTCCCGCAGACGGTGGTCCTGGCCGAGGACCTGACCCGGGAGGCGATCCAGGACGGCCTGAGGGCGGGACGTTCCTACGTCGCCGAGTCCAAGTGGGTCTCCCTCTCCTTCACGGCGTCCGGTCCGAAGGGCGAACACGCGGACATCGGGGGCCGGTTGAAGGTCGCCGAGGACGCCCCGGTGACCGTCCGCCTGGAGGTCACCGGCGCCCCGCGCTGCACGGTCCGCTTCGTGACGGACCAGGGCGTGCTGTTCACGAGCGGCGTCCTGCCGGTCGCGGGCGCGGGGACGGTGGAGTGGCGTACGACGGCCCAGTACGCGGCGTACGTCCGGGCGGAGGTCCGCCACGAGGCCGTACTCGCGCCGATGCCCGGGGCGTTGGCCGCGTTCACCAACCCGATCTTCCTGGGCCGGTAGGCCGCTCCGGAGGGAGAGTGCGCGTGCGGTTCCCGACCGCGCCTCCCGGCTCAGGCGGACGCCAGATCCGCCACCACCGCGGCATGGTCGGAGGGCCAGATGCCCTCCACGGACCCGTGCCCCGCCCGTTCCACCTTCCTCACGTGCCCGAGCCCGCCCCGCCCCGGCGGCCCGACAAAGACGTAGTCGATCCGCGCGCTGGGACCGAACCCGGCGGCTACATAAGGGTTTTGGGCGTCCCACGTCGCCGACGGAGCCGCCGGATCGGCCGACTCCCAGGCGTCCAGGAAGACTTGGCCGGGAACAGGTGGTGCCGTCTTGTAACCGCCGAGCAGCCGGATCTCGTCGGAGTCGGGCCAGGCGTTGAAGTCGCCGGTGATGACAGGCGGGAAGGCGGTGCCGTCACGGCGTTTCGCCACGAACTCCGCGATGGCGGTGACCTGTTGGCAGCGGACGGCCGACGCGTGGGACGCGGAGGTGAGGTGGGCGGTGAAGAAGGGCACGGGGTGGCCGGGGGCGGCGAGCCGGGCGTACAGGGCGGGGCGTCCGTCGTCCAGCTCGTCCGGGGCCGGCAGCCGTATCGCCTCGCTCTCGACGACGGGCCAGCGGCTCAGCACCGCGTTGCCTATGTCGACCTTCTCGCCCCCGATACGGCGCTGCCAGCGCTCTGGGGTCTCGGAGGGAGCCCAGGTCCAGTGCAGCCCGAGTTCGTCGGCGAGCCAGCCGGCGAGGTTCTCCCCGCCGCACTCCCAGACCTCCTGGAGCCCGACCACGTCCGGCCGCAGGTCCCGCAGCACGGAGAGGATCGCCTTCTGCCGCGCCTCCCAGGGACCGAACCGCCACCACAGGTTCCAGGTCACCACGCGCATACCCGCCACCACCGCTCACCTGTTCGTTCAGCCGGAGTTCCTCTGGGACACCATTGAAGAACACACCCGGCAGCGGCACGCACGCAGGAGGCTCGAGACCGACATGTCCCGTTTCGCAGAGATGAGATTCAGGGCGGCCACCGCCGTCCAGCGCCGGATCGGCAACCCCGTCATGCGCCGCCTCCCCTTCCAGACCCTCCTGGAGACCACCGGCCGCACCTCGGGCCTGCCCCGTGTCACCCCGGTGGGCGGCCGACGCGTCGGCGACACGTTCTGGCTGGTCTCGGAGTTCGGCGAGAAGTCGCAGTACGTACGGAACATCAAGGCGGACCCGCGGGTGCGCGTGCGGGTCCACGGACGCTGGCATCCGGGCACGGCCCACCTCCTGCCGGACGACGATCCGGTGGCGCGGCTGCGGACGCTGCCGCGCGTGAACAGCACGGGCGTACGGGCGATGGGGACGAATCTGCTCACGGTGCGGGTGGATCTGGCATAGGCCCGGTGAACGAACTGAGCGCCGCCCCGGTGCACAGCGGTACCGGGGCGGCGCCGGCCCTGCGGCGGGGGAGGCCGTTGGTCTCCTCCCCCGCCGTGGGGGTGGGGTCAGCAGCGCTTGCTGGAGTAACCGCCCACCGGCGCCGGGTCACCGGCGGCCCGTACGGTGCCCGACGCGGCCGTGCACTCGTTCACGGTGGTGGTGCCGCTGGACCAGAACTCCTGGCCGTCGGTGTTGGTCCAGGAATGCTTGCCGAGGACCTCGTCCCGCGAGTAGCTGTAGACGGCGGAGGTCACGTCGTAGTCCCCGACGGCGTCGCGGAAGCTGTCCCAGACCCAGACGTAGCCGTAGTTCTTGCCGCAGGACGGCGAGTAGAACTGCTTGACGGAGGCCACGTTCGCGCCGGCCCGCTTGACGTACCCGGTGGTACCGATCTGGTAGGCGTCCGCACACACCCCGGCCGCGCGGGCCCGCAGGCTCGCCGGGTTGCCGGCGGCGGTCGGCGCGGTGGAGGTGGCCGCCGTGGCGGTGCGGGTGGTGGGTGCGGGCGCCGGGCCGGTCCCGGCGGTGGCGACTGCGGCCGGGACAAGAGCGAAAGCGAAGGCAAGCGCCGCGGTGGCGGTCTTGAGGTGACGCATGTGGTGTTTCCCCCTGCTCGTCGTGGTTGAGCCGCGCGTCATGACGGGTGTCACGACACGCGCTGAGACGTGCTCCGAAGCGGGGGGACACCCAGGAAAGGCACGCGTGGTCGGCGCAGGCCCCCGTCACACAAAGCGGCAACTTCCGGATGGCCCGGAACACTTCGGATGCAATGTGAGACCCGTTGGGCGTGCAAAGGGTTGTACGGCGGTACGGCAGTACGTCGACACTCGCTCTGCCCCGCGTCGCCCCGGCCGGGTATGTTCCGGCGGTGAGCCGGTACGAGTGGTCGGTCGCGGGCGGCATGCCTGGATGGCGCGACCTGGTGGTGTCCGTGCTGCCGGCTTGCGCACAACCGGCGTCGGGGCCGGGCGGCGGCAGCGGCACGCTGGTGGCGGTGAGCACCGGACTGGCCTGCGGGGCGCTGGTCGTGCGCCGGGTCACGCCCGTGCTCGCGCTGGCCGGGACACTGGCGGCCGTGCTGCTCGGCGCGGGCGCCGGTGCGGGTGCGGCTGCGGTGGGCGCGCCGGTCGCCGTACTGATCGCGCTGCACGCGCTGGCCGTGAACCGCACTGCCGGGTTCGCGCTCGCGGGATCGGCCACGGCCACGCTGGTGGCCGCCGGTACCGCCGCCGTCCTCGGTGAGCCGATACCGTCGGTTCGCCCGTCAAGTACACAGCGGTGAAGGGGAGTTCACAAGGTGACAGACGCCCGGACCGCGATCGTGGCCGGCCTGCGCCGACTCGGCGAGGAAGGCCGCCCGGCCTCCGAGGCGGCGCGCTGGGCGATGCGGAAAATGCGGGAGACCGGGGAGACCGGGAAGACCGGGGACGACTTCAAGGTCTTCCAGCTCATGGTCCATTTCTTCGGCGCGTACCACGTCCCGGTGGAACGCCTCCGGGAACTGGAACGCTGGGAGGGCCTGGACACCGGCGGCCCCCTCACGGACGCGGAGCTGGACGCCGTCGTCGGCCCGCTCACCGTCCGGGAGACACCGCCGTCCTGACGGTGCGCCGGCGGTAGTACGGAGTCTCAGTGCGGGGCGGTCGGGTCGGGCTGAACCTCCCGCGCGTGCCGCCTCCGCCACACCTCGCGGGGCCTCTCCAGTACGCCCGTAGCCTCGGCGATCGCTCTGGCGGCGGAGGTGTAGACGGCCATTTCGAAGAACGTCCCGAGCATAAATCTCGAGAATCGGAATTCCACGGAGAAAAGGACAGCGACGGCGCAGCAATACAGGGCCGCCCAGAAGCCACGCCACCGGTTGAGCGGGTAGGCGACCAGCGGAACGACCGGCCACGCGTAGACGCATCCCATGAACAGGACGATCACCACTGTGAAAAGGGCTTCCACCTGCTCTCCCCGCCTCTACCAGACGCCGTATTCGTACAGGCCACCGACGGTGAGCAGGGCGGCGGGTCCGAAGATGAGCGCCACCGCGAACACCCAGCCCATTTTCCAGGATGTCCGGTCGGCGACTTTGACACACAGCAGCACGACCGCCGTCAGATAAAAGAACAGCGGGATGAGTACGAGTACCAGGCCAGCTCCCATTCCGTCCCTCCGTTCTCTCCGTCCGGGGATTCCATGAACCGACGCTACGCGGTGGCGGGCGTCACACTGAACCCGGGGCTGGGGCCCACTTCCCGCCCATGACGGTGTGGGTCGGTCCGGCGGCCTGAACCCACGCCGGAAAGCCGTTGTGCATACATGGGTTTTCGCGGGGCAGGCGAGATTGGCGGCGTCGTGCGGGAGGTGTGGGTGAACGGCTTACCTCGGGTGCGAGCGGCCGGTATACGGGAGTTGGGGGGGCGGACGGTTTGCGACCACAGGCGAGTGCCTCGGCAGCGGCGCCGGTCCCGCCGGTCAGCGCGTTGCTGCTGCATCCGCTGTCGGACCGGGCGGGATGGCGGGCGGTCGGCGAGATCACCGCGGCCACGTGTCCGGCCTGGGAGCGGACGCTGGGACAACTGCCCCTTCGCGAGGAGTTCGTGTGCCATCTGGAGTTGTCCGCCGTGACCTTTGTCGATGTCGCCGGAGCCTCGGCCCTGGCGATGGCCGCTCAGGGCCTTTCGACCGGGCGGCGCATCGTGGTCGAGCGGCCGCCGGCCACGCTGCCGAGGCTGCTTGAAATGTTCTGGCCCGACTTGTCCGTGATCGAGGTGGTGGCGCGATGACTGCCACGAAGAACGCTGTGGCGACCTCCGAGTCGTTCGTCCATCCCGCCCTGTTCTACCGGGGCGAGGAGGAGTACCTGGACGGCACGGTGCCCTTCATCCGCGAGGGGCTGAAGTTCGGCCACCCGGTGGCGGTCGCCGTGCCCGGCGCGAACCTGGCCCTGCTCAGGGAGAGCCTGGGCATCGATGCCGCGTCCGTGCGCTTCCTCGACATGACCGACGCGGGCCGCAACCCGGGCCGGATCATCCCGAGGGTGCTGCGCGCCTTCGCCGACGCCCACCCTCAGACACATGTGCGGATCATCGGGGAGCCGATCTGGCCCGGCCGCAGCAGCGTCGAGTACCCGGCGTGCGTCCAGCACGAGGCGCTGATCAACCCCGCCTTCCAGGGCCGGGACGTGACCATCCTGTGCCCGTACGACGCCGAGCGCCTCGCCGAGGAGGTGCTCACCGACGCGTACGCCACCCACCCCGTGATCGTCTCCGGCGGCGGCCTGCGGCCCAGCCCGTCCTACGCTCCCGGGCAGGTGATCGCCGAGTACAACCGGCCGTTCGCGGCGGCACCCGAGGGGGCCGAGCTCCAGCACTTCGGGATCGACGAGCTGCCGTACGTCAGGCACTCAGCCATCGCGCGGGCCGCGGAGCTGGGCCTGTCCGGCGTACGCCTGGACGATCTCGCGCTGGCGGTGGCCGAGCTGACCACCAACAGCGTGGTGCACGGCGGCGGTTCGGGCAGCCTGCGGATCTGGGCGGAGGAGTCACAACTGGTGTGCGAGGTCCGGGACGGCGGGCAACTGAACGACCCGCTCGCCGGCCGCCGCCCCGCCTCCCGGGACCAGCGAGGCGGGCGGGGCCTGCTGCTGGTGCACACCGTCGTGGACCTGGTCCGGATTCACACGGGCCCGGAGGGTACGGCCATTCGCTTCTACCTCGGCCGTTAGGCGACCGCTCGGCGCCGCGTCCTCGGGCGGCCGCCGGCTGCGCCGCCCCCGTCGGTCCGTACCGGGACGACCACCCGTCAGGAGGTGACGTTCCAGTTGAGGGTGCCGCTCCAGTTGAGCTTCGTCTCGCTGAGGTCCGCGACAGCCGCCAGGCAGAAGACCGTGCCGGACCTGAAGTCGGAGCCGATCAGGTGCCGCCGTCCGTCGCCTACCTCCACGTCCGAGCCCTGCACGGAGCGGTTGTCGCACTTGTACCACTTGACCTTCATGGCCACGCCGGGCGTGTTGGTGACCTGGAGATAGATGTTCGAACCGCTGGCCGTGATCGTCCGCGCGGTCCCGTAGTACGTGTAGCTCCCGCCGACCTGGCCGGAAACGTTGCCGGAGGAGGCGTAGGCCGGCCCGGCGGCGAGGGCGAGCGCACCGGCCAGGGCCGCTCCGGTGACGAGGACCTTCCGCTTGTCGCCAGAGAACTTCAGCATGGTTGCGAGACTTCCTGTGGAGGTGGGTTGCCGATGTAGAAGCAGACGTACGAGTTCGAGCAGCCGTCTGAGGAGGAGCCGGTGGCTGACGCAGCCGCCACCGGACCAGCGGGGGCCGAGAGGCCCCCGCGGGCAGCGCGACGGCAGCTGATCAGAAGCCGCCCGTGCACTCGGTCTGGTCGTTGTTGTCCCAAGTTGCGCACGCCCAGGCCGTCACATCCTTGTCGTTGATCATCACGCTGAAGAAGGTGCCGCCGCCAGAGGGGCCGTTGGTCGTGTACTTCTTGCCCTGGCTGTTCTTGATCTCGAGCTTCGAGTCCCTGGGGGCGTTGGGGAAACGACCCCAAGCGGCCCGGCAGGACGGGCTGTAGCGCAGTTCCACGCCACGGATTGCGCCGTCCTTCACAGTGCGGGCGTCGTTCTGGCAGACGGTGTTGGCCGGGTTGAGGCCGTTACACGTGGAGCCGAGGCAACTGGTGGCGGCGGAGGCGGCCGGGGCGCCGAGCAGGCCGCCGGCGACCAGGGCCGCCGCGGTCACGGCGACGGACAGCTTCGACTTCGTACTGGACTTCACGAGATCTCCTCGACGGCAGGGCTGAAGGGGTTGCAACGGGTCAGGTGGTGGAGCCGGAGCGGGGTGGCTCAGGCGCTGGCCGCGCTGGTGCAGGCTGCGGAGCCGCCGCAGAAGGTGATGTCGAAGTGGTTGCTCTCGCGGGCGTAGACGTTGCCGGCCGAGGAGCGCCAGCGGGCCGCACCGTCGCTGCGGGTGGAGATCTGCGTGAAGCTGGAGTGGATGTAGTTGCTGATGCAGGTGTTCGGGTTGATGTCCGCCTTGTAGCCGTTCCAGTGGCTGTAGGTGCCGTCGGCGTGGCCGTCCTCGGTGCCGCCGGTGACGTTGATCGCGCAGTCGCTGGCGCTCTTGAGGGTCTTCAGTCCATCCACCGTGGCCTGGTTGATCTGGCTGTACGAGGTGCAGGTGCTGTTCGAGCGGGTGGTACAGCCTCCGCTGGAGGAGTGCGTGACGCCGGCCGCACTGAGCTGGGATGCCGCGGCGGACTGCGACAACTTGGTGACGGCGAAGGCGTTGCCGGGCAGAGCGAGGACGACTGCGGCGGCGATAGCTCCGGCGCCGAGGGCGGTGCGGCGCATGTTGATACGCATGATGGTCTCCTTATCGAGATCGAGAAAAATCGGGTGGATGTGGGCACGCGGGTGCCTCGGGGGATTTCACTCGGGCAGAGGCAGGGCCTGAGCGAACGTCCTGGGACGCCGCCGGCGAGCCGAGCCCGATGTGTGGTGCCGCGCAGCAGGCCTGGACAGCGCGACTGGGAGCGAGAACACGCTCTTCGAGACTGGACGTAGGTGGATTCGCGCCAGCTTCAGGAGGCCGATTCGGCCAGTTGCTCCGCCATCGGTACAGCGGGCTGTCCAGGTTCTGACGTCGCGAGGGTGGTGCGCTTTCGTACGTTCATGAATCGGCCTCCTTCCTGTGAGGACGATGCGGGGTTGACCGCGCCGTCGGCTTTCACCCCAGAGAGTGCTGGTCAATCTGGATCCGGGCCAGTGAGGCCGCCCCGTTGGGACATCGTGGGACGTCCCGCGCATTGACCTGCTGGGATGTCCGGCGTGATGCGGCATCGCTGGGACGCCCGCCCCCTCGTGGGCACATGGCTGCCGACACGGGTGCGCGCTTCGGCCTGGCCACAGAGCCCGCGCGAGGTGTACTAACAGGGCATGGGGCGGGAGCCCTGGGGGGTTTCTGACGGGTATTGGGGTGGGGCGTGTCTCGATGGAAGGAACTGCCGGACTCTCTGGATCAGAGAGTCCGGCAACTCGTGGTGCAGTTGCGGAGGTTGAAGGACCGCAGCGGGCTGAGCCTGGACGCACTCGCGGTCAAGACCGGATACAGCCGCTCGTCGTGGGATCGCTACCTCAATGGGAAGGCGCTGCCGCCACAGCACGCGGTGGAGGAGCTGGCGCGTGCGGCGGGGGCGGATCCGGTCCGGCTGCTGGTGTTGCACGAGGTGGCGGAGGAAGCGTGGCCGCAGCGGAACGCGCCGTCCTCGCCGGCCGGTGCGGAGGATGGCGGCGATCAGGGAACGCGGGGCGAGGCGGTTGTCGAGCGTTCCGGCGCGGCCGAGGGCTCCGCGGTGCCGGCTGAGGGGCCCGGGGACTTGGCGGAAGGGCCCGTGGTGCTGGGGGCTGGGCGCACGGTGTCGGGGGCTGGGGAGCCGCCGGGGGTGCGCAGGCCCGTCGCCCTCGCTGCCGTGGTGGTCGCCGCGCTCGTGGGGATGGCTGCCGGAATGCTGATCGCCGCTCCCTGGGGCGATGACGACGGCGGGGGCGACAGGGTGCAGACGGCGCTGGATGGCCCCCAGCCCAGCAGTACCGCCAAAACCACCAGCGTCAAGAGCACCACCAGCGATACCGAGGGGCCGGGCTGGTACGTCTTCGAGCCGGGCAAGTCGTACTCCTGCAAGGTCCGTCGGGCCGGCGCGGCAGGCGGAGAGCTGGTGGCCGGATACAGCGCGACGCGCACCGCCGTCCTTGCCGGACCGGGCTGGGAGGTGGTGGAGGCCCAGTGCCTGCTGGCCCATCACCACATGGAGCCGGGCATCGTCGACGGGGTCTACGGACAGCAGACCATCGCGGCCGTGGTACGTATGCAGAAGAAGGCCGGGCTGCCGGCGGACGGCATCGTGGGCCCGCACACCTGGCAGGCGCTGCGCGGATGACCGGCCCCGCACCGGAGTGCGTGACACTGGCCGAGGGGCTCCGCGAGATGAGGTCGCGGACGGGCCTGAGCCTGGCGGCGCTGGCCGAGCGCACGGCGTACAGCAAGTCGTCCTGGGAGCGCTATCTCAACGGGAAGAAGCCGGTGCCCCGGCAGGCCGTCGAGGTGCTGTGCGCGATGGCGGGGGAGCCGGCCGGGCGGCTGCTCGCGCTGTGGGAACTGGCGGACACCGAGTGGAGCGGGCGCGCCCGGCACACCCGCCCCCCTACCCAGCCCGCGCCCACGTCCCCGCCCACGTCCCCGCTCACGTCCTCGCCCGCGTCCGCCCTGGTCCCCGCAGGTGCTGTGGGCGCCACGGGCGTCCACCGGAGGGTTCTGCGTCAGGGGCTGTTCATCGCCGGTGTGGGTGTGGTCGCAGTGGCGATGTTGGCGGCGCAGTCTCTGCGGAGCCACGGCGCCGCCGGAAGCCCGACGGGCCTGGCTTCCCCCACGCTGGATCCCGTCCCCGGATGCCAGGGGGAGGCGTGTGACGGGAAGGATCCCAAACCGATGGCCTGCGGACTGCCCGGCCGGGTGGACTCGCTCGGTCCTCCGCACCGCACCAGCACCGGTACGGAGGTGGAGATCCGGTACAGCAAGGTGTGCGCTGCCTCGTGGGGCCGGATCTGGCATTCGAAGGTCGGGGACATGATCGAGGTCTCGGCCCCCGGCACCCGTCCGCGTCGAGTCGTCATCAGAAGCACCGCGGATACGGACGCCTACCGCTTCACGCCGATGATCGGCGGCTCGAACCGGACCGGCCTACGACTGTGCTTCACACCGGCCGGCGCCACGGGCTGGGAGTGCTTCGACTCCTGACGGTGCGTTTCTCGGGCTGGGCCCTGCACCCGCGGCGGAGCGAGGCCCCCGCGTCGTCGCGGGGGCCCATCCCGGCCGTCCACACCTCGCCTTGCTCCGGCACTGCCACCCGCAGCCGTACGCGCTCACCACTCTCACCCGGCCCAGACGACCGCCTGCACCTCCCCGTACGCGTGCAGCGCGTACGAGCCCACATCGCGCCCCACTCCGCTCCGCTTGAACCCGCCGAAGGGTGCCTCCATGTTCCGGCCGACGGTGTTCACGCCGACCCCGCCCGCCCGCAGGCGCCGGGCGACACGGAACGCGCGGGCCACGTCGCCCGACCAGACGTAGTCGATGAGGCCGTACTCGCTGTCGTTGGCCAGCGCGACGCCCTCCTCCTCGTCGTCGAAGGGGATGACGGTCACCACCGGGCCGAAGATCTCCTCCCGGGCCACCCGCATGTCGTTCGTGCAGTCGGCCAGCAGCGTCGGGGCGACATAGAACCCCCGGTCGTACGGCGGGCGTTCGCCACCCGCGACGACCACCGCGCCCTCCTTGCGCCCCAGTTCGACGTACGCCTCGACCCGGTCCCGATGCGCCCCCGAGATCACCGGCCCGACCACCGTTCCCTCCGCGCGCGGATCACCCACCTTCAAGTGCCGGGCGTACGCCGCCAGTTGCTCCACCACCTGCCCGTACACGCCCCGCTGCGCCAGCACCCGTGTCGGTGCCGTGCAGATCTGGCCGCTGTAGAAGGAGAACGTCGTGCCGATGCCCGCGACCGCCGAGCGGACGTCCGCGTCGTCGAAGACGAGGGCCGCGCCCTTCCCGCCCAGCTCCATCAACTGGCGTTTCATGCCCCGGCCGCACACCTCGGCGATCCGCTGCCCGACCGCCGTCGAGCCGGTGAAGCTGACCATGTCGACGTCCGGGGAGTCGACGACCGCCTCCCCCACCTCGGCCCGCGTCCCGCTGACCACGTTGACGACACCCGGCGGCGCGCCCGCCGCCTCCAGCGCCTCCGCCATCCGGTACACCGACAGCGGGTCCTGCGGAGCGGGCTTCACGACCACCGTGTTGCCCATCGCCAGGGCGGGCGCGATCTTGCCGGCCGGGTTGGCCCACGGGTTGTTGTACGAGGTGACGCAGGCGACCACACCCACCGGCTGGCGTATCGCCAGCGCGCCCATCACCGCGGCCTTCCCGAACGGTCCCCCCTCGTTGACCTGCGGCGGGATCGCCCACTCGGCCGGCTCGACCGTCGCGTACCGGCGGAAACGGGCCGCGCCGATGCCCACCTGCATCCCGCGCGCCGTCCCCGTCGTGGCGCCGGTCTCCGCCTGGGCGAGCGCGGCGTACGGCACCAGGTTGCGCTGGATGATGTCCGCGGCACGGGCCAGGACAGCGGCGCGTTCCTCCGGTGAGGTGCGCGACCACGGCCCGAAGGCCTCGCGGGCCGCCGCGGCGGCGGCGTACGCCTGATCGCGCGAGGCCTCGGGCGCGCGCCCGACGACGTCCTCCGTCGCCGGGTCGATCACCTCGTAGTGCCCGTCGGCCGGTTCCACCCACGAACCGCCGACGAACAGCCGCTGTCCGTCGCTCACTTGGTGCTCACCGTGGCCGTGTCCCGGCCCGAGCGAAGCACTGTGCCGGGTACCGCACCCGTCACCGTGTCGTCCCGGATCACCTCAACTCCGTTCACCCACACAGCCGTTACCCCGATCGCCTTCGCGTCGAGACGTGGGCTGTCCCCCGGCAGGTCGTGCACCAGGGTGGCCTTGTCGGCGGCGATCCGCTCCGGGTCGAAGAGGACCAGGTCCGCGTGGAAGCCCTCCTGGACGCGCCCGCGCTCCCGGAGGCCGAACAGCCGCGCCGGGTCGTCGGTCAGCATCTGTACCGCCCGCTCCAGCGGCACGAGCTTGCGCCCGCGCAGACAGTCGCCGAGGAAACGGGTCGTGTACGGGGCACCGCACATCCGGTCCAGGTGCGCGCCGGCGTCGGAGCCGCCGAGCAGCACGTCCTCGTGGCGCCAGGTCTCGGCGCGCAGCGTCCAGGACGCCGGGTCGTTGTCGGTGGGCATGGGCCACAGGACCGTACGCAGGTTGTCGGCGACGCAGATCTCGACGAGGCAGCTGAAGGGGTCGATGCCGCGTTCGGCGGCGATGTCCTGCACCACCCGCCCCGTCAGTCCCTCGTTCGCCGCGCTGTAGGTGTCCCCGATGACATACCGCCCGAAGTCCGTCAGCCGCCTGAAGACGCCCGCCTCCTCGCTCTGCCCCCGGCGGACCAGCTCCGCCCGCACCGCCGGGTCGCCGAGCCGGATGATGCGCTCGGGGATCGGAAGCCCCAGCACGGGCCCCCAGCCGGGGATCAGGTTCAGCGCGCAGAAGGTGCCGAGGGACATGTTCATGGGCGTGAGGATGGGCATGGTGAGGGCGACGATGCGGCCACCCGCCTTTCGGGCGCGCTCACTTGCCTCCAGCTGGCGGGGTACGCGGGCCGGTACGGACGAGTCGATGGTGAGGACGTTCCAGTTCAGGGGGCGCCCGGCCGCCGCGCTCATCTCGACGAACAGATCGATCTCGGCGTCGCTGAACTGGTCGAGGCATCCGGCGACGATCGCCTCGATCTGGGTGCCCTCGTGCTCGCCAACAGCCCTGGAGAGAGCGATGAGTTCGGCGGGCAGCGCGTGCCGGGACGCCACCGGCTTGCCGTCGCCGTCGGAGTGCGAGGACGACTGGGTGGTGGAGAATCCCCAGGCGCCGGCGTCCATGGCCTCGTGCAACAGCCCGAGCATGGCGTCGAGTTGCTGCTGCGTCGGCTGACCGCCCACCGCGTCCGGCCCCATCACGTACCGCCGTAGCGCGCAATGGCCCACCATGAAACCGGCGTTGACGGCGATCCGCCCCTCCAGCGCGTCCAGGTACTCCCCGAAGCTGTTCCAGCTCCAGGGCGCCCCCTCCTCCAGCGCGACCAGGGACATCCCCTCGACCTTGGACATCATCCGCCGCGTGTAGTCGGCGTCGTCCGGCCGCTTCGGATTCAACGGAGCAAGCGTGAAGCCGCAGTTGCCGGCGGCGACGGTCGTCACGCCGTGGTTGAGGGAGGGAGTCGCGTACGGGTCCCAGAAGAGCTGGGCGTCGTAGTGCGTGTGCGGATCGACGAACCCGGGCGCGAGGACGAGCCCGGAGGCGTCTTCGATCGTCCGGGCGTCCTCGGCCACGGCGGCACCGATGACGGCGATACGACCGTCACGCAGCCCCACATCGGCGACGTAAGCGGGCGCGCCGGTCCCGTCGACGACGGTGACGCCCCTGATCAGATGGTCAAGCATGGCTGCACCTCTATCCCTGACGTCCACACGGAGGCGCCCCAAAGGGGCGCGGGGAACTGCGCGATCAGCCACAGACCGCCCCGCAGACGCGAACGGCCCGCGGCTCCAAGGCGATCAGGCGCCCTGCCGGAAACGGGACGTCCTGTGCACAGGATCCGTGTCGATCTTCGGAATCACATGCTCACCGACCAACCGGATCGTCTGAAGCGTGTCCTCCCGGGAGATCCCGATCGGCATGCCGAAGCTCAGCTGATCGGCCCCGGCCTGCTCCCACCGCTTGCACTGCGTCAGCACCTCGTCCGGGTCACCGCAGATCAACAGCTCCTCGGCGATGAGGAGTTCGATGATCTCCTCGTTGAACTCGGGCAGCGTCTCCGGCCACACCGGGAACCCCTCGGGACGCGGGAAGGTGTCGTGGTACCGGAAGAGCAGTGACTGCAGATAGTGCAGCCCGCCGCCCGCCGCGATCCGTACCGCCTCCGCGTGCGTCGGCGCGCAGATCGCCGTGGACGTCACCATCACGTTGTCGTTGACGTAGTCCCCGACCGGCTCGGCGTCCACGATCGCCGTCTTGTACTGCTCCAGCACCCACTCCATGTCGGAGACCTTCTGCACGCTGAACCCGAGAACCCCGAGCCCCTTGCGGGCGGCCATGGCGTACGAGGGAGGCGAGCCGGCGGCGTACCACATCGCGGGGTGCGAGGGCCCGTACGGCTTGGGCAGGACCTTGCGCGGCGGCAGCGACCAGTGTTTGCCCTGGAAGCCGACGTACTCGTCCTGCGTCCACATCTTGAGGAACTCGGCGATCGTCTCCTCCCACAGCTCCTTGGTGTGGTTCATGTCGGTGATGCCGGACATGAAGCCGAGGATCTCGTGGGAGCCGGCGCCCCGGCCGGAGCCGAACTCGAAGCGGTTGCCGGTGAGATGGTCGAGCATGGCGACCTTCTCGGCCACCTTCACCGGGTGGTTGACCGGGGCGAGCGGGTTGAAGATGCCGGAGCCGAGGTGGATGCGCTCGGTGGCGTGGGCGAGGTAGCCGAGGTAGACGTCGCTGGCCGAGATGTGCGAGTACTCCTCCAGGAAGTGGTGCTCGGACACCCAGGCGTACTTGAAGTTCGACTTGTCCGCCTGGATGACGTACTCAGTCTCCTCCATCAGCGCCTTGTGCTCCGCGAGCGGATCGGTCTCGGCCCGCTTGCCCACGTATCCCTGTACAAAGAGCCCGAATTCCAAGGAGGTTCACCGTCCCCAGTCCAAGTCTACCGTTTCTGACGTACCGTCAGATGCGTTGTCGACTGTCGCACCGGTGGCCTGGAGCGTCAATAGCTGACGGCCCGTCAGGACAGCAACCCGGGTACTGGGCGTCGATGCCGGGGCGGGCAGGTCAGAAGGCGCTCACCCCCGCCAGCCAGCCACCGTCGATCACGAACGGCTGGCCCGTGATGTACGACGAGTCCTCCGAGGTGAGGAACAGGGCGAGGCGCGCCACCTCGTCCGGGCGGCCGATCCGGCCTAGGGGTACGAGCTTGCGGTACAGCTTGGCCATGCCCTGCGCGGAGCTCTCCGCGTCCGCCGCCGGGTCCAGTGCCGCCGGGTTGGACATCGCGGTGTCGATCGCGCCCGGACACACGGCGTTGACCCGTATCCTCCGGCGCGCCAGCTCCAGTGCGGCGACCCGGGTGAGGCCGACGATGGCGTGCTTGCTCGCCGCGTACGCCCCGACCGCCGCCATGCCGGTCAGCCCGGTGTACGAGGCGGTGTTGACGATCGTCCCGCCGCCTGCGTCGGCGATGCGCGGCGCGACCGTCCTGATCCCGAGGAAGCAGCCGACCTGGTTGACCTGAACGACCTGCATGAACTCGTCGAGGGGCGTGTCGACGAGGGTGTTGAAGCGCAGGATGCCGGCGTTGTTGACCAGCCCGTCGATCCGGCCGTACGCCTTCTCGGCGGCGGCGACGACCGCCTGCCACCCCGCCTCCTCGCGCACGTCGAGATGGACGTACAGCGCGCCCAACTCCTTGGCGAGAGCCTCCCCTTGGTCGTCGAGCACATCCGCTACGACCACCCGCGCGCCCTCCGCGACGAAGAGCCGGGCCTCCTGCTCCCCCTGACCGCGTGCCGCGCCGGTGACGATGACCACCCGTCCGTCGAGCTTGCCCATGCGGAACCCCTTCACAGCGTTCACATCGGTGGAGGCCAGCATCGTAGCGCCGAGTCTGACGATGCGTCAGATAGTGCGCGTGTGTGTGCGAGAGCACACCCCAAGTAACCGAGGAGTAGGGATATTTGACCCTGTGCCGATCTAAGGGTGGCGTCAATAATCCTTCACGACCAAGTAAAACGAAGATCAAGCTTTCCCAGGGACGGAGCGACATGGCCAAGAGGCGTCTGAAGAACAAGAAGGTCCGGTTCGTGGCGGTCGCATCGGCACTCGCCACCGGCGGGGCGATCATCACCCTCCTTCCGTCGGCGAACGCAGCCGAGGAGAGGACTCCCGAGCAGGTCATCCAGATGTGCGAGAGGTCGAAGGTGGTCAACGGAAAACAGAGGTCGGTGGAGGATTTCGGGGCCTCCTTCGGGGATGGCTTCCAGGCGGACAACTGCGACTACGTCGAGACCAACTTCGAGTCGTTCGACGGCCCCACGGAGAAGGCCTCCATCGACTTTCCGAACTGTGAGCCGAACGCCACCGAAGCGGCGAAGGTGTCGATCACCTGGAAGGCCACCGTGGCCCAGGGATCCGGTAAGTACACCGCGACCCAGCAGGGCGCCGGCGGCGGGCTCTTCGGATTTCTGAGCGGGTCCTGGCTCAAGCACAAGGGAACGTCCGACATGACCGTCAAATCGGTGACCGCCGGCGACACGGAGAACCGTGAGGTTCCGGTCGGCAAGGTCCTGCACATGGAGTTCACGCCGAAAATGCAGCGCATGACCGGAGAATGGCGGGTGCGAGTCAACGCCAATCCGGGAAGCTTCGCCGTGAACCCCTCACCGGAGAAGAACTTCGTCGCGTCGGAGCTCGTCGAAGGTCCCGCCATCCTGCCGGGCGCCGCCGGGGCGCCGGGCATCGCGGACGGGGTGGCCAAGCCCGTCCTGACCGACTGCTGAGGACCGGCCCCCCCCCATCCAGCTGCGGAAACGCAGTCAACTCCCCTCTTCCACGCAAGCTTTCCCGCAAGCATTCCCGCAAGGAGACGCACCATGACTCGCACCGGCCGCAAGGGAAATCACCGGAGCAAGAAGAAGCGCATCGTCATCGCCATGGCACCGCTGGTGGCCATCGCGGTGGCCATTCCGCTGATGAACCAGGCGGGTGCCGCCACCCCCTCCGAAGTGACCAAAGACTGCGCGGAGAACTCGGACAAGCTCGACAACTGCGAATTCGTCGACGTCCAGTTCAGGAACAACAGTCTCGGCCCCAATCAGCGCGTTTCCACCGTGACCGACAACTGCGGTTCCACGAGCGCCCTCTCGAAGAGTTTCAGCGTGTCCGCCTCGGTGTCGAGGTCCATCACACTGGAGGACGGGTTCACCGCATCCGCCGACTCGAAACTGGGAAACTCGTTCTTCGAGATCGGTGCCAAGTTCAACACCACGGAGATCAATCTCAAACGTGACGACAAGGGAACCGGCTTCGACTTCTCCCGGACCGACACCGTGAAACCCAACCACATCGGTTTCTTCATGTGGGCGGAGAAGCGGACCGACGTCAGCGGATTCCTCAGGGCCACGTACAAGGAAGAGCAGAACGGCCAGAAAGTGTTCTTCTCGCCTAGTGAGGGCGGCACGAGTGTGCACGTCTTCTATCCGCAGCTCCTGAAGAGCGGCTCCCCCGACGGCCGGCTCTGGCTGCGCAACGTCGAGTGCGGAACTCCGCAGGCCAACGGAATCCAGAACTCGGAGAACAGTGTCAGGGCAGAACCCGGATTCGGCGAGGGCGGCGCGAGTGTCACGGACGTGGATATCCCGGTGACGGAGATTCCCGCGCCGTAGCGATATCCGAGAGGAGCGGCAGCGGATACGGCGACACCGGTTGTTCTCATAAGCGAACGATCGGGGTCGCCCCCAGCCATCTCAGCACCGCGTCCGTACTCCCCCGGGCGTTCAGCTTGGCGTAGATGTTGCTGAGGTTGTTGCGGACCGTCTTCTCGCTCAGCGTCAGCCGCAGCCCGATCTCCTGGGCGCCCAGACCGGTCGACAGCAGCTCCATGATCTGCCGCTCGCGCGGCGAGAGCAGACTCCGCAGCCGCTCCATCGCCGTCCCCGCGCCGGAAGCGCCCCCCGTCCCCTCCCCGGACACTCGCTGGACGCCCTCGCGCAGGGCGGCGCACGCGATCGGCGAGAGGTAGGTGTGCCCGACCGTGGCCGCCATGACCGCCGAGGCCAGCATGCAGGTGCAGTAGTCGCCCTCGACCAGGTATCCGGCCCCGCCCCGGAACACCTCCACGACGGTCTCGGTGTCCCGCCGGGGACTGACGACGATCACCGGAACGCTCACACCCCCCATCGCCCTCAGCAGCACCGGGAACTCGGTCGCCGGTTCCTCGCAGCGCAGGACGACGACGTCCACGGCGCCTTCCTCGCGCAGCTCACGGTAGGGCGGCGCCACACGCGACGCCCGCCCCACGTGCGGGTCGTCGGGGGCCGGCCATCCCTCGTCCGGCCACTCACCCTCGGCGCAGGCGAGGGCGACGGCCACCCTGGGCAGCGGTGCGGGTGACGACGCAGGGGAGGGCGCCGGGGAGGACCTCGAAGAGGCCGTCGGGGAGGACGGAGGCATGGGTGAGCAGTGAGCGACGAGCCGGGAAGTGCGCACCGTGCATGTCCTTCCGCCGGAACCGTGACGTCCGTACGTTCATACGTACGCGCCCCAGCATGGACATGTTCAAAACTTATAAGAGAACCAGTCAGGCTGTCAGACAGGTTGCCTCCCGGGCCGCTCTACAGAAGTGGGCCCACCTCGTCCCCGAACTGCCTTATCTGGTCGATGAGTTCGGTACGACTCCGACTCCGGAAGCGCACCTGGATCTGGTCCACACCCATCGCGCCGTACGCCCGCAGCGACTCGGCGAGGGCCTCCGGCGCCCCGCTGAGCGTCCGCCGCCCGACATCCCAGCCCGGCTCGCTCACGTACAGCGGCTCGGTGATGGCGCCGATGGTGAACGGCCCCTCGACGCCGGCCTCTTCGCGCAGCTGCCTGATCCGGGCGATCTGGTCCGGGAGCCGGTCGCGCGGGTCGCCCTGCGGGAGCCAGCCGTCGCCCTTGAGGGCGGCGCGGCGTACGGCGGCGGGGGACGAGCCGCCGACCCAGAGGGGTACATGTACCTGCGTGGGCCGTGGACGCTGGCCGAGGCCCTCGAAGTCGTACAACTTCCCGTGATGCTCGGGGAATTCGTCCGGACCGAGCGCGGCACGCAACGCGTCGATCGTCTCGTCGAGCACGGCACCCCGGCGCTCGAAGTCGACCCCCAGCGCCTCGAACTCCTCCTGTACGTGGCCTGCCCCGACCCCGAGGATCAGGCGCCCGCCGGAAAGGTGGTCGAGGGTGGCGTACTGCTTGGCGGTGAGGAGGGGGTGGCGCAGGCCCACGACGGCGACATGGCTGAGGAGCCGGACGCGTTCCGTGACGGCGGCGAGGTGGGCGAGGGTGGCGACGGGGTCGTACCAGACGGTGCTCATCGCAGGGGCGAGGCGGCGGGGGATCGCGACGTGGTCGCAGGTCGCGAGGTAGGCGAAGCCGGAGAGGTCCGCGGCGCGGGCTATGTCGAGGAGGTCGGCGGGGGTGGCCGAGGATTCCCAGGGTTCGGTGTAGAGGGTGGACTGGGACTGGATGGGGAGTTGCATGCCGTACGTCATGGGCGCGTCCCTTTCCCTGCCTGGAACCGATCTGATCTGACGGTCCGTCAATTCGGGCCGCAGTGGTCATCGTTACGGCTGCCGCGTCGCGAGGCAAGGGGTCGCCGGCCTTCCCTGCCCGCCCCTGCCGCCCCTATCCGTCCCATCCCGTCCCGGCACGAGTTCGGTGCTCGGCTTGTGCCGGGTGGTCCGCTGGGCGGCGCGGTCCGAGATCAGGCTGGCGACGGCCCGGTGGGTGGCTGCGTAGTGTTCACGGCGTCCGAGGAAGCGTCGGCGGGCAGGGACGGCGTTCCTGCTCCGTAGCAGGAACGCTGAAATCGCATCCAAGAACGCCTCCGGCGGCGCGCGGTGGATCAGTGGCCAACCGGGATGGTGACCGTGTGCTACTTGGCCAAGCCCCAGCGAAAAACACCACCACGGTCAGCGCCTCGGAGGACTGAGCCGCACGGCCTGGCCTAGGGTTTCAACCGACCACGTCATTACAGGTGGTCGGCGAGTTTGGCGAGGAAGTCGGCGTTGGCGGTCACGTCGTGGCCGAGGACGACCTGGTGGTGCGGAAGGGCGGCCAGGTGTTCGGCGACGGTGGCCCGGGCCAGGTCGCTGCCACCGCCGTCGATGCCGTGGGCGAGGCCGAAGTGGTCCGGGTAACGGTCCTCGGTGGCGCCGGACATGAAGTCGCTCTCGCCGAGAGTCCGCTCACCGTCGACCAGGGCCGGGACGGTGGCCGGGTCGATGCGGGGGAACAGCAGCGCGGTGCCCAGAGTGCGGATGACGGGCCCGTTGGCCACCGCACCGCCCATCCGCACGTCGGTGGCACGGGTGTTGGTGAACGAGGCCCGCGCGGCGACGACCACGGCGTGACAGCCGATCAGGTCCGCCACCCGGCGGGCTTCGGGCTGCACGGGCGAGGCGGTGCTCTGGCGCATGTCGTCGAGGTCGGCGACCAAGGCCACCGCCCGATCCGGCGTGCGGGAGACGACCAGCAGCCGTTCACAGATGCCGGAGGCCACGAGGGTGGTGGCGACCGCTTGCCCGACAGCTCCGGCGCCCACGACACCGACCGAGCCCACAGGCCCCGGCCTCACGCGGCGACCGCCTGAGCCAGGCCGAGTGCGCTTTCCCACACGGCGCGCGCATCGGCGCCGGCCGCCAGCTCCGAGCTGAGCTGATCGGCCATCCGGCACAGGTCGACGGCCCGGCCGACGAGCGCGCTGCCCCGACCGGGCAGCGGCAGCGTGCCGGGCGCGGACAGGTACGTGGTGAGGATGTTGACGCTGTCCATCAGCCACAGCACCAGCAGCTCCTGCAGCCACGTCCGCGCCACGGCGAAGGCGCTGACCCCGTCCATGGCCTGCTGGCCCGTCTCGACACCGGGCCGGGCAGCGGCCAGCAGCAGCACGGTACGGCTGATCAGCCTCGCGGCATCCACGACGGGAGGGGCGAGCAGCAGGCCGGGGTCGATGAACACCGGCTGACCGGAGTTTCCTTCGGGGAAGACCACGTGCTCGGGCTTGAGGTCCCCGTACGCCAGCACCCTCCGGCTCGCCTGCTGGGGCAGCCCCGTGGCCTGGAGCCGGTGCAGTCGGACCACGACGTCGCGCAGCAGGCCGACGACCAGGGCGCGGTCGTCGGGCGCGCAGCGTTCGGCCCCGAGCCGTTCCACGTAGGTGGGGCCGCTCAGTCCGTTGAACTTGCGCTGGAAGGTTCCCCGGATGCTGCGCTCCCCGATGACCCGGGCCGGGCCGAGCAGCCGGGCTGCGGACGGGTGGTGAAGCTGCCGCAGTTCGCCGAACGTGCTGCTGAGGAGATCGGCCGCATCGTGCGGACGCTGCAGGAGCAGGTCGGCCAGGGTCGGGCCGGTCACCGACTCGGTGAACAGCACCCCTCGCGCGAGTCCGGCCACGGCGCAGACCCGGGGAGAGTCCTGCTGGGCCAGGAGCCGCAACTGCGCGGCCTCCCGGTCCATCAGCGCGCCGGGACGCTGCACGTACGCCTGCTGCGCCGCCCGGACCGCCGGCCAGGGGCCGCAGGCGCCCCGCAGCAGCGAGACCAGCGACACCGGGAAGGCGTACTTGGCGTACAGGATGCGCCCGTCCACGCGGATCCGGCGCACGTAGCCGGTGACGCTCGGGACGTGGACTCCGAGGTCGACGTCGGCGCGCGGCCACAGGTCGGCGGCAGCGGCAGCGATCTCCCGGACGGCGAAGGTGAACACCTCGTCGGCGTCCGGGACGGGGGGAACGTGTTCGGGCGATGCGCTCACGGCTGTGGTGCTCACGTACGCCTCCAACGGCAGTGGATGGGAAACCCGCCCGGGGCACCGGATGGGCTGGCGCATGAGGAGGAGCTCCCGGCAGGCCAGTTGAGGAGCGGCCCACCTGCCGGGAGCCCCCGCGCACCCGAGCCCACAGGGACAGGGCATCGGGTGTCTCGGGGAGAGATGGTCAGGAAGTCCGCCGTACGAGGCGCGGGCGTTCGCCGTATCGGTCGGGGTGCTGCTCGGCGCGGTCGGCCAGTCCGCCGACGCGAAGCTCCGGGCTGGTCCCGGGCGCGGCATCCGGCACCGAGACCGCAAGCGGGACGGCCGTTGCCCGGTGGGCCAGCACCATCGCGAGCGGAGCCAGACCCAGCGCGGCCAGGACCAACACGGCGCGGCCAGGACGCCACGGCCGCGCGTGGGCGCCGCTCACTGCTCCCCCTTGGGGTGCGTGTCCGACGTGAGGGGCGCCGGGTTGGCGAGCGAGCCCGGGTCCGTGGTCCACTCCATCCCGCCGCCCGCCGGCAGCAGCCATGCCACCGGGCGTGACTGGTCGACGTCCGGAGCGATGGCCCGCAGGATGCCCCGACGACCGGTCGCGGTGTCCTCGACAGCCCGGCCGATCCAGGGGTGGTCGCGATGCAGCAGGTCTCGCACGGCGCTCACTTGACCTCACCGCCGCCCGTGGCCAGCGGCTCCCAGGAGTACCGCACCTGTACGCCGCGGTCCTGCAACCAGCTGATCTCGCGGTGCCTCAGCTCGTGTGAGGGCTCCGGGGCGATGCACGCGGGCCACCGGACGATCACCACGCCGACCGCGCCGGACTCCGCCAGCTCCCGCACCCGCGTCCATCCCTCGCGGTGGCAAGGGTCCGGTTCGCCGTACGGGTCCGTGACCACTTCTGTGATCGTCAGCCCGCGCGCCTCGGCGAATTCGTGCCCTTCGGCCTCGGCGCGGTCGGCCGCCAGCGTGGGGGTGAGCTTGCTTCGCTCGGCGCACACGTACAGCACCGCCATGTCGAGGTCAGGGCGGGAGGTGGCTGTAGAGGTCGTCTCCCGGGTGTCTGGCTGTCTGGTCATCGTGGTGGGCCTCTTCGTCGTCCTGGGCGCCCGGTCCGCCCCCTCGGGGTCGGAGGGGCGGACCGGGCAGTCGACGGCCGTACGGGTTCGATCACCGAACGGCCGGTAATCACTCAACTCCCCTGCGCGACCCCGGGTAAGGGAGCAGAGTGGAAGCACGGTTGAACTGGTTGAACGCACCTGGGGGTCATTGATGGCACGTCGACCGCGAACACCGAACGCAGCCCTTGCGGCCCTGATGCGGTCAGGAGGAATCGGAAACGCGCAGCTCGCACGGCGGGTGAACGCCGCCGGCCGCGAACTGGGGCTCCGCATGCACTACGACAAGACGAGCGTGTCCCACTGGCTCGCCGGATCCGTCCCGAAACCCGAGGCGCGGCCCGCCGTCACCGAGGCGCTCTCATGGCTGCTCGGACGGCCCGTAACGTGCGCGGAGGTCGGCTGGGAGACCGAGGAGAACCCGGCCGGAGAGCGCGACTTCGTGGCAGGAGTGATCGACCTGAGCCGGGCAGACATGGATCCCACACGCCGGGGAGTGCTGAAGACCGGAATGTACGCCGCGGCGCTGGCCGTGCCGCGGTACGAGGACGTGGCGGGGAGGTTGGAGTCAGTGACGGCTGGGCGGACGGTGCACATCGGCCGCTCCGACGTCGAGACCGTCCGCACCATGACCGACAAGGTCGCCGACATCCTCGACCAGGTCGGGGCAGGCCACGCCCGTCCGATGGCCGCCGCCTTCCTCGTCAACACCGCCGGCCCCTACCTGCGCGCGAGCGGAACGGACGAGGTGCAACGCGACATGAGGGCCGCCGTCGCGGACTTCGTGTATCTCACGGGCTGGATGGCCATGTACGAAGACCAGCAGGGCCTGGGCCAGACGTACTACCTGCGCGCCCTCGAGCTCGCGGGTGCCGCCGAGGACCACGTCACGTACTGCCGCACCCTGCGTGGCATGAGCCTGCAGGCGACGCATCTTGGCCACGGCAAGAAGGGCCTGGAACTCGCCGACGCCGCCGCCGAGGCCGCGCCCTCCGCAGGCCCGCGCCTGGTGGCCTTCCTGCGCGGCCAGCAGGCCGCCGCCGCAGCGATGACCAACGCCCGCACGACCGCACTGGCCAGGCTCCATGAGGCGGAGAGCGCACTGTCCCGCGCCGACGACCGACGCGATGCCGTAGGCGGATACGACCAGGCCGCCTACTTCTTCCACGAGGCACACGTGCGCTGGCACCTCGGCGACAAGGAGGGCTCCATCGCCTCTTTGCGCCGTTCGAACACCGCCCGCTCCCCGCTGGAGCGGCAAGGCCGCCTGCACTGCCTCGGCGTGACCGCCGAACGGCAGTTCCGCATGCGGCACATCGAAGCCGCCTGCCAGACCTGGACAACCTTCCTGGACGAGCATGTGACGATCTCCTCTGCCCGAGGAGACGACCACCTGAAAACGATGCTCAAGGCCCTCCCCGCCTACCGGCGCGTCGCCGGAGCACGGGAGCTGGAAGAACGAGCCAGGCACGTCGCCGCTCTCAAGACAGCCTGACGTCTTACATCACGGCGCTCACCCCGACATCGGTACGGGGTGAGCGCCGCCGCACGTCACGCCCTGTTCGGCCGCCGACGTTCCCCCGGTGTGACGACGCGAACGATGCCCCGCCCGTGCCCCCTTCCGCCCGGCGGGACGCCACCCCGGGAAGTGCTCCCACCAACGGGCTGGAGGTGAGGGCCTGTGCCGGCGGGTGCCGGGCGGCACCGAGAAGTTCGGGCTCCGCCCCCGAACGCCGTCTCACCCCCCGGTCAACAGGAAC
>NZ_LGDW01000480.1 GCF_001280005.1 Streptomyces sp. NRRL WC-3618 | reverse complement strand
GGGTGCGGGGTTGTTGTGGCTGGTCGCGCAGTTCCCCGCGCCCCTTTGGGGGGGCCTGGTCTTACCGTCCGATGAACTGGGGGCCCTGCGGTGGTAGGCGGAAGTCCGGGGACGGGGCCGGGGATGTTCCTACCGGCTGGGGGTAGCCATAGGCCGGAGGGTTTGTGTTCGGGCTTGTGGGCTGGGGATAGCCGTAGGTCTGCTGCGGAGGAAGGGTGGGCGGATGCTGGACTGTGGTGGCCGCCGAGGGGTCCACGGGCGGGGCGTTCGTGGTGTCGGGAAACGGTTCCGGGGCCGGCTGGTCCTCCACCGAGATACCGAAGTCCGTCGCCAGACCCTCGAGACCGTTCGAATAGCCCTCGCCCAGGGCGCGGAACTTCCAGCCGTCGCCGCGTCGGTACAGTTCGCCGCAGATCAGCGCCGTTTCCTCACCCGTCTCCGGCTTGACGTCGAAGTACGCCAGCGGTGCGCTGTCCGTCACCCCACCGTCGTACAGCACGATGCGCAGGGACCGTACGCGGTCGAAGGGGACGCCGTCCGCCGAGGCGATCAGCAGAATCTGTCCGACTCCTGACTCGACACCGCTCAGATCCGTCTGGATGGTGTCGGTGAGGCCGTCGGCCACCCGTTTCTTGCCGAGCCGCCAGACCTTGCCCGAGGGGTGGCGGGGCTGGTTGTAGAAAACGAAGTCCTCGTCGGAGCGCACACGACCGTCGGGGCCGAGGAGGAGCGCCGAGGCGTCGACATCCGGAACCCCCTGGCCGGGCGTCCAGCGCAGCACCGCGCGCACCGTCGTCACTTCGAGTGGGACGTTCGACCCCTTCAGCATCGCGTGCGTCATGCGGTCATCCTGCCTTCTCGGTCCTGGTCACGACAACGCGGGGGCATCGGTTCTGCTTGTCCGCGTTACCTGAACTTCATTCTCAGTGGGAACCCCTGACATGGATCCCTACGTACTATTACCGGCCACCCTTCAACACTCGGCCGACACTCGATCATCACTCGACCGGCAGCCCAGCCTCCACGGGGAGTTCCATGCGTCATTTCGGGCACATCGCCCCTGAGGTACGACAGCGTCTGTTCCACCAGGAGCCGTGCGAGTTCTCCGCCGACTCCCCGGCCCGGGTGCTCGCCACGGCCCTGGGGGCCACCCTGTACAGCCCGGCCACCCGCCCGAACCTCGCCGACGCCGTCGTCAAACAGGTCGCCCGCGGTGTCGTCTCGATGGTGCTGTGCCTGGAGGACTCGATCGACGACTCGGAGGTCGAGGCCGCCGAGGAGAACCTGGTGCGGGAGTTCGCCGTGCTCGCCGAGCGCCCCGACGCCGCCACCGGGCTGCCGCTGCTGTTCATCCGGGTCCGTACGCCCGAACAGATCCCCGACCTCGTACAGCGCCTCGGGGCCACCGTCCGGCTGCTCTCCGGGTTCGTGATGCCGAAGTTCACCGAGGAGAGCGGGGTGCCGTTCCTGGAGGCCCTCGCCGACGCCGAGGCCGCGAGCGGGCACCGGCTGTTCGGCATGCCGGTGCTCGAATCCCCCGAACTCATGTACCGGGAGACGCGCGTGGAGACCCTGGAGGGCATCTCCCGCGCCGTCGACAAGTACCGCGACCGCGTCCTCGCCCTGCGCCTCGGTGTCACCGACTTCTGCTCCTCGTACGGGCTGCGCAGAGCGCCGGACATGACCGCGTACGACGTCCACGTCGTCGCCTCCGTCATCGCCGACGTCGTCAACATGCTGGGCCGGGCCGACGGCACCGGGTTCACCGTCACCGGGCCCGTCTGGGAGTACTTCCGGGTCCAGGAGCGCATGTTCAAGCCGCAGCTGCGCCGCAGCCCCTTCCTGGAGGGGCACGCCGAGGACCTGCGTGAGACGCTGATCGAGCACGCCATGGACGGGCTGCTCCGCGAGATCAGCCTCGACCAGGCCAACGGTCTGCTCGGCAAGACCTGCATCCACCCCTCACACGTACTGCCCGTGCACACCCTGTCCGTGGTCAGTCACGAGGAGTTCAGCGACGCCCAGGACATCCTGCGGCCCGAGCGCTGCGGCGGAGGCGTCCTGCGGTCGGCGTACACGAACAAGATGAACGAGGTGAAGCCGCACCGCGCCTGGGCCGAGCGGACCCTCCTGCGCGCCGAGGTCTTCGGCGTCGCCAACGAGGACGTCAGCTTCGTGGAGCTCCTCACCGCCGGTATCCCCGACTGACCCGCCGTCCGCCCGGCATCCTCCCCACCCCGACGAACACGCAGACGAAAACACATAGGGACTCATGAACAACGCTGTGCACAACGGGGTCTGGTCCGGGACCTGGGTCGCCGAGCGGCTCGGGGTAGAGCTCGTCGGCGACGACGCGCTGCCCGAGCTGCTCGGGCTCGCCCTGCGGCGCAACCCCAAGCGGGCGCACCTGCTGGTGTCGAACGTGCTCGGCAAACACGTCCCGCAGTCGCCCGCCGTCGTCTACGACCAGGGCTTCGCGTTGGGCGAGCGGGTCCGCGAGCTGCTGGGCGCCGACGAGTCCCGGCGCGCCGTCGTCCTCGGGTACGCCGAGACGGCCACCGGCCTCGGCCACTGCGTCGCCGACGGCGTGGGCCTCGCGCCCTACCTCCACTCCACCCGGCGCCCGGTCGACGGCGTAGCCCGGGCGGGCGGCTTCGAGGAGTCCCACTCGCACGCCACCTCCCACCTCCTCCTCCCGGAGAACCGAGACCTGCTGGCCGGCCCCGGCCCACTGGTCCTCGTCGACGACGAGTTCTCCACCGGCAACACCGTCCTCAACACCATCCGCGCCCTGCACGAGCGCTACCCGCGCGAGCGGTACGTCATAGTCGCCCTGGTCGACATGCGCGCAGCGGCGGACGTGGCCCGCCTGGCGGACTTCGCACAGGAGATCGGCGCGCAGGTCGACCTGGTGGCAGCGGCGAAGGGCACGGTGCGCCTGCCCGAGGGCGTGCTGGAAAAGGGGCAAGAACTCGTAGCCGAGTACGAGAATCCCCACCCAGGGGCGCGGGGCAGTGACATGTGCGGCTCCGCCGCGCGGGCGCGACAAGCCACAACGAGCCCGCAGTCGCCCCACAACCAGCCCACCCGAGTCGAACTGCGCTGGCCCCGAGGTCTCCCGGACGGCGGCCGCCACGGCTTCACGCCCGGCCATCGAATACGCCTGGAGACCGCACTCCCGGCGATGGCGGCAAAGCTCGCCGAAACCCTCCCCGACGACGCCCGCCGCATCCTCGTCCTCGGCTTCGAGGAGCTGATGTACGCCCCGCTTCGCCTCGCCCGCGAGCTGGAGCAGGTGAGGGAAGGCGTCGAGGTCCGCTACTCGACGACCACCCGTTCCCCCGTCCTCGCCGTGGACGACCCGGGGTACGCGATCCGCAGCCGCCTCGTCTTCCCGGCCCACGACGACCCGGCCGACGGCCCCGGCGAGCGGTACGCCTACAACGTGGCCGGCGCCGGCTTCGACGCCGTCGTCGCGGTCGTGGACTCCGCCGCCGACACACCGCGACTGCACGCCCCCGACGGCCTGTTGGCCACCCTCGCCGCGCACACGCCGAACGTCGTGCTCGCCGTCGTCCCCAGTTACGTACCCGCACCCTCGCACGTACCCGAAAGGCCCCGCATGCTGCCCGAGCCCCTCCGTGGTCCCGCGTTCTCCTCGTACCCACCGGACGAGGTCGGCTGGCTGCTGCGGGATCTCTCGGACGTCCAGCTCGAGGCGCCCACCGAGGAGCGCGAGGAGGCGATCCAAGCGGGCGGCGCGCACTACGCCGAGTCGCTGCCGGTCGAGTACCAGCCCAGCGAGCAGTATCAGGAGCTGTTCCGCGCCGCTCTCGACACCTCCGCCGCCCGGATCGCCCAAGCCGTGGGCGCGGTCACGGAGTTGGTGCTCTCGGAGCGTTCACCGCGTCCGGTGCTCGTCTCGCTGGCGCGCGCGGGGACCCCGGTCGGCGTGCTGATGCGCCGCTGGGCCCAGCACCGGCACGGGCTCGAACTGCCCCACTACGCCGTGTCGATCGTCCGGGGCCGGGGCATCGACGCCAACGCGCTGCGCTGGCTGGCCGCCCACCACGACCCCGCCGACGTCGTGTTCGTCGACGGCTGGACCGGCAAGGGCGCCATCACCCGCGAACTCGCCGACGCCATCAAGGAGTTCGAGGCGTCCGACGGCATCACCGGCTTCGACCCGGAGATCGCGGTGCTCGCCGACCCGGGTTCCTGCGTCCGTACGTACGGCACCCGCGAGGACTTCCTCATCCCCTCCGCCTGCCTCAACTCCACGGTGTCGGGCCTGATTTCACGGACCGTCCTGCGCGCGGACCTGGTCGGCCCCCACGACTTCCACGGCGCCAAGTTCTACCGTGAACTCGCCGACGGTGACGTCTCCGTGGACTTCGTCGACGCCGTCGCCGCCCGCTTCCCCGAGGTCGCGGACGCCGTCGACACCACGGTGAAGGACCTGCTGGCCGCCGACCGCGCCCCGACGTGGGAGGGCTGGGCGGCAGTTGAGCGGATCAGCGAGGAGTACGAGATCCACGACGTGAACCTCGTCAAGCCCGGCGTCGGCGAGACCACCCGGGTGCTGCTGCGCCGCGTCCCCTGGAAGATCCTGGCCCGGGCCGGAGCGGGTGCCGACCTCGACCATGTACGCCTGCTCGCCGAGCAGCGGGGCGTACCCGTCGAGGAGGTGGCCGAACTCCCGTACACCTGCGTGGGGTTGATCCACCCCAAGTACACCCGGGGTGCGACCGGCGCCGACGGCAAGGCGGTGTCGGCATGAGTCCCGTCCTCGTCGCCAGCGATCTCGACCGTACGCTCATCTACTCCGCCGGCGCCCTCGCGCTGACCATGCCGGACGCCCGGGCGCCCCGGCTGCTCTGCGTCGAGGTGCACGAGGCCCGGCCGCTGTCGTACATGACGGAGACGGCCGCCGCCCTGCTCACCGAACTCGGCGACGAGGCTGTCTTCGTACCGACGACCACCCGCACCCGTAAGCAGTACCTGCGCATCAACCTGCCGGGCCCGGCATCGAAGTACGCGATCTGTGCGAACGGCGGTCACATCCTCGTCGACGGTGTCGCCGACCTCGACTGGCACGCGCGGGTGCAGGCGCGGCTCGCGGACGAGTGCGCGTCCCTGGACGAGGTCCAGGAGCATCTCGCCGCCACCGCCGACCCGCTCTGGGTGCGCAAGCACCGTATCGCCGAGGACTTCTTCGCCTATCTCGTCGTCGAGCGGGAACTGCTCCCCGAGGAGTGGGTGAAGGAACTGACGGTCTGGGCGGAGGTCCGCGGCTGGACGGTCTCCCTCCAGGGCCGCAAGATCTACGCCGTCCCGAAGCCGCTCACCAAGAGCGCGGCCATGCGCGAGGTCGCCCGCCGCACCGGCGCGACGCTCACTCTCGCCGCCGGTGACTCCCTGCTCGACGCCGACCTGCTCCTCGCCGCCGACCGGGGCTGGCGCCCGGGGCACGGTGAGCTGGCGGAGACGGAGTGGACGGCGGAGACGATCACCGCGCTTCCCGAGCGGGGGGTCGCGGCGGGGGAGCGGATCCTTCGGGAGCTCCTGCGGGAGACTCGGGAGCGCTCCGTTTGAGGTGACCCGGGGCTGTTTGTCGGTTTGGTGCGGCGCCGTTGCGGCTGGTCGCGCCCACGCGGCGCAGCCGCATAGCGGATGCAGCCCCGCGCCCCTTTGAGGGCGCCGAACGCGACCAGCGCCACGGCGCACCCGGCGATGGCGAGGCCCCCGCCGGGTGCGCCGACCCCGTACAGGGCGGTGACCCACTGGGGTGCGGCCGTCGTGGCTGTCATTCGGCCAGGCTGGGAAAGCCAGCCTGAAGGGACCCTGAACCGTCCCCGGCGGGCCCCGCACCTCCCCTACGGGCCGGCCCTCAGCCGCAGCAGCCCCCACCGCAGCAGCCGCCACCGCCTCCGCCGCCGCGCGGTGTTGACGCCGGTGCGGACGCCGAGCCGCCGACGGCGACCGTCGACAGGAGCTTCACGGTGTCGTCGTGACCGGCGGGGCAGTCCGCGGGCGCGGCCGACTCGGCCATCGGGCGGCTCAGTTCGAACGTGTCTCCGCAGGTGCGGCAGCGGTACTCGTAGCGAGGCATGCGCACAGGTTAGTCCCCAATTGCTCGCGGCGCGGAGCCAGCCGGTTTTCGACGGTGGCTCGTTCTGTTCATTCCCCGTGTGGAGAACGTGCGAAGATCGCTGGTATTTTATGTTTGCCGCGATGAGCCGTTAGGTCGGGGAATCAGGTCTGCGCGGAGTGCTGAGGGGTGTGGGGTGACTCGGAAACCGGATGAATCGGACGCCACTCTGCAATTCCGGATATCCGATCTGGACATTCCCGACGCCGAGAAGGAATCGCCCGAAACGGGAAGCGCCGGACCGAAAAACAGGCGCGAAGCCCGATTAGCTCGTAAAGCCCACAGGGTTGTTCTCTCACTGCTCCTCGCCCGCGCGGCGGCCCTCGCGCCCAAGTACCCGCGGCCCGGCCGCACCGGCTGGCGGCGCTGGATGCCCTCCTGGCGCCAGTGGTTGGGGGGTGCGCTGACGTCCATCGGGGTGAGCGCCCTGCTGCTGGGCATCGCCTACGCGGCCACCGACATTCCCTCGGATCTCAACACGTACGCCACCCAGCAGGACAATGTGTACTTCTGGGCCGACGGCACGCCCATGGCCCGTACCGGCTGGGTGCAACGGCAGGCCATGCCGCTCAATGAGATCCCCGAGGATGTCCGCTGGTCGGTGCTCGCCGCCGAGAACGCGAGTTTTTACAGTGATTCCGGCATTTCTCTCAAGGGGCTCAGTCGCGCCCTTTTCCGTACCATCGGCCAGGGCGACACGCAGGGCGGATCCACCATCACCCAGCAGTACGTCAAAAACGTCTATCTCAACCAGAACCAGACGATCGGCCGCAAGTTCACCGAGGCGATGATCTCCCTCAAGCTCGACAACCGGATGAGCAAGGACGACATCCTCGAGGGCTACCTCAACACCAGCTGGTTCGGCCGCGGCTGCTACGGCATCCAGCGCGCCGCCCAGGCCTACTACGGCAAGGACGTCAGCCGGCTCGACGCGGGCGAGGGCGCGTTCCTCGCCTCCCTCCTCAAGGGCGCCGGTCTGTACGACCCGACCCTGAGCAGCGCCAACCACGCCCGCGCCGTCGCGCGCTGGTCCTGGACCCTCGACCGGATGGTCAAGATCGGCAAGCTGACGAAGGCCGAGCGGGCCAAGTTCACGAAGTTCCCCGAGCCGCTGAAGCGCAACCCGCTGTACGACACCGGTGAGCAGACCGACTACCTGCTGGAAGTGGCCTCGCAGTACGCCAAGAAGGCCGGCGGGATCTCCGACAAGGACTTCGACCTCGGCGGCTACCAGGTCTACACGACGTTCGACCGCGCACGGGAGCGCAAGCTCGCCGACTCCGTGGCCAAGGCCCGCAAGAAGGCGCTGAAGGGCGATCGGAACGCCGCGAAGACCGCGCACTACGGCGCCGCCTCGGTGACCGCCGACGGCCGGATCCTCGCCGTGTACGGCGGCCCCGACCACCGTACGCAGGGCTACAACGAGTCCAACTCCACCACCGTCCCCGCCGGTTCGGCCTTCCTGCCGTTCGTGTACGCCGCCGGTCTGGAGCACGGCGTCCAGCGGAGGCGGGACGACGAGAGGACACGTGTCACCGGACAGACCCTGTACGACGGCGACGACGACGTGCCCGTGATGACGCCCGAGGGGCCCTACTGGGACCGCAGCGGCAAGAAGGTGGCCGCCAGCAACGACGGCGACCGGTCCTACGGGCGGATCTCCCTGCGCCGGGCGCTCGAGCTGTCGGTGAACACGCCGTTCATGCAGCTCGGCATGGACACCGGCCTGGCCAACGTCCGCGCGACCGCCGAGGCCGCCGGTCTGCTGCCCGGCAGCATCGGGGCGCAGGTGCCCGCGCTGTCGACGGGCACCTCCACGCCCAGCGCGATCCGCATGGCCGGCGGCTACACCACGTTCATCGCCGGCGGCAAACGCACCGAGCCGTACTCGGTGCGCAAGATCACCCGCAACGGCATCGGGATCGTCCTCCACACCCCGGCCCCGACCCGGTCGATCAGCGCCGAAACGGCCGAAGAGGTCACCTCCGCGCTCGCCGACTCCTTCCGCGCCGCCCACCCCGTCGCCGCGGCGTCCGCCGTCGGCAAGGTGACGGGGAAGGCGGGGACCACCCCGGACGACACCGCCTCCTGGTACGTCGGCACGCACGACTTCGTGTCCACGGCTGTCGTCGTCTACCGCATCGACCTGACCAAGAGCCTCGAGCCGCTGCCGTTGAAGGGCCTCGCCGGGACAGCCGACGACAGCGTCCCGTACGGCATCTGGTCCGGCGCCATGGGCCCGCTCGGCTGACCACCGGACGGGTATAACCCACCCCTCGAAATGAGCAGCACATGAAGCAAGCGTCGGGCCGCCGTCGCAAATCCCAGGCAACGGCTCCCCCCACCCCCAGCCGCCCGCGGATCGCGGCGTACCTCGTCGTCGCGTCCCTGACCGTCGCGTCCCTCACCGCCGGATACCTGGTGCTGGGCCGCACCGACCGCACCGCACCGACAGCCTCCGTGGAGTCCGGGGGAACCGTGAAAGCCTCCGCGAAGGTGGCCGCCGAACCGAAGTGGGACGGCAAGGTCAGGGTCCTGGGCGACGGCTCCACCTCCTACACCGGCCCGCAGCCGGGCCGGTTGAAGCCCGCACCGCTCAAGCCCGGTGAGAAACCACCCCAGTTCGTCGTCTTCTCCTGGGACGGCGCGCTGTCGGGCGACGACCAACTCTTCGAGCACTACCGGGAGATGTCCGAGAAGTACAACGCCCATATGACGTACTTCCTCACCGGCATCTACCTGCTGCCCAAGACCAAGGCCAACCTCTACCAGCCCCCGCAGCACCCCAGGGGATCGGCGGCGATCAGCTACGCCACCGACGAGCACATCCGCACCACCCTCGACCAGCTCGGCAAGGCGTGGCGGGAGGGCAACGAGATCGGCACCCACTTCAACGGCCACTTCTGCGGCAAGAAGGGCGGCGGCGACTGGAGTGTCGCCGAGTGGAAGAGCGAGATCGACCAGTTCTTCTCCTTCGTGGAGAAGTGGAAGACCAACACCGGCTACACCGACCTCGCCCCGCTGCCGTTCGACTTCAAGAAGGAGGTCACCGGCGGGCGCGCCCCCTGTCTGGAGGGCCAGAAGAACCTGCTGAAGGCCGCCAAGACCTACGGCTGGCGCTACGACGCGAGCTCCGCGGGCGACTTCCAGATATGGCCGGCGAAGAAGAACGGCATCTGGGACTTCCCGCTGCAGATGCTCCCGTACGACGGCGGCGACTACCAGGGCCTCTCCATGGACTTCAACTTCCTCTACAACCAGTCGAAGGGCGAGACCAACGGGGCTCCGGCCAACTATCCGCGGTGGCAGCAGGAGACCATCGACGCCTACAAGGCCGGCTTCGACCGGGTGTACTACGGCAGCCGTGCCCCGCTGTTCATCGGGAACCACTTCGAGGAGTGGAACGGCGGCATATACATGAAGGCCGTCGACGCGGTCATGGAGGCCGTGTGCGCGAAGGCGGACGTCAAGTGCGTCTCCTTCAAGGAACTCACCGACTGGCTCGACGTCCAGACCCCGGCGACGCTGGAGCGGCTGCGCGGCCTGGACCCGGCGCAGTCACCGGACTGGTCGACGGTCGTGAAGTAGAGGTGGCGAATCGACGGCGGTGAAGGGGCCGTTGATAAGTGACGGACCATCAATGTGCTTGCCGGTGAAGGGGTATCCCCGTTCACGGGTGCTCCACATGACATGCGAAACTTCCACAACCCGGCACCCCCCATCGCCGGGGCAAGAGGGGATACATACGTGAAGTCAAGCACCATGGGCCGTACGCGCCGCCGCACCGCCATAGCCGTCGCGGCCGCCGCCTCCGTCGCCGCGGGAGCGGCGCTGCTGCCCGTCACCAGCGCGAGCGCGGCGACCGCACGCTCGGCCGCCCCGGTCGTGGACCAGCAGACCAGGGCCACCTTCCAGCGCCTGGCCGACGCGGTCTTCACCGACCGCACGGACGCGCTGGTCGACGGCGCGCCGGGCGCCCGGAAGAAGCCGCTGACCAAGGGCTTCTCCGGCGACGTCAAGCTGTCCGCCGCGCTGGCCCGCAGCGAGAACGCCGCCCTGTCCTCGCTGGAGCAGCGCAAGGACCGCCTCGCGGCGCTCGGCGAGAAGTACAGCAAGGCCGACACGACCGTCACCCTGAACAGCACCCGCCTCCACGGCACCAAGGCCGAGGCCGAGGTCACCGAGACCACGACCCTGACCTACAAGAAGGTCCGTGGCGGCGAGCCCAGGAACACCGGCTTCCAGGCCCACCACAAGCTGACGTTCACCGCCGACGCACGCGGCGACTGGCAGCTCACGGGCATCCGGAACACCGACACGGCCGCCGGCATCGCGGTGAACCAGCCCGCCGAGCCGTCCTCCGGCGCGCGCGTCGCCAGGGTGGCCGCCGACACCATGCCCAACGCTCCCCGCGCCGCGACCACCCGCAACGCACCGGCCAACGCCAAGAACCTCACCACGGGCGCCTACGACTACAAGGCCATGGTCGCGTACGCGGACAAGTACTGGAGCAACTACAACACCGACTACCCGAACTTCAACGGGCACACAGCCGGTGGCGACTGCACCAACTTCGTCAGCCAGGTCCTGAAGGCCGGCGGCTGGAAGCACGTCCCCGGCTATGTGTACGACTACACCCGGTGGTTCGGCAACGCCGACATCCAGTCGGACTCTTTCGTCGGCGTCAACGAGTGGTCCTGGTTCGCCCAGAACTCGAAGCGCATCACCAGCCTCGCGTACGTCTACCAGATGGACGTCGGCGACGTGCTGCAGATGGACTTCAACAGGGACGGGTCCAAGGACCACACGATGATCGTCACGTACCGCAGCCCCCAGGGCCTGCCGTACATGACCTACCACTCGTCCAACACTCACAACCGGTCGGTGGCGAGCATCATCGCGTCGGACCCGAACTCGTACTACTACGCCTACCGCACCTGACAGCCCCGGTCCCGCCGCTTCGGCCCCCCACCCGGGCCGGGGCGGCGGGCGCCGTCGGCGCCGTGGCGGGGTGCGCTCAGTGGGCGGTCATCCCGCGCTCCTCGCGGATACGGGTGACCACGCCGGCCGCCGTGCGGCGCACGCCCTCCGTCTCCGTCAGGAAGTGCCAGTAGTCGGGGTGACGGCCCTCCAGCCCGGCGATCGCGCGCTCCAGCCGGGCCACCGACTCGTCCAGCGGGCGGGCGTCGCGAGGGTCCGGGGTGGTGCGCCCCGACATGGCCAGCCGCTGCGCGTCCCGGATCGCGAAACGCGTCCGATCGATCTCGCCCCGAGGGTCCTTCTGTACGGCGTTGAGCCGCCGCAGCCGGTCCCCGGCCGCCGACACCGCCTCGTCGGTGGTGTTCAGCAGCGCCCGCACCGTCGACAACAGCGCCGTCGCGTCCGGCCAGCGCTGGGCATCCCGCGCGGCCTGCGCCTCCTTGAGCCTCGCCTCGGCCTGCCGTACGTGGTCCGTGGCCTGTTCCGGTACGTGCTGGAGGTCCTGCCAGCACTCCGCCGAGAACCGTCTGCGCAGTTCGCTCAGTACCGGCTCCACCTGCCCCGAGCGGGTCGTCAGAGCCTCGGCGCGGGTCCGCAGCGACACCAGCCGGTGATCGATCTCGGCGGCCCGCTCCGGCAGCCGCGCCGCCTCCGCCCGCACCCCCTCCGCCTCGCGCGCGACCCGGTCGGCCCGCTCCAGCGTCTCCGCCACACCGTGCTGGCCGGCGCCCTGGTTGAGCCGGGTCAGCTCGGGCCCGAGGACGGCGAGCCGGGCGGCGAGGTCGTCCGCCCGCAGCCCCGATCCCCGTACCGCGTCCAGCGCGTTGGAGGCGGCCAGCAGCGACTGGCGGGCGCGCTCCACGGAGGGCGCGAGCCGCGCCAGCTGCGTCTCGGCCTTGCCGAGCAGCGGCCCGAGCCCGGCCGCGAAGCGGTCCAGGTCCTGCTTGACCCGCCCCAGCTCCTCCTTCGCCCGGTTCAGCTCGGACCGGGCGTGGCTCGCGGCGGACGCCTCGAGGTCGTCACGGTCGAGATCGTGGGCGTCGACGGCGTTGATGTACTGGCCGCTGGCCTCGTCGATCCGGCGCCCGAGCCCCTCGAAGTCGGCGACCGCGCGCCGGGCGGCCGGGGTGTCGTCGACGGCCTTGATGGTCTCTATCGAGATCCGCAGATCCCGCTGGGCGGTGTCCAGTTCGTAGAAGGCGGCGGCAGCGGCGTCCTTCGCGGCCTGCGCCTCGGCACGCTGGCTCTCGGCCCGCCCGCCGAACCACCGCCGGGTACCACCACCGGCGAAGGCGGCGGGCACGGCGAGGAGCAGCGGCAACGGGAGCAGTACGAGTGTCAGCGCGTCCCGGGCGGCGGCGCGCACACCGGTGCGACGGGACTCGGGTGGCCGGTGCGGCGCCGGGTGGGGCGACTGGTGCGCGCGCGGCGCAATCGGCGTGTACGGCTCAGAAGTAGTCGCCGTCACATCCCTCTCCCGTGCTGTGATCCGCCCTGCCCGGTTCATTCTCCCACCGGTAGAGGACGAACACACGGCCCGGTCGGTTCGCGCTGCGCGTACCCGGTCGGGAATCGAGCCGCCCACCCGGCGCGCACGGGGCCGGCGCGAGGCTCACTCCCCGGCGAACCGCACCCGTATGCTCCCGTCCTGCGTCTTCGCCGACACCACATGCGTACTGCGCGCGGTGCGCGGCACGGACACCTTTACGGAGCCGTCGTCGGAGTCCGCCGTCACGCGGTACCTCTCGCGGGGCAGCTCGATCGTGAGCGAGCCGTCGTCGCTGCTCGACTCGACGAGGTCCGGCACGGCGGCGAGTTCGAGCCGTACCGAGCCGTTCTCGGAGTGCGCCCGCACCTGCTGGGAGCGCACACCGAGGGCGCGGATCGAACCGTCGTCGGTGGACAGCTTCAGTGGACCGGTGGAGTCCTTCACGGTGACGGCGCCGTCCCCGGAGTGGATGTCCAGGGCCTGGTCGAAGCCGCGTGCGGTGACCCTCCCGTCCCCGGTACGCACGACGACGGAGACACCGCGCGGCACCTCGATCCGGTGCCTGGCGGAGCAGTCGGCGACCACGCCCGAGCACTTCACCCGCAGTTCGAGCCGGTCGTCGTCCATGGACCACGTCACCTTGGGATCCTTGCCCAGAGCGACGGAGCCCTGGAACCAGCGGGTGACCTCGATCCGGCCCGGCTCGGTGGAGTCCGCCGCGACGATGTCGAGCCCCGAGTCGTTCGAGTCCACGGTGAGCGTGTGCCCGCGCAGGTCGAAGGAACGGTGCTCCGGGTCCTTGTCGTCCCCGGCGGAGGCACAGGCCGACGCGGTCGCGACGAGGGCGGCCACGACGCCGGTGATGGCGATGACACGGGTGCGGGTGCGGGTGCGGGTGCGGGTGCGAGTACCGGTGCGCGGAGACGCTGAACGGGCCATGGTCCTACTCCCCCTGAGGCGAACGCGGGACCGGTGATCGGCGATCGGTGGAGCCGGCCCTGCGACACTCTTCGACCGTACGGAGCCGGCGCCCGCCCGGGCATCCGGGACGCTCCCCGAAGAGAGGTGGGGAAAACCCCCGAATCCAGGCCCCGGGATCTCGGGGGCGGATACGGGTTTGCGAGGCAGGGCCCCGGGCAATGTAGGCTGACGACTCGTCCTGGGCGCGTAGCTCAGTGGTAGAGCGCCGCCCTTACAAGGCGGATGTCGGCGGTTCGAAACCGTCCGCGCCCACGGGACTAGCACGCAGGTCAGCGTGCAGTGCGGCCCCTCGTCCATGATCGGACGGGGGGCCGTTTCCATGATCGAAGCCACATCGACGCCACAATCCCCCACAGGGAGTCTTACAAAAGCGGATGTCGGCGTTTTCGAAACCGTCCGCGCCCACCAGGATGGTCAGGACGCCTGACAACAGTCGAAGCCTCGGTTTCGCTGCCGCCACCGGCCCCGGACTCCCCGTCCGGGGCCGGTCGCGTGAGCGGTCGGACGACCTCCGTACGGAACCGTGGCCTCCACATGGTCAACACAGTCTTGTCATGGTGTGATCACAGGATGCTCGGTTTCCTCCTCCGTCTCCTGCCCTTCTGGGTCCGCGAGCCCCTGCTCATCGTGATCGGGTCCGTTTTCGGCGTACGCATCATGTATCTCGCCGTCCGTGATCAGGATCTGGTCGGGGCCGGTATCGGCGCGGTGTTCCTCCTGGTCGCCGCCGTCAGTGTCCACGCGGTGGTCAAGGCCCTGCGAGCACGCCGCGCCCCGAGTCCGGCGGTCGCGACCCCAGCACCGGCAGCCGTCCCGGCAACGGCACCCGCCCTGGCAGCCGCCCCGGCAACGGCACCCGCCCTGGCAGCCGCCCCGGCACAGGCACCCGCCTCGGCCCCCGCACCCGCCCCGGTCGGGCCGCCTCCCGGTCCGGGCGTCGTGGAGAAGGAACCCAACGAGTGGGGCCAGGCCCTCGCGGCCGTGGCCGTGTTCGGGGTGATCGCGGCCGTCCTGTGGGTGGCCCCCCACATACTCCCGTCCGACGAGAACAACACCCCGCAGCCCGCTTCGTGTTCGGACGGAGAACACGAGGCAACGCCGATGCCCTACAAGAAGACGCCCCCGCCCGTGACCGGGGAAAAGCTGTGCGAGGCGGTCAACCGGCCGGACCTGGCGAAGCTCCTCGGAACCCCGTCGGAGATCGCGAACAGTGCTTCCGCCAGCAACGGCATCGCTCCGCTGACCGATGGGAAGGTCGCCCAGCCGGAGGCCCAGATCGACTTCGACACCTACACCGTGAATGTCACCGCCACTTACAACCACCTGTCGATCGAGCAGTACGTGAAGCTGATGAAGTACGGGAGTGAGCAGGACATCGAGACCCTCAAGGTGCTCGGCCGGCCTGCGGTCCTCTCCTCGGACCACACCATGAGTATCGAGATCAACTTCGGGAGCGGCGGGTCCGGGTCCGGCGGACCGGTCGGGCAGGGTCCCCTGGCCAGAACGCTGACCGTGGCTCTCGACCGCGCCGACCGGGGCGGCTACTACGACGTCACCGTGTGGAGCAAGTCCGGGGCCCTCCCGGACGACGGCGCGCTCCGTGCCATCGCCGAGAGGATTCTTCCGGCGATCCCGGAACGGCCTGCGCGATGAGGCAGCGCTGACGTCCTGGCCAGGAACTGGCGAGCGCGATCAGCTGACATGACAGGTGACGCGATCAGATGAGTGGCCCCCGGTGATTTCGCCGGGGGCTGTTTCGTGTGCGGTGTGGTGAACGCGACCTTCGGGCCGGCTCCGTGCGGGCGCCGGATATCGTGAGCGGCAGTGCCCGGTGGGATAAGAGAGGTTTGCGGTGTCGGACGTGTCGGACGAGGGACGGCTCATCGCCGGGCGGTACCGGCTGACCGAGCAGATCGGCCGGGGCGGCATGGGCACGGTCTGGCTGGCCGCCGACGAGATGCTCAACCGCCGCGTCGCGCTCAAGCGGTTGCACGAGGACGCCCGGTACGCCGGCGACGAGCTGGCCCTCATGTACGAGCGCACCCGCCGTGAGGCGCAGAGCGCGGCCCGGATCGCCCATCCGAACGTGGTCGTCGTCCACGATGTCGTCGAGGACGACGGGCTGCCGTGCATCGTCATGGAGTACGTGCCCTCCACCACTCTCGGCGCCCTGCTCAAGAGCGGCGGAACCGTTTCACCCGAGGAAGCCGCCCGCGTGGGCCGGGGAATGGTCGGCGCGCTGCGGGCGGCCCACGAGGCCGGCGTACTGCACCGTGACGTCAAACCGGGCAACGTCCTGCTCACCGAGAGCGGCCGGGTCGTCCTCACCGACTTCGGCATCGCCACGGCGACCGGCACGAGCACCCTCACCCGGACCGGCGAGATCGTCGGCTCCATCGACTACATGGCACCGGAGCGCGTCCAGGGCGACACCCCTGGCCCCGCCTCCGACCTCTGGGCGCTCGGCGCGACCCTCTACCAGGCGGTGGAGGGGCAGCCCCCGTTCCGCAGGCTCACGCCGGTCGAGACGGCGTACTCCATCGTCACCGGCACCCCGGAGCCGATGAAGAAGGCCGGCCCGCTGGAGCCGCTGATCACCGCCCTGCTGGCCAAGGACCCGGCCGAGCGGCCCTCGGCGGAAGAGACGGAACTGGCGCTGCGGTCGGTGTCCGAGGACACGGAGCCGCGCGCGTGGTCGGGGTCGATTCCGCTGCCGACGCCGGAAGAGGCCACGGATCCCGACCGCACCGGCAACACGCACCGGAGGACCCGTTCCGCCAAGGCGGCCCCCGACAAGCGCGGCGGCGGGCGTGGGCGCCGTACCGCGCTGTGGAGCGCGGTCGCGGTGATCCTGGTCGCCGGGGGCACGGCCGGGGGCGTGTACTACGTGAACTCGGCCGGTGACGACACACCGGGCGCGGGTTCGGGGCCGAACCCCACCCCGGCGTCCTACGCGCCCTCGCCCGTCCCCGACGGCTACCAGCTGGTCACGGAGGAGGCGCTCGGCATCGCCTTCCCGGTGCCGGACGGCTGGAAGCTGAGGAAGCGGAGGTCCGGCGAGGTCAGCTATGTCGACGAAAAGACCCGTTTGGCCAGCCTCACCATCGGCATGGTGGACCCGGCGGGCGATCCCTTGGCGCACTTCAAGGAGATCGAGGCGAACACGAAGATCAACTATCCCGGGGACAAGTACCGCAAGCTCTACATGCAGCGCACGACGTACCGGGGCCAGAAGGCCGCCATCTGGGAGTTCACCATCCAGGGCCGGGCGCGTGTCTTCCACGGCATCGAGCTCGGCTTCGGGGAGGAGGGCGGCCGGGAGTACGACATCTACGTCTCGGCGCCCGATGAGCAGTGGGACACCTTCCGGCCGGTCTTCGACCGGGTGCGGGAAGGATTCCGCATCACGTCCCCGTCCTGAGGCCTGGGTGCCTCAGGACTCGTCCGTGCTGTTGTGCGCATGCTTGAGGCGCGTGCGCGCGTCGACCCGGTCCGCTCCCGTGACCTCGGCCCAGAAGCGGTGCCCGCTCACGAACACCGCGAGCTCGTGTTCCCGGCGCCGCAGTTTCTCCACCTCGGCCTGTTCGTCGGCCGTCCAGCCAGGTGAGGCGGGGCGCTCCACCTTGCGCCAGCCGCGGGTGTCACTGAAACCGTCCAGCGGTTCGACCGACCAGGGGAGTCGTTTCAGCAGGGCGGACAGCTCGGCCCGGACCTGATGCAGCTCCTCCTGACCGGCCAGGAGGTCACTCGGGAAGTCATAGGTCGTCGCCACGCGGTAATGGTACGCCTGTTCGAATTTGGGATGCGAGTTCCTTCCGGTTACTTCCTCTCGGGATCCGGACGTCAGCCGGACATCAGTCGAACGTCAGCCCGACGTCAGCTCCCGCACCACCCGCGTGGCCACCGGTACGTCCACACCGTGCCGCTGGGCCGCGCGCAGCAGGGCTCCGCCGATCGCGTCCAGCTCCAGCGGGCGGCCCGCCTCGGCGTCGCGCTGCATCGACGACCTCGTGGCAGACGGGAAGCTGTCGTTGCGGGCCAGGGCCTGGGCGGGGTCCGACGGGCCGCCGCAGGCCAGGCTCACCGCCGCCGTCTCCTCGACCAGCGCGGTCAGCACCGCCGTTTCAGCATGCGGGCGGCGCGGAACGCCGGGTACGCGCGAGACTGGAGGCATGTGCCGCAGCATCAAGACCCTTCGCCCGCCCGTACTCCCCGAAGAGGCCACCGAGGAGGAGATGCGGGCCGCCGCCCTCCAGTACGTCCGCAAGGTCTCCGGCTTCCGGGCGCCGGCCGCCCACAACCGCGAGGTTTTCGAACACGCCGTCGACGTGATCGCGGCGGCCACGGCCGAGCTCCTCGCCGGCCTCGAGGTGCGAGGCGGGGGTGGTACGGCGACGGCCCGGCACGCGTCGTAGAACGCGCGCCGGGCCGGGCCGGGCCAGGTGGGTGCGGGGGCGTCAGCCGTCAGCCATCGGCCTCGGCTGAGCCTCTAGCCGACCGTCCACTTCTGGTTGTCGCCCGTGCCGCAGGCCCACAGCACCATCTGTGTGCCGTTGGCCGTGGCCGCGCCGTACGCGTCCAGGCAGAGGCCCGCGTTGACGTTCGTGATCGTGCCGTCGGAGTTGACGTTCCACTTCTGGTTGTTGCCGCCGTGGCAGTCCCAGATGGTGACCTTCGTACCGTTGGCCGTGCCGCTGTCGTAGGCGTCCAGGCACTTGTTGCCGTACACCACGAGTTCCTTGCGGGAGGTGTACGTCCACGCCTGGTTGGAGCCGCCGTTGCAGTCCCACAGCTCGGCCTGGGTGCCGTTGGTGATCGTGCTGTCGAAGACGTCCAGGCAGCGCCCGGACTGCTTGCCGACGACCAGGCTGCCGTTGGTGCCGGGCACCGGCCGGACGGTCAGCGTGCCCAGGGCCGGGCCGCCCGTGACGGCGAGCGTGTTGGCGCCACCCTTGGAGAGGGCGACCTGGACGGAGATCGTGCCCGGGGTCGAGCCGGTCGGCGGGAACGACACGGTGGTGGCCGTCTGGCTGTTGACCTGGAGGGTCGCCGTACGGGCGGTGCTCGTGTTGTTCGTGTACGTGAGGTCGGCGACCGCGACACCGGTGTTCGCCGCGGTCACGCCGGTGTAGCGGGCGGACGAGTCGGGCTCGTACGCGCTGCTCGCGGCCTCCGTGGCGCCGCTGATCGTACGCATGACCGAGCCACCGGCCGGGACGCTGGTGGTGTAACTGCCGCTGTAGGTACCGCTGTTGGAGCGGGCCCACGGGTCACGGACGGTCGCGCCGGCGTTGGTCAGGCCCAGGTCGGACCAGCGGACGGTCATGTTCTGGGCGGAGGAGGTGCGGTTGAGCAGGACGACGGCACGGTTGCCGGTGCCGGACAGGACCTTGCCGTAGACCTGGAGCCCGGTGGTGTCCTCGGCGACCTTGACGCCCTGGAGGCCGCGCGGGTCCTGGTCGACGGCGACGACTTCGGGGTTCTTGAGGATGTCGGCCGTCTCGGTGCTCATGGTCGCCAGGTTGTTTCCGGCGAGCAGCGGGGCTCCGGAGATGGCCCACAGGTCCATGTGGGTGCGGTTCTGGGCGGCGTTGAAACCGTCCATCCCGACGATCAGCATGTCCGCGTCGTTGTAGTAGCCGGTGTGCTGCGCGGTGGGGTGCAGGTTCCTGTCGTAGTTGGTCAGGAGCCTGCTCATGGACGCCTGCTCACCGTAGAAGATGATGTCGTCGTTGGTCCGCCACATCGCGCCCTGTCCCGGCGCCCAGTTCCATGTGTTCTGGCGGCCCCAGTTGCACAGCGACAGGGTCATCGGGCGGCCGGTGGCGGCCGTCGCTTTGGTGATCGCGTCGCTGATGGCCTGGTAAGTCGACTTCGCGTCGAGTCCCTCCCTCTCACCGCCGCACCAGTCGACCTTGACGAAGTCGAAGCCCCACTGGGAGAACTGCAGGAAGTCCTGGTTGTAATGGCCCTCGCTGCCCGAGCCGGGCGCGGCGGGGCGGCCGGTCGGGTAGTAGTAGCCGCAGCCGTCCTTGCCCGCGTCGGTGTAGATGCCCGCCTTCAGGCCCTTGCTGTGGATGTAGTCGGCGATGGCCTTCATACCGCCGGGCCACTCGGACTCGTCGATGGTGATGTTGCCGGCACCGTCCCGGGTGCCCTGCCACCAGCCCTCGTCGATGTTGATGTACTTGTACCCGGCGGCGGGCAGCCCGGACGCGACGAACGCGTCGACCTGGCCCTTGATCACGTTGTAGTCGATCTTCGCGGCGAAGCTGTTCCAGGAGGCCCAGCCCATGGGGGCGGCGGGGACCGGTATCTGGCGGGTGGAGGCGGCGACGGGGGCGGTGTCGCCGAGGGAGGTCGCTTCGTCGCCGGCCTGGGGCTGGGCGAAGAGGAGAGCGGCGGTCGCCGCGGTCGCGAGGGCGAGGGCGCGGATGGCGGCGCGTCGGGCGAGGGACGGGCGCGGTGGGGGATACATGCGGCTCCTTTTCCGGGGCGCGACGGTGCGACTCCCGGACTTCTTTGGTCGATATATCGAACTGTGATCGGGAAACCGGACGAGGGGGCGCGCTGAAATTAGAGTGGTGGGGAGGTTGAAGTCAACGGGTGTGGCAGAGGTTGTTTTGCCAACGGGGCGATTTCGGTGGGGAATTGTTGAGGTGGGGGTGCGGGTGCGTTGTGGCTTGTCGCGCAGTTCCCCGCGCCCCTATAGGGGCGCGTTTCCGCGACGTCGGTCGGGTCTCAGGCGCCGGTTGTTCGTGGGCGGCGCATCAGGAATGCCGCTCCCGCGCCCGCGCCGAAGAGGGCTGCCACGGAGACGCCTGTTGCCAGCCAGGTGGCGCCCAGCCACTGGCCGCCGAAGTAGCCGAGGGCGACGCTGTACGCGGCCCAGGCCAGGCCGGCCAGGATGGACCAGGGGAGGAACTCGCCGACCCGGCGGTGGGCGGCGCCCGCGCCGAGGGAGACGACCGAGCGGCCGGCCGGGGCGAAACGGGCGACGACGACCAGGATGCCGCCGCTGTGCGCGAGGGCCTGGCCGAGACGTTCCTGCGCGCTGGTCAGGCGCCGGGAGCGGGCGATGGCGCGGTCCAGCCGGGCTCCGCCGTGCCAGGCCAGCCGGTACGCCACCAGGTCGCCGACGACCGACGCCGTGGCCGCGCACAGGGTGAGCGCGAGGATGTCGGGGACCTCCTGCGGCACCTGGCCGACGGCCGCTCCGGTACCGGCGGCGGCAGCCGTGGCGGCCGTGATGACCAGGACACCGCTCGGCAGTACCGGCACCAGGACGTCGAACAGTACGGACACAGCCACGAGGGCGTAGATCCACGGGGTCCCGGTCAGTGACCCCACACTCTCAAGCACCGCAGACTCCCCGAAACTCCCCCGTCGGCCCGTTCCCGTGCCGCTACCTCAACGGGGGAGCGGTGGGCGGCCTGTGACAGCCATACAGCGTACGCGGGGGGTGTGACAGGAGATCCACCGGGTGCGCATGTGTTCGGCACACGATGTTCACCCTGACGCACGCCGATGCCCGTCCCCGGGGCATGGGGACGGGCATCGGTGAATCGTGGATCAGGCGGCTACCGGTGCCTTGTCCGTCTTCTCCCGTGACGCCTTCGTCGTCTCCGACGAGCGCTTCGCGAGGAACCGGTCCACGCCTAAGGCGCCGGAGCCGGTGAAGACGAGCAGGAAGAAGGCCCAGCAGAAGGTGGCTGCCAGTTCGCCCTGGTTCTGGATCGGCATGAGGGCGCTCGGCTGGTGGACGTCGAAGTACGCGTACGCCATCGCGCCCGAGGCGATGAACGAGGCGGCGCGGGTACCGAGGCCCAGCAGGACCAGGGTGCCCCCGACCAGCTCGATCACGGCCGCGTACCACCCGGGCCAGGTACCGGTCGGCACCGTCGGCTCGTCGCCGAGGACGCCGAACAGGGAGCGGGCGCCGTGGCAGGCGAAGAGCAGGCCGATCACGATCCGGAACAGGCCGATGGCGTATGGCTGAGCGTTGTTGAGGCGGGCGGACATGTGGGGGGTGTCTCCTTCGGTCGGGGCCGTCCCTCCGAGGACCTGAACTGAGGCCCGGAAGGGATCGGTCCGGGGGGTCGGAGCCGAGCGGGCAACCCACCGTAGGACGGCTCAATCGATAGTTGCAAGTTCAACATTTGGCCATCGCGTTGCCTCCATGTGATCTCCGGTTCGCCCTTCCGGTTCGCCAATTGCCTTACGTGGGACCGCTGTTGGGGTCATACGCAGCACCGCCCGTGCCATCGCGTCCGCGTCCGAAAACATGACCGAATTCACGCCAGGGCGTGCCCCGGCCGCCGTCACCCAGTGCACCCCCTCCGTGGGGACCCCGAACGCCAACCTCCTTGGCTGCGGCCGACCGTGACGGTCCATCAAGTAGCAAGGGCGCGGAGTCACATCCAGTCCGCCCGTCTCGTAGCCGTCGATCACGTGCGGCCTCGCCCCGCCCGTCCGCAGCAACCCGGCGAGGAGCGGATCGGCCGTGCGGCGGAGGTCGGGCTCCGGCAGCCGTGCCTCGATGAGCGCGGTCACGCGTACGGCCGAGCCCGGCACGTCGGGGGAGTGCGCCACCCAGGCCCCGTCCGCCGCGCGTACCTCGAGGCGCGGCCCGAGCACCTCCACCACGCCCGCCGCCACCAGCGCCGCCAGCTCCTCGACGCGCCGCCTGGGCGGCCCTATGGAGAGGAACGCGTTGAGCGAGGTGTACCAGCGGTCCAGGTGGTCCCGGCGCGAGTCGCCCGGCAGCCCGCCGTGGTCGACGATCAGCCGCAGCTCGTTGCGCACGTCGCGCAGCAGGTCCTGGGCCGCCTTCACGGGCCCGTCCACATTGCCCAGGGCGGCCTGGGCGGCGTCCTCGCGGAGGTGGGCGAGCAGCCAGTTCCGCCAGGCGGCGGCGTCGGCGAAGACCTGTCCGGCGTACGGCCGTGACATCCGCTCCCAGGACCAGCGGTCGGCCTCCGGTATGCCGAACTCGTCCAGTACGGCTGCCTCTTGGGGCGCGCGGTGCGGGGTGGCGAGGAAACGGTCCCGGAAGCCGTCGAGCGGACGGTCCGTCAACTTCCGTTCCCGCAGCAGGGTTTCGTAGTAGACCGTCTCGACCTCCTTCGCCACCAGCGGCCATATCTCCGTGCGGAAGTCGGGGGCTTCCCCGGAGTCGGCGCGCTTGCGGAAGCCGGCGATCACCTCGCCGGTGAGGACGAGCGGTACGTGCCTGCCGTACGGGCCCTTCGCGTTGTCGCCGCGCGCCTGGTACGGGACGCCGCGCCGCGAACCGGCGTACAGCCGGGGCTCATGTCCGGAGGGCAGGTAACGCAGGCCGCCCTCGGGACGGCGCACGAAACGTCCGCCCCGGCCCGTCGTCAGCAGGGTCAGATGGTCGAAGAAGTTGAGGCCGAGGCCGCGCAGCAGGACCGGTTCCCCGGGGGCGAGCGGCGAGAGGTCGACGTCGGCCGGGTTGGCGGGCGGGATGTGACGCAGGCCGTGGAGGCCGGCGTACGAGGTGAGGCGCTGTTGTTCGTCGTCCGGGACCAGGGGGAGGTGGCCCTGGGCGAGGACGACGGCGGTCAGGCCGGACAGGCCGGTCAGGCCGCTGTCGCCCGTGAGGGTGAGGGTCTGGCTGCCGTCGGGGGCCTCGTCGAGGCGGATCGCGCGTGCCCGGTGCGTCTGGACGCGCACGGACGGCGGCGCCTCGCGCACGACCTTCGCGAACACCCACTCCAGGTAACGCCCGTAGTGGGCGCGGGTCGGGTAGTCGTCCGGCCCCAACTCGCCTTCCGCGTCAGGGGAGTCGCGCGTCCACTCGTACAGGCTCGGCCCCGGGCGGATCGGGCCCGAGCAGTCCACGCTGTCGTCGGTGAAGAGGGTCACCTGCGAGGCCACGGTGTTCATCAGCAGCCGGGGCGACTGCGAGGTGCGCCAGACCTGACCCGCGCCGGGCGGCGCCGGGTCGACGACGTGGACGGTCAACCGGGCCCCGGGCGGCAGGAGTTCGGGTGCGGAGGCGCAGAGGCGTTCCAGCACGCCGGTGCCGCGCGGCCCGGCGCCGACCAGGGCGACGGACAGAGAGGGAGCGCCGGGCGCGGTCCTGGGCGGCTCGGCGGGCGCTGGAGACACTGGAGACAAGGGGGTCACTCCCGGGCGTGTGGGGGCGCGTTGGCAGGAGAGCCGCCCACCGGAAGCGGACGGTCCGCCTCATCATGCCGCCGGTGACCACCCGGGCCGGGCACCGGGGACGTGGGTCGCCGCCGGTGTGGGATGCCTCACGCGCTCAGCTCGGACTCCATGACCGTCTCCAGCCGTGCCCCGCCGCCCTTCTCGCCCCGGGTCCGGTCGAGCCGCAGCCGGGCCGAACGGCCGCGCACGGTCAGGGTCATCAGCATGTTGCCGAACCAGGGGCCGCCCGTTCTGCGCCAGGTGACCGGCGGACGCGGGACCCGGCCGTGCCGGGCGAGCCGGCGGCCCAGGGCGCGGCCCAGACCGCTCCAGCCCAGCCGGAAGCCGGCCTTTATGTAGAGCGGGATGGCGTTGTGGACGGGGGAGCAGGTCAGCTGGAGGACGCGCGCGTCCGGACGGGAGGCCTCGGGCCAGGTGGGCTCGGCCGCGTACGCGTGGTGGACGTCCCCCGACAGGACCAGCACCGTCGCCGGGGCCTGCGGGCCCGAACCCACTTCCGCGATCAGGTCGGCCAGCGCGGTGAAGGAGCGGGTGAACGCCGCCCAGTGTTCGAGGTCGGCCGCGCGGCGCAGTTTCTCCCCGAACCGGGCCCAGCGCGCGCCGCGTTCGCCCGCGCACAGGGCCTCGTCCCATGCCTCGGCGTCGTGCACGAGGTGCGGCAGCAGCCAGGGCAGCGAGGTGCCGATGAGAAGGTGGTCGCAGGAGCCGGGATCCGCCAGCGCCTGTTCGCGCACCCAGGCCTCCGCGCCCGGATTCAGCATCGCGCGCCTGTCCTCGTCGAGGACCCGGGCCGCCCTGCTGTCCACCATCAGCAGGCGTACGCGGCCGAAGTCGCGCCGGTAGCTCCAACGGACCGAGTCGGGGTCCGCGTCCGCCCGCGCGGCGAAGGCGCGCAGGACGTCCGTACCGTCGGGGCTCTCGCGTACGGCCGCGTACAGCGGGTCGGTGGCGAGTTCGGCCGGGGTGAGGTTGCCCAGGTGCTGGTGCACCCAGTACGACATCAGGCCGCTCAGCAGCCGCTCGCGCCACCACGGGGTGTCCCGCATGTCGGCCAGCCAGGCGGCGCTGGTGTTCCAATCATCGGCGATGTCGTGATCGTCGAAGATCATGCAGCTGGGGACGGTGGAGAGCAGCCAGCGCACGTCGGGGTCGAGCCAGGACTCGTAGTAGAGGTGGGTGTATTCCTCGTAGTCCGCGACCTCGGCGCCCGGCGGTTCGGACAGGTCCCGGCGGGCGGCCAGCCAGTCGCGGGTGTCGTGGGACACCTCGTCGGCGTACACCTGGTCGCCCAACAGGAGGAGGACGTCCGGGCGTTCGCCCGTGGGGTCGGCCGCCATCCGCGTGGCCAGGGTGTCCAGGGCGTCCGCGCCCACCGGGTCCTTCTCGCCGGCGGCCGGCGCCGCCCAGCGGCAGGACCCGAAGGCGACCCGGAACGCGTCGCCCTCCGCTTCCCGCTCTCCGTCGTCGGCGGTGCGGATGACGGAGGGCGGGAAGGGCGAGTCGGGCAGCGGCCACACGCGGACGCCGTCCAGGAGCACCTCGTACGCCGTCGTCGTGCCCGGGGTGAGGCCCGTGACCGGGATCAGCGCATAGTGGTGGCCCGCGACCTGGAAGGTGCGGGTGCTGCCGCCGGCGCCGTCCGCGCAGCGCGCCTCGGCCGTGCAGGGGCGGCTCGCCTCGACCCAGACGGTCGCGGACGAGCCGTCGGCGTACCTCAGCAGCGGTCCCAGGCGAAGTGTCGCCATGTGATCACCCTCCTCCGTCGCACCGTACGGTACGGACGCCGGAGGAGGCCGGGGAGGTTGCGTGCATGGCGCATTCGGCCGATGGCCGGTGAGTGGCCGGTCGACGGCCGCTCGATGGCCGGTCATTGGCGGCCCGACGGCCGCTCAGCGGGTCGCCGGCAGCCGGCAGCTGGTCAGCAGCTCGCGAGGTAGTTCGTGAGCGCGCTCTTCTCGGCCGAGTCGACCGCGAGGTCGTAGTAGTACTTCACCTGGACCCAGGCGCGGACGTACGTGCAGCGGTACGAGGTGACCGACGGCATCCACTCGGCCGGGTCCTGGTCGCTCTTGGACTGGTTCACGTTGTCCGTGACGGCGATGAGCTGCGGCCGGGTGACGTCGTTGGCGAAGGCCTGGCGCTGGGCGGTGGTCCAGGCGCCGGCGCCGGAGTCCCAGGCCTCGGCGAGCGGGACCAGGTGGTCGATGTCGAGGTCGGAGGCGGCGGTCCAGGTGGCGCCGTCGTACGGGGAGAACCAGCTGCCGCTGGTGGCGGTGCAGGCGGAGTTGGTGACGACGTTCGAACCGTCGCGCTTGAGGATGTACTCACGCGTGTTGCACGTGCCGCTGATCGTGATCCAGGTGGGGAAGAGATCGCGGCTGTAGCCCGTGCGGTTCTCGGTCTTCACGGTGAGGGAGGCGAGGTAGGTACGGGCCGTGGCGGCGCTGACCGGGGTGGGGAGAGCGGCGGAGGCGGTCGGACCGTTGAAAAGTCCGACCGAGGCTATGAGCCCGGTGAACGCGGCGAGTATGCTGATCCGTCGACGCGCGTAGAACTTCGGCATGCGAACTCCCTCGGGGGATGCGGGCGTTGAGCGCGAGCGAGTGAATGCTCGCGTCGGTTGATTGCCGTGAGATGTGCGATCGGTGAGAAGTTAGTGTCGTGTGCATGACATCGCCACCCCTCGGGCGTCGGTTATCGTGGACGGTGCAGAAGGGGAGTAGCTCTTCGCCGGACCGTCGACATACTGCTCAGCTCGTCTGAGCCGGCGCCCGGAGGCAGGTCATCGTCATATGGCCTGCCAGCGAGACCTTCGGCCTAGTAGTGCACTGACCGTGCGCTGCCGTGCCGAGGTGTCGTTCTTGCGGTAACACTCTCGGCGGGGCAGCCCCGACCGATTGAGGAACCTTGATCAGCCTCACCGTGACAGCGCTCGTCTTCGGCGTCGTCTTCCTCGCCGAACTCCCGGACAAGACGGCCCTCGCCGGGCTCGTCCTCGGCACCCGCTATCGCGCCTCGTACGTCTTCGCCGGCGTCGCCGCCGCGTTCACCCTGCACGTCGTGCTCGCCGTCGCGGCGGGCAGTGTCCTCACCCTCCTGCCGCAGCGGCTTGTGCACGCGCTGACCGGCGTGCTGTTCCTGGGCGGCGCCGCCGTGCTGCTGATGAAGAAGGGTGGGGACGAGGAGGAGGTCCGGCGCCCCGAGGACCAGTCCTTCTGGAAGGTCGCGGGGGCGGGCTTCATGCTCATCCTGGTCGCCGAGTTCGGCGACCTCACACAGATCATGACGGCCAACCTCGCCGCCCGCTACGACGATCCGCTCTCCGTCGGTCTCGGTGCGGTGCTCGCGCTGTGGGCGGTGGCCGGGCTCGGGATCGTGGGGGGCCGGGCGCTGATGAAGCGGGTGCCGCTGGAGCTGATCACCAGGGTCGCGGCGGTGCTGATGCTGGGGCTCGGGGTGTGGAGTCTTTGGGAGGCGGTGGCTGGGTAGGGGTTGCGGGCGGGCGTGGACGCCCTGAAGGTGGCCGCTCGGTGAACGGTTCGCGTAGGCGGTAGCGGAGAGCGCCGGTTGTTTTGTACCGTGTAGGAACAAAGTGGCTCCCGCCCGTTTTCCCTGACCGGCGGGCGGGGCCGCCTTGGTCCCGTACCTGTGCCCCTGACGGGCGGGGCCGATCTTCCCGTACCTGTGCCCTGGAGCCTGCAGATGACGGTCCCCGTCGTGCTTACCGCCCGCGCCCTCCTCCTCGACATGGACGGCACCCTCGTCAACTCGGACGCCGTCGTCGAGCGCGTCTGGCGGCGCTGGGCCGGGCGGCACGGGCTGGACGGCGACGAGGTCATGAAGGTGGTGCACGGACGGCAGGGGTACGCCTCCATGGCCGTACTGCTGCCCGAGCGGCCCATGGAGCAGAACTATGCCGACAACGCGCGGCTGCTCGCGGAGGAGACCGCCGACCTGGACGGTGTCGTCGCGATACCAGGCGCCCTCGAGTTCCTGGCGTCCCTGCGGGGGCTGCCGCACGCGCTGGTGACCTCCGCCGACGTCGCGCTGTCGACCGCGCGGATGGGGGCGGCGGGGCTGGGGCTGCCCGACGTACGCGTCACGGCGGAGTCCGTCGGGGCGAGCAAGCCGGATCCCGAGGGGTTCCTGAAGGGCGCGGCCGAGTTGGGTGTCGACCCGGCCGACTGTGTGGTGTTCGAGGACTCGGGGGCCGGGATCGCGGCGGGGCGCGCCGCGGGGATGCGGGTGGTGGGGGTTGGGCCGCGGGCCCATGTTCACCGGCCGGATGTGGTGGTGGCGGATCTGACGGGGGTGCGGGTTGAGGGGTTGGGGGAGGGGATGGTGCGGGTTCGTTTTGGGGTGGGCGCCAACACTCTCAGCCCGTCCGGCGTTTGAGGGCGAGGCCCGTCAGGGCCGACAGCGGGGGATTGGGGGCGGCGGCCCCCAGGGGACGGGCAACCCCCACCAGCTGCTGAGCCCGCGCAGCCCTACGGCTGTGTCGTTTCCGATTCCAGGCGCTCCCGCGTCGTCCGGTCGTACACGCCCGATTCCTCCGTTTCGATGCCGCGCGTCGTCTGGTACGTGCTGACCGCGTTCTCCACGTTGTCGTCGTAGACGCCATCGGTCTCGCCGAGGTAGATGGCCAACTGGCGTAGCCGCAGTTGGAGTTCGAGGACCTCGTTGCCGTGGTCGCCGGGGCGCAGAACCGGGACGGTGTCCCGCGCGCCGCCGCCGGGGGCCGGGGTGATCGTGCCGGTGGCCGCGGCGGTCGACGGTGCCTGGGTCGGGGTGGCCGACTCGGACGGGGTCGGCGAGGGGGCCGTCAGTGTGGGCGAGGGGGTCGGGCTCGGGCTGGGGGCGGGGGCGGGAGCGGGCTGCTTCGGCGCCGGCTTCGACGGCGTAGGACTGGCTGACGGGGTCGGGGGTGCCGCCGCACTGGTCGTCGCCGCGGGGACGCTCTCCCGTACCTCCTGGGCGGCCGTGTTGTCCCGGGCCGGTTTGTCGTACGTGAACATCCCGCCGGCCAGTCCGCCCGCCGCCAGGATGACGAGGACGGCTCCGGCGGCGCCGAGGAGGAGGACCCGAGGGCGGCTGCCCGACCCGGTCGGCGGCTCGTCCTCGGCCAGGAGGCCGGGAGCGGAGTCAGGGGGCCCTACCGCGGGTATCGCAGCGGTCGCCGCTTCGTCCGGCCGGCCGGTCTCCGGGACCGCCCGCATCGGCATCGTGGCCTCGGCCGCCGGGTCCGCGGTCAGGTGTCCGGGCGAGCCGGGCGAGGTCGGCGAGGTGGGTGACCCGGGTGTTTCGGGGGTCAGTTCCACGTACGGGCGTATGCGCAGGGGGTCGAAGTCCTCCGCTGCCGCCGCCTCCGCCGTGCGGTTCTCGAGGTGGGCGTCGGCCGCGCGTTCGGCGCAGGCGCAGGAGGGCGTGTTGTCGGCTCCCCGGGGCGCGCCGCACTCCGGACACACGTGCCCCATCGGATCGTTCACTGCGCGTCGGTTCCTTCCACGTACGAACCCCCGTACGAATCTCAGAGATTATCCAAAGCCTCTTCACACCTTCTCCCGGAAGCCCCCGGAATCCGGTGTTCCGACGAAGCTCGTGAGGGTTCGACAGGCCATAACCGGTCACACCGACCACGATGGGGATGTCACAAGAGTCACAGGAGGTCTTCATGGCCGCGGAAGCGCGCGGTAGGACGGGAGACGCGGCGGCCGAGAGACCGGCGGCCCCGGGGCCCGAACACGTGCCCGGAAACGTGCTCGTCTCCATCGGCGCCCTGCTGCTCGGCATGCTGCTCGCCGCACTCGACCAGACCATCGTGTCGACCGCGCTGCCGACCATCGTCAGCGATCTCGGCGGAATGGATCACCTGTCATGGGTGGTCACCGCCTATCTGCTGGCGTCGACCGCCGCGACACCCCTCTGGGGCAAACTCGGTGACCAGTACGGCCGCAAGCGGCTGTTCCAGGCCGCGATCGTGATCTTCCTGATCGGTTCCGCGCTGTGCGGCATGGCGCAGAACATGTCCCAGCTGATCGGCTTCCGGGCGTTGCAGGGGCTCGGCGGCGGCGGGCTGATGGTGCTGTCGATGGCGATCGTGGGGGACCTGGTCCCGCCGCGTGAACGGGGCCGCTACCAGGGCCTGTTCGGTGCCGTCTTCGGCGCGACCAGTGTGCTCGGGCCGCTGCTCGGCGGGCTCTTCACCGAGCATCTCAGCTGGCGCTGGGTCTTCTACGTCAACCTCCCCGTCGGCGCCGTCGCCCTCGCGGTCATCGCGGCGGTCCTGCGCATCCCGCGCCGGTCCGCCCGGCATGTCATCGACTATCTGGGCACCTTCCTCATCGCCTCCGTCGCCACCTGTCTCATCCTCGTCACCTCCCTCGGCGACGGCTGGGGCTGGGGTTCGCCGCGGATCGTCGGGCTGGCGCTGCTGGGAGTGGTGCTGGCCGTCGCCTTCGTCCTCGTCGAGCGGCGGGCTGCCGAGCCCGTCCTCCCGCTCAAGCTGTTCCGGCTGCGCACGTTCACCCTGACGGCCGTCATCAGCTTCATCGTCGGCTTCGCCATGTTCGGCGCGATGACCTACCTGCCGACGTTCCTCCAGGTCGTCCAGGGCGTCTCCCCGACCATGTCCGGCGTGCACATGCTGCCGATGGTGTTCGGCCTGCTCCTCGCCTCCACCGTCTCCGGGCAGATCGTCAGCCGTACGGGCCGCTGGAAGGTGTTCCCCATCGCGGGCACCGGCGTCACCGCCCTCGGCCTCCTGCTGCTCCACCGTCTCGACGAGCACAGCACCACCGGCGAGATGAGCGCCTGTTTCCTCGTCTTCGGCCTGGGCCTCGGCCTGGTCATGCAGGTCCTGGTGCTGATCGTGCAGAACGCGGTCAGTTACGAGGATCTCGGCGTCGCCACCTCCGGCGCCACCTTCTTCCGCTCCATCGGCGCCTCCTTCGGCGTGGCCGTCTTCGGTACGGTCTTCGCCGGCCGCCTCGGCGACAAGCTCACTGACGCCTTCCGGGGCGTACGGCTGCCCGCCGGGGTGTCCGCGGACGCGCTGGAGGCCGACCCGCGCGGCATGGCCGCCCTCCCGCCGACCCTGCGCCCGGCAGCCCTGGAGGCGTACGCGTCCGCCATCACCGACGTGTTCCTGTACGCCGCTCCGGTCGCCGTTCTCGGCTTCGTCCTCGCCTGGTTCCTGCGCGAGGACAAGCTGCGCGGTTCGGTGACCGCGCCCGACGTCACGGAGACCCTCGCCAGCAACCCGGTCCAGCGGTCGTCGTACGACGAGGTGTGCCGCGCGCTGTCCGTGCTCGGCACCCGCGAGGGGCGCCGCGAGATCTACCGGACCATCACCGCACGGGCCGGCCTCGACCTGTACCCGGCGGCGAGCTGGCTGCTGCTGCGCATCCGGCGGTACGGCTGGGCGGAGCCCGCGGTGCTGGCCGAGCGCACCTTCGTACCGATGACCGTGATCATCGAGGGTGCCCGGCAGGTCGAGGAACGCGGGCTCGCCGTACGCGAGGGCCTGGAGATGGTCCTCACCGAGGAGGGGCACGAGGTCGCCGAACGGCTGGCGCAGGCCCGCGAGGAGTCCCTTTCCGAGCTGCTGGGCGACTGGTGGGGCCCGGACCGGCCCACCGACCTGGTGCAGCTGGTGAAACTCCTGAACGAGGAACTGTGCGGTTCGGACGCGGAACAGCCGCACAACGGCTCGGCGGACAGGTTCAGTTGAGGCGCGCCGGGCTCGTCGAGATCTCCTGGTTCGCCGGGTTCCCGGGGCTTTCCAGGGATTTGCGGAACCAGTGCTCGGCGTACTCGGCGTCGTTGTGGGGCTCGGTCTCCGTGTAGCCCAGGCGCGTGTACAGGGCGCGTGCCTCGACGAGGTCGGAGCGGGTGTCCAGGACCAGGTGCCGGGCGCCGAGGGCCCGTGCCGCGTCCTCCGCCGCGGCCACCAGACGCGCGGCGCCACCCCTGCCGCGCATCCCCTCGTACAGGAAGACCCGGGTCAGCTCACAGGTCGTGGCGTCGAGGAGCCGTACGCCCGCGCTGCCGGCCGGCTCACCGTCGTACCGGGCGACGAGCAACTGACCGCCCGGCGGGGTCAGTTCGGCGCCCGAGTCCGCTGCGACGCTGAGCTCCAGCTCGTCGGGCTCCGTACGCCGGCCCGTGTGCAGGAGATACCAGCGGTCGCTGACCTCCGTGTAGTACGCCCGCCAGAGCGCGGCGGCGACAGGGGAGTCGAAGGGTTCCGGGGTGATGGTCCAGCTCATGACAGGCATTCTCCCAGGGCTGTTTGGGGAGCGGCTTCCGGGCAACCCGATGTCATAACCGGCCTGTTCGTCGAGAAACGGAAGGCGTTCATGTCCACAGGAATGCTCATCGTTCTGATCGTTGTCGTCGCGGCCGTCGTCATCGGTGCGGTCGCCCTCAACCGGCGGGCCGCGAACCCCCACGGCCCACGCAGTCTGAAACGGCGCTTCGGGCCCGAGTACGAGCGCGTCCTCGCCCGTCACAACGGGGACACCAAGGCCGCTGACCGCGAACTAGCCGAGCGCGTGCAACGCCACGGTGACCTGCGGGAACGGCCGCTGGATCCCGCCGAGCGCGAACGGTACGCGGCCCGCTGGACGGCCGCCCAGGAACACTTCGTCGATTCGCCGCAGCAGGCGGTCGCCGACGCCGACCTGCTCCTCGCCGAGCTGGCCGGAGCCCGTGGCTTCCCCGACGGGGGCCAGTACGAGGAGCAGTTCGCCGCGCTCACGGTGCACCACGCCCACCAGGTGCACGGCTACCGGCGCGTGCATCGCGCGGCCCGCGAGGAGCGGGCCGACACGGAGGAGCTGCGCAGGTCGATGATCGAGGCCCGCGCCTTCTTCGACGAGCTGGTCGGCGCGGCGGAGCGGCCCCGGCCGAAGTCGAAGCCCAAGTCGAAGTCACGACTCAACAAGCTTCAGCTGAAGGGGAGTTGACCAGAATGACGGACATCGACAACCGGGACGGGAAGAAACTGGACACCCGGAAACCGGAGCTGGACACCCGGAAACCGGAGCTGGACACCCGGAAACCCGAGCTGGACAGGGAGTGGCCCGAGGGCGGCAAGCAGGTCGGCGCTCCCGCCGTACCGCCGCCGACGTCCGCCGCACCGGCCCCCGTCCGTGTCCGCGAGACCGGTTCGTCCCACGGCCACGGGACGGGGCTGCTCCCGCAGGACGAGCGGGACAAGCTGACGCTGCGGCTCCAGCACGCCGTCACCGGGTTCGTGGACGGCCCCCAGGAGTCCGTGGAGGAGGCCGACCGGGTGCTGGAGGAGGTCACCGCGCGCTTCACGGAGGCGGTGGCCCGCAGCCGCCGTACCGTACGCGCGACCCTGCGCTCCGCCGACGGCAAGGACTCCGGCGACACCGAACAACTCCGGCTAGCCCTGCGCGACTACCGCGCACTGGCGGAGCGGCTGCTGCACAGCTGAGGTGCGCAGCTGAGGTGCACAGCTGAGGTGCACAGCTGAGGCCCGCGACTGAAGTCGCCTACTCCGTCTGCCCTGGCCGGCCCGCCCGTGTCTCCCGCCACTCCCGTACGACCTCGTCGACGTCGTACGGTTTGAGGCCCAGCGGGGGGCCGGGCGGCGGCTTGTACATCATGTCGCGGATCTTGACGTTGATCTCCGTGACGATCCGGCGGACCGCCCCCTCCGAGGGAGCCCGGAGCGCCGCCGCGAGCGCGTCCTCCGCCTCCTTGCGCAGGGCCAGTGTCGGCGGCAGGACCGACAGCCCCTCGCGGGCCATCTTCTGCTTGACCCACCACATCTCGTCGTACGACGTGTTGCCACCGTCGGCCAACGGCTTGCCCGCCCCGGCGAGCTCGGCGAACTCCCCGCGTGCCTCCGCCTCGCGGATCTGCTTGTCGACCCACGTCTCGAAGTTCACACCGGGTGGTTTGCGTTCGGTCATGTGTCCATTGTGCCGGACCTCGCCCAACCCGACGATGGGGCGATTTATCATGCGGCGGCGTACGGCAACATGGCTGCCGTACAGGGACTGTTCAGCAACGACTGTTCCACGAGGAGCGGTCGGGTCACCTCGGTGACCGTTCAGAAGGAGCGCACGTGCTCGAACTCACCATGGCTACCGTCTCCGGGACGGACGCCGCCGCCACGGCCGGCATGCTCATGGCCGAGGCGCCCAGTGAACCGGGGGCCGTCCTGCGGGTGGGCCGCGACAAGGCCGCGTGTCGTCTCGTGACGCCCGAGGACTGGCTGTTCGTCTCACGGGTCCACCTGGAGTTCCTGTGTGGCCCCGACCACACCTGGCACCTCTCCTGGCTGCAGGGCTCCCAGCCCGACCCTTCCTCCGAGGTCCGGCTGGTGGTCGGCGAGTACGCGCAGACGGTGTCGTACGGCGGGAGCGTGCCGCTGCCCCGAGGCGGTGCCGGAGAGGTCGTCGTCCAGGACCGCACCGGGCCGCGCAGCGTCAACGTGGGCTTCTACCACGAGGGTTGAGCCCGGCGGTGAGGCCCGGTGCGGGCTCCTGGGCAGACGGGTATGTGACGACAGGCCCTACGACACCACCCTCGCCAGGGCGAAGCCGTCGTACCCCTTGCCGCCCACCGTCTGCACCGCCGTGCCGCTCAGCCTCGGGTGGTCGGCGATGAGCTGGAGCGCGGCGCGGGTGCCCCGGATGCTCGGGTCCGTGGAGTCCGCTTCGGTCACCTTGCCGCCGCGCACCACGTTGTCGACGATGATCAGGCTGCCCGTGGTGGTCAGCCTGAGGGCCCACTCCACGTAGTGCGGGTTGTTGGCCTTGTCGGCGTCGATGAAGACCAGGTCGAACGGCGCCGGGTTCTCGTCGGCCAGCTTGGGCAGCGACTCCAGGGCGGGGCCCGTCCGCACCTCGGTGATGGTGTCGAGGCCGGCCCGGGCGAGGTTGCGGCGGGCGACGTCGGCGTGCTTCTCGTCGTACTCCAGGGTGATCAGCCTGCCGTCGGCCGGGAGCGCGCGGCCCAGCCAGATGGTGCTGTAGCCGCCGAGGGTGCCGATCTCCAGGATGCGGCGGGCGCCCTGGATCTGGGCGAGGAGCTGGAGCAGCTTGCCCTGGTTCGGGGCCACGTTGATGTGCGGCAGCCCCTCCGCGTCGCTGTCGCGCAGGGCGGCCTCCAGGGCGTCGTCGGCCGGAGTCAGGAGGGTGGTGAAGTAGTCGTCGACGTCTTCCCAGTGCTGGGACTCGCTCATGAGAGTCGTGCCTTCCGTTCGGGACCGGGGTGTGCGGTGCGGGGCGTGTGCCGACTCATTTGTAGCTCTCTCGGGCGATCACGTCGTTGATCCGCGCCTCGTCGAGTTCGTAGACCGTCTCGCCGGCCCGGGGGTCGCGGGCGTGCAGCGTGTGGAACAGCGGGCTGTGCGGCGAGTCCAGGTCGACGAGCGTGGCCGAGGCCCCGCGCACCGCCCGTTCCGTGCCCGCCGGGCCGGTCAGGTCGATCCGGTTGACCACTCCCGGTGTAACCCACACCGGCACCGACTCCAGGTACCCCATGATCTGGAGGTGGAAGTGCCCGCACAGGATCAGTCGTACGTCGCTGCCGCGCACGGCGTCCGCCAGGTCCGCCGGGTTCCCGAGGCCCAGCGCCCGCTGGAGCGGGTTGTCGAGGGTGACCGGCGGATGATGCAGGACGACGGTCGTGCCGTGCGGCGCCGGGGTGCGCAACAGCTCGCGCAGCCAGTCGAGTTGGGCGGCGCCGAGATATCCGTACACCTTGCCCGGCACGAGCGAGTCGAGTGTGACGATCCGGTGCCCGTCCACGAGGCTTGAAGCCGCCAACTCGCCGTCGGCGGAGGCGAGTCGGTCCTCGGCGCGGTCGCCGCCCGCCGGGTCCAGGTGCCCGCTGCCCAGCGCCTTCGCGAAGGCGACGCGCTCGTCGTGGTTGCCGGTGGCGCAGAGGCGCCCCGCTGTCCGCGAGGTCCCCGCTGACGACGACGGCCGAGAGGCCCGCGAGATGCCGTACGTCGGTGAGCATCCCGCGCAGTGACGCGGCCGGGTCGACGCCGTTGCGGTTGGGTGCGCCGGCGTGGTCGATGTGGGTGTCGGAGAGGTGGAGGATCCGCATCCCGCCGACGCTACGCCGACCCCGCAGCGACCGACCCCACAGAGGCGCTGCGATTCTCCTGGGAGTCGTACAGGAAGGGATGTGTAGGGCAAATGGTACTCATGGGGTGTACGGAGCGTACGGGGTGAACTGGGTAGGAGGTCTGCGAGGCGTGGCGAACGCGGAGCACGGTGGTGGAGCGGGAGGTGCCTTCGGAGGGGGTGGCGCCCAGGCAGTGCGGGCACGGCTGAAGGTGGCCCGTGCGGTGCTCTGGCTCATCGTCGCCGTCCTCGCGGTCAGACAGGTGGCCGCCGTCCTCGGCACCCCGAAGGCGGACCGGCTGACGGATCTGGAGACCTGGGT
>NZ_LGDW01000479.1 GCF_001280005.1 Streptomyces sp. NRRL WC-3618 | reverse complement strand
GGGGAGGGGGGGTACGGCAGGGGTGGGTTCGGCGAGAGTGTGTACGGCACGGGGAGTCAGCACGTGGAAAAGCTATTCCGCGTTTCCCCGCCGCCGCATCGGACCAGCGCCCGAACCGGGATCTAGGTCTTCGGACCGAGAACCCGCCAATGGTCGGGAACGGTCCAATGATCGCGAACGGCCACGCCGACTTCTTCCCGCCCGTATCCTCGCTCGTAGTATCCGCGCGGATACACAGTTTGCGTTCAGTAAACGCACAGGGAGAACTCAGAAACTCCACTCAATTGCTCATCTTTCGTTGTGACTTGAGTCACAGGTGACCATTTTTGTTGACCCTGTGTACCGAGTGGGCAGCGCGCTGTGATTCAGTGGCTGGGAAGGTGGGATAGGCGGAAGGAGGGCGAATGGAGACCGACCAGGAGCCGTATGTCCGTCTCGCGACCTTGCGGCAACTGCACCAGGTCATGGCGGACATGAACACCGCGCGCAGTCTGGCGGACACCCTCCAGACCGTCGCGGACGGCGTCGTCAACGGCCTCGGTTACGAGTTGGCGTGCGTCAACCTCGTCCGCCCCGACGGCGATCTCGTCGTCGCCGCCTTCGCCGGGAACTCCGCCGCCGAGGCCCTCATCACCGGCCGCGTCGGCTCACGCGACTCCTGGGAGCGCCGGCTCGCCATGGGCGAGGCCTGGGGCGACCTGGTCTTCATCCCGCACACCGAGGGCTGGATCCTCGACGACGACGACGTCCCGCAGTGGTACACCGAGGGCCCCGACCCGCGCTTCGAGGACGAGTGGCACCCCTCCGACCGGCTCTTCGCGCCGATGTTCACCCCGGGCGTGCCCGGCGGCTCGTGCGGCGAACTGATCGGCGTGCTGTCCGTGGACCGGCCGCGCAACGGCCGCCGTCCGGGCGCGTGGGGCAAGGAAGCGCTCCAGATGTACGCGTTCCAGGCGGCCATCGCGATCAGCAACGCGCGGCTGCGCGCAAACATGCAGCGTGCACTGGTCAGACTCGAACGCGAGCAGCAGGCGCTGCGGGCCAGCGAGGAAAGCTTCCGTCAGGCCTTCGAGTACGCGCCCTCCGGCATGGCCATCGCCGAGATGGGCGGCGACCAGCACGGGCGAATACTCCGGACCAACGACGCTCTGTGCCGCCTCCTCGGCCGCCCCGCCTCCGCGATGCGCCGCTACTCCTTCTCCGACCTCGTGCATCCCGAGGACATCGGCACCCTGCTGCGCACCTCCGCCGAGGGCGGGCGCACCGAGCTCCGGCTCCGCCGCCGTGACGGCTCGTATCTGTGGGTGTCGCTGCGCAACTCCGTCGTCGCGGACGCCACCGACGGCCCGCGCTTCCTGCTCACCCACGTCGAGGACATCGAGGAGCGCAAGCGTCGCGAGCTCCAGCTCGCCCACCGCGCCTCCCACGACTCCCTCACCGGCCTGCCCAACTCGGCCGAACTGCGCACCCGGCTCAGCTCCCGTCTCTGCCAGCGCCCGCAGACGGCGCTGCCCGGCGCCGTCGAGTCGGTCGACGCGGCCTACGGCCAGGGTCAGCCGGACCCCTACGGCACGCACGACCAGTACACGCCGACGCCCGCCCCGGTGACGGACGGCGGAATCCAGCCGCACGAGGCCAACGCTCACCAGTTCGATTTCCGCGCCACCCCCGAGGCGTACGGGGCGTACGACCACCACGTCCACACCGTCGCCCCCGAGGGTGAGCAGGACGACGGGACGAAGGGGCTCGCGGTTCTCTTCTGCGACCTCGACGGCTTCAAGTCGATCAACGACCGCTTCGGGCACAACGCCGGCGACGCGGTGCTGATCGAGGTGGCTCGGCGCCTCGGCGGGGCCGTGCGGGACGGCGACACGGTGGCCCGGCTCGGCGGCGACGAGTTCGTGGTCCTCGCCGACGGCCTCGGCCGCGCCGACGCCCAGGACCTCGCCGTACGCCTGCGCAACGAGATCATCCAGCCGATCCGGGTCGACGGCCGCGTCATGCGGGTCGGCGCGAGCTTCGGCATCGGGTGGGCACACTGCGGGATGACGGCGGACGAAGTCCTGAAGTCGGCCGACGAGCGGATGTACATCGAGAAACGATCTCGTCCCAGACAACACCGCCGGGCGGGATGATCTCCTGGTCAGTGGTGCGGCCACCGATGGTCGGCGGTGTGACGCGGATCGCGTGCGATCGGACTCACCCGTTTGGGGCAGCGAGAGCGGGTAGGCTCGCTATTCGCACTGCGTCGCTTGCCTGTGTCGTTTGTTCCGCAGGCCCCGGCGACGCCCCCGCAGCATCTCGCATCACCTTGTACCTAGCCCCACCCCGCACCTGTTGAGGAGTACCAAGGGATGACGCCCGGCAACAGCGGCGCGAGCACGCCCGAGGACGACGATCCGTTCGGCTACCTGTACGAAGACGGTCGGGCCAACGGAGCCCAGCCGCCGAGCAGTGGCTACGGATACCCGAACTCGGTCGGCCGGGTGCGGCCGGTCGGCGAGCGTCAGTACAGCCAGTCGGCGGGCCCGGCGCAGGCCCCCGGCCAGGGCCAGCAGCCGGCGTACGGCCAGACCGCCCCGACCGCGCAGTACGGCCAGACGGTGCCGCAGCAGCAAGGCGCGTACGGCAGCCCGAACGCCCACTACCAGGCACCCGAGGCTTTCGGCGGCGGCCCCACGGCTCCGCAGCAGCCCGCGTACAGCAATGGCGGCGGCAGAGGCGGTCGGGGCGGTGGCCCCAACACCAAGGGGCTGCTGATCGGCGCCATCGCGGTGGTCGCCGCGGTCGTCATCGGGATCGGCGTGGCCATGATGGGCGACGACGGCAACAAGGACAAGGACAACGAGGCCGGCCCGACCCCGACGACGGGTCAGAGCGCCTCGCCGTCCCCGTCGGCCAGCAAGTCGGAGGCGACCACCGAGGAAGACCTGCCCACCATCGACGCGAAGGCCCTGCAACTCGGGGGCGGCGCCGCGGCGGTGTCGGACGTCCAGGGCGCGAAGGCGGCGGGCGGGGTCTACGTGGGCAACTTCAACAACGTGGGCGCGTCGGTCACGTGGAACGTGAACGGTATTCCGGCGGACGGCAAGTACTCGCTGTATGTCGGTTACGGCGTACCGGGGAAGGACGCCGACGCCACGCTCACCGTCAATGGCACGCCTTCCACGGGCCTGATCAAGATGAAGAACCACGCGAAGGCCGCCGAGGGTGACTACGCGAAGGGTTGGACGGAGACCTACAACTACGTCGAGCTCAACAAGGGCACCAACACCATCAAGGTCTCCTGCGAGCAGGGAAACCAGTGCGATGCCCTCCTCGACCAGCTGTGGTTGGTCAAGGGCTGGGTGGGGCAGTAGTACCCGTTACGTCGCCACGTGCTGAGGGCTCCGCAGTGGAGTGCCCCGATGGGTGAGTCAGGCCTTCACCCAGGGGGCTGTGCAGGAGTTCAACCGTGAGCTTCCCTCGAAGTTCGCGATTTGGACCGTCCAGGCAAACATGCCCCTTGGAGGCTGGCGTGGGTAGTCCACTGTTTCCAGTTCGGCGCACCGTCGTAATTGTGGCGGTGTGACCAATATGTAAAGTTTCCTTTGTGATCTTTGGCGGCGAAAACGCACTGCTGGGTGATGGTCATCCGAGTGGATCCCTCTACGCCCAGCTCAAAGGGATCCACCAGTGCCAGTTCCACGGGCTTCCCTATCTAGTAGCCCGAGGCCTGTCGAGCAACTGGGAGTGTTGGCTGCCTGGGTGGGTATCGCGACGGCTATGGTCAGGAGGAACGTCATTAAGGATTCCTGGGGGCAGCGCAACCAAGGAGACGCAAATATTGATCAGCTTTGACTGGTAAAGGGCTGTTTCGACGGTTGACTCGGTGTGTGCAAAAAATGCCGCCTCCCGAGAGGCGGCATTTTTTTGTGGACTGATCTATGAAGCCGGAGTGAGTTGTGATAGCAGATGAGACTTCCTGCATATTGAAAGCGCCGATGATTGACGCCTCACGGTGGGCGGGAAGCCTCGCTTCCTCCAGGTCTGGTCCACTGCGATGTTGGCGGACTGATGTAAAGAGCCTCAGGTTAGGCGATACGGCCGATCGTTACGCACCTGTCTGCAACCCACCGCTTCTGCCCCTCCCACCTCAAGGGTGTCCAAGTGTTGTAGGTCGCACTCTCGTTGGTGCATCGATATGAACCACCTGTGACCCCACCGGAGCATTCAGAATCCCAACAGGGGATTCTGTCCGGGACTCCGGTACCAAATTTTTTAACCCTGAGTATTACAGTCGAAGTCGTTGACGTACCCGCGCGGAGATTCCATTCGACTCCGCCATATGCGCCTCCTGCGTCAGCTTGCGCAGGTGTAATGGTGGCAATGAGTAGCGACGCTGCCAGCGCACCCGGAATTGCCGCTACGCGCATAATTGTTCTTATCATGACAGCCCCTGGCTCTATCGCATTCGCCGCCGGTCGGTGCGGTGAGTTATTAGTCAGATTTTCTTCTAAGGTGAGGTGGGATGACATGGGCTTCTCGGTCATTCCCTGTCCAAGAAGGCTGATATTGCTCTATGCAGCCGTCAACTCGCCCGCCACCGACGCCAGTACGGTCGCCATCGACAGGGCCACCGCGCGGATGAGGCGTTCGGGCCAGGGGAGTTGGTCGACCAGGCCGGACAGCAGGCCGGCGACCGCCGAGTCGCCGGCGCCCGTCGGATTGCCCCGGGCGTGGGTCGGTGGGGTCGCCCGCCAGTGGCCCTCGGGGGTCACCGCGAGGAGGCCGGCCGGGCCCAGGGAGGCCACCACGGCTTTGGTGCCGAGCCTGCGGGCGTGCTGGGTGGCCCGCAACGGCTCGTGGGAGCAGGTGAGTTCGGCCAGTTCAGCGGCGTTCGGCTTGACCAGGTCGGGGCCGGCGGTGACCCCTCGGCTGAGCGGCTCCCCGTCGGTGTCGAGCAGTACGGGCACACCGGCCGCCCGTGTCGTGCGGACGAGGCCGGCGTATGCCCCCACGGGCACCCCCGGCGGCAGGCTGCCGCAGAGGGCCACCGCGGAGACGGACGGGAGCAGTCCCTCGTACACGTCCTGGAAGGCGGACCACTCGGCCGGGGTGATCTGTGGGCCGGGTTCGTTGAGCTGTGTCGTTTCCGGGGTTGTGCTCGCGGGCTGGTCCTCGACCACCGCTATCGTGCGGCGGGTCGAACCCGACACCGAGACGAGGGCGTCCAACACGCCTGGTGTGGCCGCGAGTTGGTCTTGTACGGTCCGTCCGGTCGCGCCGCCCGTGAAGCCGGTGACCGTCACCTCGTGGCCGAGGGCGGCCAGCACGCGGGCCACGTTCAGGCCCTTGCCGCCCGGACGTTCGGTCACCGAGGTGATCCGGTGGGAGGCGTGCGGGCGTAACTTCCTTACGCGGGACGTGATGTCGAGCGCGGTGTTCAGCGTGGCCGTGAGGATCACCTGGTCGGCCTCCCCTGTGTTGTCCTGCTTGCCCTCGCGGCTCAGGGCAGTTGGGGCTTCACTACCCAACTGCCCTTGCGCATCACTCCCTTGAGGGTGAAGTCCGCGTCCAGCAGTACCAGGTCCGCGTCCTTGCCCGGTTCCAGGGAGCCCACCCGGTCGTACATCCCCAGCAGCCGGGCCGGGTTGGCGGACAGGGCGGCGACCACGTCCGTGACCGGGAGCCCGTCGACGGTGACCGCCCGCCGGAACGCGCGGTCCAGCGTGAGGGTCGAGCCCGCGATCGAACCCCCCTCGACCAGCCGCGCCACACCCTCGCTGACCTCGACCTCCAGCGGGCCGAGCAGATAGCGGCCGTCGCCGAAGCCGGCGGCGTCCATCGCGTCGGTGATGAACGCCACGCGGTCCGCGCCCGCGTGATGGAACGCGAGTTGGAGGGCCGCGGGATGCAAGTGCGTGCCGTCGTTGATGAGTTCGACGGTGACGCGCTCGTCCTCGAGGAGGGCGGTGATCGGGCCCGGGGTGCGGTGGCCAAGGGCGGGCATCGCGTTGAAGAGGTGCGTGGCGACGGTGGCGCCCGCGTCGATGGCCTCCACCGTCTGCTCGTACGTCGCGTCCGTGTGCCCGATCGCCGCGAGGACGCCGTGTTCGACGAGCAGCCGTACGGAGTCGAGGCCGCCGGGGAGTTCGGTGGCGAGGGTGAGCATCCTGGCGTGGCCGCGCGCCGCGTCGATCAGCTTGCGTACGTCCGCCGGGTCCGGGTCGCGCAGCAGCGCCTCGGAGTGGGCGCCCTTGCGGCACGGCGAGATGAAGGGGCCCTCGAAGTGCACGCCGGCGATGTCGCCCTGCTCGGCGAGCTCGGACAGGAGGCCGGCCTGGGCGGTGAGGGTGTGCATGTCGCCGGTGACGGTGGAGGCGACGAGGGTGGTGGTGCCGTGGGTGCGGTGGGTGTGGATGCCCTTGAGGATGTCTTCGGCGGTGCCGGAGGTGAAGGAGGCTCCGCCGCCGCCGTGGTTGTGGAGGTCCACGAAACCGGGGACCAGCCAGTGGCCGGTTACGTCGATGACGTGGGCGTTCTCTGGGGCGCGCTCGGTGATTCGGGTGCCCTCGACGGCTACGTGGCCACCGGGGGTGATTCCGGTGGGGAGTACTACTTGGGCGCCTTTGAACAGCAGGTTGTGTGCGTGCTGCGGGCCGGTGGAGGCTTGTCGCGCAGTTCCCCGCGCCCCCAGGTGGGTTGCCATCAGGGCGTTGCCTCCGTGAGGTCGGTGGTGGTCAGGAGGTCCCAGGCGAGTAGGCCCGCGCCCAGGCAGCCTGCCGTGTCGCCCAGGGCTGCGGGGACGATGGCCGGAAACTTCTGGAAAGTGATCCGTTGGCGTACGGCGGTGCGCAGCGGTGTGAACAACGTGTCGCCCGCCTCCGCCAGGCCGCCGCCGACGATCAGGGTGCGCGGGTCGAGCAGGGTGAGGGCGGTGACCAGGCCGTCGGCGAGGGCGTCGATGGCGTCCTGCCACACCTGGTGGGCCCGGGGGTCGCCGGAGTCGACGGCCTTGGCGCAGTCCGCCGCGTCCGCACCGGGGATTCCGGAGGCCGCGGCCCATGCCTCGCTCACCGCCGACGCCGACGCGTACCGTTCCAGACAGCCGCGCTGGCCGCACGGGCACGGGGTCCCGCCGGGCCGTACGACGATGTGGCCGATCTCGCCCGCGAAGCCGTGCGCGCCCGCCTCCACCTGGCCGGCGACGCCGATCGCGCCCGCGATGCCGGTGCCGAGGGCGACGAAGAAGAAGCGGTCGGCTCCCTGGCCGGCGCCGATCCGGCCCTCCGCCAGGCCACCCGTCCGTACGTCGTGGCCGAGGGCGACCGGCATGCCGAGCCGCCGGGTGAGCAGTTCGCGCAGGGGTACGTCACGCCAGCCGAGGTTCGCCGCGTAGACGGCGATGCCGTGTTCGGCGTCGACGATGCCGGGGACGGAGACTCCGGCCGCCGCCGCGCTCTCGCCGAGGTGGGCGATGCCGTGGGCGCGCAGGTCGGCGGCGAAGTCGAGGATCTCCTCGACCACGGCGTCGGGGCCGCGCTCGCGTCCGGTCGTCCGGCGCGCCTGGTGGAGGAGCGCGCCGTCCGGCCCGATGAGGGCGGCTTTCATCGCGGTGCCGCCCACGTCGAGGGCGATGACATGTCTCACGGGGACAGTGTGCCCGTCGACCCGGGAGAGGTCTAGTCCACTAGGTGGTGTAGACCTATTAGAGTAAGAAGTTGAACGTACCAATGAACATGTATGTGAACGACCGTCGGCGGGACCAGTCGAGGTCGGTCGAGACCAGTGGGGATTCTGTAGTGCAGCGGCGTAGGGCAGGAATGATCGCGGCGGTGTCCGCACTCGGTATGACGGTGGCTCTCGGGGGCTGCGGAAGCACCGGCTCGGGTGAGGTCACCCTGAAGCTGGTCGCCGCCGACTACGGCGACTCCCCGGCCAACAGCTCCCAGAAGTACTGGGACAACCTGGTCAAGCAGTACGCGGACGCCCACCCCGATGTGAAGGTCGACGTCAGCGTCTACTCCTGGAACGACGTCGATCGCAAGGTCAAGGAGATGGTCGCCGCCGGTGACGCGCCCGACCTGGCGCAGATCGGCGCGTACGCCGACTACGCGGCCAAGGGCGACCTGTACGAGGCCGACGACCTGCTCTCCATCCCGACGCAGGCCGACTTCGTCGCCCATCTGGCCGAAGCCGGAGAGGTGCGGCGCACCCAGTACGGCATGCCCTTCGCCGCGTCCACCCGCCTCCTCTTCTTCAACAAGAAGCTCTTCACCGCGGCCGGCCTCACCCCGCCCACCACCTGGCGCGAGCTGGCCTCCGACGCCGCCGCACTGCGCAAGGACGGCGTGAAGTACCCGTACGCCCTCCCGCTCGGGCCCGAGGAGGCGCAGGCCGAGACCATGCAGTGGCTGCTCAGCGGCGGCGACAGCTACACCAGCGCCGTCGGCACGTACGGCATCGACTCCCCGCAGAACATCAGTACGTTCACCTGGCTCAAGGACGAACTCGTCGACAAAGGCCTCACCGGGCCCGTCGCCCCCGGCAAGCTCGACCGGGCCGCCGCGTTCGCCGCGTTCGCGCGGGGTGAGGTGGGCATGCTCAACGGGCATCCCTCGCTGCTGAAGGCCGCGGCGGCCAAGGGGGTGGACGTCGGGATGGTGCCGATGCCCGGCAAGGAGAGCTCCACGCGGTCCGCGATGGGGGTCGCCGACTGGATGATGGCCTTCAAGAAGAACGGCCACCGCCGTGAGGTCGGCGACTTCCTCGACTTCGTCTACAACGAGAAGAACGTGCTCGCCTTCTCCCGCGAGTACGACCTTCTGCCGGTCACGACGTCCGCCTCCCAGACGATGTCCACCGCCGCCCGGGACAAGAACCTCGCCCCCTTCCTGGAGCAGCTCCCGACCGCCCAGCTCTATCCGGTCGGCAAGACGTCCTGGGCGCAGGTCAGCGCGGACATCAAGGAACGGATCGGTGCGGCGTTCGCTGCGGGCGGGAGCCCGGCGGGGGTGCTTACGGAGTTGCAGACTCGGGCCAATTCCGAGGAGCGCGCGGAGGACAGTGCGGGGTAGGCAGGACGCGTGGGTCCAGGGGATCGGAGTCGGAGGAGTAGGTTCGCCGCATGAGCGAGGGCGAGGGCGTGGGTGGGAAGCGGGGGCTGGAGCGTCGGGAACTGGACATTCTCGCGCTTGAGCGGCGGGGGTTCGCGGGGCCGGGGGCGAAGGAGCGGGCGATCCGTGAGGAGTTGGGGTTGGCGCCTGTGCGGTATTACCAGCTGCTGAACGCGCTGATTGATGATGAGCGGGCGCTGGCCTGTGATCCGGTGACGGTGAATCGGTTGCGGAGGGTGCGGGAGGGGCGGAGGGGGGAGCGTTAGCCGACGGCGGGGTGTTTTTCGCCCCCGCCGCCCTTACCCGTCCCATCCCGTATCTGGGGGCTGCGCCCCCAGACCCCCCTTCGCGCTGAACGCGCTCGTCCTCAAACGCCGGACGGGCTGGGTGTGGCTCTGCCTGGGCTGGATAGATGCGGCGCACGGGTGGGTGGGTGGGAAGCACGGCCTGGGCTGGAGGCGCCTCCTCCTCAAAGCCCCGGGCCGATATGGTCGAGGCATGGATTCCCTGCCTACGCCCCTGACTCAGGCCGGCCGGGATGGGCTGGACGCCATCCTTGGGGGGCCTGCCGGTGCCGTTGTCGTCCTCGACTTTGATGGGACCCTCGCTCCGATCGTCGCCGACCCTGAGCAGGCTCGCGCTCACCCCGACACACTCCCCGCCCTCTCCGCCCTCGCCCCCGACGTCGCCGCCGTGGCCGTCCTCACCGGGCGCCCCGCCGGTGTCGCGGTGCGGCTCGGGGGGTTCGCGGGCGTGCCCGGACTGGAGCACCTCGTTGTCCTGGGCCACTACGGCACGGAACGCTGGGACGCCGTGACCGGCACGGTCAGTGCCCCCGCCCCGCATCCCGGCGTCGCCGCCGTCCGCGCCGAACTGCCCGGGTTCCTCGAACGGTTCGGCGCCTGGCAGGGCACGTGGATCGAGGAGAAGGGCAGAGCCGTCGCCGTGCACACGCGGCGCGCGGCCGATCCGCAGGCCGCGTTCGAGGCGTTGCGCGAACCCCTCGCCGACCTGGCGACCCGGCACGGCCTGATCGTCGAACCCGGGCGCCTGGTACTGGAGTTGCGCCCACCCGGCATGGACAAGGGCGTCGCCCTGGAGAAGTACGTCCAGGAGACCGGCGCCACTTCGGTGCTCTACGCCGGTGACGACCTCGGCGACCTCCCGGCGTTCGCGGCGGTGGACAAGCTCCGCCGGAACGGCACCCCGGGTCTGCTGGTGTGCAGCGGCAACAGCACCGAGGCCGTGACGGAACTGGCGGAGCGCGCCGACCTGGTCGTCGACGGCCCCGCAGGCGTCGTACGGCTGCTGGCGGCCGTCGCGGCACGACTCCCCTGATTCTGCGGGCACCGCGCCGCCGTGAGAGGAGATGTCGGACCGTCACCCGAGGTAGTGATTGTCACGCAAAGCCCCGGAGCGCCACCGTACGATCACCCATATGGTCGACGTGGGCATGAGGCAGCTGCGACGCAGCAGTGACCGACTGGGGCGGCGCGGCGAGGACCTGGCAGGCAGTGACGATCAGGCCACGGCCGGCCTGCTGCTTTTCTACAGCGCCGAGTGCGGCCTGAAGGCGGAGGTGATGCAGCGTATGAAGCTGCGGGACACCTCGCAGCTCCCCTCTTACTTGCGTACCCACGACCTGCGGCTACTGGCCAAGGAACTCAGGCTGTCGCCGCAGAGCCAGAGTGCTCTCCAGGGCTGCGCCAGACCTCCTAACAATGGCCAGGCAGTGCAGAAGGTCGAGCCTCCGGCGCTGCACGAGCATGGAGGTACGGTGCGGTGCGGATCTGGAACCGGATGACGAGAAGCAGGCGCTGGACGCGCTGCGTACATTGATCTCGGAATCTCGGAAGTGACGTCGTGAGCAGGGAAGCGGGATCACACGTGGACGTCGGTGACCACAGCGGTGTTGTGCCGGGCCGCCTCTTCACCTGGGTGGATGTCGACGAGCACCTCTCGTATCTGGCCGAGGCCGGACAGTGGCCCGAGTGGCTTCTCGAAGCCGATGCCTGGTGGGACGAGTTGGCGCTGACGATCCGTTCGCACGCGACCGAGGACATGGTTCGGGCATGGCTGGATCGTGCTTTCGGCCGCGGTTCGGTGATCGGGGAGCCCGGGCGGCCGCTCCTTGCCCTGGACCGGCCGCGCGGGCTCGGTACCGAAGGCATCCCCGTGACCCTTGACGCGATCGACGACCGCTCGCCGGAGCGGCGGGTGCCGCGTCTGACCGAGCGCAGAACGACGGCTGAGCTGGCTCAGACGCTCCCCCGGCCGCGATCCGACCGGTTTACGGGCGATGTGCAGGTCATCGCCTTCCACTCCTTCAAGGGCGGAGTGGGCCGCACGGTGCATGCGGTGGCGCTCGCCGACCAGCTCGCCAGGCAAGGGCGCCGAGTACTGCTCATCGACGCTGACCTTGAGGCCCCCGGCATCACATGGATGCACCAGGCCCAGGGTGGGACGAGCGACATCAGCTACGAAGACGTGCTTGCCCTGCTCCATGGCACGGACGGCGGGGGTACCGCGTCGGTCACCGAGATCGTGCGCGACTACCTGGCAGGTCAGTTCGTGGTAGGAACCGGGCCCGGACGGCTCGCGATTCTTCCCGCCACGCGTCGATCCAGGCTCGGCCCTCCCCGGATCGAACCGGTTGACCTGCTGACACATGACCGGTCGACCTACTTCCTCACGGAGTCCTTGGCCGAAGTGGCCTCGGCAGCCGAACTCGACACGGTGATCATCGACCTGAGGGCGGGAGCGTCCGAACTGGCGGCGCCCGTCCTGCTGGACCCACGTGTGCAGCGGGTGTTCGTCACCACGCTCAGCCATCAGTCGTTGGACGGCACCCTGCGGATGATCGGGCAGCTGGGCGCCAAGGCACCCGCGCTGCTCGGCCAGGACCCCGCCCCCGCAGCAGTGGTCACGCAGTACCGCATGGACCTTCACGACGACGAGGCCGAGGGGGCGAGGCGCAAGCTGTCCGATGCCCTTCTCGGGACGCTGCGCGTCCCGGAAGGCGATGAGCAGGACAGGGACCTCGACGTCGACTCCCAGGCGTTGACCGCCGCACTGGTCAGTCCGTTCCGCGATGAACTGCTCGCGCTGCCGGGCAGCTGGGACGAGGTTGTGGAGGTCGTACGTCGCTGTGGGTTGGGGGAGCGGGTGACGGAGTTGGCTCCGCAGCCGTTGTCGGGTGGCGACCTGCGAGCGGAGGAGGACGGTCCTGTCAGCATCGAAGAGCGCAGGACGATGTTGCGGGACCGGGCGGCCTCGCTCGTCTTCGCCGAACGAACCGGACTCGACGGCGCGTTGGGATTCCTGTCGACCGAGCCGCTACGTCGGCTGATCGGTGACCACCGCAGTTCCCTGCCGGTGACCGTGGTGGTGGGTGCGAAGGGTGCCGGAAAGACCTTCACCTACGCGCGGATGTGCGCTGCGGGAAGCTGGTCCCGCTTCGCGGAGAAGGCGGGGCTGAAGGTGCTGGACGACGCGCTTGTCGTGCCCGTCCTCGATCCCGCCAACCTCGACCAGGAATCCACGGGGGAGCGGAGCACCAGCCCACAGGATCTGCGTGACCTGGCCGCAGGCGGCCAGGGAGCGACCCGTCCTCAGATCCTGCGGCTGCTGAACGAAGCCCTGAGATCGCCCATGCACACGGACTCGTACTTCTGGCTTGACGTCTGGCTGCGCTGCATGGCGATCGCCAGCGGCAGCGAAGCCGGAGGGCGCACGGGTTATGACGTCCAACAGGACCTGCTGTCGCCCAGGGACCGGAACCTTCTGTTCGTCTTCGACGGGCTTGAGGACTTTCTCCAGGAACTCGAAGGCGAGGCCAAGCGTGCTGCGCTGCGCGCACTCCTCGTGGACGTTCCCGACTGGTTGCGGTCGGTGCGAGCACGGCCGCTCGGCCTGGTGGTGTTCGTGCGCCGGGACCTGGCGTCATGGGCCATCCGGCAGAACCTCGGCCAGTTCCTCGACCGCTATGAGCCCTACGCGCTGCGCTGGGATGCCCAGGAGGCCCTGAGGCTCGCCCTTTGGGTCGCGGTGACCGCCAAGGCCGTGCCGGAGCCGCCAGAGCGGGAGCTGATGGAACTTTCGTACGAGGAGATCACTCAGGCCCTGCATTCGGTGTGGGGAGCGAAACTCGGCTCGGACAGCTCGCGGGAGGCCTGGTCGGACCGATGGGTGCCGGCGGCGCTGGCCGACTTCAACGACCAAGTGCAGGCTCGCGATGTCGTGCGCTTCCTCCGGGAGGCCGCCGAGCTGTCATCGGGAGACGAACGGACGGACCGACTGCTCGCTCCTGCGGCCATGCGTACCGCCCTCGTCCAGTGCAGCACGGAGAAGGTCAAGGAGATCGGCCAGGAGAACAAGAAACTGGGCGATCTACTGCGCGCACTGGGGGGGTACGCACATGAGGTACTCATGCCCTTCAACGCCGATGACGTCGGACTGGACGCCAACGGCATCGAGGTACTGCGTGACGCCGGAGCGTTGGCCGCCGACTCGGACGGCCGCTACCGACTGCCCGAGATCTACCGGCACGCCCTCGGATTCCGAACCCAGGGGCGAGCCCGCGTCGTACGGCGGTGAAGCGACGGTAGCCCGTCAGTCCAGCGCGTTCAGCTGGTCCAGGAACCACTGGGCCGGCGGCAGCGCGGTTGCCGCTGCGGCCAGGCGTTTCGTGCGTTCCGCGCGTTCGCCGGTGCCCATGGTCAGCGCCTCGTCCAGTGCCCGCGCCGTCTCGATCACGTCGTACGGGTTCACCACGATCGCGTCGTCGCCCAGTTCCTCGTACGCCCCCGCCTCCCGGGACAGCACGAGCGCGCACCCCTCGTCGGAGACCACCGGGATCTCCTTGGCGACGAGGTTCATTCCGTCGCGGATGGGGTTGACGAGGGCCACGTCGGCGAGGCGGTAGGCGGCCAGGGAGCGGGCGAAGTCGTCCTTGACGTGGAGGACGACCGGGGTCCAAGTGGCGGTCCTGTACGTTGCGTTGATGTCGTCGGCCACCCTCTGCACCTCGGCCGTGTAGTCGCGGTAGACCGCCAGGTCCTGGCGGGAGGGGTACGCGAACGCGACGTGGACCACCCGTTCCCGCCACTCGGGGCGGTCCTCCAGCAGCTGGCGGTAGGCCAGCAGGCCCCGCACGATGTTCTTCGACAGTTCCGTACGGTCCACCCGCACGATCGTTTTCCGGTCGTGGCCGCTGCCGCCGATCTCCGCCCGCAGCGCGGCCATCCGCTCCTCGACGTCCGCCTCGTGCGCCCGCCGGCGCAGGAAGTCCGCGTCCGCGCCCAGGCCGTGTACGCCGATCCGCGTGTCGCCGAGGCCGCCGACCAGGTCCGTACAGCAGGCGGTGAACGCGTCCGCCCAGCGCTGGGTGAGGAAGCCGAGGCGGTCCGCGCCGAGCATGCCGCGAAGGAGCTGGGCGGAGATGTCGTACGGGAGCATCCGGAAGTAGTCCGCCGGTGCCCACGGCGTGTGAGAGAAGTGGCCGATGCGCAGGTCGGGGCGCAGGTCACGCAGCATCCCTGGGACCAGGCACAGGTGGTAGTCCTGGACCACCACCGACGCGCCCTCGGCCGCCTCCGCGGCCAGTGCCTGGGCGAACGCCTGGTTGTAGGCCTCGTACGACGCCCACTGGCGCCGGAACTCCGCGTCGAAGACCGGCTCCAGCGGGGTCTGGTACAGCATGTGGTTCACGAACCACAGCACCGAGTTGGCGATGCCGTTGTACGCGTCCGCGTGCACGTCGGCCGGGATCGCGAGCATGCGCACGCCCGGCTCGCCCGCTCCTCGCCGTACCGCCTCGCGGTCGCCGTCGCCGAGGGCCGAGCACACCCACAGGGCGTTCGCGTCCGGCCCGATCGCCGACAGTCCGGAGACCAGCCCGCCGCCGCCGCGCTTGGCGTGCAGCGAGCCGTCCTCGCGGATCTCGTACGTGACCGGGCCGCGGTTGGACGCGACCAGCACCCGATAAGAACCCTGCGTACCCTGCACACCTTGCGTCGAAGCCATACGCCTCAACCTAGCCCGGCCCGGAAACGCTCAAACGTACACACGTACGCCTCAGCCGTATACAAGCCGCTCGGCCGGTGTGCCGGGCCTACGCGGCCTTCCTCCTCGCGTACTCCGCGATCTCCGCCATCGGCGGGCGTTCCTCGGTGTCCACCGAGTACGTGCGTGGCTCGAAACCGTCCTCTCCGCGTTCGAACTGGGTGAGCGAGGGGCGGATCAGATGGCCCCGGGCCAGTCGGAGCTGGGCGGTGCGGTAGATCGCGGCGGACATCCGGCCCAGGGCCTGGCCGTCCTGGTGGCGGTGCTTGCGCACGCCCACGTCGACCTGCGCCAGCGCGTCCAGGCCGACCAGGTGGAGGGCGTCGATCAGCATGCCCAGCTCCACGCCGTAGCCGACGGGGAACGGGAGCTGTTCGAGGAGCGAGCGGCGGGCCGCGTACTCGCCGCCGAGCGGCTGGACGAAACCGGCCAGCTGCGGCCAGTGCATGTTGAGGAGGGGGCGGGCCATCAGTTCCGTCACCCGGCCGCCCTGGCCCGACGCCTCGCCGAGCGGGCGGTCGTACATCGCCTTGACGAGGTCCACACCCGGCTCCGTGAGCAGCGGGCCCACGATCCCGGAGACGAACTCCGAGGAGAACTCCTTCAGGTCAGCGTCGACGAAACAGACGATGTCCCCGCTGGTGACCAGGAGTGACCGCCACAGCACCTCGCCCTTGCCCGGCACGGCCGGGATGCGCGGCAGGATGTCGTCGCGGTGCACGACCCGGGCACCCGCCGCGGCGGCCACCTCGGAGGTACGGTCGGTCGAACCCGAGTCGATGACCACGATCTCGTCGACGAGCGGGACCTTCAGCATCAGGTCACGGCGGATGACGGCGACGATCTCGCCGACCGTCTTCTCCTCGTTGAGCGCGGGCAGGACGACACTCACCGAGGCGTTCGAGGAACGTTTCGCGGCGATCAGCTTCTTGAGCGGGCGGTCACGGGCGGACCAGGAGCGAGTGCCCAGCCAGCGCTCGACGTCTTCCAGCACGTGCGGCTCTCCCTTACGTCGCATGGGGGGAAAAAGCTCGACTCGCCGCGGTAGCGGCTCATGTCGCGCTATCTCGCGGTTCGGACGGCTCCCACCACCATCCAAGGCTTCGGTTACAGTCTTGAACAACGCGGGTGACCATCGCATGTCCGAGGTCGCCGGCGCTCATAACTTCATACCGCTCATCCAGAGGGGCAGAGGGATACGGCCCGATGAAGCCCCGGCAACCCTCCGGCCGGTCTTGTCGCAGTTCATGCGCGAGGCTCCCGGCTCGGGAAGGTGCCAAATCCGTCTCACGGCGAGATGCGCCGTGAGGAAGATGAGGAGAAAGGGCCTCGCCTCCATGGCTGCGCAAACTGTCGAGAGCACCACTGCCGGCTCCGCAACCCCTGTCGATCTCGGTCCCGCCGCCGCACTCTCGTGCCGCGAATGCGGCCACCGTGTCCCCCTCGGTCCGGTGTTCGCCTGCGAGGAGTGTTTCGGCCCGCTGGAGATCGCCTACGACTTCGGTGTCCAGTCGGCGGCCGACACCGAGCAACTCCGCAAGCGCATCGAAGCGGGACCCGCGAACATCTGGCGTTACGCGCCCCTCCTGCCCGTCCCCGCGAACGTCGCCGAGAAGCCGAACATCAATCCCGGCTGGACCAAGCTCGTCAAGGCCGACAACCTCGCCCGCGAGCTGGGCGTCGACGTTGGCAAGCTCTTCGTGAAGGACGACTCCGGCAACCCGACCCACTCCTTCAAGGACCGGGTCGTCGCCCAGGCGCTGGAGGCCGCCCGCGCCTTCGGCTTCACCACCCTCTCCTGCTCCTCCACGGGCAACCTGGCCGGTGCCGTGGGCGCCGCCGCCGCCCGCGCGGGTCTGCGGTCCTGCGTGTTCATCCCGCACGACCTGGAGCAGGGCAAGGTCGTCATGGCCGCGGTGTACGGCGGCGAGCTCGTCGGCATCGAGGGCAACTACGACGACGTGAACCGCTTCTGCTCCGAGCTGATCGGCGACCCGGCCGGCGAGGGCTGGGGCTTCGTCAACGTCAACCTGCGCCCGTACTACGCGGAGGGCAGCAAGACCCTGGCGTACGAGATCTGCGAGCAGCTCGGCTGGCGGTTGCCGGACCAGCTCGTCGTGCCCATCGCCTCCGGGTCGCAGCTCACGAAGATCGACAAGGGTCTGCAGGAGCTGATCAAGCTCGGGCTGGTCGCCGACAAGCCGTACAAGATCTTCGGTGCCCAGGCGGAGGGCTGCTCGCCGGTGTCCGTGGCCTACAAGGCCGGGCACGACGTCGTACGGCCGCAGAAGCCCGACACCATCGCCAAGTCGCTGGCGATCGGCAACCCGGCGGACGGGCCGTACGTGCTGGACATCGCGCGGCGGACCGGCGGGGCGGTGGAGGACGTGAACGACGAGCAGATCGTCGACGCGATCCGGCTGCTGGCGCGTACGGAGGGGATCTTCGCGGAGACGGCGGGTGGGGTGACCGTCGGTGTCACGAAGAAGCTGATCGAGAGCGGGTTGCTGGACCCGGCCCTCACGACTGTCGTGCTGAACACCGGGGACGGGCTCAAGACGTTGGACGCGGTGGCCGATGTCGGGCTGACCGCGACCATTCGGCCCAGTCTTGAGTCGTTCCATGAGGCTGGACTCGCGTAAGAGGTAGTTGTTCTGCTGCGGGCCGGTGGGGGCTGGGCGCGCCCACGCGGCGGTAGCCGCACATTCAGCAGAGCCCCGCGCCCCTTGGGGGCGCGTCATCCTGACCGGAGGTTCATTGTGAGCGTTAGTGTCCGCATTCCTACCATCCTGCGTACCTATACCGGCGGGCAGGCCGAGGTGGCCGCCGAGGGTGGGACCCTCGCCGAGGTCATCGCTGATCTCGAGAAGAACCACACGGGGATCGCCGCCCGGGTGCTCGACGACCAGGGGAAGCTGCGGCGCTTCGTCAACGTGTACGTCAACGACGACGACGTCCGCTTCGAGCAGGGGCTGGAGACGGCGACGCCGGACGGTGCCGGGGTGTCGATCATTCCGGCTGTCGCCGGAGGCTGAGCGCCAGTAATAGCAGTAGTAGCCATCGGTAAGTCGATTACCGAGTGTTCATCGAATTGCCCCCTCCGATGAGAGAAGCGGAGGGGGCAATTCTGTATGGTTGAGCGCGGTACAGTTGGGGAAGCCGCGCCATCTCGCTCGCCGCACGCGTATTGATTTCTGCCGCGCACCCAACGAGAAGTAGCCAAAGTGTGCAGGCCTTTTGCGTTTTTTGTTCACTTTGTGGGGCCCGGCTTGCCCTGAATCCGCGTGAATTCTCCGCATATTTCCTGACCTGACGTGCCCGGATTTCTCGTCCAATTGCCCTGTTGCAGAGGGCAGTTGGACAGATACATTCGGCCGCGGTCGACGCGTTCCGGCGCACACCTCCACCGGTTGGGGGGGTGAGGTCTGACCCGGATCCGCGAAGTGCGGGTCCGTGCAAGGGCCAGTAATAGGGGAGTTGGGCATGGCTCAGGGCACCGTCAAGTGGTTCAACGCGGAGAAGGGGTACGGCTTCATCGCGGTCGACGGTGGTGCGGATGTTTTCGTCCACTACAGCGCGATTCAGATGGACGGCTACCGCACCCTCGAGGAAGGTCAGCGGGTCGATTTCGAGATCTCGCAGGGCCAGAAGGGGCCGCAGGCGGACATGGTCCGTCTGGCGACCAGCTGAAGCAACGCGCCGGCGCACCGCAAGCGACGTTCTTCGTCCTTCGTTGAAGGATTCGATGGGCTCGTACCTCGTGGGACTGACTTCACGAGGTACGAGCCCATCGGCATGTCCATCGGCATGGCCGTATGCATGGCCATCGGCATGCTCGGCGACACGCCTACCGGTGCGTAGGTACCCCCTGTTCACCTGCGGATCCTCGAGAGCCGCTTGCACTCGACAGGGGCGAGTGCTAATCATTGGCGTTAGCACTCTGAAGGTGAGAGTGCTACCGAAGGACCGGGTGGGTGAGGCCCGCAGGCCGGGTGGTGCAAGGAACCACAGGGCAGGCAGGCCGTCCGTCGCGGGCGCCAGCGCGGTCCGGAGCAATCCACCCCAGTCCGGGAGGACCACTTCACATGGCCAAGATCATCGCGTTCAACGAGGAGGCACGGCGCGGTCTCGAGCGCGGGATGAACCAGCTCGCAGACGCCGTCAAGGTCACCCTCGGCCCCAAGGGCCGGAACGTCGTCCTCGAGAAGAAGTGGGGCGCCCCCACGATCACCAACGATGGTGTTTCCATCGCCAAGGAGATCGAGCTCGAGGACCCGTACGAGAAGATCGGCGCCGAGCTGGTCAAGGAAGTCGCGAAGAAGACGGACGACGTAGCCGGTGACGGTACGACGACCGCGACTGTCCTGGCCCAGGCGCTGGTTCGCGAAGGCCTGCGCAACGTCGCCGCGGGTGCCAACCCGATGGCGCTGAAGCGCGGCATCGAGAAGGCCGTCGAGGCCGTCTCCGGTGCCCTGCTCGACCAGGCGAAGGAGGTCGAGACCAAGGAGCAGATCGCTTCGACCGCCTCCATCTCCGCCGCCGACACGCAGATCGGCGAGCTCATTGCCGAGGCGATGGACAAGGTCGGCAAGGAAGGCGTCATCACCGTCGAGGAGTCCCAGACCTTCGGTCTGGAGCTTGAGCTCACCGAGGGTATGCGCTTCGACAAGGGCTACATCTCGGCGTACTTCGCGACCGACATGGAGCGCATGGAGGCGTCGCTCGAGGACCCCTACATCCTCATCGCCAACTCCAAGATCTCCTCGGTCAAGGACCTGCTGCCGCTTCTCGAGAAGGTCATGCAGTCGGGCAAGCCCCTGCTGATCATCGCCGAGGACGTGGAGGGCGAGGCCCTCTCGACCCTGGTCGTCAACAAGATCCGCGGGACCTTCAAGTCCGTCGCGGTCAAGGCCCCGGGCTTCGGCGACCGCCGCAAGGCGATGCTGAACGACATCGCGATCCTCACGGGTGGCGAGGTCATCTCCGAGGAGGTCGGTCTCAAGCTCGAGAACACCTCCCTGGACCTCCTGGGCCGTGCGCGCAAGGTCGTCATCACCAAGGACGAGACCACGATCGTCGACGGCGGCGGCTCCGCCGACCAGGTCGCGGGCCGGGTCAGCCAGATCCGTGCCGAGATCGAGAACTCGGACAGCGACTACGACCGCGAGAAGCTGCAGGAGCGCCTGGCGAAGCTCGCCGGCGGTGTTGCGGTCATCAAGGCCGGTGCCGCGACCGAGGTCGAGCTCAAGGAGCGCAAGCACCGCATCGAGGACGCCGTTCGCAACGCGAAGGCGGCCGTCGAGGAGGGCATCGTCGCCGGTGGTGGCGTGGCTCTGCTCCAGGCTTCCTCGGTCTTCGAGAAGCTCGAGCTCACGGGTGACGAGGCGACCGGCGCCAACATCGTCCGTCTCGCCCTGGAGGCCCCGCTCAAGCAGATCGCCGTCAACGGTGGCCTCGAGGGCGGCGTCATCGTCGAGAAGGTGCGCAACCTTCCCGTCGGCCACGGCCTCAACGCCGCGACCGGTGAGTACGTCGACATGATCGCCGAGGGCATCATCGACCCGGCGAAGGTGACGCGTTCCGCGCTGCAGAACGCCGCGTCGATCGCCGCGCTCTTCCTCACCACCGAGGCCGTCATCGCCGACAAGCCGGAGAAGGCCGGTGCCGGCGCCGGCGCCGGTGGCGGCATGCCGGGCGGTGACATGGACTTCTGATCGACCTCTGGTTGATCATCGTCCTTCGTACCGAGGGCGGCACCTTTCTCCTTGTGGGGAGGGTGCCGCCCTCGGGCGTTTTGCGGGGCCTGACGTGTCGCAGGTATCGCAGGTATCGCAGGTATCGCCTGTAGTGGCCGGGATCACAGCAGGCGTCCCCCGCGGGAGGAATGGAGGGCCGGAGGGCGGTAGTTGATGCACATGCAAGCAACTGTGCAGTAACTGTGTCACCGCTCATTCCCGTCCCTTTCCAGGAGTCCCCACGTGACAGCCCCCGCCCAGACCTCCCGCGCGGCCCAGATCCTCTCCCGCCCCCTCACGGTGAACGGCCTGACCGTGCCGAACCGGATCGTGATGGCGCCGATGACGCGTCAGTTCTCGCCCGGTGGTGTTCCCGGCGAGGACGTGGCCTCGTACTACTCGCGCCGCGCGGGCGCCGGGGTAGGTCTGATCGTCACCGAGGGCACGTACGTCGGACACGACTCCGCCGGTGACAGTGACCGCGTTCCGCGTTTCCACGGCGAGGAGCAGCTCGCGGGGTGGGCGAAGGTCGCCGATGCCGTGCACGCGGCCGGCGGGAAGATCGTGCCGCAGCTGTGGCACATCGGTATGGTCAGGGAGGCCGGGCAGCCCCCGTTCGCCGACGCGCCGGCGGTCGGCCCGTCGGGTCTGCGCCTTGACGGCACCGCCGGTACCGGCAAGGAGATGACGCAGGAGGACCTGGACGACGTCATCGACGCGTTCGTCGAGGCCGCGGTGGCCGCCGAGCGCATCGGTTTCGACGGAGTCGAGCTGCACGGCGCCCACGGCTACCTCCTCGACCAGTTCCTGTGGGCGGACACCAACCGCCGCACGGACACGTACGGGGGTGACCCGGTCGCCCGTACGAAGTTCGCGGCGGAGATCGTGGCCGCCGTACGCGAGGCCGTGTCCGCGTCCTTCCCGATCCTCTTCCGCTACTCGCAGTGGAAGTCGGGCGCCTTCGACGCGCGCCTCGCCGAGACCCCCGAGGCGCTGGAGTCGATCCTGACCCCGCTCGCGGCGGCCGGTGTCGACGCCTTCCACGCCTCCACGCGCCGCTACTGGCTGCCGGAGTTCGACGGCTCGGACCTCAACCTGGCGGGCTGGACGAAGAAGCTCACCGGCAAGCCGACGGTCACCGTCGGCTCGGTCGGCCTCGACGGTGACTTCGTGCGCAGCTTCGCGGGCGAGGGCTCGCCGCTCAAGAGCATCGACGATCTCCTGGACCGCCTGGAGAACGAGGAGTTCGACCTCGTGGCCGTGGGCCGCGCGCTGCTCCAGGACCCGGAGTGGGCGGCGAAGGTCCTTGACGGCAGGACGGACGAGCTGAAGGCGTACGACGCGGCGGCGCTGGGGTCGTTGAGCTGAGCCACGCTGGGTGCGGTTGCTGGGGGCGGTTCCTTTTCGGGGCCGCCCTCTGGGATGTCGGCGGGATGTCGGCCGGGACTCAGTCGGCGTAGTCCTTGAGCTTCTCGGTGTTGAGGGTGACGTTCACGGGGGCGGGTAGCTCGACCATGGCTCCGTACGGGTACGAAGGGCTCTGCTGGTAGGTCCCGTTCTTCGGCTCGCTGTACACGACCAGTGTGTCGTTGTCCCTGTCGATCAGCAGATAGACAGGGATGTCTGCCTCCGCGTAGCCGCGCACCTTGTCGATGCGGTCGCGTCGGTCGGTGTCGCGGTCGTGGGAGGTGACTTCGACGACCATGAGGATGCCGTCCGGAGAGGCCCAGTTGTTGTCCTCGGCGATGAAGTGATCCAACGGCGCCAATGCGGCGTCCGCCGTCGCGTGGCCTTTGCGGTAGGCGCCGATCTTGAGATCTTGTTCGTGGTACAAGGCCAGTTCAGGGCGAAGTTGCATGAACAACCGGCTGAGCCACACCACGATGGCCCTGTGGCGATTGTCCGGCAACGGCTTGACCTCAAGCTTTCCGTCGATGAGTTCGAGCTTGACTCCCTCCGGAGCCCTAAGGGCGAGTTCCTCGAAGTCTTCGACCTGGATGTGATCGCCCTTGACGTACAGCCGTCCATCGAGGAATTCGAGCTGCACGCTCCCGGGGGCCTTGTCGGCCAGCTCTTCGAAGTCCTCCCGGGACATCTGCGGGCGCCTGGTGCCAAAGGTCATGGTGGGCTCGCCTCCTTCCCACCATGGTGCCCCGGCTGTGTGTCTCCGGACCGTTGGAGCGGTCATACGTGTTGCCTTTCGCCTCGGTCGGCCATCTCGGTCATGGCGCGGTGTCCCGCGCCATGTAGCTCTTGAGCCTCTCGGTGTTCAGCGCGACGTCCACCGGGGCGGGGAGTCGGACGGTTGTTCCCCAGGGGGACGAGGCGACCAGCTGGTAGCGACCGTCGTGGAGCTCGCTGGAAGTCGTGATGGTGTTGTCGTCGCGGTCGACGAGGATGTGGGCGGGAATGCGGCGGATGCGTAGCCGACGAGCTTGGCATCGTGGTCGCGATGGTCTTTGCCCCAGGCGCGGTGGACGATTTCCACGACCGCCGAGACGATGTCCGGGCTCGCCCAGTGGCCGCGTCCCAGGCGATGGCCCCTCCGTACGAGCATGGCGTCGGGCAGGTATCGGCCCGCCAGCGAGGTTTCCGTGCACAGCCCGGCGTACGGATACAGGTCCCACAACCTGTCTTCCGAGGCGAACTGCCTCAGCAGCGACACCAGGATCTCGCTGTGATCGCCGTCCGACGGCGGTTTCACCTCCACCCTGCCCCGGACGAACTCCAGCCAGACGGTCTCGGGCGCCCCACGAGCCAGGTCTTCGAAGTCGTCGAGCGGCATCTGCGGAATGTGTGGGTGCGTTCTGGTCATGTACGACTCTCTTCTCGTCGCCGGGACATCGCGACGCGGATGTCGGCCGCGCGGGAGTGGATCGCGGACGCGGGCAGGGGCGAGGTCGGACGGGGCGGGGCCTCGCCCCGGCACTCCCCGCACACGCCCCCTGCCAGCGCCTCCGCCCGGCCCGGCACCCCGCACTTCGCGCACTCCAGCATCCGCAGCGGCGCCCGTACGGCAGCGGGCTCCGGCGGGAGTTTGTCGGTCAGGCGCCTGCGGATCAGGGCGGCCGGGGAGTGGACCGGGGTCGGCAGGCCGGCGGTCAGGGCGTGCCGTACGGACTCCTCGTTCGCCCCTCGCTCGAACCACTCCCCGACCAGTGGAGCCAGCGCCGCGCAGTCCCGCTGGGAGAGGGACAGCGCGGGTGCGGTACGGCCGAGAGCGGCGAGCAGGATGAACGCGCGGGAGCGGGTCGGACGGCGGTGCGGTTCCTCTGCCTGTGCTTCTGCCTCTGCATGCTTCTGCGGTACGTCGCCCCGCGTGAACGCCGCCCACCAGTCGTCGCCGCGTGCCGTGCGGGTGAACCACGTTCGGGTGATCCAGAGTTGGCTTCCGGTACCGGTCAGGTGTTCGCGACCCCGGCGCAGGTGGCCTGCCTGGCGGAGGTTGTTGAGGGCCGTGCGGAGGGCACATTGGCCGTACGGGAGGTGCTTGGCCAGCGTCTTTACGGAGATGTCGGCGCCGCTGGGCAACCGGTCGATGTACGCGGCGACCGCTGCCTCGCGCGGCGGAAGATGCGCGAAGTCGTGGTTCGTGCGGGGGCGTTGGTCCGGGGCGTCACGTTTGCCGTAACCCGGACTGGCCATCGGGTGGGGCGGAGACGCGTGCGCGGGCAGGACGGCAGCACTAAAGTTGGCTTCAGCCACGGGATTTCCTTTAAGCCACGGGATCTCGACGGTCAGACCTCTGTCGGATGTTGCTGCATCTGGCGGAGGTCGTTTTGTTTGCTGTCTCGGAACGCTAGCCCCTCGTGACTCTGCGTGGCAAGCCGAACGCGTCAAGTCAACACGCGGGGTGGGAGGGCGGGTTGAGCCCGCCTCCCGTTCCAAAGAAAGAGGGCTCGGAGCTGGCCGCTTGAGCTTCGGGGCGGGCGTCGGATCCAACAGCCCTACTGCTGCTTGAGGTCGGCGACGAACACCCCCCACGCCTCCGCCCGGAACGCGAGCTTCGGGCCGTGGGGGTTCTTGGAGTCGCGGACGGGGACGAGGGTGGGGTGGCCGGGGGCGACTTCGAGGCAGTCGGCGCCGTCGCCGCCGCTATGGCTGGACTTGTACCAAGTGTGGTCAGGGCTGCGTCGGTTCATGTGCGTAATCCTCTGCCACTGCTTCGATCAGGGCCAGAGATTCCTGCGGGGGGAGGGCGTTGGCCCTGATCAGGTCGAACGTCAGCTCATGGCGGGTGACGGTCGCCGGGTCGTCCAACAGTTGCCCGATCCCGACGCCCTCGACGTAGGCGAGCGGAGGGGCGTCGGGAAAGTACATGAGCTTGATGCCGCTCGGCAGAGAGCCGACCGCGCCCGCGCTGAACGGGAGCACCTGCAGGATGATCCTGCGGCGACGTGCCAGATCTGCCACGCGGCGGAGGGCCTCCGCCATGACTGCTGGTCCGCCGACAGGGCGGCGGAGAGCGGCTTCTTCGAGAACTGCCCACAACAACGTTGTTGTTGGATCGTCGAAGAGTCGGGTGCGTTCCATGCGTGCCGCTACCAGCTCCTCGATCTCGGCGTCTGATGCCGTAGGCCAGTAGGCGCGGAACAACGCCTCCGCGTAGGCCGCTGTTTGCAGAAGCCCGGGAATCAGCGTTGGCGTGAACTGCCTGATCGACGTGGCGAGGGCCTCCGCTTCCACTGCTTCCGTGAAGTGGTTCGGGAACTTGGACTTGGCGGAGGCCTCGCAGTTGCGGGCGAAGAACTCGCCGGTGTCGAGCATCTCGTCGAACTTGACGGCGTAGTTGTGGTGCATGCGCCGAGTCCCGGCTTCCAACTGACCGATGAAGGAGCCACTGACGAAGAGTGGCTCGCCCAACTTCGTCTGGCTCAACCCCTTCTTCTCGCGCGCGTATCTGAGCTCTGCGCCCAGCATGGCGCGGGGTGAGGAGAACGGATCGAGGTCCTTCGGCGCTGCCATCGCAACCCCCTGTCGCACACATGGCTTTGTTGGGATGTCCCCTCTGGCCAGGTTAGACACCGATTCGCCACGCTGTGTGGAGAACATCAACACTCAGAGTGGAGAGGCGAGGGCGATGGAGCTGATGTCGAACGGGCGCTTGCAGTCGACGGACGAAGTGGTCGCGCGGCTGCGGGCGGCGCTGAGAGAGGTCGGGGTCGCCCTGCCGTCGCTGGGCGTCGACCCCGTGACCGGCGCCAGCGACGAACCCTTCGCTCTGGTCGTCCTCGGGCGCTGCAACGTCCGTACGGCGACGCGGCTGGCCGCCGTACTTGAGGGCGTGGCCGCCGGTGGCGGTGAAGGTGAGTAGCGAGGTGACGTACGCCCTTGATGTGCGCGACGGGCGCATCGGGGAGGTGATGGGGCGCGTCGGCGGGTACGTACAGCTGCGGCCCGTGGGTGGCGGGCGGGAGTGGGACTGTCCGCCGGAGGCACTCGGGGAGGCGGCTGCGGGGGAGGTGCTGCGGGCGCGGGTGCGGCGGGTCAACCGGGAGGGGCGGCTGCCCTGAGGTGGGCTGAGGCAGAGGTGGGGGCAGGAGTAGAGATGTACAGTCATGGAGGATCCAGTGACCTTTTATGTACATCGCGGGAGGCTGGGATGTCCCTGACACACATCGAGATCGACGACGAGGCACTGGAGACGGCGAAGCGACTGGGCGGGCACAAGACGAAGACCGCAGCGGTGGCGAAGGCGTTGGAGGAGTACAACAAGCGGCTGAACCGGGCCGCCGCCTACGACAAGTTCATCGCCCTCGCGCCGGACTGGGACGTCGAGGGTGCCGAGGTCGCGCGTCGTGCCGAAAAGGAGGAGTACGCCGAGTGACGCGCTATCTACTGGACTCGTCCGCGCTCTGGCGCATCATGCGGGACGGCTCGCTGGCCGAGGCCTGGCGTGAGGTGGCGGCTGACGGTGACATCCGTTCGTGCTACCCGCAGCGCGCCGAGTTTCTGATGTCGGCGCGGAACCTCGACCAGTACGAGCAGTACCGGGTTCTGTTCGAGGAGATCTACGAGGACGTCGCCATCCCCAAGAGCGCCTCCCACTGGATCGGCCGCGTCCAACTGCGTGCTGCCGAGCGCGGCGCCCACCGCGCGCTGTCCTCCGTCGACCTTCAGATCTGCGCCACCGCCGCCCACCACGGTCTGGTCGTCCTGCACGATGACGCCGACTTCGTGACAGCCGAGGGGCTCGCGGGAGAGCTGCGACAGCGCAATGTGGGCCAAGGGCCGCTCTGAGCGGAGACGAGGGTGGGGCGGGCAGCGCGCGGTCGGCCCTGCCCGCCCCACCCTCACCATCGGGGGCCGCGCACGGACAGGCTCAGCAGAGGCGGCCGGTGTAGAACGCGCCGTCGATCTTGCTCGCGCTGCCGAGCCAGGTGTCGCCGGGGGCCACGCACTTCTCGTAGTTCGGGCCGAACACCTCGACCTCGATGATGATGCGTGAGCCGTCGCCCGTGCAGTGGTTGTAGTACGCGTCGCTGCCCGTCTCGTAGAACCCGCAGGGGTTCGCGGCGGCGGTGGCCGCCGGGGTCGCGACCGCGAGTACCAGGGCGCTGGTCAGGGGGCCGACGACGGCAAGGGCGGTCGTGAGGAAGCGGCGGACGTTCAAGGGGGGTCTCCTGGGCGAAAGCGATGACTCGGACATCCGCAGCATCGACGATCATCAGGCCGCTGATCCGCCACTTTGCCTCGGACGAGGGACCCGGTTCACCCGGTCGTGTGGATCAAGGTTTGGGGAGGCCCCGGACCGTCGCACGCGCGGGAGCCGTCGGGCTTCTGCGCGTGCGACGGTCGGTGTCGCCCCTGGTCAGCGGGCGCTGTGCGCGTCCGGTGCGGGCAGGTGCTCGCCCGGGACCACCGTGGCGGTGGACGTCGGACGGCCACCTTCGGTGGAGGACGCGGCGGACCGTGCCGTGGCGGCACTCGCCGGGGTCACCCCGCCCGGCGCCCACACCGTGGACGTCCACGCGCTGCTCGCCGCGATGGCGGAACCGATGCCGGTGCGGTTGGCCGGCGGGTACGACGCGCTGCCGCCGAAGGTCTGCACGACCGAGATGCTCGCGGCCCGCTGGCTCAGGTAGTACGCGGTCGGCGCCGAGAGCGTGGACCGGCTGGACCAGAGCACCGGGCCGGAGACGGCGCTGACCGCGCTGCCCGCGGCGGCGTTCTGCCAGGACCAGGTGTCCTGGACGGAGGCCCACGTCGGTGAGGTCCACCAGAAGCGGGCCAGGTTGGCGGCGACGTCCTCGTGTGTTCTGCCGCCCATGGCCCAGAAGTTCCAGATCTCGTCGAGGGTCACGTTCTGGATGGCCTTGGTGGCGTTGGAGCCGACCGTCACCAGGTTCGTGTTCCTCGGGTTGAGGGCGTTCAGGTAGTTCCTGACCGACGCGGACACGCTCGTCCCGTTGGTCAGCAGGACCACGCCCTTGCCCTTGTACCCCAGCGACCCGGCGGCGGCGGAGGCGGCGATCGGGTCGTGGTACTCCCTGCCGTCGGCGACGAAGATCCAGCTCGGGGCCGACGTGATCTGCTTGGCGACCCTGACCGACAGTCCCGAGAGGTCCGTGCTGTCGAGACGCACCGGCTTGAAGCCGAGCGCCTGCACCTGGCCGGCCACCCGGGAGCCGAGGATGCGGGTGCCGCCGTTGAGGTAGACGGCGCTGCCCCGGGGAAGCGTCCGCTTCAGTTCGGAGGCCGCGGCGGAGTCCAGCCGGCTGCCGGAGGTCAGCAGGAGCGGGCCCTGCTTCTCGGCGGCCAGCGCGATCCCCGGAGCCGAGTACGAGGCGTTGCCCTTGTTGACCAGCACCGCCGACCGGGCGGTGATCAGGCCGGGCACATGGGCAGCGCCCGACTTGTCGAACGTCCAGCGGGACGCGGCCCCGTCGATACCGACGGACCCGGTGCCGTAGACCCGGGCCAGGATGTTCTTCCGCAGCGGCTGCCACGCGGGCTTGGCGCCCTTGCCCTCGCCGGTGAGCTGGGTGGACGTCCCGCTCGCCAGGTCGAGGATGCGCACCGTCTGCACATCGCTGGACCAGCCGGCGTGCGAGCTGTGCGCCTCGTAGGCGATCCGTCCGCCGGCGGGGTCCCAGCTCGGGGCCAGGTGATCGGATTCGCCGGTGGTCACCTGCTTGACGTCGGTGCCGTCCGCCTTGGCCGTGAACAGCTGCGTCCACTCGTCCACGACGCGCGTGAAGACCAGCTTGCTGCCGTCCGCCGAGAACACCGGTGCCGTACCGGACGCGATGATCTTCTTCAGCGCCTTGGTGACGGGGTTGTACGTCCAGATGCCCAGACTGTCGTAGCAGCCGAAGTTGTGGCGCCGTTCGAAGGCCAGGATGCCCGTGGGGCTCGCCGTCGGGTGCAGGTCGCAGACCGTCGCCGGTTCCTGGGCGTTCGTCAGCAACGGCTCCGGCGCCCATGAGCCGTCCGACGGCCCGTAGGCGAGCTGGCCGGCGGTGCTGAACACCACGTACCGGCCGTCCAGCCAGAACGTCGGGTCCTCGTACGACGCGCTGGAGCGCACCTTGGTCGCCCACGGCAGGGTGATCGGCGCGGTGCTGCCGGTGACCCGGCCGGTGACCAGCTGGCTCCATCCGGCCACCAGGCGGCTGCCGTCCGGCGCCCAGTTCGGGGTGTAGTTGGAGTTCGGGATGTTGCGGACGGAACGCAGGCCGGTCCCGTTCGAGTTGACGGTCGCGATACCCGTGCTGCCGCCGTAGAGAGCGATCTGACCGGGTGTCACAGCACCGCCGACGGCCTGCGCGCCCGGTGCCACCGCACCGAGCAGACCGGCCGCCAGCGAGGCGGCCGAGGTGAGCGCCGCGAGACTGCGGCGCGTACGAGAACTCAAGGAAAAGCCCCCCAAAGATGATGGATTGACTGCCGCCGAACGACTCGGCCCGCCCCATCGCGGCGCACGTACTGGTGTGCAGCTCGTGCACTCATGCACTCGTACAGCTCAGCACTCGTACAGCTCATACAGTTCATGCGCCCCGGCGCAGACACGTCCCCCGCGCAGCGCCCCGGGCTCCCCAGCGATCACTCGTCGGCAGCAGGACATTATGTGATGAGGCGAGGGCTGGCGGAAAGGATTTTTCGAACATTGTGTGAATAGGGAGGTGTCGCGTGTCCGCGAGGGCTACAGATTCCCCATCGGCTCGATGTCCACCTTCACCGGTGTGCCCCAGATCCGTAGGACCTCGTAGTCGGTGAACTCGTGGACCAGGCGGTAGGCGATTCCGGGGCGGGGAGCGCGGCGCTCGGCGGAGAGGTAGCGCTCGGCCTCCAGGCGGTCGCGGCGTGGGGTGCCGCAGAGCTGCCAGTTCTGGCCGGTCCAGACCTCGGGGATCCAGCGCTGCTGGGGCTGGGGGCGGTCCGCGCGGACGCCGTAGCGGGACATCGTGCGCTCGGGGGGTGCCGAGTCCGGGTCGGTGGGGCGGGCCTGTGGGTACGTGCCGTTCTGCTGGGAGCGGCGGGCGCTGCGGCGGCGCGTCTCGCAGAGCAGGCAGAGGTCATTGGCGCTCTCGTCCACCGGGCCGTTCGGGTGCTCGGCGCAGCGGGTCGTGGGCGCCGAGCCGGTGACCGTGTCGTCCAGGATCGCCAGGGCCCGTTTCAGGTCGGCCTTGATCTCGTGCAGTTTCGTGTCGCCGGTGTCGCCGGAGAGCGCGTCCCCGTGCTCGCCGAGGACGCGCAGGGCTCGCCCGAGGGCGGTCAGCTGGGCGTGATTCACGATGTCGTCGTCCCTTCGGCCTGCGGTGCGCTGAGCGGTCAGTGGTCAGTGGTCAGCCGGTCAGTGGTTTCCACCGTCGCACACGGCACTGACAACGCGGTACGGGCCGCCCCTATGCCTCGTACTCCGTGAGGTCGATCGTGTGCACGATCAGTTGGTGGCCGTACTCAGGGTGGGTCGTCACCCGCTCCTCCGTCATGCCCAGCTTGCGGATGATGTTCTCGGAGGCGTCGTCGCCCCCTCTGCTGATGCTGATCACGCGGTCGAGGCCGCGGTCCTGGAGGGCGAACTCCAGGGTGGCGTGGGCGGCCTCGGAGGCGTACCCCTGGCCCCAGAACTGGGAACCGAGCAGCCAGCTGATCGCCACGTCGTGCGCCACCTCCGGCAGGAACCCGGGCACGGACAGGCCGACCGCGCCGATCAGCTCACCCGAGGCGAGCAGCTCGACGGCGAAGAGGCCGAAACCCTCCTCGTCCCACTCCTCCTCCCACCGCTCGATGGCCTCCGCCGTGTACTCCAGGTCACGTACCTCGCCGTCGTCGATCCAGCGCATGACCTGGGAGTCCGCGAAGATCTCCGACAGGGGCACGAGGTCGTCGTCGGTCCAGCGGCGGAGGAGGAGGCGGGGGGTGTGGATCTCGGTCATGGGGCCCATCCTGCCCGACGCCCGAACACCCGAGCACCTCAGTGACGCCCGAGCACCTCAGTGACGCCCGAGCACCTCAGTGACGCTCGAGCACCTCAGTGGTGTGCTGCTGCCTCAGCGGGCCGCTGCCGCCAGCGCCGCGCGCAGGTGGCCGTCGTGCTCCGCGAGGAGGCGGGCGGCCGTCGGGCCGTCGACCGAGCCGAGGACGACGAGGATCGCGTCCTTCGTCTCCCCGTCCGTCGCCGCGAGCGCCGCCTCGATCTCCTCCTCGCCCGCCCCGGTCGCCAGAGCGACGATCCGGCGGGAACGGGCCCGGAGTTTCTCGTTCGACGCCCGTACGTCGACCATCAGGTTCCCGTACGTCTTGCCGAGCCTGATCATCGTGATCGTCGACAGCATGTTGAGGACCAGCTTCTGCGCCGTGCCCGCCTTCAGCCGCGTCGAGCCGGTCAGCAGTTCGGGCCCGACGACGATCTCGATGCCGTGATCGGCCGCCGCCGCGAGCGCGCTGTGCGTGTTGCAGGACAGCCCGACCGTCAACGCGCCCAGCGCGCGGGCGTGTTCGACGGCGCCGACCGCGTACGGCGTACGGCCCGACGCCGAGACGCCGACCACCGTGTCCAGAGCGGTGACGCCGAGCGCGTCGAGGTCACCGGCCGCGAGCTCCTTGGAGTCCTCGGCGCCCTCGATCGACGTGACCATCGCCTCGGGGCCGCCCGCGATCACGCCCGTGACCCGCTCCGGGTCGGTGTTGAAGGTGGGCGGGCACTCGGACGCGTCCAGTACGCCGAGCCGGCCCGGCGTACCCGCGCCCGCGTAGACCAGTCGGCCGCCGCGTGCCATCCGGGCCGCCAGGGCGTCGATCGCGGCGGCGATCTCCGGAAGCCGTTCGGCGACGGCGGCGGGGACGGTCGCGTCCTCCGCGTTCATCAGCCTGGCGATGTCGAGGGTCGGGAGCTGGTCGATCTCGGCCAGCTCCGGTCGGAACGCCTCGGTTGTCAGCGTCTCCAACTCCTCCTTCAGCGCACGGTAGTTGGAGGAGGCGTCAGCGGTTGGGGCCATGGCGTGCGTGCTCTTTCGGATCTTCCGGTACGACGGCTGCCGCCGCCACCGGTGTCACGGCTGTCGGTACTGCCCGGACAGGGACAGGGAGAGGGTGAGGGGGAGGGGTCCGGGCACGGGCGCTAGCGGCGCGAAGTGGTGCCGCCGCCGCGCGGGGTGTGGCGATGGGCGAGAGCCTCGTAGGAGGCGGAGAGCGCGGGGGCGGCCGTCTCGTACGTCCGCTGCGCCACGCCTATGAACAGGCAGTCGACGACGAGGAGTTGGCTGGTGCGCGAGGACATGGCCGCCGGGCGCAGCTCACTCTCGCGGGCCGTGGAGGTGGTCAGGATGTGGTCGGCGTACTGCGTGACGGGCCCGTCCGGCCGGCCCGTGATCGCGACGGTCGTGGCCCCACCCTCGAAGGCGACCCGGAGTGGCTCGATGACGTCCCCGGTCGACCCGGAGTGCGTGATCGCGACCGCGACGTCCTTCGCGCGCAGCTGCACGGCGTTGGTGACGGCGAGGTGCGGGTCGCTGTGGGCGTGCGCCACCAGCCCTATGCGCAGCAGCTTCTGGGCGAGATCCTGGGCGACCAGGCCGGAGGCGCCGACGCCGTATATGTCGACGCGGCGGGCGGCGGCGAGCGCGCCGACGGCGGCCGACAGCTGGGCCATGTCCAGCCCGGCGGCCGTGTCGGCGAGGGTCTGCTGCTCGTCGTACGCCAGTTTCGCCACGACGTCCGCGATCGGGTCGTCCACCGCTATGTCGGCGGTCACGGCGGGGGAGCGCCCCGACTGCTGGTGGGCGGCGAGCCCGGCGAGCGCGAGCCGCAGGTCGCGGTAGCCCGGGTAGCCGAGGAGACGGGCCGTACGTACGACCGTCGCCTCGCTGGTGCCGGTGAGCTCGGCGAGGCCGGTGACCGTGAGGGCCGCGCAGCCGGCCGGATCCGCGGCGACCGCCTCGGCGACGCGCTGCATGGAGCGGGTCATCGAGGGCGCGAGGGTGCGCACCTTGGCGGCGAGCGCGGCGGGCGCGGGCGGCGCGGCGGCCGGGTTGCCACGGGGAGCGCCGGCTGCTCCGAAAATTTCCTTCACGTGTCGGCTCACATCATGAAAGATATTTTCCGTTCGGACGTCCGGTCAAGAGTGCGCACAATGGGTGCATGACCCCCATCGGCGATCCCGGCAGCCCCGTCACCCCACTGGAGCAGGCGTTGCACGCGGCACGCGCCCTGGTGCTCGCCGACCTGGCCGCCCGCGAGGTCGCCGAGGCGGACGTCGTCTCGATGGTCGAGGGGTCGGTCGCACAGCGCCGCTGGTGGGTCGAGCAGTGGCCGGACGGCGCGGCCTTCGTGGCCGGCCTGGTGGCCCAGGACGTCCAGGACGCGCTGCTGGAGACCTACGGCCGCTGGCCGCTGTGCCCGGTGTGCGGCACCGGCGATCCGCACGCCCTGGAGGTCGAGCCGGAGCTGGGACCCGACCCGCAGTGGGTGTGCCACAAGGCGGGGGTGCGGGTCGCGGCGGTCGGCGGACTGGGGACCGCCGGCGGGGCGGCCTCGTCGTGACGGTCTACATCGATCCGCCCACCTGGCCGGGCCACGGACGCCTCTGGTCCCACCTGGTGAGCGACGTCTCGTACGAGGAGCTGCACGCCTTCGCCGAGGAGTTGGGGGTGCCCGCGCGGGCCTTCGAGCGCGACCACTACGACATTCCGTCGCATCGGTACGGGGATGTGGTGGGGGCGGGGGCCGTGGAGGTCAGCAGCCGCGAGGTGGTGCGGCTGCTGCACGGGGCGGGACTGCGCAGGCGGAAAGAAGCGGGCGGGGCGGACCGGTTGCCGGGTCGTCAGCCGCGCAACTCGTAGGCCTGGAGCCCCTTTTCGTCGAGTTCCGCGCTCACCGGCATGAATCCGGCGCGGGTGATCACCCCGTGGGACGGGGCGTTGTGCGGCTCGACGGTCGCGAACAGGGACCGTACGTCGTCCCGCGCCAGCGCCCACTTCGCCAGCGCGCGCAGCGCCTCCGTGGCGTAACCGTTGCCACGGGCGGCTTCCGCGAGGTCGTAGCCGACCTCGGCCTTGCCGTCCTCGTCGGGAACGCCGTGGAAGCCCATGCCGCCGACGGCGCGGTCGTCCTCCCGCCGTACGAGGACGTACAGGCCGAACTCCGGTCGGTGTACGCCCCCTTCGTACGCCTTGGTCACCATTCCGGCGGCGTCACGCGTGCCCTCGAAGGGGCCGCCCTCGATCCAGTCGAAACCGCCGGTGCCGCCCGCGGCCAGGTCGGCGGCGGCGGCCGGGGTGACGCCTTCCAGGCGGAGGCGTTCGGTGTCGAGGACGAGGTTGTTGGTCCAGCGCCACTCGGTGAGCCGGTCGCGGCCGGGAAGGCCGGCGTGCGCCGGAAGGTCGGCACGCCCGGTCGCCCAGAGCAGGTTCTGCCAGTGGTCGGGGCGGGGCTGGACGGTCGGGAAGATCCGGGTGAGGACGAACTCCGCCAGGTGCGCGGGCGCTTCGTACGGCACCCCCAGACCCTCGGCCATGTCGTGGGCGTGCAGCAGCACTTCGGCGATGCCCATCGCGGCGAAGCCCTCGCGGTTCGCGCTGCGGAAGGGGTACGGGTGGAAGCCGCGCGCGTCGCGGGGCGCGGTGCGGATGGCGGCGGTGAGCAGGGCGCCGGTGGTCGTGATGACATCGAGGATGCCCTCGTTGTCGGCGGGGTCCAGCCCGCCTTCCCGGCCGTCAATGGTGATGTCGAAGGGGACGTAACGGCTCTGCGCCCGACTCGCCAACTGCCCCGCGTACGCGACGAGATCGCTGGCCACGTGCTCCGCAGTCTCCCGACAACTCCAGTCCACTCGACCGGCGTTGATGTTCGCCCAGTCCCGGTCCACCGCCGGCCGCAGCAGCGCCACGATGCTCGCGACAGCCTCTTCTACTTCTTTCCCACCCGTACTCAGCATGCGGCGAGGATAGGGGGTCGGCTGCCCCGACCGACACGGATTAAAGGCGCTCCAGCTCTGCCGTGATGTTGTCCCGCGCCGCCTTCTCCCACCGCTCCGTTCCGTACGGCGTCCAGAACAGCCTCGGCAGAGCGAGGAGTTGGCGCAGTACCGCTGCCCGCCCTTCCCTGAAGGCGTCCTCCGGGACGAAGGCGTACTCCTCGCGTACGGCGGCCGTGTACGCGGCGTACGTCTCCGGGGGCGCGGCCAGGATCGCGAGGTCCGCGTCGCACAGGACCTGCCCGGCCAGGTCGTCGGGCGCTGGGGCGTGGGTGACGGTGAGACGGACCAGGCGGGCCACCTCGGCGGTGCCCGCCGGGGAGACGCCGGCCTCGGTGAGCGCGCGTTCGGCGAGGCGGGCGGAGCGCTCCTCGTTCTCGGAGCGGTCGGGTGCGTACACCGCGTCGTGGAACCAGGCGGCGAGGCGGACGAGGGCGAGGTCGGGGGCGAGTGTCCCGGCCTGGGCGAGGGCCCGCTCCAGTACGTCGATGTGGTCCAGGACCGCGGTGAGGTGGGTGAGCGTGTGGTAGCGGCGCTGGGGTTCCTGGTAGCGGGCGATGAGGTTGTCGGCGTAGGGGGTGGGGT
>NZ_LGDW01000478.1 GCF_001280005.1 Streptomyces sp. NRRL WC-3618 | reverse complement strand
GTATCGGGGGGGGAGGGGGGAGGTATGGCCGGAAGAGCCGAGGGGTATCGGTGGGCGGGCTCAGGGGTATGGGGGGGGGGGCCGAGAGGCATCCGTGGGCGTCGGGCAGAATCGGGGGTATGACGACCCCGGACCATCCGTCGCCCGCGCAGGGGCCTACGCCGCCCGAGTCTCCCGACCGGGTCTACCGGTCACCCTCGTCCCTGGTGGCCGGAGTGCTGCTGCTCGGGCTCGCGGGCTGGCTCGGTGGTGACGCGCTGATCGTCGGGCACGGGCGGGCGCCCTGGCTGGCACTCGCCGCGCTCCTGTTCGTCGTACCCCTGGTCATCGCCTTCACCCTGCGCCCCGCCGTGTACGCGAACGAGCACCGGCTGCGCGTGCGCAATCCGTTCCGGGTCGTCGTGGCGCCCTGGGGAGCCGTCGACGGATTCCGGTCGGGTTTCTCGAACGAGGTCGTCGTCGAGTCCGGCGCCAAGTACCAGCTGTGGGCCGTCCCCGTCTCGCTGCGCGCCCGCAAGCGCGCGAACCGCGCCCAGCTGCGCGAGGTCCGCGAGGCCGGGCGGGGCGGCGGACGAGCCCCCCTGATCCCGCCGGGCCCGACCCGCGCCCAGAACGACCAGATCATGGACGACCTGAGCCTGCTGTGGGAGTCCCGGGAGAAGGCGGACACCTCTCAGGGCGAGGTGACCGTGAAATGGTCGTACGAGATCATGGCGCCCGCCGCCGCCGGTGCGGTGCTGCTGGCCATCCTGCTCGCGGTCGGCTGACCCGCGTGACCTTCCCCGACGAGTCGCTGCGCCTGCCCTCCGCCGCCATACCCGACGGCTGCCGCGACTGGACCACCGCCCGCGCGGCGGACTGGTCGGCCGCGCTGCCGCCGCGCTGGACCTTCCTGCGGGTGCGCCGGGCGGTCGCGGCCGGCCTCGCCACCCTCGTGCTGTGCGTGGGCGCCCTGGTGGCGATGGCCGGCGGCCTGTGGCCGTTCGTCGCGGCCGGATTCGCGGTCTACGTCCTGTGGGTGCTCGCCCGGCCCGAGCTCGTGTGGGTCGGCGCGCCCCTGCTGCTGTTCGCCCTCGCCGCGGAGGCCTCCTCGAAGTCGTGGGCGCTGACCGCCCTCGGAGTCGTGGTCGTGCTGGGCTCCTGGGCTCTCGTCGCCGTACGGCTGCGGGCGCGCGGGGAACAGGTGCGGCGGGCTCTGGAGGCCGCCGGGGGCGTCGCCGCCCCGGTGCCGGGCGCCGAGGCTCCCGTACGGCGAGGGCAGCTGCTGTTCGTCCTGGGGTTCGTCGCGCTCGGACTCGGCGTGCTGACCGGGAGCACCGCGGGCCTGTGGGGCGCGGCCGAGGACCAGGAGGGCGCCTGGTCCGCCACCGTCTTCCTGGCCGGCCTGGGGGCGACCGCGCTGGCCTCGGCATGGCTCGGCCGGCAGCGCACGGTCGCGCTGCGCGGAGCTGCGGCGCCGGTACTGCGGGTGCTCGTACGGGACGACGCACAGGGCAGTACGGAGGTGTACGCCGCCGACGATCTCGCCGCCGAGCGGCCCCTGTTCACCGTCGAGCTCACCTCCTTCGACGAGGACGACGAGGAGGATGAAGGTGATGGGGACGAGGGGGAGGCGGTCGATGACGACGAGCTTCGGCGGGTGCTTCTCGGCCTCGACGACGACACCCTCGGACCCGTCCGGGAAGCCGTTCTCTACGGTGCTCCCTTTGACGGCGCCGAGGTTCTCGTCGTCAGCGCCGACGAGGATCCCGAGCAGCCGCCGCTGATGGAGTGGTCGGCGGGGCCGGTCCGGCCGCTGTTGCCGGACGCGGGGCGCCGACGGGTCGCCAAGCACCGCGAACAGGCTGCGGACAGCCTGCGACTGGAGTTGCAGGGGCGGGAGTTGGCCGAGCAGCAGGCGGCCGTCAGCCAGGTGCGGCGGTGGCGGGCGGGGTGGCTGGACTGGCTGGCCGCCGCGTTTCTCGTGTCGTGGGGCCTGTGGCTGGTCTGGGGCTGGTTCGACGAGCCCGGCTTCTCGTCGTGGACGGTGGTGTTCATCCCCCTGCTCGGCCTGTACGGGGCGGTCCGCGTCCCCATGAAGCTCGCCTGGCGCGTCACCGCCGACCGCTCCGGCGTCTGGGTCACCGGGTTGCGCGGCCCCCACCACGTGCCCTGGGACGACCTCCGTTTCGTACGGCGCCGGTCCCTGGAGCTGAAGATCGACTGGCAGGACGGCGGCTGGGCGGTCTCCGCACCCCGCTGGGCCTGGCTCCAGCGCCGCCGGGGACTCACCCACCCGTACGACGCCCTGGCCGCCGAACTGACCGCCATGCGCCTGGACGCCACGCTGCGCCCGACCGGCGAGAGCGGCGCGGCGGACCGGGGGCGGCCGGTGTGGCCGGTGGCTGCGGTGCTGGCGGTGGTGTGGGTGGTTGCGTTGGTGGCGGCGCGGTGAGTCGGTGAGGGGTGGCGGGGCGTGCGCCCTTCGAGCGGATATGTCCTAGGGTGCGCTCGGCCAGACCAGGGCCATGTACGCGCCGCAGTACGCCGACAGTGCCACCGCCGTCGTGAGCGCGATCACGCGGAAGCGGCGGGACGCGCGGGTGAGGTGGACCGCCAGGGGCAGGAGTAGTGGGAATGCCGGGACCAGGAAGCGGGCGCGTGGGTAGTAGACGCCGCCGCTGCCCAGGACGATCGTCAGCAGGACGCCCGTGAAGATCAGGAGCGGGAGGGGCTGGCGGTCCCAGGCCGACAGGACGAAGAGGACGGCCGCCCCCAGCAGGACCGCCGTCACCAGCACCAGGAACAGCTCGGGCGTCGAGTCGTGCATCAGCAGTTCCCGCATCCTGCGCAGGGTCAGCGCGCCCCCGTCCATGTCCTGCCGCCACAGGCGCTGTACGGCGAGGTAGCCGTCCCAGCGGCCCAGGCGCAGGCCCACCCACCCGACGTACCCGAGCCACCCGAGCGGGGCCACGACGACGGCCGTGAGGACGCGGGGGGAGCGGTCGGCGCGGAGGAACGTGAGGAGTGCCGTGAGTGACACCGCCGCTGCCACGGCGACACCGGTGGGGCGGGTCAGTCCGGCGAGGACCGCCAGCGAGGCCGCCCACAGCCAGCGGCCCGTGAGCACGGCGTACAGCGACCAGGCCGCCAGCGCCGTGAACAGGGACTCCGTGTACCCCATCCACTGGACCGCGCCCACCGGGAACGCGGCCCACAGCGCGGCCAGGACGACGCCCGTCCGGCGGTCGTACAGGCGCTCCCCGACCGCGAAGACCCCCCACGCGGCGACGAGCGACGCGGCGACGGCCAGACCGAGCCCCGTACTGGCCCGGGTGCCCGGGGTGAGCACGGCCAGCGCTTTGACGAGGGTCGGGTAGAGGGGGAAGAAGGCCAGGCTGCCCGAGTCGGAGACGGAGCCCAGGGCGTGCGGGTAGCCGTGGTCGGCGATGCCGAGGTACCACTCGGCGTCCCACCGGGTGGCCAGGATCGGCCACACGCCGTGGTGCTTGCGGTGCGCCCAGACGGAGAGGACGAGCAGGCCGGTGGCGCGGACCGCCGTGTAGGCGAGGAGGGCGGGGGCCGCGCGGCGGAGGGAGCGGACGGTCCGGGGGACGGGGAAGGCACGCCGGGCGGGCGCGGTGGTCGGGGCGGCCGGGGTGGGGTTCGGCCGGGTGACCGTCGTGGACACGGGGCGGCTCCAGGTACGGGGTGACGGGGCGTTACCCGGTCACCGTTCCCCGGGGCGGGGGTCGTGGTGGAGCGCACGACAGCCGGTCGGCGCAAATCACTCGATGGGGTGCCCCCGGTCGGGGGCACCCCATCGAGGGGGAGGGATTTTCGCGCCGCTCGGCTGGAGCTGGGGCTGGCTGGGGCTCTGCTGTGGGTCAGATGCCCGCTGCCGTGGACAGGTCCCGCTTGATCGTCTCCAGCAGGTCCGTCGCCTTCGCCCGAGCGGCCGTGAGATCCGCGTGCGTGGGCACCGGGACGACGACCTCCAGGTAGCACTTCAGCTTCGGCTCCGTACCGCTGGGGCGGACGATGACCCGGGCCCCGTCGAGGGTGTAGCGCAGGCCGTCCGTGGGCGGGAGCGTCTCCGTGCCCTTGGTGAGGTCCTCGGCCTTGGTGATCGCCAGGCCCGCGAGGTGCGTCGGGGGCTGCTCGCGCAGGCGGCTCATGGCGTTCGCGATGACCGAGAGGTCCTCGACCCGCACCGAGAGCTGGTCCGTGGCGTGCAGACCGTGCTCCACCGCGAGGTCGTCGAGCAGGTCGAGGAGCGTACGGCCCTCGGCCTTCAGCTCGGAGGCGAGTTCCGTGACGAGAAGGGCCGCCGTGATGCCGTCCTTGTCGCGGACGCCCTCCGGGTCCACGCAGTAGCCGAGGGCCTCCTCGTAGCCGTAGCGCAGGCCCTCGACACGGGCGATCCACTTGAAGCCGGTGAGGGTCTCCTCGTAGGGGAGGTTCGCCTTCTCTGCGATACGGCCCAGGAGGGAGGACGAGACGATCGACTCGGCGAATGTGCCGCGCGCTCCGCGTCGGACCAGGTGGGTGGCGAGGAGGGCTCCTACCTCGTCGCCTCGCAGCATGCGCCAGCCATCGGCTCCCGGCACGGGTACGGCTACCGCGCAGCGGTCCGCGTCCGGGTCGTTCGCGATGATCAGGTCCGGGTTCGTCTCGCGGGCCTTCGCGAAGGCGAGGTCCATCGCGCCGGGCTCTTCCGGGTTGGGGAAGGCGACGGTCGGGAACTCCGGGTCGGGGTCGGCCTGTTCGGCGACCAGCTCGGGGGTGGGGAAGCCGGCCCGAGCGAAGGCCGCGAGGAGGGTGTCCCGGCCTACGCCGTGCATAGGGGTGTAGACCGTGCGGGCGGTACGGGGGGAGTCGGGGGCGAGAACGGCGTCCGTACGGGCGAGATAGGCGTTCAGGACGGTGTCGTCGAGGGTTTCCCAGCCGGCGGTGGGGCGGGGGACGTCGGCGAGGGCCCGGACCGCGTCGATCTCGGCGGCGATCTCGGCGTCGGCGGGCGGGACGATCTGTGAACCGTCGCCCAGGTACACCTTGTAGCCGTTGTCGCGGGGCGGGTTGTGGCTGGCCGTGACCTCCACGCCCGCGACCGCGCCGAGGTGCCTTATGGCGAACGCCAGTACGGGGGTGGGGAGGGGGCGGGGGAGGACGGCCGCGCGCAGGCCCGCGCCGGTCATCACGGCGGCGGTGTCCTCGGCGAAGTCCGCCGACTTGTGGCGGGCGTCGTAGCCGATGACGACGAGGCCGTCCGTGTGGCCCTTGGCCTTGAGGTACGCGGCGAGGCCGGCGGCGGCGCGGATGACGACGGCGCGGTTCATGCGCATGGGGCCGGCGCCGAGTTCGCCGCGTAGACCCGCGGTGCCGAACTGGAGGGTGCCGGCGAAGCGGGTGGTGAGTTCGGGGAGGGCCCGGGTGTCGATGAGCTTGGCGAGTTCCTCACGGGTGTCGGCGTCGGGGTCCTCGGCCAGCCACGCCTTGGCCCGGGCGATGAGTTCGTCGTCGTGCACGTCGGGTGCCTCTCGGTATGTGGGGTGCGGTGGGTGGTCGGGTGCGGGGCCATTGTTCTCGCCCCCGCCGCCCCTACCCGTCCCGTCCTTCTGGGGCTCCGCCCCAGACCCCGCTCCTCAAACGCCGGAGGGGCTGAGATACCCAGCCTGTCCGGCGTTTGAGGACGAGGCCCCTTCAGGGCCGAAGCGGGGGTCTGGGGGCGGCAGCCCCCAGGGACGGGACGGGTAGGGGCGGCGGGGGCGAAACCGAGGGGGTGGGTTACAGGCGGTCCAGGACCTGGGCCAGGAGGGAGCCCATGCGGGTTGCGCTGTCCCGGCCCGCCTGGAGGACCTCCTCGTGGTTCAGGGGCTCCCCCGTCATCCCCGCCGCGAGGTTCGTCACCAGCGAGATGCCCAGGATCTCCGCGCCGGCCTCACGCGCCGCGATCGCCTCGAGGACCGTCGACATGCCGACGAGGTCCGCGCCGATGGTCCGGGCCATGCGGATCTCGGCCGGCGTCTCGTAGTGGGGGCCCGTGAACTGGGCGTACACGCCCTCCTCGAGGCTGGGGTCGATCTCCTTGCACAGGGCGCGCAGGCGCGGCGAGTACAGGTCCGTCAGGTCGACGAAGTTCGCGCCGACGATCGGGGACGTCGCCGTGAGGTTGATGTGGTCGCTGATCAGGACCGGCTGACCGGGGCGCATGTCGGCGCGCAGGCCGCCGCAGCCGTTGGTCAGGACGATGGTCTTGCAGCCGGCGGCCACGGCGGTACGGACACCGTGCGCGACGGACGCGACGCCCCGGCCCTCGTAGTAGTGCGTGCGGCCGAGGAAGACCAGCGCGCGCTTGTCCCCGATCCGGTACGAGCGGATCTTGCCGCCGTGACCTTCGACCGCCGGCGGCGGGAAGCCCGGAAGCTCGGTGACCTGGAGCTCGGCCTCGGGGTCGCCCAGGGCGTCCACGGCCGGTGCCCAGCCGGAGCCCATCACGAGGGCGACGTCGTGGGTCTCGGCGCCCGTGAGCTCCCGCAGGCGCGTGGCGGCGTCGGCGGCGGCGGAGTACGGGTCGCCCTGGATGTCGTCCGGAAGAAGAGATGCGTTCACGCGCATGAGCGTATCCGGTCGGAGCCTACGCGCGTAGATGACAGAGGCAACGGGATGGCGATCGTTGTCTTGTCGTTTCCGACCGAAGGGCGCGGCGCCCCGGCCCACCCGGACTAACAGGGGCGTTTTCTCAGTTCCATCACATAGTCGTGCGGGGCCCCCGCCGACTCCGCCGCGTCGGCGATCTCGCCCAGGTTCCGGGCGGAGGGAAAGCCGCCCTCGTACCCGTTGAGCACGTACACCCACGCCGGTTCCTCGCCCTCCAGCGTGTGGACGCGCAGCCGCATCCGGCGGTAGATGTCGAGGCCCACGCCCTCCCAGCGGTCCAGCGAGTCCTCGTCGAGCGGGGCGATGTCGTACAGGGCGACGAAGACCTGGGAGCGCGGTGCCTCGACGATCGTCGGGAGGGCGCCCTCCCACCCCATGTGCTCGCCGCCGAACGTCAGCCGCCAGCCGGTCAGCCAGCCGGTGGCGCGCAGCGGCGAGTGAGGTGCGCGACGCGTCATGAGCCGCGCGTCGAGATTGCCGGCGTACGCGGCGTAGAGCGACATGGCTCGAGAGTACGGCAGCGGGCACGGCCGCCACTCCGACAGCACACGCCCCTTTCGTACCCGCACAGACGTCCGCCCGAGCCCGCCCCCGTCCCGCGCGGTGGCCCCCGAGGCATCGGCACCTCGGCGCGTACGGGACAATGGGGTATGTGACTCGGATCGTGATCATTGGTGGCGGACCCGGCGGCTACGAAGCGGCGCTGGTGGCAGCGCAGCTCGGCGCGGAGGTGACCGTCGTCGACTGCGACGGTCTGGGCGGGGCGTCGGTGCTCACCGACTGCGTACCGTCGAAGACCCTTATCGCCACGGCCGAGGTGATGACCACCTTCGACTCGTCGTACGAGGAACTGGGCATCATCGTCGCCGACGACACCCCACCCGACAAGCAGGCCGCCCGCGTCGTCGGGGTCGACCTCGGCAAGGTCAACCGACGGGTGAAGCGGCTCGCCCTCGCCCAGTCCCACGACATCACCGCCTCCGTCACCCGGGCCGGCGCACGCGTCCTGCGTGGTCGTGGGCGCCTCGACGGACTGCAGGGCATCGACGGGTCCCGGAAGGTCGTCGTGCGGGCCGTGGACGGCAGCGAGGAGACCCTCGTCGCCGACGCCGTGCTGATCGCCACCGGCGGTCACCCGCGCGAGCTGGCCGACGCGCAGCCCGACGGTGAGCGCATCCTCAACTGGACCCAGGTCTACGACCTCACCGAGCTGCCCGAGGAGCTCATCGTGGTCGGGTCCGGTGTCACCGGCGCCGAGTTCGCGGGCGCCTACCAGGCCCTCGGCTCCAAGGTGACCCTCGTGTCGTCGCGTGACCGCGTGCTGCCGGGTGAGGACCCGGACGCCGCCGCCGTCCTCGAGGACGTCTTCCGGCGCCGTGGCATGAACGTCATGGCCCGCTCCCGCGCCGAGTCCGCCAAGCGTGTCGGCGACCGGGTCGAGGTCACCCTCTCCGACGGGCGGGTCATCACCGGCTCGCACTGTCTGATGGCCGTCGGCGCCATTCCCAACAGCGCCGGCATGGGGCTGGAGGAGGCCGGGGTCAGGCTCCGCGACTCCGGGCACATCTGGACCGACAAGGTGTCGCGCACGAGCGCCCCGGGCGTGTACGCCGCCGGTGACGTGACCGGCGTCTTCGCCCTCGCGTCCGTCGCCGCCATGCAGGGCCGTATCGCCATGTACCACTTCCTCGGCGACGCGGTGGCCCCCCTCAACCTGAAGACCGTCTCCTCCAACGTCTTCACCGACCCCGAGATCGCCACCGTCGGTTACACCCAGGCCGATGTCGACGGCGGCAAGATCGACGCCGTGGTGGTCAAACTGCCGTTGCTGCGCAATCCGCGCGCGAAGATGCAGGGCATCCGGGACGGCTTCGTGAAGCTGCTGTGCCGGCCGGGCACCGGCATTGTCGTGGGCGGCTGCGTCGTGGCGCCGCGCGCCTCCGAACTCATCCATCCCATCTCGATCGCCGTCGACAACAATCTGACGGTCGAGCAGATCGCGAACGCGTTCACGGTCTATCCGTCCCTTTCGGGATCGATCGCCGAGGTCGCCCGGCAGCTCCACACGCGCAAGGCGGCGGGCGAGGCCTGACCGCCTCAGGGGCGACTTCCCGCTGGTCACGGGGAGTTGTGGCCCATTCGTACGGCATAGGACACGGAGATAGGCGCCTATACCACTTCCTGTACCTCCATGCGAACAACTTCTGTTATTCGGCGCATACTGCTGAAAGCAGACGGTCGTTGGGGTTACTGTCAGTTTCGTGTTCGCTGCAGAACGTCGTCAATTGATCCTCGAAATGGTGCGTGCCAATGGAGCCGTGTCGCTCCGTGAGCTCGCCCGCGTCGTCCAGACCTCCGAAGTGACCGTACGGCGGGACGTGCGCGCTCTGGAGGCAGAAGGACTCCTCGACCGCCGGCATGGCGGTGCGGTATTGCCGGGCGGGTTCACGCGGGAGTCCGGCTTTCCGCAGAAATCTCATCTCGCGACCGCCGAGAAGACGGCCATCGCCGACCTCGCCGCGAGCTTCGTCGAAGAGGGCGAGGCCATCGTGGTCGGGGCGGGGACCACCACGCAGGAGCTGGCACGCCGGCTCGCGCGGGTTCCCGGGCTGACCGTCGTCACTAACTCCCTGTTGGTGGCTCAGGCGCTGGCCCACGCGAACAGAGTGGAGGTCGTGATGACCGGCGGCACTCTGCGCGGTTCCAACTACGCCCTGGTCGGAAGCGGCGCCGAGCAGTCCCTGCACGGGCTGCGGGTGTCCAAGGCCTTCCTGTCCGGAAGCGGGCTCACCGCCGAACGCGGGCTGTCCACCTCCAACATGCTGTCGGCGTCCGTCGACCGCGCGCTGGTGCAGGCCGCCGCCGAGGTCGTCGTGCTCGCCGATCACACCAAGCTCGGTTCGGACACCATGTTCCAGACCGTGCCCACGGACGTGATCACCCGCCTCGTCACCGACGAACCGCCCGTCCACGACGACCGCGCCGGTACGGAGCTCCAGGCCCTGGCCGACCAGGGCGTGCAGATCGCCGTGGCCGGATCGCCGAACTCGGGAAACAGTTCTCCGGGGAACGGGTCGCAGGGCGGTGATCAGGCGCCGGCTCGCGGGCAGCGCCGGGACATGCCGCTTCCGAACCCGCGCCGGGGACAGCTGCCCGGCGGCGCGGCGGGCCATCCGCTGCGCGGCACGATGCTGGGTGAGCAGCCCGGCGGGCCGGGGGAACGCGAGCGGGAACGGGCCCGGGTGGCGGACCTCCGCCGCCGCTGACCGCCGTACGAACCGGGCGGGTTGCCGGTTGCTTACCGGGGTACGGCCTTCAGGCCCCGCAGGGTGAGGGTCAGGAGGCGGTCGGCCAGGTCCGGGTCGTCCGGGGTCTCCTCGGCCGCCAGCGCGATGGCGTGGGTGAGCTGGAGCAGGTCGCCGATGGCGACGTCGGCGCGCAGGGTGCCGGCCTGCTGGGCGCGGGTGAGCAGGGCCGCGCCCGCCTCCCGCATCGGGTTGCTGCACCTGGCCAGGGCCGAGTCGGCGTCGTGGGACGCGGACATGAGTGCCCGTGCCAGGCCGCGGTACTCGCCGGCGTGCGTGACGATCTCGCGCAGCCAGGTGACCAGTGCGGTGCATGGCTCCGGGGCGGTCAGTAGTTCGCGGGAGCGGGCCAGCAGGTCGCTGACCGCGTCCTCGAAGACGGCGCTGAGCAGGGCGTGGCGGTTGGGGAAGTGGCGGTAGAGCGTGCCGATGCCGACGCCGGCGCGGCGTGCCACGTCCTCAAGGGAGGCGTTCGCGCCGTGCTCTGCGAAGGCGGAGCGTGCTTCGGCTAGCAGGCGTTCGTAGTTGCGGCGGGCGTCGGCGCGGAGGCCTGCCGGCGGCTGGGCCATGGTTCGCTTGCCCTTCGTGTGCTTGTTCCGTGGGTTCAGCATGCCATCGGGTGGGGTGCGTTGCGGTTGTCGGGCGGGTGCGGCTGCGGTGGGGGCTTGTCAGCAGTTCCCCGCGCCCCTAAAGGACTGCGCGGTTCCCGGTGCCTGGAAGGCGGCGTGGTTTGCCCGTGTCCTAAAGACCGCGCAGTTCCCCGCGCCCCTAAAAGACTGCGCGGTTCCCGGTGCCTGGAAGGCGGCGTGGTTTGCCCGTGTCCTAAAGACCGCGCAGTTCCCCGCGCCCCTGGAGGCTGCGTGGTTCCCGGCGTCCGGAAGGCGGCGTGGTTCCTCGTGCCCTAAAGACTGCGCAGTTCCCCGCGCCCCTGGAGGCTGCGTGGTTCCCGGCGTCCGGAAGGCGGCGTGGTTCCTCGTGCCCTGAAGACTGCGCAGTTCCCCGCGCCCCTGAAGACTGCGCGGTTCCCGGTGCCTGGAAGGTGGCGTGGTTGCCCGTGCCCTGAAGGCCGCGTAGTTCCCCGTGCCCCTGGAGGCAGGGGGTTGTACGCACCCTGCGTCAGGAAATGAAGCGCCCGGCGGTCTGATTGCTCAGGCCGCCGGGCGCTTCTTGAATGTTGTGTCGTCAGTCCTTGATTTCGCAGATGGGGGCGCCCGAGGTGAGGGAGGCGCCTACTTCTGCTGCCAGGGCCTTGATGGTGCCGGCCTTGTGGGCGTTGAGGGGCTGTTCCATTTTCATCGCTTCGAGGACGACGATCAGGTCGCCCTCCTTGACTTCCTGGCCCTCCTCGACGGCCACCTTGACGATGGTGCCCTGCATCGGGGAGGCGAGGGTGTCGCCGGAGGCCGCCGGGCCCGACTTCTTGGCCGCGCGGCGCTTGGGCTTGGCGCCCGCCGCGAGACCGGTGCGGGCGAGGGACATGCCCAGCGAGACCGGCAGGGAGACCTCGAGGCGCTTGCCGCCGACCTCGACGACCACGGTCTCGCGGCCCGCCTCCTCGTCCGCCTCGACATCGGCGGGTGCGGCGAAGGCCGGGATGTCGTTGACGAACTCGGTCTCGATCCACCGGGTGTGGACCGTGAACGGGGCGTCGGAGCCGGTGAGTTCGGGCGCGAAGGCCGGGTCGGCGACCACCTTGCGGTGGAAGGGGATGGCGGTGGCCATGCCCTCGACCTGGAACTCGGCCAGAGCCCGGGCGGCCCGCTGCAGGGCCTGTTCGCGGGTGGCGCCGGTGACGATCAGCTTGGCGAGGAGCGAGTCCCAGGCCGGGCCGATGACGCTGCCGGACTCCACGCCCGCGTCCAGGCGGACGCCCGGGCCCGACGGCGGGGCGAAGGTGGTGACGGTGCCGGGGGCGGGCAGGAAGCCGCGGCCCGGGTCCTCGCCGTTGATGCGGAACTCGAAGGAATGGCCGCGCAGTTCGGGGTCGCCGTAGCCGAGTTCCTCGCCGTCGGCGATCCGGAACATCTCGCGTACGAGGTCGAGGCCGGCGACCTCCTCGGTGACCGGGTGCTCCACCTGGAGACGGGTGTTGACCTCCAGGAAGGAGATCGTGCCGTCCGTGCCGACGAGGAACTCGACGGTCCCGGCGCCGACGTAGCCGGCTTCCTTCAGGATCGCCTTGGAGGAGGAGTACAGCTCCGCCACCTGGGCCTCGGTCAGGAACGGCGCCGGAGCCTCCTCGACCAGCTTCTGGTGGCGGCGCTGGAGCGAGCAGTCACGGGTCGACACGACGACCACGTTGCCGTGGGAGTCGGCCAGGCACTGCGTCTCCACGTGCCTGGGCTTGTCGAGGTAGCGCTCGACGAAGCACTCGCCGCGTCCGAACGCCGCCACGGCCTCACGGACCGCGGAGTCGTACAGCTCCGGGACCTCTTCGAGGGTGCGGGCGACCTTCAGACCGCGTCCGCCACCGCCGAAGGCGGCCTTGATCGCGATGGGCAGGCCGTGTTCCCTGGCGAACGCGACGACCTCGTCCGAGCCCGAGACCGGGTCGGGCGTGCCCGCCACGAGCGGGGCACCGGCGCGCTGGGCGATGTGCCGGGCGGCGACCTTGTCGCCGAGGTCACGGATGGCCTGCGGGGGCGGGCCGATCCAGGTCAGATCGGCGTCGATGACGGCCTGGGCGAAGTCGGCGTTCTCGGAGAGGAAGCCGTATCCGGGGTGGATCGCGTCCGCTCCGGAGTCCTTGGCGGCTTGCAGCACCTTGGCGATGTCGAGATAGCTGGTCGCCGGGGTGTCACCGCCCAGGGCGAACGCCTCATCCGCGGCGCGGACATGCAGAGCGTCCCGGTCCGGGTCGGCGTACACGGCCACGCTCGCGATCCCGGCATCCCGGCAGGCCCGGGCAACGCGGACAGCGATTTCGCCACGGTTGGCGATGAGCACCTTGCGCACGATTGAGGCTCCCTCCTTGAAACAAGCCGAGTTTAGGGACAGCCGACACGGCGTATCGACCCGTCCTCACTGGTGAGCTTGCCCACACGGAGCGTGATGCGAGGCTTGCTCGACCCACGAAATCCCTTGTCGCACCTATGTACGCAGGACTCCATCCGGAAACCCTAGTCCCCTGATGTGGTCAAGGTCTCTGTGAGAGCGTGCTGCGGCCCACTTGGTTTCTTTGTGGGGACCCTACGAATGGCCCAGTGATTCTTTGCCCGCCGATGAACCTGTGCCCAACCCTTGTCCGCGCGTTTACCCGTGAGTAGCGTTCAGGATGTACCGAACGTACTAGTGGCAACAGCAGGCTTGCTCGCACGGCAGTCGAAAGTGGGTGGGGGCCGGTGGTCCGCAGACCGGTGGCATGGATCGTCGCGGTCGTCCTCTTCGTGGAGGCGTTCGGCATCGCCGCGCTGAACTGGTTCCTCGGGATCGTCGTCGACCACCAGCAGATGTCCCTCGCCGGTCTCGACCCGGACATGATGTCCCTGTCCTCGAAGATCGGCGGCGTGGTCTTCGGCGCCTACCTCGCGCTGTGCGGCGTGGTGGCCCTGCTCGTCGCCCTGCGCGACCGCTCCCCGGCCGGCCTCGGCCGCGTCCTGCTGATCAGCGTCGCCGTCGTACAAGCGCTGCTGGGCGCGTTCGCGTGGGGCCTGGTGGGTGTGCCGGCGTTCCTGACCATGGTCGTGGTGCTCGCGCTGGTGGTGCTCCTGCTCATGACGTACGACAGGTACGAGGCGACCCCCAGCACCCCCTGACCGCTACTTCTCGCTAGGTGTCCACAACTCCGTGATGCTGACGCCCAGTTCGGCGAGCAGGGTACGGACGAGCGGCAGGCTGATGCCGATGACGTTGCCGTGGCTGCCGTCGATGCCGTCGATGAACGGTGCCGAGCGGCCGTCGAGGGTGAACGCGCCGGCGACGTGGAGGGGCTCGCCCGAGGCGACGTACGCGGCGATCTCGTCGTCCGTCGGCTCGCCGAAGCGGACCACGGTGGACGCGATGGCCGAGACATGCCGTCCCGTCGCCGTGTCGTGGACGCAGTGCCCGGTCTGGAGGATGCCCTCCCGGCCGCGCATCGACTTCCAGCGGGCGGTGGCCTCCTCCGCGTCGGCGGGCTTGCCGTACGCCTCGCCGTCCAGCTCGAGGACGGAGTCGCAGCCGATCACCAGGGCGCCCCGCACTTCGGCCTGTGCGGCCACCACGGCGGCCTTGGCCTCGGCGAGGACGAGGGCGAGCTCCGCCGGGGTCGGCGCGGTCACGGCGTCCTCGTCGAACCCGCTGACGATCACCTCGGGGTCGAGTCCGGCCTGCCTGAGCAGGTTGAGCCGGGCGGGTGACTGGGAGGCGAGCACGAGACGGCGGCGCGGCTGCGGTTGAGACTGAGGCTGATCGGTCATGCGGCCAGGGTATCGGCGGGTCGGCGGGCCCCGAACGGCTGCTACCGCACGCCGAGGACGATCATCGCGAGCACCATGGCCAGCGCCATGAGCAACCCCAGCCGCCGAAGCATCTGCTGCGCGTCGCGCAGTTCCTTCGGCGGCTCGTTCTCGGGATCGGACCACAGCATTCCACTAGCGTGCCGCCTGGCGGGGTGGGGCGCCTGAGTACGCGTACTCAACTTGCCCGCCCAGCTGGTTCGAACGGTTCCGGTCAGGCCGGCCAGTAGGTGCGGCTCCACGATGTCGGACCCGGCTGGGGCAGGTGGTGGGCGGCGATGCGGGACGGGTCCGCCCACGCGTCCCGCGTGCCGGGCGCGCCGGGCGGGGTGGAGGACGCCGCCGCGGCGCGGGCTCGGACCACCGCCAGGGCGGCGGCGAGCTCCTCGGGGGTCGGGTTGCCCCGTACGACCTTGATCGTCATGACGCCGGCTCCTTACAGCGGGATGTTGCCGTGCTTCTTCGGGGGCAGGGACTCGCGCTTCGTACGGAGCTGGCGCAGCCCCCGTACGACGTGGCGGCGGGTGTCGGACGGCAGGATCACCGCGTCGACGTAGCCTCGTTCGGCCGCGATGTAGGGGTTGAGGAGGTGGTCCTCGTACTCCCGGATCAGTCGGGCGCGGACCTCATCGAGGTCCTCCCCGTTCGCCTCGGCCTCGGCGAGCGTGCGGCGGTGCAGGATGTTGACCGCGCCCTGGGCGCCCATCACGGCGATCTGGGCGGTCGGCCAGGCGAGGTTGAGGTCGGCGCCCAGGTGCTTGGAGCCCATGACGTCGTAGGCGCCGCCGAAGGCCTTGCGGGTGATGACCGTGATCAGGGGGACGGTCGCCTCCGCGTAGGCGTAGATCAGCTTGGCGCCCCGGCGGATGATGCCGTCGTGCTCCTGGTCGACGCCCGGGAGGAAGCCGGGGACGTCCACGAAGGTGATCACCGGGACGTTGAAGGCGTCACACGTACGGACGAAGCGGGCCGCCTTCTCCGACGCGTCGATGTCGAGGCAGCCCGCGAACTGCATCGGCTGGTTGGCGACGATCCCGACCGGGCGCCCCTCCACCCGGCCGAACCCGGTGAGGATGTTGGGCGCGAAGAGCGCCTGCGTCTCGAAGAACTCGGCGTCGTCCAGGATGTGCTCGACGACCGTGTGCATGTCGTACGGCTGGTTCGCGCTGTCCGGGATCAGGACGTCGAGCTCGCGGTCCTCGTCCGTGACGGCGAGGTCCGCCTCCTCCGGGAACAGCGGGGGTTCGCTGAGGTTGTTGGACGGCAGGTACGACAGCAGCTGCTTGACGTACTCGATGGCGTCCTTCTCGTCGCCGGCCATGTGATGGGCCACGCCGGAGGCGGAGTTGTGGGTCCTGGCCCCGCCCAGCTCCTCGAAGCCGACGTCCTCGCCGGTGACCGTCTTGATGACGTCCGGGCCGGTGATGAACATGTGCGAGGTCTGGTCGACCATGACCGTGAAGTCGGTGATCGCCGGGGAGTAGACGGCGCCGCCGGCGCACGGCCCCACGACGAGGCTGATCTGCGGGATGACCCCGGACGCGTGGGTGTTGCGGCGGAAGATCTCGCCGTACGCGCCCAGGGACGCCACGCCCTCCTGGATCCGGGCGCCGCCCGAGTCGTTGATGCCGATGACCGGGCAGCCGGTCTTCAGCGCGAAGTCCATGACCTTGACGATCTTCTGGCCGTAGACCTCGCCCAGCGCACCGCCGAACACGGTGAAATCCTGCGAGAACACGGCGACCGGGCGGCCGTCGACGGTGCCGTAACCGGTCACCACGCCGTCTCCGTACGGGCGGTTGAGCTCCAGCCCGAAGTTGGTCGAGCGGTGCGTGGCGAACTCGTCCAGCTCGACGAACGAGCCCTCGTCCAGGAGCAGTTCGACGCGCTCACGGGCCGTCAACTTGCCCTTCGCGTGCTGCTTCTCGACAGCCCGCGCCGATCCGGCGTGCGTCGCCGCCTCCACGCGGCACTGCAGATCCGCGAGCTTGCCAGCGGTGGTGTGGATGTCGGTCTGCTGCGGCTGTACCGGCTCGGCCATCGGGATGCGGCTCCCTGCAAAGAGTGACGTGCTCAGAAGGGGGTTTGGCTACTCATGCGTAGCGTAGTGGGGCGCCTACCCATCGGCAGTGCGGCGTTTACCACATCTAGTGTGGCTTGCATGACGCCGCGAGATGACGCAGACAACACCGACGAAGCAGCGGGAAACGACGGGCGCTGGTCCGACCTCGACCGGCCGCCCCTGAACGCCGGTGCGCTGCGCCGGGCGCTCGTCCGGGAGGGTGGGCTCTGGTCGGGGGTGGAGGTCGTGCGCAGTACGGGGTCCACGAACGCCGACCTCGTCGCCCTCGCGAACGCCGGTAAGGCGGAGGAGGGGCTGATCCTGCTCGCTGAGGAGCAGACCGCGGGCCGCGGGCGGCTGGACCGGCAGTGGACGGCACCGGCTCGCTCCGGGCTGTTCTTCTCCGTGCTGCTCAAGCCGACCGAGGTGCCGGTGGCCCGCTGGGGGTGGCTGCCGCTGCTCACCGGGGTCGCGGTGGCGACGGGGCTGTCACGTGCAGCGGGCGTCGATACGTCACTCAAATGGCCCAACGACCTGCTGGTGAGCGTGGGCGGCGCGGAACGCAAGGCCGGCGGGATCCTCGCGGAGCGGGCCGGCGCGGACGGGGTGGTGATCGGCATCGGCATCAACGTCACCCTGCGCGAGGACGAGTTGCCGGTGCCGACCGCCGGGTCGCTGGTGCTGGCGGGGGCCGTGACGACGGACCGGGATCCGCTGCTGCGGGCGGTGCTGCGGTCGCTGGAGCAGTGGTTCACGCGGTGGCGGGCGGCGGAGGGGGATCCGGTGCTGTCGGGGCTGCAGGAGACGTATGCGGCGGGGTGCGCGACGTTGGGGCGGATGGTGCGGGCGGAGTTGCCGGGGGAGCGGAGTGTGGTGGGGGAGGCGGTTGCCGTGGACGGGGACGGGAGGCTCGTGCTGGCCACGGGGGAGGGGGTTCAGGAGCCCGTGGGCGCGGGGGATGTGGTGCATTTGCGGCCGGCTTGAGGTGAGGTGAGGTGAGGTGGGGTGGGTCTGCGTGCGGGTGCGGGGGCTTTGTTCTCGCCCCCGCCGCCCCTACCCGTCCCGTCCTTCTGGGGCTCCGCCCCAGACCCCGCTCCTCAAACGCCGGAGGGGTTGAAATAGCCAGCCCCCAGGGACGGGATGCTCGTCTCTGGTGGACCTGATGGAGTGAGGCCGTATCGTTGAGGGCGGTCGATATCTGACCGTGACAGATCGGAAGGGCAGCAGGCGTGACCGTCGACGACATGGACTCCGACGCGGCGGGCAGCCGGGTGGACTCGCAGGACGTCGACCCCGCTGACAACCCGCTCGCCCTGCGTCTCGAACAGCTCATCCTCGGCGCCGAGCGGCGCTACACCCCCTTTCAGGCCGCCCGCAGCGCCGGTGTCTCCATGGAACTGGCCTCCCGTTTCTGGCGGGCGATGGGCTTCGCCGACATCGGGCAGGCGAGGGCGTTGACCGAGGCGGACGTCCTCGCGCTGCGCCGGCTCGCCGGTCTGGTCGAGGCGGGGCTGCTGAGCGAGGCGATGGCCGTACAGGTGGCCCGCTCCACGGGCCAGACCACCGCCCGTCTGGCCGAGTGGCAGATCGATTCCTTCCTGGAAGGGCTGACCGAGCCGCCCGAACCGGGAATGACACGCACCGAGGTGACGTACCCGCTGATCGAGCTGCTCCTGCCCGAGCTGGAGGAGTTCATCGTGTACGTCTGGCGGCGCCAGCTCGCCGCCGCGACCGGGCGGGTCGTGCAGGCCGCCGACGACGAGGAGATGGTCGACCGGCGGCTCGCCGTCTGCTTCGCCGACCTCGTCGGGTTCACGCGGCTGACCCGTCGTATGGAGGAGGAGGAGCTCGGCGAACTCGTCGAGGCCTTCGAGACCACGGCCGCCGACCTGGTGGCGGCGAACGGCGGCCGGCTCGTCAAGACGCTCGGCGACGAGGTGCTCTACGCGGCGGACGACGCGGGTGTGGCCGCCGAGATCGCGCTGCGGCTGATCGAGACAATGGCGAACGACGAGACGATGCCGGAACTGCGGGTCGGGATGGCCTTCGGCACGGTGACCACCCGTATGGGTGATGTGTTCGGGTCGACGGTGAATCTGGCCTCGCGATTGACGTCGATAGCGCCCCGGGACGCGGTGCTCGTCGACGCGGCGTTCGCGGAGGAGCTGATCCGTACCGGGGACGCGCCCGCCTCCGAGGCGGAGGCGGCCGAGGCCGCGGCCACCGCGGAGAAGGAGGGCGAGGAGGCGCCGGTGTACCGGTTCGCGTTGCAGCCGATGTGGCAGCGGCCGGTGCGTGGGCTGGGTGTGATCGAGCCGTGGCTGCTGACCCGGCGGGCCGGTCCTGTCGGGTAGGGCTGGTTGCCGGTCGCTCAGTGGTGGTGGTTCAGCGGGTCCACGCACAGGCCGATGAGCGGTACGCACACTCCGGCGGGCGTCGAGGCCTGTGGGGCCGGTGTTGAGGGCTCCGGCGTCGGTGTGGGGGTCGCTGTCGGCTGGGGCTGCTGTGCCGCCGGGGCCGGAGGCGGAGTCGTCTGCCGTAGCCGGCCGGGGGTCGTGGCCGGCGCCGAGGTGCTGGGCTGCTGCGGGATCGTGGTGGCGTCGGCGGCGGGGGCCGGAGACGTCGGGAGCGGGAGCGCGTCGAGGGGCAGGCGCCGCAGGAGGCCGGTCGTGCTGGGGAGAGACGTGGGGAGCGCGGCCGAGGGCGTCGTCGGAGCGGGGGTCGCGCCGCCCATGGGCGCGCTCGCCGACGGAGTCGCCCGGGGGATGTCGCCGACGGAGGCCGCCGTATCGCCGGTGTGGTCGGCCGCGGTGTCGTCGGTCGTGTCCCCGTACGTCGTCCCCCTGCTCGTGTCCGCGTCCAGGTCGGACAGGGCCTGCGCCCTGCCGGCGCCGCCCACTTCGCCGTCCGGTGTCACCCGTACGAGGCTCAGGACCCCGGCGGCCAGCGCGAAGCCGCCCGCCGCGAGGAGCACCTTGCGGGGACGGGGTTTGCGGTGCCGGCCCCGGGGGCGGTTGACGAGGGGTGTGGTGGGCGTGGTCTCCGGCGTGGGGGGCGGCGTCCAGGCCCTGGCGGGGGGCGGCGACTGGTGTGGGAGCCGGGGCGGGACCCGAGGCGGCGCCTGGGTGTACCTCGGTGTGCCTGTCTCGGCCGGCCTTGTCGCTGTGTCCGTCATCACGATCCATCCCCGTTGCTCTGGCGCCCCGGGTGCGCCGTGGCCGAGCGCACGATATGCGCTCCCGGGAAGGGGTTTTCGGGAGATCGGCGCCATGTCACCCGAACGAGGAGGAAGGGTCACTCCTTCCCGTGGGCCGGGGTGGCCTGCGATGATCGGGGCGGCCGTAGTTAACCTGCGTTAACCAGGAGGGTGTCATGGGTGAGGAACGGGCCGAGGAGCGGTTCGGGGAGTTCGTCGTCGTGCGGCGGCACGGTTACGTCGCCGAGCTCGTCCTCGATCGGCCGAAGGCCATGAACGCGGTCTCCTCCGCCATGGCCCGGTCCATCGGCGGCGCGTGTGCGGCGCTGGCCGCCGACGGTGACGTACGCGCGGTGGTGCTGACCTCCACCCATGAGCGGGCGTTCTGCGTCGGGGCCGACCTCAAGGAGCGGAACTCGATGTCCGACGCCGAACTGGTCCGGCAGCGGCCGGTGGCGCGGGGGGCGTACACGGGTGTGCTGGAGCTGCCGATGCCGACGATCGCCGCTGTGCACGGGTTCGCGCTGGGGGGCGGGTTCGAGCTGGCGCTGTCCTGCGATCTGGTCGTGGCGGACTCCACGGCGGTGGTGGGGCTGCCGGAGGTCTCCGTGGGGGTGATTCCGGGGGGCGGCGGTACGCAGCTGCTGCCCCGGCGGGTGGGGGCTGCGCGGGCCGCCGAGCTGATCTTCACCGCACGGCGGGTGGAGGCGGACGAGGCGCGGGAGCTGGGGCTCGTGGACGTGCTCGTGGAGGAGGGCTGCGACCGGGAGGAGGCGCTGACGCTGGCCTCCCGGATCGCGGCGAACTCCCCGGTGGGGCTACGGGCGGCCAAGCGGGCGTTGCGGACGGGGTTCGGGCTGGACCTGCGGGCGGGCCTCGAGGTGGAGGACGCCGCGTGGCGTGCCGTCGCCTTCTCGGGCGACCGGGCGGAGGGGGTGGCGGCGTTCGCCGAGAAGCGGAAGCCGGTCTGGCCCGGGGAGTAGAGGGGTGGGAGGCCCCTGTCGAGGGGGGTCTCTCCGCGGTCCCGCGCGGCCCCCTTTCGCGCTCCCGATGTCTCAGTTCCTCCCAAACCTTCCTAATCTGGATCAATGGGTGAGGAAAGCCGACTCCGCGCCGTCGTGACACTCGCGCAGGGCATGGCCGCCGCGCAGAGCCCCCGCGAGTCCTGGCGTGCCGCCGCGCTCGGCGCCTGCCACGCGCTGGCCGGCAACTTCGCCGCGCTGTCGGTCTGGGAACGGGAGCTGGGGCGGCTGCGGGTTCTCGTGAACGTGGGGGAGCGCGCCGCCGACGAGGAGGAGTTCCCGGAAGGGGAGGCCTACCCCGTGCACCAGTTCCCGGAGATCACCGAGTTCCTGCATGAGCGATGGGCGGGCGGCGGTGAGCCCAACGCCTGGGTCGAGACCGCCGAGGGGCCCGCGTGCGGGCCGTCGGCGGGGCGCGCCGGGTACTGCCATCAACGCGTCGCCGCCCTGCGGCGCCGGGGGCGCGGCTGTTGTGTCGTCGCCCCCGTCGTGCTGCACGGCAGGGCGTGGGGTGAGCTGTACGTCGCCAGGCCCGCCGGTGCGCCCGTCTTCGGCCGTGCCGACGCCGACTTCGCCACCGTCCTGGCCTCCGTCGTGGCCGCCGGGATCGCCCAGACCGAGCGGCTGGAGGAGGCCCGGCGGCTCGCCTTCACCGACGCGCTCACGGGGCTCGCCAACCGCCGCGCGGTGGACGCCCATCTCGACGAGGCGATCGAACGGCACCGGCGGGACGGCGCGGTGGTCTGTCTGGTCGTCTGCGATCTGAACGGGCTCAAGCGGGTCAACGACACCCTGGGGCACGCGGTCGGGGACCGGCTCCTCGAACGGTTCGGGTCGGTGCTGTCGCTGTGCGGGGCCATGCTGCCCGGCGCCCTCGCCGCCCGTCTCGGCGGTGACGAGTTCTGCCTGCTCGTGGTCGGTGCGCCGGTCGACGACGTGGTGCGGGCGGCGGCCGAACTGTGCCGTCGCGCTGCCGAGTTGGAGCTGGGGGAGGGGGTCGCTTGTGGGATCGCGTCGACCGCCGACGCGGTGGGGCCCGTGCGGACGGGGCGGCGGTTGTTCCGGCTTGCCGATGCGGCGCAGTATCGGGCGAAGGCGGTGCATGCGGATCGGCCCGTTGTCGCGGGGCGCGAGGGTTTGGACGACCCGGTCGTCCGGCTTGCCGAGGCGCCGTCCCGGGAGGGGGAGGTGGAACGGCGGCGGTTCCGGGGGCGTCGGTTGTGAGGTGGGCGGTGTTGAGGGGGGCCTGGGGACTGTGCCCCCAGGCCCCCCTCCAGCCCTGAACGGGCCTTGTCCTCAATCGCCGGACGGGCTGGATGGTGCCGGCCGGTGCTGAGATGTGAACGGATGTAAGGGGTGTACCGGGTACCCGGTAGTGACATCTTGGAATTCACTGCGTACGCTCCTGAATATGGATATGCACACTGTGGTGGTGGGGACGTCCGGGACGACCGCGGTCGACGTGATCGCCGTGGCGCGTGGTGGGGCCCGGGTCGAGCTGTCCGGCGAGGCTGTCGCCGCCCTCGCGAAGGCCCGCGGGATCATCGACGCGCTGGCCGCCGAGCCCACACCCGTCTACGGCGTGAGCACCGGGTTCGGGGCCCTGGCGAGCCGGCACATCAGTCCCGAGCTGCGCGCCCAGCTCCAGCGCAACATCGTCCGCTCGCACGCGGCCGGCATGGGTCCGCGGGTCGAGCGGGAGGTCGTACGGGCGCTGATGTTCCTGCGGCTCAAGACCGTCTGCTCGGGACACACGGGCGTGCGGCCCGAGGTCGCGCAGACCATGGCCGACGTGCTCAACGCCGGGATCACCCCGGTCGTGCACGAGTACGGCTCCCTCGGCTGCTCCGGTGACCTCGCGCCCCTCTCCCACTGCGCCCTCACGCTCATGGGCGAGGGCGACGCGGAGGGGCCGGACGGGGTCGTACGGCCGGCTGGTGAACTCCTCGCCGCGCACGGCATCGCGCCCGTCGAGCTGCGCGAGAAGGAGGGCCTCGCCCTTCTCAACGGCACCGACGGCATGCTCGGCATGCTGGTCATGGCCCTCGCCGACCTCGACACCCTCTACAAGTCCGCCGACGTCACCGCGGCGCTCTCCCTGGAGGCGCTCCTCGGGACCGACAAGGTGCTCGCGCCCGAACTGCACGCCATCCGGCCGCATCCGGGACAGGGGGCCAGCGCGGCCAACATGCTCGCCGTGCTGAAGGGTTCGGAGCTGACCGGGCATCACCAGGACGGCGCGCCGCGCGTCCAGGACGCCTACTCCGTGCGCTGCGCTCCGCAGGTCGCCGGTGCCGGGCGGGACACCATGGCGCACGCGCGCCTCGTCGCCGAACGGGAGCTGGCCTCGTCCGTCGACAACCCCGTCGTCCTGCCCGACGGGCGGGTCGAGTCCAACGGGAACTTCCACGGGGCTCCCGTGGCGTACGTCCTCGACTTCCTCGCCATCGCCGTCGCCGACCTGGGGTCGATCGCCGAGCGGCGCACGGACCGGCTCCTCGACAAGAACCGCTCGCACGGGCTGCCGCCGTTCCTCGCGGACGACGCCGGTGTGGACAGCGGGCTCATGATCGCCCAGTACACGCAGGCCGCCCTGGTCAGCGAGTTGAAGCGGCTCGCGGTGCCTGCTTCCGCGGACTCGATTCCCTCCTCCGCGATGCAGGAGGACCACGTCTCGATGGGGTGGTCGGCGGCGCGCAAGCTCCGTACGGCCGTCGACAACCTCGCCCGGATCATCGCCGTCGAGCTGTACGCGGCCACGCGCGCCATCGAGCTGCGGGAGGGGCTGACGCCCGCGCCCGCGTCCCGGGCCGTCATCGACGCCGTACGGGCGGCCGGCGTCGAGGGGCCGGGCCCTGACCGGTTCCTGGCGCCCGATCTCGCCGCGGCGGACGCGTTCGTGCGGGGCGGGCACCTGGTCTCGGCGGTGGAGCCGGTGACCGGGCCCTTGCAGTGATCGTCGGGAGGTCAAGTTTCGTCAAAAACTTGGCCTCCCTCGTCCCGTTCAGAAGCCGAGGCGCTCCCGCCGCAGCGAATACACCACGAACCCGGCACCCAGGCTCAGGCAGAACGTGCCGCCGACCATGTACGGGGTGGTGTCGAAACTGCCGGTGTCGGCGAGGCGGGTGCCGTCGTCGGCGGCCGAGTCCGAGGTCGTCGTGGACGCGGACGTGAGGGCGGTCGAGGCGCTCCCGCTCGTGCTCGTACTCGCGCCCGAACTCGTGCTCGTGCTGGGGCTCTTGTGCGTGTTCGTCACGGATATCTGCCGAGTGAAGTCCGACATCGTGGACATGGACGTGTCCACTCTGTGCTGCCGCTCCACCGACTTCCCGGTCGTCGCGTCGGCGGACGGGACGAACCACAGGGCACCCAGGAGGACGCCCGCGGCGGTGGCGGTCAACAACGATCGATGTGCGGCTGACACGGAATATCGATCCCCTTGTGGCGCTGGCGAATTGGCCGTGGCCCCGATGCTAATGAAAGGCGCGGGTCGTGGGAAAGTTGCGGGAGCCGTGAGCCGTACGCTCTCCGACCATGAGCACATCAGAGACATCACGTTTTGTACGGCTTCGGGTGGAACTGGTCGTCGAGGTCGACGACGTGGACGCCCTGGCCAAGGCCGCGTTGCAGCGGATCGCCGGTGACGCCGAGATGCCGGCCGACGAGCGGGTGCACGCCGAGGACGCTGTGACGGAAGACACGGCGGAGGCTCTCGCGTACCTCGTGGACCCGTTCGACCTGATCGGAGAGGTGCCGGGCACCGAACTGGCGCAGGCCTCGTGGAGCAGCGAGGAGATCGACTACGACCCGGATTCGCCGGATTGGGATCTGGACGAGGATGATGACGTGGAAGCCGACGAGGAGGTCGGGGGACGGGTCGACGGCTGACGCGGCTGGGGAGAATTCGTGACCCCGGACGGCAACCGCCGACCGGGGTCTCGTCGTCTCAGCAGAAGCGGTGACCGGCATGGGCACCACGCGACCCGGTGGAGCGCAGGAGAGGCGGACAGCCCCCTGTGACCCGGGCGACGTGGCGTCCCCCACACATCAGGCGAATGTGGAACTGGGTGAACCGGTCGTAGCGTTGAAGTTTGTTATGGGGACTTCGCGGGTCCCCGACGGTTCGGGGGTTCGGCAACGATGGAGAAGCGTGTGATGACGGACAGTAGGCGGCGCAAGGGTCTGATGGCCGCGTCCGCCCTGCTCGGTGGCGTTCTGGTGCTCTCTGCGTGCAGCGGAGGCGACAGCAACGGCGCCTCCAAGGGCGGCGGCGGCACCGACACCTCGCAGGCCAAGGCCGACGAGGCGGCGGCCGAGAAGACCTCCGAGGCCCAGATCAAGATCACGCCGGGGGACGGTTCCAACAACGCCTCCATCAACAACGCGGCCCAGGTGGTGGTGACCAAGGGCACGCTCACGTCCGTGCAGATGACGACGGCGGACGGTGCCGCTGTCGCCGGTGAGATATCGGCCGACAAGACCAGCTGGAAGCCGAGCGCCCAGCTCGAGCGCGCCACCACCTACAAGGTGACGGCGGAGGCGACGGACGCCAAGGGCCGCGCCGCGCACGAGAACGGCTCGTTCACCACGGTCTCCGCCGCGAACAGCTTCGTCGGTTACTTCACTCCCGAGGACGGCTCGACCGTCGGTGTGGGCATGCCCGTGTCGATCAACTTCGACAAGGCGATCACCAACAAGGCGGCCGTGCAGAAGGCCGTCACGGTCTCCTCGACCAGCGGGCAGGAAGTCGTCTGCCACTGGTTCACCGACACCCGCATGGACTGCCGCCCCGACAACTACTGGCAGGAGAACTCCACCGTCACGCTGAAGCTGGCGCTCGACGGGGTGCAGGGCGCGAACGGCCTCTACGGCGTGCAGCAGAAGACGGTCACCTTCAAGATCGGCCGCGACCAGGTGTCCATCGTCGACGCCAAGACGAAGACGATGAAGGTCACCCAGGACGGCAAGGTCGTCAAGACCATCCCGATCTCCGCCGGTTCGCCCGAGAACAAGACGTACCAGGGTCGGATGGTCATCTCCGAGAAGTTCAAGGAGACCCGGATGAACGGTGCCACGGTCGGCTTCACGGACGACGACGGCAAGGGCGAGTACGACATCAAGGACGTGCCGGACGCCATGCGTCTGACCACCTCCGGCACCTTCGTGCACGGCAACTACTGGGCTGACGACTCCATCTTCGGCAACGTCAACACCAGCCACGGCTGCGTCGGGCTCAACGACAGCAAGGGTGCCAAGGACCGGACCACCGAGGGTGCCTGGTTCTTCGACAACTCGATCGTCGGTGACGTCGTCGACGTCCGGAACACCGGTGACAAGACCGTCGACCCGGCCAACGGCCTCAACGGCTGGAACCTGAGCTGGGCGGAGTGGAAGGCCGGTTCGAAGGCCTGAGCCTGACGACCGACCACCTGGTTCGCCGATGCCGCCGTCCGCCCCTCGGGGCCGGACGGCGGCATCGGCGTTTCACGGCGGCATTCTCGAGGGCGTAACCGAAATCCGCAGTGACAACATCGGCTTCGTCTTTCAGAACTTCCGTCTCATTCCGACACTCTCGGCCCAGGAAAAGCACGAGAACACGGCGCGCAAGAAGAAAACCGGCGCGCGAAGAGAAGTGCGGCGCGCGGGATTTCGTCACTGCCTCCTCACAGCCGAGTCGTCGTCGTCCTGTCTATTGAGCGCCTGATCACCCCTCGGCATAATTCGCGGTCGGGGGTGTGCGCGCACGCGTACGGGACTCCCCCGGCCGGGTGGACGGGGAACTGCCCGGCACTACAGCCAGCGCTCCAGGGGGAGACTTGCGCGAGAAAGTGCAAAGAGTGTGCGCGGCAACCGTAGCCACGGCAGCCGCAGTTGCCCTCGCGGCGGGCATGACCGGCCCGGCGTCCGCGAAGGCCGACGCGAAGGCGCAGCCGCAGCGCACGACCAGCGCCGCTCAGACGCTCAAGCCGACGCACCGCATCACACTGATCACCGGTGACCGAGTCGCCGTCGACGCCAAGGGCCGTGTCGTCGGCCTGGATCGGGCGGCGGGCCGCGACACGATACCTGTGCAGATCCGCAAGACCGACGGGCACACGCTCGTCGTCCCGGCCGACGCGGCCCGTCTGGTAGCGGGCGGCAAGCTCGACCAACGCCTCTTCGACATCACGGAGTTGAACAAGGCGACGACCCGTAGGTCCCAGCAGAAGGGACTGAAGGTCATCGTCGGCTACCAGGGGGCGGCGACCGCCACCAAGGCCGACGTCCGCGACGCGGGCACCCTGCGCCGGACGCTGAAGTCCCTGAACGCGGACGCCGTACAGGCGCCGCAGAAGGACACCGCCGAACTCTGGGACGCGGTGACCAACGGCGACAGGACCGCCGCCGGGATCGCGCACATCTGGCTCGACGGCACCCGTAGGGCGAGCCTCGACAAGTCCGTGCCGCAGATCGGCGCGCCGAAGGCGTGGGCGGCCGGCTACGACGGCAAGGGCGTCAAGATCGCCGTCCTGGACACGGGTGTCGACGCCACCCACCCGGACCTCAGGAACCAGGTGATCGCGGCCAAGAACTTCTCGACGGCCACGACAGTCGCCGACAAGGTCGGCCACGGCACGCACGTCGCGTCCATCGCGGCGGGCACCGGAGCCAAGTCCGGCGGCAAGTACAAGGGCGTCGCACCCGGCGCCAAGATCATCAGCGGCAAGGTCCTGGACGACACCGGTGAAGGTGACGACTCGAGCATCCTCGCCGGCATGGAGTGGGCGGCCGAGCAGGGCGCCCAGGTCGTCAACCTGAGCCTCGGCGGCCGGGACACCCCCGAGGTGGACCCGCTGGAGGCGACGGTCAACAAGCTGTCCGCCGAGAAGGGCATCCTCTTCGCGATCGCGGCAGGCAACGACGGTCCGGAGACGGTCGGTTCGCCGGGCAGCGCCGACGCGGCGCTCACCGTCGGCGCCGTCGACGACCGGGATCTGCTGGCCGACTTCTCCAGCACCGGCCCGCGCGTCGGCGACGGCGCCATCAAGCCGGACGTGACCGCACCCGGCGTGAACATCACGGCCGCCTCCGCCAAGGGCAGCCTCATCGAGCAGGAGGAGGGCGAGAAGCCGGCCGGGTACCTCACCCTGTCGGGTACGTCGATGGCGACGCCGCATGTGGCGGGCGCGGCGGCGATCCTCAAGCAGGAGCACCCGACCTGGACGTACGCCGAGATCAAGGGCGCGCTCACCGGGTCCGCGAAGGGCGGCAAGTACACGCCGTTCCAGCAGGGTTCGGGCCGGATCCAGGTCGACAAGGCCATCAAGCAGACCGTGATCGCCGACCCCGCGTCGGTGAGCTTCGGCACGCAGGCGTGGCCGCACACCGACGACACCCCGCTCACCAGGCAGCTGACGTACCGCAACCTCGGCACGACCGACGTCACGCTGAAGCTGGCGGCGACCGCGACCGACCCGAAGGGCCGGGCCGCCCCGGCCGGCTTCTTCAAGCTGTCCGCGACGACCCTGAAGGTCCCGGCGGGCGGCAAGGCCTCGGTCGGCTACACCGTCAACACCAAGCTGGGCGGCACCCTCGACGGCGCGTACACCTCGTACGTGACGGCGACGGCGGGCGCGCAGAGCGTCCGTACGGGGGCGGCGGTCAACCGGGAGATCGAGTCGTACGACGTCACGGTCAAGCACATCAACAAGGCCGGGCAGCCGACGGGCGACTACTACACGATCTTCGCGGGCTACACCGGTCTCGCCACCGACCGCGGTTACCAGGTCCCGCCGACCGCCACCGGCGTCACGACCATGCGTCTGCCCAAGGGCACGTACCTCATGGACGCGTGGATCGCGAAGGACTTCACCCGGCCCGACCTGGGCGGTGAGGGCCTCGACTGGCTGGTCCAGCCGAAGCTGACGATCACCCGGAACACCTCGGTGACGATCGACGCGCGCACCACCAAGGCCGCGGACATCACGGTGCCGGACGCCGCCGCCAAACCGCAGAGGGTGACGGTCGGCTACACGTACGCCGTCCCGGGCATCAGTATCGCCGTGGACCTCGACTCCTTCGCCAACGTGCGGATGGCGCACATGGGCCCCGAGCTCACCGGCCTCTCGCAGACCTGGTTCGGCCAGTTCAGCAAGGGCCCGCGCGCGGAGTACGACGTGATCACCACCGCGAAGGTCAGGAAGATCCAGGGCGACAAGGTCCGCCACTTCAAGGCGAGCGACCTCGCCACGGTGTCGAACCGTCTCGGTGCCGGATCACCCCGCAAGACGGGCGCGCTCGGCGTGGTCGCCTTCCTGCCCGAGGACCTCGGCTTCGGCAAGCCCGTCGAGCAGGCGCTGCCGACCACCCGTACGACCTACGTGTCCACGGGTGACAACGTCCAGTGGCTCTTCGACCTCACCCAGTTCAAGGGCAGGGACGCGGAAGGCCACCCGGTCCCCGACGCCTACTACTCGACCGACGGCGTGCGGAAGCTGAACCCGGGCGGCACGTACACGCAGACCTTCAACACCGCGGTCTTCGGCCCGCGGCTGCCGGCCGGGTACGGCCTCTTCCGGGTAGGCAACAACATCTACGGTCAGCTGCCGCTGTTCGCCGACGCGGCGGGCCACCCCGGCTCGTCCGAGCTCACGGCGGTGACGACGACGCTCTACCGCAACGGCAGGAAGGTCGGCACGACCGACGACCCGGTGGACGCCGAGAAGCCGTTCGTGGTTCCGGCGGGCGACGCCGCGTACAAGCTGACGACGTCGGTCAAGCGCAGCGTCAAGGTCGCCCAGGCGTCCACCCGGGTCGACGCGAGCTGGACGTTCCGGTCGAAGAAGCCGGGAGAGGACGGGGCCCAGCTCGCGGCCTCCACGATCCGCTTCAACGCGCCCGTCGGCCTCGACAACAAGGTCGCGGCGGACAGGAGGGTCACGTTCCCGGTCGTCGTCGAGGGCTCGGCGCGAGGCCGCAACCTGCGGACGCTGTCGGTGTACGCGTCGTACGACTACGGCAGGACCTGGAAGAAGCTCACCGTGCGCAACGGGAAGATCACTGTCGTGAACCCGAAGAAGGGGGAGGCGATCTCCTTCCACGCGAAGATCAGCGACAGGGGCGGCAACAAGTCGACGATCTCGATTTATAACGCGTATTACGGCAAGTAGGGCGCCGCTACGGCAAGTTGGGCGCGAGGCGTGCGGGGGCGGACGGCCCGTCGGGGGGAACCCCTCGGGGGCCCCGCCCCCGGACCCCCGCTCCTCAAACGCCGGAGGGGCTGATTTAGCCGCCGGAGGGGCTGATTGGGACGCCAATGGGGCTGTTTTAGACGCCGGAAGGGCTGATCTTCGTCGCGTCCCGGCCCCAGCTCGCCAGTAGGCGCATGGCCTGGGCCGACGGGGAGCCCGGTTCCGCGTTGTACACGATCAGCGACTGGTCGCTGTCGTCCGGGAGTCTGAACGACTCGTAGTTCAGGGTCAGTTCACCCACCAGGGGATGATGGATCCGCTTCACCCCGTAGCTCTTCTCCTTGACGTCGTGGGTCGCCCACAGCCGCCGGAACTCCTCGCTCTTCACCGACAGCTCACCCACCAGCGCGGACAGCCTCGGGTCCTCCGGATAGCAGCCGGCGTCCATGCGCAGATGGCAGACGATGTCGATCGCCTTCTGCTCCCAGTCCGTGAACAAGTCGTGGTACTCGGGCCGCAGGAACACCAGCCGCGCCCAGTTCCGGTCCTGCGGCGGCAGTTCGTCCCAGTCCCCGAAGAGGGACGCGGCCATCGCGTTCCACGCCAGGATGTCCGTACGCCGCCCCGCGATGTACGCCGGGACACCGTCCAGCGTGTCGAGCAACTGCCGCAGCGTCCCGCGTACGACCTGTGCCCGCGCCGACGGCTTCTTCTTGTGCTGCTTCGGCTTGGCGAGGTGGGTGAGGTGGGCGTGCTCGGCGCCCGTCAGCCGCAGGGCGCGGGCGATGGCGTCGAGGACCTCCGCGGAGACGTTCTGCCCGTTGCCCTGTTCGAGCCGCGTGTAGTAGGCGACGGACACCCCGGCCAGCTGGGCCAGCTCCTCGCGGCGCAGGCCGGGCACCCGGCGGTGCCGCCCGAAGTCCGGCAGCCCCACGTCCTCCGGCTTGAGCCGGGCCCGCCGGGTGCGCAGGAACTCACTGAGCTCGGCACGCCGGTCCAAGGCACCCCCAGGGCTCCGCCCGGTTGCGGAGGCGTCCGCCGGATACGCTGATTCGGGGTGTTCGTCCATACGGTCCATTATTCCCGGTCGTACGAACACCAGCCTGACCCCGCCAGTGGTAGGACCGGCGAACGTACGCTGAAGCGTGGGCTGGGTGAGGCCGAACATGTTCGGCAGACTGAACTTCGCACCCGGTCAGAAGGCGGCCGGGCGCGAATCCCCCTAGGAGACATCCCGGCATGACCACCACTGTCGCTGCATACGCCGTCCCCTCCGCCAAGGCTCCGCTTGAGCGCACCACCATCGAACGTCGCGAGGTCGGTGAGTTCGACGTCCTGATCGACATCAAGTTCGCCGGAATCTGCCACTCCGACATCCACCAGGCCACCGAGGGCTGGGGCGAGGCCATGTTCCCGATGGTTCCCGGCCACGAGATCGCCGGTGTCGTCGAGGCGGTCGGCCCCGGGGTCACCAAGTTCGCGGTCGGCGACCGCGTGGGCGTCGGCTGCCTCGTCGACTCGTGCCGCGAGTGCGAGAACTGCAAGGACGGCCAGGAGCAGTACTGCACCGGCGGCAGCGTCGGCACGTACAACGACGTCGACAAGAACGGTGAGCGGACGTACGGCGGCTACTCCCAGAAGATCGTCGTGGCCGAGAGCTTCACCGTCCGCATCCCCGACGGCCTCTCCCTCGACGTGGCCGCGCCGCTGCTCTGCGCCGGCATCACCACGTACTCCCCGCTGAAGCACTGGAACGCCGGCCCCGGCAAGAAGGTCGCCGTCCTCGGCATGGGTGGCCTCGGCCACATGGGCGTCAAGATCGCGCACGCCCTCGGCGCCGAGGTCACGGTCCTCTCGCAGTCCCTGCGCAAGCAGGAGGACGGCCTGAAGCTGGGCGCCGACCACTACTACGCCACCAGCGACCCGAAGACCTTCGAGGAGCTGGCCGGCACCTTCGACATCATCCTGTCGACGGTCTCCGCCCCGCTGAACTTCGGCGCGTACCTCGCGCTGCTGAAGACCGACGGCGCGCTGATCAATGTGGGCGCCCCCGAGGAGCCCATCGCCCTCAACCTCTTCTCCCTCATCGGCGGCCGCAAGACCCTCGCCGGCTCCATGATCGGCGGCATCGCCGAGACCCAGGAGATGCTCGACTTCTGCGCCGAGCACGGCCTGGGCTCCGAGATCGAGCTGATCAGTGCCTCGGAGATCAACAAGGCGTACGAGCGGGTCCTCGCGAGCGACGTCCGCTACCGCTTCGTGATCGACACGGCGACGATCTGATCCTGTCCGACCCTGAGGGTGTACGACCGTGGAAGCGCATCCGGCGCTTCCACGGTCTTCGTGCTGTCGTTCACGCAGTCATCCGGCGCCGCTGGTGTCGTCGAACGTCCACACCGCGCGGGTGCCCGGGCCGACGACGAGAGTCGAGTGGCCGAGCTGCTCCACGTGCCGGTATTTCACGGGGTGGTTGAGGGACATCTCGACGCGCCGCATCCCCGCGTGTTCGCGCCCGACGACGTCGTAGCGGATCGTGGTGCCGCCGCCCCGTGCGACGACGCCACCGTTCGCCACCGACCGGACGGCGAAACCGCCGGCCCGCAGCAGCGGCACCGTGTCGGCGAGGTCGCCCGCGGTGACCGCGAAGCGGACCGAGGTGACGTCGCGCATCAGGCGGTCGCGGTAGAGGTCGGACAGGTAGCGTTCCCGGCCGACGTCACCGGGGAAGGCGGCGGGCTCGGTGTTGCCGCGCGGGTCGGCGAAGTACTCCGGCCGGTACTCCATCGCCCAGGCGTCGTAGGCGTCGTACTCGAGGGTGGTGAGGACCGCGTCGAACCACGGCACCGGGACGCCGTCGCCGAAGTCCCGCGTCTGGAGGAACAGGACCGGGTCGGTGACCCCTTCCGCCTTCAACCGCTCGATCACCGTGGCCTGGTCACCGGCCCGTTCGGTCGACAGTCCCGTGCCGGCGGAGCCGAGGAGGCCGTCCTGGCCGGGTACGTCGCCGACGCCGAACAGCTCGAAGTAGGTCTCGCGGCCCATCAGATACCGTCCGGTCCAGGTCTCACCGCCGGAGCCGGTGGTCGTGCGGACCTGGAAGTTGGCGAACTCCCGCAGATAGGCGGAGTGCTCGATGGCGTCGGCGGTCTCCCGGTCGAACACCCCGTAGGCGTGGTTGTAGTAGAGCAACTGCCGTTCATGCGACGGTGGTTGGTCCGCCGGGCCGGCGGTCGCCGCGTTCGCGGCACCTCCCTGCACCGCCGCTGCGAGGGCCACCGCGATGACCACGATCATCCGTAACGTTCTTCGAAGCAGCATGTGAGCGATCGTAGGACGGAGGATTTGCGTCCGCTGTCGAATTTCGCCCGCTGCCCGCTGCCCGCCTGCCTGCTTCCGGCAGAAGTTCGCTCTGTTTCAGTGCGGGGCGTCGCCGACGAGTGCGAAGGGGGCGCGGCCCTCGCCACCGTCCGGCAGGCGCCAGCCCGCGGTCACGTGCCCCCGGGGACCGGTCGGGTCGCTACCCGCCGCCCCTGCTTCCGGCGGCGGCAGGACCCGCGTCACCTGAAGGGTCAGGGTGCTCGCCGGTTCACTTCCCGCCACGGTCTCCACCACGACCGCGGTGCCGTGCTGACCATCGGTGACGGCAACGGACGCGACCTCGGTGGAGAAGCCGGCGCCCGTGAAGTGACCGGCGACCGAGGGATCGGGCGCGTCGCTCACGCTCTGGGCCTGTGCGGCGGCGCGGCCCTGGAGGAGCGCGAGCAGCTGAGCCACGAGCACCGGGTCATGGGCCCCGTCGTAGATCCATCGCTTGCCCAGCACCCCGTGCTCGGACGTCCCGACGAGTGTGTGGTCGGCGCCGTCGAGCGGCGCGCCCCGGTAGCTGAGCGGCACGTGGTAGGAGACCGGCTTCTCACCGGACGTATCCGTGACCACCATGAACTCGAGGCCCACCTCCCCATCAGGGTCGTCGAGCCGAAAACCCCCGGCCTTGGACAACTCCGGCCCACGACCCGATGCGACGTACCAGGGGCGCGTGGGCAGCCAGGCCGCGAGCAGCTCCAGCTTGCCGGGGGACATGGTCGTGTGGTGGATGACAGCCATGCCTCGTGAACTTGCTTCGGCGGCGAATGATTCCCCCCCTTCACGCACGCTTGGTGCCCTTGACTGCCAGAACGATAGGGGTCGGTGCGCCGCCTTCGGCGAACCCGGCGAGTGTCAGACCGGCGTCGAGGAAGGTGTGCAACAGCTCGGGAAGCGGGCGGTGCACGGCGCCCACCTTGTCGCGCACTCCCTTGTTGGTCCAGGACTCCTTCGTCCAGTAGCCGCTGCTGAGGTAGCCGGGACGGATCACCGCCGCTTCCGGATCGCTGAAGTCGGCGAATCCGCCGCAGAAACAGGGGTGGACGCCGACATGCACGAACGTGCCGCCCGGCTGGAGGACGCGCGCGGCTTCACGTACCACCGCCGGATATCCAGGCATGTCAGTGTGGACCATCATCGCGATCACGGCGCGGACGGACTCGTCCCGCAGGGGCAGCCGCTCGGCATCGGCCTGGGCTACCGGCAACCGTCCACGGGCGTGGCGCAGCATCCCCTCGGAGAGGTCGATGCCCACCGGTGTCCAGCCCAGTTCGCGAACCAGAGCCGCGTGGACGCCCGTGCCGCAGCCGATCTCCAGGCAGGTGCCATCGCCTTCACCGAGCAGGTCGCGCAGGAGGCCGCCCAGGCTCAGCGGGTGGCCGTCTCCCGGTGTTCTGGCGAGGAACTCCGTCTCGTACCAGTCCGCTATCTCGTCGTATGCCGCCATCGGTGCCATGGATTCCTCCGGCAATGTCGTGGTCGACTCCCAGGTGGTCGTCATTCGTCCGGAGACTGCCCGCACCAGCCGCCGCTGCCCGGGATTCCGCCCGGGGCGGAAATGGTTACTCTCCAGTCAGGTTGACCTGCGGGTATGGGTGGGCGGGTGGCTGTTGGCGACTGGATATGCGAGCCGGCGATTGCTGGATAGAGTCATCTCGTCACAGTTGGTTGTGGGGACAACCATGTGTCTCCCGGCTGCCAACGTCCTGGGGAGGGCCTGCAGCACATGAGCCGTCGTTCTACGGGAGCTCTCGGCATCTGGGCCGAGATGCAACGGCAGCAGCAGCGCGAGCTGGAAGCCGCAGCCCGCCGGCAGAGGCGGGAAGAACAACAGGCGCGGGCCTATCAGAGGCGAGCAGCCCAGAGCCACCGCGAGTACCGCCAGGCGGAGGCGCAGCGTCGCACGGAGGAGCTGGACGCACAGGTCGCGTCCTTGCAGGGTCTTCTCGCCGCTGGGTGTCAGTCACCGGCCTTCAGCGCCGCCGTACTCATGAAGGCCGAGGAGGTCCAGCCCTTCTCTTCCGGCTCGTTGGCCTACTCCGTGCCGATGCCGAGCCCGGATCAGTACCAGGCGCAGGGCGGCTGGACAGCGAGCCGCCGCGCGCAGGCCCAGGCCGAAGCACGGGCCCGCTTCGAACGGGACTGGCAGGCCGCGCAGGCCGCGGAAGCGCAACGTCTGCGGCAATTGGCCGCGTCCCAGCGGGAGTACGAGGCGTGGGCCAGCGCTCAGCTGGCGGAGGTTCGTCGACACAACGCGGGCATTCGCCAGGTGACCGAAGGCGTCCGGCGCGGCGACCCCGATTCGGTGGTCGAGTACTTCTCCGCCGCCCTCTACGCGTCGGGCACCTGGCCCGACGACTTTCCCCGCCAGACATCGGCGGCCTACGACGCGGCAGCCCGGCATCTGGTTCTCGACTGGGAGCTGCCCGGATACGCCGTGATCCCGGAAGCCAAGTCCGTGCGATACGTGTCGTCCCTCGACCAGGACAAGGAGGCGCCCCGCCCGGCGGGCCAACGCCGCGCCCTGTACCGAGAGGTTCTCGCGCAGTGCGTGCTGCTTGTCCTGCACGAGTTGTTCGCCGCCGATGAGCTGGACGCGCTCGAATCGGTCACCTTGAACGGGTTCGTGGACGAACACGACCCGACCACGGGCCGGCGCGGCCACATCTTCCTCGCGACAGCGATGGTTTCCGCGTCGTCGTTCCGCGAACTGCACCTGGCGCAGGTGGACGCGGTCAGCTGCCTGGCCGACGGACTGCGAGGGCAGCTTTCGGTGCGGCCCGACCAGCTCACTCCCGTACGGCCGAGTCGACGGCCGCAAGATGTCGGGAACCGCGTTGTCGCTCATGGCAGCGATGAGGAACCGGACCTGTTCGCCATGGATCCGATCGCGTTCGAGGATCTGGTTGCCGAGCTCTTCCGGGCCATGGGGATGCAGGCAGTGACCACACAGCGTTCGAACGACGGTGGTGTGGATGTCGACGCGCACGATCCGACGCCCATTCGTGGTGGCAAGATCGTCGTCCAGGTGAAGCGCTACCGCGACACGGTGCCACCCACGGCGGTGCGTGACCTGTACGGCACCGTGCAGGACGCCGGCGCCAACAAGGGCGTCCTCGTGACGACGTCGGGGTTCGGCCCGGGCTCACACACCTTCGCCAACGGCAAACCCCTGGAGCTGGTCTCAGGAGCCGAGCTCGTCGACCTGCTGCACCGTCATGGGCTGCGCGGACGACTGGGTGAGGGCGGTGGCCGCTCCGCCCCGGTGACACCGCCGTCCGCAGGGCCCGGCCCGCAGTTGCCCGCCGACTACAACATCCTGGGCATGTCATGGACCGGAAGCGTCGCCCTGGACGTGTGCGCCCTCGTCTGCCATGGCAACCGCGTGCTCAGCGATGACCACTTCGTCTTCTTCAACAACCACCAGACACCCGACGGCGCAGTGCGAGCTCTTCCCGCCGCCGTACCTGACAAGGCCGCGATCTGCGTGGCCTTCGAGGGACTTCCGGAGTCCGCGGACCGGTTCGTACTCGTCGCCGCCATCGACCCGGAGGTGAACCCGGACGCCGACCTGTCCGGCTTCACGGACGCGTGTATCCGGCTCCTCGATCCGGGCATGAGCGAACTCGGACGCCTTGAGGTGTCCGACGGCCGCCCCGGTGAGACCGCCCTGGTACTGGGTTCCTTCCGCCGAAGGTCCAACGGGGACTGGGACTTCGTCCTCGGCGGCAAGGGCTACAGGGGCGGCTTGGAGGAGCTCGTGCAGGACTTCGGCATCGTGGTGGAGTAGGGCCACCGGAGGTCCGCGCCCCGCTGTGCACCGCCGCGCCGGTTGCCCTGACGGTACGGCGCACGCCTCCGAGCGTGCGGCGGCGTGCCCGTCGGCGTGCCCCGTAGGACCTCGTTGAGCTGCTGTCCGTACGGCGATACTCCCTACCCGTGGGGCGTGATGATCTCCGCCGGCAGTCAGTCAGGTCGGCGGCGCTTCGTCACGTTCGTGCCGTACCTGCGACCTGGTTCAAGGCTCAGAGTTCAGAGCTCAGAGTTCAGAAAACGTTCTGGAGACAAGCCCGATGAAACTCGCCAAGCGACTCATCCTCACCACCACTGCTCTCACCGCCGTAACCGCCGGTACGCTCCTCAGCGCGACGGTCGGCCAGGCCGCCGTCCCGCAGCCCGTCCGGCACGGCGTCGATGTTCCCGCCGCGCTGAAGGTGCCCGACGGCAACAGGCTGGCCGGCGTTTTCTCCGCTGCGGGCGTCCAGACCTACACCTGCGCCGACGGTGCCTGGAAGCTGTTGGAGCCCGCCGCGACCCTCTGGGCCAGGAACGACCACTCGCGCCGCGCCGTCGCCCTTCACTCCCGTGGTCCGGTCTGGGTGTCGACGGTGGACGGCAGCGCGGTCAACGCCGCCGCCGTCGCCAACTCCGCCAAGGCGGACACGATCCCGGAACTCCTCCTGAAGTCCACCGCCACACGCGGCACCGGCGTCTTCGCCGACGTCTCCTACATCCAGCGCCTCAACACCCGCGGCGGAGTCGCCCCGGCCGCCGCCTGCACCGGCACCGACCAGGTGAGCGTTCCGTACTCCGCGACGTACGCGTTCTACAAGCCCGCCAAGTAGTCGCCGAGTCGTCGGAGCGCGACAGTACCGGCGACTGTTGGTGCCGGGACTGTCGCCTGTCCCGGCGAGGTCGCCCGCCAACTCCGGTGGCATGAACTCGCCTGCCGAGCGCATCGGCACCACCGGAGTCTCGAGCGCGATCAGAAGAGGGATGCGCCGGCCTCACTCGCTGGCTGACGTTGTGTCATGCCGCGCCGTTTGCGCACTTCCCGGAGCCGCTTGCCGATGTTGGCGCTCATGATTCGAGGGCACGGCGGCGCCCAGCGGCCGGGCGGGCTTTGCGCGCCCGGCACTCCGTGGGGATGTTTCACCGTGCCCCGAGGCACAAGCCGATGGCCGAGTGGGCTTCGTCCAGGATCCGCCCGATCACAGAGGAGGAAGACGTCAGCCAACAGCCATGCCAGGGATGAAGGCCACGATCCCGGAGAGGAAACTACCGATCGCGGCCAGCGTGACGAGAGCGGCTTTCCCGTCCGAGAAGAGGCCGGAGCAGAACTCGCGTACCCTGCGTCGGAGGATCAGCATCTTCAGCTTCTGCCAGCGGTGTTGGCGGATGTGGCAACCCATGAGAAGACCGGTCGCGTTGTTCCTGCAGCCGTCGCTCCGCCCCCTGACCGGGGCCGCGCAGGTCACGGGGGCCTGGAAGAAGCACCAGACCAGCACAAGTGCCGACAGACTCGCGACGACCACAGGTCCTGCGGCCTTGTTGATCCAGGCGGCGATCAGAAGAGCAGCGGCGACGACGCCCCACCACTGCCCCAGCCCACCGAGTTGACTGCTCCTTGCCCCCGAAGTCGCCATAACCGTAATCGTGGCGCGGGCCTCGGTAAATCATGCCGCTGAGCAGCGGATTGACTGAAAATGATCAGCAGGCCGAAGTGATGTGAGCTGCCCCCGCCCGGCCGAGTTCGGCCGGAACGGATCGGCGTGAAGGCGCATCACGCCGGGATCATTCCGCCAGAACGCGCGACACCAGAGCGACGGCGAAACGATCGCCCCAGCTACGCTTTCACGGCGCAGCCGACGTTGGGCAAGACCGGGGGAGATCGTGAATCGACCGCTGCTGTTCCTCGACGTGGACGGGCCGCTCAACCCCTATGCGGCCAAGCCGGAGAAGCGCCCCGACGGCTACACCACACTCAGAGTGCCCCTCCGCAGCGGAAGCTCAGACGAACCCAGAGGACTGTCGCGGCGGTGGCGACCCCTGCGAGTCTGGCTCAATCCGGAGCACGGGCGATCTCTGCTTCAACTCGACTACGAACTGTGCTGGGCCACCACATGGATGGACGACGCCAACCGGTGGATAGCCCCGGTGCTCGGCCTTCCCGAACTCCCCTTCGTCGACTTCGGCGACGCGTTGTTCCAGGATCGTCCCGACGGGGTCCACTGGAAGACCGGCCCCCTCGTGGACTACGCCAACGGCCGTCCCTTCGCCTGGGTGGACGACGAACAGTGCGATCTGGACCAGGCATACGTGACCGCCCACCACCGCGGGCCCGGGCTTCTGCACCACGTCGATCCGCGAATCGGTCTGCGCGAAAACGACTTCCGCACCCTCGCCGACTTCGCCCGTTCCCAGCGGTAGCCGGCTGGATGAACCAGCACGTCAGCCCCACGCGGGGGAGATGTCGCCTCCAGCGGTCGGCGGGCGCGCAGACGCTGTCGCCGAGCACCCTTGGGCCTCCTCGGAAATGCGGCGGAGCATGATCCCCGACATTGACCTCGTACACCCGAGACACGCACAATCTGCGTGCTCGCCACGGTCGTTGGCGGACTGAGGGGGGAGGACCATGAGCGACCACCGCGGTCATCGCCGGACCATCAACGCGATCGCGCGCAATCCCGGCGCGCCGGTCGACGTGCTGACCAGGCTGCTGCACAAGGAAGCCATCGCCGCCTGGGACACGATCTCCTTGCGCGCCCTGCCGGACCAGGTGGTCGATGCCGTCGTCGCGCATCCCGACCACCGGCTGCGGTCACTGTTCGCCGAAAACGCACTGGTGACGGCGGAACAACGCGCCCGGCTGGTGGACGATCCCGACCTCCGGGTCCGTCGGTCTCTGGCCGCCGGGCCCAGCTGGTTCCGCATCCCCGTGCCCCCCTTCCTCTGTCCACCCAGCAGCGTCTGCTCGCCGATCCGGAGGCGACTGTCCGTCGTGGCGCGGCCTTCTGCCGTCACACGGATCCGAGCCTGGTCGCCGGCCTGGCCGACCACCGGGACGCGGACCTTCGGCAGGCAGCCTGCCGTCAGTGGAGCCTGCTTTCCGAAGGCGCCCGAAGCCGTCTGCTTCACGACGCAGATGACGCAGTACGTCAGGCGGCCATGCTCAAGGCCTGCCACCATGACGCGGACTGCACGGACATCCTTCTCGACGCGGGCAGCTACCACAGGCACGACGCGATCCGGTACGGCGCCATGAGTACGGCGACCGCCGAACGGCTCGCGACAAGCACCGAGGAGATGGACCGGCGGGAGCTGGCGGCGAACCTCAGTGTTCCCATCGACCTCGTCAGGACGTTGGCGGCCGACAGCGCGCACAGCGTCCGGCTGGCGGTGTCGGTACGACCCGAGCTGACGGAGGCCGAATGTACCGCCATCGACGTCACCATCACCCCGTCCGACCGGTCCCACCCCGTCGACTGGGTCGTCCGGTGCACCGACCCCGACGTCCTGCGCCAATGCGCCAGCTCGGCCAACATCCTGCTACGGCGCAGCGCCGCCTACAGCGCCCACCTGCCCGCCGACGCCGTCGACCTGCTCTCCAAGGACGACGACTACCCCGTACGGCTCCTGCTGTGCGAGAACCAGCCGGCCGTGGACGGCGAGGTGGTGCTGCGGACGTATCTGGACTGCCGGGTGATCACCAAGGGCTTCCTGCTGGACCACCCGAACTTCCCGAGCGCGGGCATCGGACGACGTTTCGCCGACGACCCGGATCCGGCAAAACGATGGCTGGTGGGGCTCGACCCCGAAGCACCCGTCGACGCCGTGGTCCGGCTGCTCGCCGACCCCGACGAACGGGTACGCGCCATGGCGGCCGAGCACCCGGCGCTGCCGGTCGATCTCATCCTCCAGAGCTGCGCGAATCCGGAGACCGCCGTTCACGCCCTCAGGAATCCGAGCCTGCCCGTCGAGGTCATGCACCGGTACCTCGACGACGAGGGCATCCCTCGCTGACGGCCTGAGGCTGGCGGCCACCGGGCCGGAGGGAAGGTCACGGAATCGCCGGGAACCCTCGCGCGTTGTGGAGAGTGGGCCCCGGATGTCGGTGGTGGGTGAGCCGAGCGGCCCGGAAGACCGAGCTGACGGATATTGGAGGGGCCTCGATGACTGCGCAGACGCAGAGGGCGGTGCTGGCGGGTGGATGCTTCTGGGGGATGGAGGACCTGATCCGCCGGCTTCCGGGCGTGACCGCGACCCGGGTCGGATACACGGGCGGGGACGTGCCGAACGCGACGTACCGCAACCACGGCACGCACGCGGAGGCCATCGAGATCCTTTTCGACCCCGCGGGGACCGACTTCCGCGCGCTTCTGGAGTTCTTCTTCCAGATCCACGACCCGAGCACCAAGAACCGCCAGGGCAACGACATCGGCCTCAGCTACCGTTCGGCGATCTACTACGTGGATGACGAGCAGAAGCGGATCGCCGAGGACACGATCGCGGATGTGGACGCCTCCGGGCTGTGGCCGGGCAAGGTCGTCACCGAGGTGGAGCCGGTCGGCCCCTTCTGGGAGGCCGAGCCCGAGCACCAGGATTACCTGCTGCGTTACCCGGACGGCTACACCTGCCACTTCCCGCGCCCGGGATGGCGGCTGCCCGCCCGCACGGAGGGCTGACGGCGGAGCGGATTCCGCTCCGGCTGGCAACCGCCGTGGTCACAGCCCACCCCGGCTTCCGCCCCGGCGCCGGCCGACACGACCGCCTGCGCCGACAAATTCCGGATGCGGCAGTAGCACCGCCAGCAGGTGGCGTAGTTCCGGCAGGCGCGGGTGGGTCGGGTCGGCCCCGGCCCCGGCGGCGTCGGCGGCCAAGGCGGCGTTCACGTGGGCGATCAGCGGGAGGGCGGTCACCAGGCTGCCCAGCGGGGCCGATGTCGCCGCGCGCTCGGCCAACTCCGTCGCGAGCTGCCGCGAGCCGCGCCACCACGCGCACCAGTACGGCAGCGCCGAGAAGTGGGCCTCGTAGCGGTGCGGGTCGTGGGCGGTGAGCCGGGACCGCAGCTCGTCCATCTCGGAGTGCGGGTAGCCGAGGCCGAGCGCGGTCCAGATCTCCGTGATGTACGGGGTCGGGTCGTCTGGTCCGGCCGGCCCCTCGGCCTCCCAGGCGGGCAGCCAGGCGTCGTCCTCGGCCGCGATGTCCGTCAGGAGACGGCCAGGATGCCCAGGATCCACAGCGGTACGGTCATCGGGGGGCGTCCGTTCCGCGGGGGGAGTGGGGCGCCGGGGGCAGCAGGGCGCGCAGCGGGGCGGTGTCCGGGTGGTCGGCGAGCGCCCTGTCCACGGCGGCGCCGATCGCCGCGTCGAGCCCCGGGGCACCGTCGTCCGGTGCGCTGCCCGGCGCCGGGAGCAGGCGGGCCTTCGCCGGCTGCTCCCAGGAGAACGCCCAGCGCATCCGCGACCGCGCGCTGAACTCCGCCATCACCATGCTGTGCAGCGAGTTGTGCAGGGTCGGGCGTACGAACTCACGAAACGCCCGTCCCGTCGCCGCGACCGCCTCGTCCGACAAAGGTAACCGGCGTGCCAGCTCCCACAGTTGGCCGTCGTCGATGAGGGCGAGGAGCGCCGGCAGGGTGGGACGCCTCTTCGTGTACAGGGCCAGGGCCCGGTGCAGGGGGGTGTCGAGCGCGGCGAGGTTGGCTGCCATCGCGCCGTTGAGGAGTTCCTGCCAGTCGGCGGCACGCGGCAACTGCCGTACCTCGTACGTCAGTACCGCGTCCTCCAGTGCCCTGAAGATGCCCTCCTCGTCGGTCAGGAGGGCGATGGCCGCGCCGGGGGCCTCGTCCGTGCGGTCGTCGGCGGGGAGCAGCTCTACACGGCGCACGCGGTCGGCCATGGGCGGGTGGGAGTCGTACGGCGAGGTCGGTTCCGTTGGTAACTCGCTGCGCAGGCAAGCCAGTTCGAGCTGGCGGGCGGTCAGCATCCGGCTGAAGCCGCCGAACACCTCACCGCGCGGCGGCAGGAGCGCGGCGTCGTTGCCGAGGGTGGCGTAGCTGCGCACGTAGAACCCGAACACGCCCTCCAGCACCGGGATTTCGCGCAGTGCCGACGCGGTGGAGTCGCGGCCGGCGATCCGGGCGGCCGAGGCGTCGGCGGCGTACTCCTGGCGGCGGGAGTCGGCGAGTGTGGCGCGGAGGTACAGCTCGGCGTACGCGGTGTAGATCCGGGCCGGCGTGCGGTACGTGACGCCCACGCCTTCCGTGTCGATCTCCCGCCCTTCCTTGCCCCTGGCCTCGGCCTTGGCCTTCCGTCGCTCCTGGCGGGCCCGCTCCCGGACTTCCACATTGCCCGTGCGTTCCTCGAAGTTCCGTATGGTGCGCTGGAGTTGGACGCGTCCGCGCCGGGTGACGGCGGCCAGCCGGGTGTCGGAGTGGGCGTAGTGGCCGAGTTCGTGGGCGAGGACCGCGCGCAGCTGCGCCTCGGTCAGGCCCTGCATGAGGGGTACGCCCAGGTGGAGCCGGCGCGGGCCGGGGAGGAGGCCCAGCAGGCGGGCGTCCTCGCGCACGGCGGCGTTGACGTCGCCGGTGAGGAGGATGCGGGACGGGGCTCGGGTGCCGACCTGGTCGGCCAACTCTCGTACGGTACGCCAGAGTTCCGGCTCGTCCACCTCGGTCACGGGCAGACCCGGTGGCTCCTCTGCCCTCGGCGTACGCAGCATGAACAGGCCGCGGACCAACGGAATCGCCAGCACTGTCGCGACGGCGGCCAGCATTGTGGCGCTGCCGAGCGGCGCGTATGCGAAGAGCAGGCAGCCGGTGCCGGCGAGCGCCGCCAGCAGGAGCACGCCGAGCAGATAGAAGCCGGCGAGCAGTACGAGAGCGCGCAGAGCGCGCAGGGTCGAGCCCATCGGGCCGGGATCCCTCCACGGGAACGGGGACAGTAGGAAGGGCGCGCGGCCGTGGGGTGGGGTCAGGACCGGCGGGTGGGGGAAAGCGGAGTATCGCGTACGTGACCGAGGCCAGGCAAGGCATGATCATGCCACCCGGCGCTCATGTATCCAGGGCCCGCGCGCAGCCGCCCTGCGGCCTCTGTCCCCCCGGCCCTGTCCCGTCCCTCGCCCGGCCCCTTCCCCTGCTTTCTTCCCGTCCCGCGATACCGAGATGATCCAAACGACAGGGCCTAGCGCAGGAGCGACGCCGGGCTGCCGCCGTTCGCCTCGTACCCCGCCACCGCCAGCGCCCGGTACACCGCGAACTCCGCCGCCGGATCGGCGGTGAGCGTCCACGGGAGGGCGCCCACATGGCCGTCGACGTGCACCAGTTGGTTCATCGCCTCCGCCCAGCGCTCCGAGCGCACCAGGAAGAAGACCAGCAGGTGGCGTACGTGAGCGAGCATCGGGTCGCCCGGCCGGGCCGCGTGGACCGCGTACAGCGCGCCGTGGATCGACTTCGTGACCACCTCGCTCTGGTAGAAGCCGCTGACCAGGTTCACCTCGGGGAGATGCTCGAAGACCGCGAACAGGGGCATCGCCGCCAGCAGCGAGCCCTCCGGCGCTCTTGCCGCCGCCGCTTCCGCGAACGACATCGCCAGCGCCCGGGAACCGTGCCACTTCTCGCACCAGTAGTGCAGGGCCGCGAGATGCGCCCCCATGTGCTCCGGGGCACGGTCGAGGATCTTCAGCCAGAGCTGCTCGAACTCCGGACGGGAGTACGCCAGCCCGCGCGCCACCGACAGCTCGACTATGTACGGGACCGGGTCACCGGGGGCCAGGAGCGCCGCGTCGCCGCACGCCGCCTTCGCCTCCTCCATGATGATCCGGAACTCGTCCGTCCCGGGCGTCGACGTCCGCCACGCCTGCTGCACCAGGAACTCCGCGTGCACCGCCGCGCCGCCCGCGTCCTTGGGCGCCTCCGCCCGCCACACCCGCAGCCACTGCCCGCCCGGCGACTCACTCACCCCGCCGGGACGCTGCTGCAGCTCCAGCGACGCGGCGCCCGCGAAGGCCTGCACGCGTTGCCAGCGCCGCTCGCCGTCCCTCTCCGTGCCGGCGAGCAACTGCGCCGCCGCTCTGTAGTCCTGGGTGCGCTGCACGACGTCCAGGACGTCCAGCAGGTCCTGGTCGGGGCCGGGCATCCGGATGTCCAGCGCCTCCTGCCGGACGAAGCCGTAGTTCGCCGGGTCCGCGGCGTCCGGGTCACCGGGGGCGACCTGCTGAATACCGGCACTCCTGCGCCGCATGAGCGGCAACACCACGAAGCCGAGCATGACCAGTGCCATCAGTACCCAGAGAATCTCCATGCCTCAAGCGAACCAGACGGGTCTGACAATTGGCGAACCAGGGCCGTTCCGCCCACGTTCCGGCCCGTGCCGTTCGCCCGTGCCGCCCGCCCCGTACCGGTCCCCGCAGGCTATGGCCGTCAGGAATCGCGCAAGCGCACTACCCTCGGTCCACATGAGCGACAGGCACATCAGTCAGCACTTCGAGACACTCGCGATCCACGCGGGCAACACCGCGGATCCCCTCACCGGCGCGGTCGTCCCGCCGATCTACCAGGTCTCGACCTACAAGCAGGACGGCGTCGGCGGGCTGCGCGGCGGTTACGAGTACAGCCGCAGCGCCAATCCCACCCGTACCGCCCTCGAAGAGAATCTCGCGGCCCTCGAGGGCGGTCGCCGCGGTCTCGCGTTCGCGTCCGGACTGGCGGCCGAGGACTGCCTGTTGCGTACGCTGCTCAGCCCCGGTGACCACGTGGTCATCCCCAACGACGCCTACGGCGGCACGTTCCGCCTCTTCGCGAAGGTCGTCGCCCGATGGGGCGTGGAGTGGTCGGTCGCCGACACCAGCGACCCCGCCGCCGTACGCGCCGCCCTCACCCCGAAGACCAAGGTCGTCTGGGTGGAGACCCCCTCCAACCCCCTCCTCGGTATCACCGACATCGCCGCCGTCGCCCAGATCGCCCGCGAGGCCGGCGCCCGGCTCGTCGTCGACAACACCTTCGCCACGCCCTACCTCCAGCAGCCGCTGGCCCTCGGCGCGGACGTCGTCGTGCACTCCCTGACCAAGTACATGGGCGGTCACTCGGACGTCGTCGGCGGTGCGCTGGTCACCGCTGACCAGGAACTCGGCGAGGAACTGGCGTACCACCAGAACGCGATGGGCGCGGTCGCCGGGCCCTTCGACTCCTGGCTGGTGCTGCGCGGCGCCAAGACGCTCTCCGTACGGATGGACCGGCACAGCGAGAACGCCACCAGGATCGCCGACATGCTCACCCGGCACGCGCGCGTGACGCGTGTTCTCTACCCGGGCCTCCCGGAGCACCCCGGTCACGAGGTCGCCGCAAAGCAGATGCGGGCGTTCGGCGGCATGATCTCGTTCCAGGTCCAGGGCGGCGAGGAGGCGGCCGTCGAGGTCTGCAACCGCGCCAAGGTGTTTACGCTCGGCGAGTCCCTCGGCGGTGTGGAGTCCCTGATCGAGCACCCCGGACGCATGACCCACGCGTCCGTCGCCGGGTCGGCCCTGGAGGTGCCGGGCGACCTCGTACGCCTCTCCGTGGGCATCGAGAACGTCGACGACCTCCTTCAGGACCTCCAGCAGGCCCTCGGCTAGACCCTGCCGTTCGGATCAAGCTCGGCCGTGACCCGGTCGGTCGTCGTGACCGACCGGGTCTCACCAGCCCGTCAGCGGTGGAGTCGTCTGCGACGGCGGCACCACCCAGGGCTGGACCGTCGCCGCCCACACGGCGAAGACGACCACCGCGACGAACAGCAGCACCCACATCAGCCGCCGGGCCGCCCGTCTGCGCCGCAGTACGCGGCTGCCACGCCGTACGACCTCCGCGTAGAGGTCCGGCGGCACCGGAGGCGGCGTACCCTCCATCGCCTGCCGCGCGGCGGCCTCCCGGTCGCGCCGGCTCATGACGGCACCACCTTCGGGCCCGCCACGGTCGGCGCCGGGCCGCGCGGCGGGTGCAGAAGCATGGCCGTCGCCCGGTCGCAGATCGCGTGCACACGTTCCGTGGGCAGCCCGAGCAGCGCCGCCGTCTGTTCCTCGCCGACCCCCTCGTACAGCCGCAGGACCAGGATCAGCCGCTGCTGGGGGGTGAGCAGTGCCAGCGGGCTGCCGGGGTGCGGGCGGGCCCGGCCGAGACCGCCGTACTGGTGCCAGGCCCCGCGCGCGAAGCGGACGGCGAGGTACTGGCGGGCCCGGTCGTACGGGTCCTCGCCGCGCATCCGGTCCCAGCACGCGTACGTGTGCGCGAAGGCGTGCGTGAGCAGAACCCGCGCGCGCGGGTTGTCGTTCGGCGCCTCCGCGGTGAGCAGCGTGGCCGTGTGCAGGAGCCGGCCCGCCGCGCCCGCGACGAACGCCTCGAAGTCCCGGGCCGGTCCACCTCGGGACGGCTGCCGTTCTCGCACCGTGCCTCCCGCCGTACGACAAGGACCTGGTCCCTGAGGACCCGGTCCCGAAGGGCCCGATCTCATCTGAGGCCAGATGCCGCCCGCCGGTCAAGAGCCAGGGAGCAGCAGTCCACCGGGCAGCGGACACACGCGCGCGTGCGCGACGGTTTCGCCACCGGAGTCAGGAGGCGGACTCCGGGTCCCCCACCGGGAGGCTGTGGGTCGCCATGCGGGAGGAGAGCGCGGTGTTGAAGCGTGTGAGGAGCGTGCAGAACACCTCGCGCTCCTCCGGCGCCCACTCCTGCGTCAGCTCGGCCATCAACTGACGCCTCGACGACCGGACTTCCTCCAGCCGCGACAGTCCGCGCGGGGACAGCTGGAGGACCACCGCGCGGCCGTCCTCGGGGTGCGAGGTGCGCTTGACGAGGCCCGTGTCGACGAGCGGAGCCACCTGCCGGGTGACCGTCGACGAGTCGATGCCCATGCTCGCGGCGAGCGCCTTGACGCCCATCGGGCCTTCGTTGTCCAGGCGGTTGAGCAGCAGATACGCGGCGCGGTCCATCGAGTTGCGCACCTGCCCGACTCCCCCGAGCCGGGTCTGTTCGGCACGGCGCGCGAACACCGCGACCTCGTGCTGCAACGTGTCGAGGAGACCGGTGTCGACGGTCGTCATGTCCATCGACATGTCGGGTGTTGTGGGCATGGCCGGGGGCTCGCTTCATGAAAGGGGGTGCTGGGTTGGGGGACAGGGTACGCGGCCGGACGGCGGGCCGTACCGGCGCTGCGAAAACCGGTCTCGGAGCTTGGTCACACTGCGAGGACGCGTCTGTGAACTGCGAGACTTGTGACATGAGCTACAGCACGGCTGACTCGTTGCGCTCCCTGCGGCCCGTCACTCTCGACGACGTACGCGGTGCCCGGAAGATGCTCCTGGGAGTGGCGCGGGTGACGGCCATGGAGGGCAGCCGGCATCTGTCCCAGCTGGTGGGGGCGCCGGTGCACCTCAAATGCGAGAACCTCCAGCGGACGGGGTCCTTCAAACTGCGGGGCGCGTACGTCCGTATCGCCGGACTGCTGCCCGAGGAGCGGGCCGCCGGGGTCGTCGCGGCCAGTGCCGGCAACCACGCGCAGGGGGTCGCGCTGGCGTCGGCGCTGCTCGGGGTGCGGGCCACGGTGTTCATGCCGCAGGGCGCGCCGCTGCCGAAGATCAGCGCCACCCGCGAGTACGGCGCCGAGGTGAGGCTGCATGGTCAGGTCGTCGACGAGACGCTGGCCGCCGCCCAGGAACACGCGGAGCGGACGGGGGCCGTGTTCATCCACCCCTTCGACCACGCCGACATCATCGCCGGGCAGGGCACGGTGGGCCTGGAGATCCTGGAGCAGTGCCCCGAGGTGCGCACGATCCTCGTCGGGATCGGCGGCGGCGGCCTGGCCGCCGGGATCGCGGTCGCCGTGAAGTCGGTGCGGCCCGACGTACGGATCGTGGGTGTGCAGGCGGCGGGCGCGGCCGCGTATCCGCCATCGCTGGCGGCCGGGCGGCCGGTGGCCGTCGCGAACCCGGTCACGATGGCCGACGGGATCAAGGTCGGGCGGCCCGGCGACGTGCCGTTCGGGATCATCGGCGAGCTGGTGGACGAGGTCCGCACGGTCAGCGAGGACGAGCTGTCGGCCGCGCTGCTGCTCTGCCTGGAGCGCGCCAAACTCGTCGTGGAACCGGCGGGGGCGAGCCCGGTCGCCGCGCTGCTGAGCGAGCCGGGGGCTTTCGAGGGGCCGGTCGTCGCGGTGCTGTCAGGTGGCAACGTCGACCCCGTGCTGCTGGAGCGCATCCTGCGCCACGGCATGGCCGCCCAGGGCCGCTACCTGGCCGTTCGGCTGCGTCTGACGGACCGGCCGGGCGCCCTCGCGACACTTCTCGGGGTGTTGTCAGTGGTCGACGTCAATGTCCTGGACGTGAGTCATGTCCGGACCGATCCGCGGCTCGGGCTCACGGAGGCGGAGGTCGAGCTGCACCTCGAGACGAAGGGGCCGACGCACTGCGCCGAGGTCGGCCAGGCCCTGCGCGAGGCCGGTTACACCGTCATCGACTGAGGGGCCGGGGGGGGACGGTCCTCGCTCCGGTCGCACCCGATGCCGGGTGCCGGATGTCACCCGATCCCGAATCCCGGATGCCACCCGAACCCGCCCGATCTCACTCGGACGGGTGGCTCCGGAAAATTGCATTGAGAGACGCGATACATCGCGTTATGGTGTGTAGCACGCCTGCAGCCGCCCTCTGGGTGCTCGGCCATCCTCCTCCTGCGCCCCGGGGCGGGGCGAAGGGGAAAATCCAGGCTGCTCGCGCTAGTCCCCAACGACGTGGAGAACTGATATGCCAGGAGCCATCTACGCCGAAGGTCTGGTGAAGACCTTCGGCGACGTAAAAGCTCTGGACGGGGTCGATCTTGACGTCCCGGAGGGCACGGTCCTCGGCCTGCTCGGGCCGAACGGAGCGGGCAAGACGACCACCGTCCGCTGTCTGACGACCCTGCTGCGGCCCGACCGCGGCTCGGCGGTCGTCGCGGGCATAGACGTCCTGAAGCACCCCGACGCCGTCCGCCGCTCCATCGGCCTCTCCGGCCAGTTCGCCGCGGTCGACGAGTATCTGACCGGCCGTGAGAACCTCCAGATGGTCGGCCAGCTGTACCAGATGAAGGCGAAGGCGGCGAAGGTCCGCGCGGCCGAACTGCTGGCGCAGTTCCACCTCGAGGACGCCGCCGACCGCCCCGCGAAGACCTATTCCGGAGGCATGCGCCGCCGGCTCGACCTCGCGGCGGCCCTGGTCGTCTCGCCGCCGGTGATGTTCATGGACGAACCGACGACCGGCCTCGACCCGCGCAACCGCCAGCAACTGTGGGAGGTCATCAAGCAGTTGGTCTCCGGGGGGACGACGCTGCTGCTGACCACGCAGTATCTGGAGGAGGCCGACCATCTCGCGCACGACATCGCGGTGGTCGACCAGGGCCGTGTCATCGCCCGCGGCACCTCCGACCAGCTCAAGGCCCGCACGGGCGGCGAGCGGGTCGAGGTCGTCGTGCACGAGCGCGCGCACATAGCGACCGCCTCCGAGGTGCTCAGCGTCTTCGGCAAGGGTCAGGGCGAAGTCACCGTCCAGGAGCACATGCGCAAGCTCACCGTGCCCGTCACCGGCGGTGCGAAGCTCCTCGCCGAGGTCATCCGCGAACTGGACGCCCGTGGCATCGAGATCGACGACATCGGCCTGCGCCGCCCCACTCTCGACGACGTCTTCCTCTCCCTGACCGGCCACGTGGCCGAGGTGAAGGACGAGGAGAACGGCAAGGAGAGCGGCAAAGAGGGCAGCAAAGGAAACGGCGAGAAGAGCGAGAAGGAGACCGCCAAGTGAGCGCCGTGAGCGATTCGATGATCATCGCCCGCCGGAACCTGATCCGGATGGTCCGCATTCCCGAGATGATCATCTTCGGGCTGTTCCAGCCGATCATGTTCGTGGTGCTGTTCACCTATGTGTTCGGCGGCTCGATCCAGGTGGGCTCGTCCATCTCCACTCAGGACTACCGCGAGTTCCTGATGGCCGGCATCTTCGCGCAGACCGTCACCTTCGCCACCGCGGGTGCCGGCGCGGGCATCGCCGACGACATGCACAAGGGGCTCATCGACAGATTCCGGTCGCTGCCCATGGCCCGGGGCGCGGTACTGACGGGCCGCACGGTCGCCGACCTGGTGCAGACGGCGCTCACTCTCGTCGTCCTGGCGATCGTCGCCCTGATCATCGGCTGGCGTACGCACGAGAACATCGGCAAGGTGCTCGCCGGATTCGGGCTGCTTCTGCTGCTCGGGTACGCGTTCTCGTGGATCGGCGCGCTCATCGGCCTGTCCGTGCGCACTCCCGAAGCGGCCACCTCGGGTGGGCTGATCTGGCTGTTTCCGCTGACCTTCATATCGAACGCGTTCGTGGACGCGAACAACATGCCGGGCTTCCTGCAGCACGTCGCGGAGTGGAACCCCTTCAGCGCCACCGTGCAGGCCGCGCGGGAGCTGTTCGGCAACCTCCCCCCGGGCTTCGAGGCGTCCAGCGCCTGGCCCATGCAGCATCCGGTGTGGGCGTCGCTGATCTGGTCGATCGTGATCATCGTCGTCTTCCGGACGCTCGCGGTCCGCAAGTACCGCCGGGTGGAAAGCTGACATGACGAAGCCCCCGGCGCCAGGAGGGCGCAGGGGGCATCGCATGGGCAATGAGGGCGGATCCAGAGGTCAGGCCTGGTAGGGCACGGCCTTCAGGATCTTCACAGTGGCAAGCTTGCCGTTGGGCAGCTCGTACTGCGCGTCCGCGCCGACCTTCTTGCCGCTCACTCCGCGGCCCAGCGGGGACTGCGGCGAGTAGGTCTCGATATCGGCGCTGGCGTATTCGCGCGAGGCGAGCAGGAAGGTCAGCGTGTCGTCCTCGTCGCCGTCGAAGGCGATGGTCACGACCATGCCGGGCGCGACCGCGCCGTTCGCCGCCGGAGCCTCGCCGACCTTGGCGTTCTCCAGGAGCTGGGTCAGCTGGCGCACACGGAGCTCCTGCTTGCCCTGCTCCTCCTTGGCGGCGTGGTACCCGCCGTTCTCGCGCAGGTCGCCCTCCTCACGCGCGGCGGCGATCTTGGCGGCGATCTCCGTGCGCGCAGGACCAGTAAGGTGCTCAAGCTCGTCCTTGAGCTTGTTGTACGCCTCCTGGGTCAGCCAGGTGACGTTCTCGCTGGTCTGGGTCACAGGTGCTCCTCGTAGGTACTGGGATACAAAGCATCGCCCTACCAAGAAGAATGTTCCTCCACGGATGGGCGAAACCACGAGCCTAACAATTCAGCGGCGGCAGGGGGAGGACATAAGCCATCAGAAATACGTCAACGCAGGTCAGCGCTTGTGTGATGAGAGTGACCCCGTCGATTGCTCCCGGCGGCGGCCCCGGACCCGCCCGCGGCCCTAGTCGGAGTGACAGCCGAGCAGCTCGGCCGTGGTGCCCTGGGACGTCGTACGCAGGGTGACGACCCTGTCGATACGGGTGGCGGCGCCGTCGAAGCGGAAGTCGGCGCGGCCGACTTCGGCGCCGTTCTCGGCCTGCGAGCGGACCGTGCAGTAGCCGTTCGTGCCGGAGTCCTTGCGGACCTCCAGATGCACCCTGACCGAGTCGTCGTACGTCTTGAAGGTGATGATCTCGGCGCTGATCTTGTTGCCGACGACGTAGTGGTAGCCGAACCAGCCGAGTACGACGAGCACCACCGCGCCGAGAACAGTGGCGGCGATCTTGAGCTTGCGGTCGGCGCGCTCGTCCGTGGAGCGGCCGTACCGTCCCTCGGGCGGTCGCGTGGTCGCCGTACTCATGATCGTCCCCTTCGCGAGGCCCTGGAAAGGCGGGCCTCGGAATTATTGGCCGCTCGGTTCGGTCACTATAGAAGCCGCTCATCGCACCCGCTCACACCGGATGCCGACTTACGAGGATTGAGTCTTGACTGACCAGCTGCGACTGATGGCCGTGCACGCGCATCCCGACGACGAGTCGAGCAAGGGTGCGGCCACCATGGCGAAGTACGTGTCCGAGGGGGTGGACGTGCACGTCGTGACCTGCACGGGCGGGGAGCGCGGGTCCATCCTCAACCCGAAGCTGCAGGGCGACAAGTACATCGAGGAGCACATCCACGAGGTACGCAAGAAGGAGATGGACGAGGCCCGCGAAATCCTCGGCATCAAGCAGGAGTGGCTCGGCTTCGTCGACTCCGGCCTGCCCGAGGGCGACCCGCTGCCGCCGCTGCCCGAGGGCTGCTTCGCCCTGGAGGACGTGGACAAGGCGGCCGGGGAGCTGGTGAAGCAGATCCGCGCGTTCCGTCCGCAGGTGATCACGACCTACGACGAGAACGGCGGCTACCCGCACCCCGACCACATCATGACCCACAAGATCTCGATGGTGGCCTTCGACGGCGCGGCGGACACCGAGACCTACCCGGAGTCGGAGTTCGGCCCGGCGTTCCAGCCGCAGAAGCTGTACTACAACCAGGGCTTCAACCGGCCGCGCACCGAGGCGCTGCACAACGCGCTGCTGGAGCGCGGCATGGAGTCGCCGTACGGGGACTGGCTGAAGCGCTGGTCGGAGTTCGAGCGCACCGAGCGCACGCTGACCACGCATGTTCCGTGCGGTGAGTTCTTCGAGATCCGCGACAAGGCGCTGCTCGCGCACGCCACGCAGATCGACCCCGACGGGGGCTGGTTCCGGGTGCCGCTGGACCTTCAGCGGGAGGTCTGGCCGACGGAGGAGTACGAGCTGGCGAAGTCGCTCGTGGACACTTCCCTCCCCGAGGACGACCTCTTTGCGGGCATCCGCGACAATGCCTGACATGAGCGCAAGCGCAAGCCTGGCAATGACGCACCTCGTCTCCTTCGCGGCGGAGGTCGACGAGGACAAGGTGACCCCCGGTGTCCTCGGCTTCATCGTGTTCGCGGTGATGGCTCTCGCGGTATGGGGGCTGATGAAGTCGATGAACAAGCAGATGGGCAGGATCAAGTTCAAGGAGGCGTCGGACTCGGACCTCGAGGAGGCTTCCGCCGCCGCCAAGGGCTCCGGTAAGGGATCCGCGCAGGAGTGAGGCGGCACCGGGTGCCCGGCACCCGGTGACCGCGCGTCGCGTCCTACCGCCGATCCACCGCCGATCCACCGCCGGCCTACCGTCGGCCGGCCGCCGTCACCGGCACCCCCATGACCTCCCGGGCGTGCCGGTTCGGGACCATGCCAAGGCGCCACGCCTGCCAGCCCGACTCCAGGGCCACCCCGCGCTCCAGAAGGAGCCGGTAGGCGTCGACGTACTCGTCGAGCTTCTCGTCACGGGACGGGTGGCGGCCACGGGAGAGCTGGGCCAGCTCCTCCTGGGCCACCGCCGTGCCGATGTCGACGCCACCGGGGGCCGCGTACGGCAGGAGGGTGCAGCGAAGGAAGCGCGCCCAGTCCTCGCCGCGCCGGTCGCCGTACGAGGTGAACAGGCCGATCGCCTCGTCGCACAGGGCCAGCGCCTGCTGGGCGCGGGAGTTGCCCGCGTCGACGACCGCCAGCTCCAGGCACGTCCAGGCCTCGCCGTGGGCCACCCCGATGCGCTGGAAGTCGGCGCGGGCGTCCACCAGGAGCTGGCGGGCGAAGCCCGAGTTGCGCAGCGAGCCCGTCTGGACGGCCCGCTGGTCGCGGGTGACACGGGCCGAGTGATGGCGGGCGCAGGCCAGGCCGTAGACGTCCCGGATGCGGGAGAACATCGTGCGGGAACGTTCCAGCTCGCGAACCGCGAGATCCAGGTTGCCCGTCTCCTCCAGCGACTGGCCCAGGTAGTAGACCGACCACGCCTCGCCGCGCGCGTCCTCGTTGTCCCGGTGCACCGACGCCGCCCGGCGCAGCCCGTCCACCGCCGCCGACGCGTCTCCGGCGACCAGCCGGGCCCGGGCCAGCTGGGTCAGGGCCCAGGCCTCGCCACGGGCGTCGCGTGTACGGCCGTACAGCTCGAGGGCTGTGCGCAGTTCGGACTCGGCGCGCGGGACGTCGCCCATGCGCAGGCCCAGCTGGCCGAGCTGGAAGTGGGCCCACGCCTCGCCGTGGATCGACTCGCCCTCCTTGTGCAGGACCAGGGAACGGGTCAGCAGGTCCCAGGACTCGGCGAGACGGGAGCGGTCGCGTTCCACGGCGGCGAGGGCGTGCATCGTCCAGGCGCGGTCGGTCGCCAGTTCGGGGGCCTGCTGGAGCTCCAGGGCCTCCTGGAGCTTCGCCGCCGCCTCGATCAGGTTGCCCTGATGGTGCAGCGTGATACCGAGCGAGCACAGCGCCCGGGCGGCGCCGGCGTCGTGATGGGCCTCCATGTACAGCTCGACGACCGAGGTGAGCGTCGTACGCGCCTTGTCCAGCTCGCCCAGCTGACGGGCCGCGATCCCCGTACGCCACTGCACCGAGCGGACCAGCAGACCCTGGTCCACCGACTCCGCGAGCTCACTGATCTCGCCGAGCCGGTAGAGGTCGCCGCGCAGCAGGCAGTAGTCGCACAGGGCGCCCAACAGGCTCAGTACGGCTGCCTGGTTGACGCCCTCCGCGTGCCGCAGCGTCGCCGTGATGAAGCTCGACTCGTCGTCCAGCCAGCGCAGCGCCTCGTCGAGGGAGGTGAAACCGTGCGGACTGAAGCGGTCGGAGCGGGTCGACATGTTGCCGTCGACCAGGCGCAGCACCGAGTCGGCGAGCTCGCCGTAGCTCACGATCAGACGTTCCTGCGCGGCCGTGCGCTCCGCCGGTTCCTCCTCGTCGAGGAGGCGGGCCTGCGCGAAGGCGCGGACCAGGTCGTGCAGGCGGTAGCGGCTGCCCCGGACGTGGTCGATGAGGCCGGCGCGGGCGAGCGCGTCCAGCTGACGGGTCGCCTCCGTCCGGTCCGTGGCCAGCAGGGCCGCGGCGGCCGCCGCGCCGAGCGAGGCCCGCCCGGCCAGCGCCAGCCTGCGCAGCAGCCTCCGGGCCGGTTCCGACTGGTCGGTGTAGCGCAGCCACAGCACTCGCTCCACCGGCTCCACCGGGCCGTACGCGCCCAGGTCCGTGGCCAGTCCGCGCTGGCTGCGCGGGCCGAGCGAGGAGCCCGCGATACGCAGCGCCAGCGGCAGACCCCCGCACAACTCCCGTATCCGGTCGGCGGATTCGGCGTCGTAGGGGCCGGGCTGCGCCTGCGCGCACGCGCCCAGCAGTTCCTCCGAGCCCGCCGCGTCCAAGGCCTCGACGGGCAGCTGATGGACCCAGAACGGCAGGTCGTCCGGGAGAGCGAGGGGCTCCCGGGAGGTGACGATGACGAGACTGTCGGAGCGCTCCGGGACGAGCGTACGGACCTGCTCGGCGTCCTGGGCGTCGTCCAGGACGATGGTCACCGGGACGCTGGTGAGGTGCTGGTTGTACAGCTCGCTCAGCCTTCTGACCTGCTGGTCCGGTGATGAACGCTCACGGAAGAGCAACTGCTCGCGGGAAGCGCCGAGCCGGTTCAGCAGATGCAGCAGGGCGTCGCGGGTGGGCAGCGGCGGTTCCTGAGGGCTGTCGCCGCGCAGATCCACCACGCACGCGCCCCGGAACTGGTCCCGCAGATCGTGTGCCGCGTGGATCGCGAGCGCGCTGCGGCCACTGCCGGGCACGCCGTGCAGGACGACCACGGTCGGCCGGGTCTCCGTGCTCGCCCGGGCCGCGTGCACCCACTGCCGGATACGGGCCAGTTCCTGCCGCCGACCCGCGAACGGCTCGTACGGATCAGGGAGTTGGGCGAACGACTGCTCCAGCAGGCTGCGGCTGCGGGCCGCCGCGCTCTTGTCGCTGCCGCGCAGCCTCGGGCCCGACTTCTTCGGCCCGGTGGACGCGCTGAGCACCCGCTGCTGGTCGAGGAACGGACGGATGCCGCGTACCTCCAGCGCCGTCAGCCACGTCAGCCGCAGCTGTTCGGGACCGCCGGGCTGGCTCACCGCGCCGGCGCGATGATGGGCGGCCGGCACATGGGCGGCGGTCACCTTCAGGACGGTCGCGGCGGCGCCCACCACGCCCGCGGCCAGCGCCGCGCCCACGGCGGGGGCCGCGCCGGTGCCGAGCGCCAGGTCGGCGACGCCCGCGGCGAGGGCGGCAACGGCAGCCACCAGCAAGGGAGTTCCGGCGCCCTCCCGGGCGTACCGCTGCCCGAAGGTGAGCTGCCCGGCCTTCGCCTCGTCGAGCGCCCGCGTGTACGCCGTGTACTCCTCGGCGGACGACTGCGCGATGTCGTCCAGCGCCGCGCGCGCCCGCGTGAGCAGCGCGCTCCCGTCGGTACGCCCCCCGGACCGCCGTACCTCTTCCTCCACGGCCCGGCCCAACAGCCGCTCGGCTTCCGCCCGGTGGCTGTCCCGCATGGTGTGTCCCCCTCTGGCAGCAACGGCTTGTTTCCGGTGGCTCCTTGGTCAAGTGTCCTGCGTACGGCGCATGGGGGCGAGGGGGCGTGAGGCCCTGATCGCGGTGCCGGGCCTACCTGTTGACGTGGTCGACCTGGGTGACGCGGGAGGAGCCGTCGATGCGGGAGGGGCGCGGCGCGGCTATCGTGATCACAGGTATCGAACGGGGAGAACAAGACATGGCAAGCCAGAACCCGCCGCCGGCTGGTCCGGCGTACGCGCCGCCGCCGTACCCGCCGTCGCAGGGACCGCAGCAGCCGCGCTGGGCCTGGTGGGTCGTGGGCATCGTCATCCCTGTTGTGGGACTGCTCGTCACGGTGCTGGTGAGCCGGCCGGGCTCGTCGGACGACAAGGGCGCGGAGTCGGCACCGACGTCGGCGCCGGCGCGCTCGTCCGCTCCGGCGGAGAAGACCGGCCAGGAGCAGCAGCCCGAGTCGCCCACCAAGACCTCCGGCGCCGCCACGGCCGTGCACCCGCGGTTCGGCCCGAAGGTCGTCGACGCCGACACGACCAACAGCGGGTCGTACATCGAACTGGACTCGGCCCAGCCGATCGTGTCGGGCAGCTCCCTCAAAGGCGCGGACATCATCTTCGGCGCGTCTCTCGGCGACCCGAATCTGTTCGTGCCGGGCTCCGGGTCCATGCTGGCTCCGCTGCCCGCCTCCGGGACCGCCCCCACGGCCGACGAGTGCGCCGACAGCGTGGAACGCAATGGCACCTACACGGCGGACGTGAAGCGGGGCGACCGCTTCTGCCTGATGACCGACGAGGGCCGCGTCGCCTACCTGAAGGTCGTCACCGCCCCGAGCACCGGCACCGGAAAACTGAACGTCACCGTCTGGGACACGCCTGGCGCCTGACAGATCGGGTCCTGCGGCAGGATGGACCCCATGCCGAACCGACTGGCCCATGAGACGTCCCCCTACCTCCTCCAGCACGCCGACAACCCGGTCGACTGGTGGCCCTGGTCGGAGGAGGCGTTCGAGGAGGCGCGGCGCAGCGGCAAACCGGTCCTGCTGAGCGTGGGGTACAGCAGCTGCCACTGGTGTCACGTCATGGCCCACGAGTCCTTCGAGGACCAGGTCACCGCCGACTACCTCAACGAGCACTTCGTCAATGTCAAGGTCGACCGTGAGGAGCGTCCCGACGTCGACGCCGTCTACATGGAGGCCGTCCAGGCGGCGACCGGCCAGGGCGGCTGGCCCATGACGGTGTTTCTGACCCCGGACGCCGAGCCCTTCTACTTCGGCACCTACTTCCCGCCCGCGCCGCGCAGTGGCATGCCCTCCTTCCGTGAGGTGCTGGAGGGGGTCCGCGCCGCCTGGGCCGATCGGCGCGACGAGGTTGCCGAGGTCGCTCAGAAGATCGTGCGTGACCTCGCCGGACGCGAGATCGAGTACGGCGCGGCCGAGGCGCCCGGCGAGGAGGAGCAGGCGCGGGCGTTGCTCGGGCTGACCCGGGAGTACGACGCCCAGCGCGGCGGATTCGGCGGGGCGCCGAAGTTCCCGCCGTCCATGGTCCTGGAGTTCCTGCTGAGGCACAGCGCTCGTACGGGGGCCGAGGGGGCGCTGCAGATGGCCCAGGACACCTGCGAGCGCATGGCCCGGGGCGGGATCTACGACCAGCTCGGCGGCGGGTTCGCCCGGTACTCCGTGGACCGGGAGTGGGTGGTGCCCCACTTCGAGAAGATGCTGTACGACAATGCTCTGCTCTGTCGGGTTTATGCCCACCTGTGGCGTGCCACCGCCCGCGACGGAGTCGCTGATGAACTCAGCGAGCTCGCGCGGCGCGTCGCCCTGGAGACCGCCGACTTCATGGTGCGTGAACTCCGCACCGTTGAAGGCGGCTTCGCGTCCGCGCTCGACGCCGACAGCGACGACGGGACCGGCAAGCACGTCGAGGGCGCCTACTACGTCTGGACGCCGGCCCAGCTCGCCGAGGTGCTCGGTGCCGAGGACGCGGGGCTTGCCGCGCACTACTTCGGGGTCACGGTGGAGGGGACGTTCGAGGAGGGCGCCTCTGTTCTCCAACTTCCGCAGCAAGAGGGCGTGTTCGACGCCGAGAAGGTCGATTCCATCAAGGCGCGGTTGCTTGCCGCCCGTGGTGGGCGGCCCGCTCCGGGGCGGGACGACAAGGTGGTCGCCGCCTGGAACGGGCTCGCGATCGCCGCGCTCGCGGAGACCGGCGCCTACTTCGAGAGGCCCGATCTCGTGGACGCCGCGCTGGCCGCCGCCGATCTCCTCGTACGGGTTCACCTGGACGACCGGGCCCACCTCGCCCGTACCAGCAAGGACGGGCAAGTCGGGGCGAACGCCGGGGTGTTGGAGGACTACGCCGATGTCGCCGAGGGGTTCCTCGCGCTGGCTTCCGTGACGGGGGAAGGGGTGTGGCTGGAGTTCGCCGGGCTCCTGCTCGACCATGTGCTCACGCGGTTCGTCGACGCGGAGTCGGGTGCGCTGTATGACACGGCCAGCGACGCCGAGCAGCTCATCCGGCGGCCGCAGGACCCGACCGACAACGCGGTGCCCTCCGGGTGGAGCGCGGCGGCTGGGGCGTTGCTCGGTTATGCCGCGCACACCGGGTCGGAGCCCCATCGGGCCGCCGCCGAGCGGGCATTGGGTGTCGTGAAGGCGCTCGGGCCGCGTGTGCCGCGGTTCATCGGGTGGGGGCTCGCTGTCGCCGAGGCGTTGCTCGACGGGCCGCGGGAGGTCGCGGTGGTCGGTCCTTCGCTCGGTGATCCGGCCACAGCTGTTCTGCACCGTACGGCACTTCTGGGTACCGCTCCGGGGGCCGTGGTCGCCGCGGGGGTAGCGGACAGTGACGAGTTGCCGTTGCTCGCCGGGCGGATCCTCGTCGGCGGTGAACCGACCGCGTACGTCTGCCGTAACTTCACCTGTGACGCTCCGACGACCGATCCGGAGCGTCTGCGCGTCGCGTTGGGCGGCTGAGGGCGGCTCCCACCAGGGCATTACCGGAGGTAACGCGACATCTCGAGGTGCCTTCGGCGCGCGAGATTTACGGACGTGTTCGGACACATCCCGCTAGAGGGGTCCACTGTTCCGAAACATGTTATTTATCGGAAGAGTTCGTGCCATTCACACTTCCCCCCTAAGTTCTCCACCGGGACGCGGCAGAGGTAACTCACTGTCGCGACAGGGGGTTTGGGGATCTGGGGGGATCTGTTGCTTACGTATGTCTTCATCGCGGCCATATCGCTGGCTCTGTTCTGGATGGCCGCCTTCACCTTGTGGTGGCAGATGCACGCCTGGCGTACGCCGGAAGTGCTCGCCTCCACCCGATTCAGCAGACCGGACGGCGGTGGGGGGCTGTCGTTCTCGCTCCTGCTGCCCGCCCGGCACGAGCAGGCCGTACTGGACCACACCATCCAGCGCCTCCTCGAATCCAGTCATACCGACTTCGAGATCATCGTCATCGTGGGGCACGACGACCCCGAGACGGCGGCGGTGGCCGAGCGGGCCGCCGAACGTGATCCGCGCGTCCGGGTCGTCGTGGACACCCACGAGAAGAAGAACAAGCCAAAGGCCATGAACACGGCGTTGCCGCACTGCCGCGGCGACATCGTCGGGGTCTTCGACGCCGAGGACCAGGTCCACCCGGAGCTGCTCGCGCACGTCGACCACGCGTTCAGGACCACTGGCGCGGACGTCGTCCAGGGCGGCGTCCAGCTCATCAACTTCCACTCCAGCTGGTACAGCCTGCGCAACTGCCTGGAGTACTTCTTCTGGTTCCGGTCGCGGCTCCATCTGCACGCGCAGAAGGGGTTCATCCCGCTCGGCGGCAACACCGTCTTCGTACGGACCGAGGTGCTGCGGGACGCGGACGGCTGGGACCCCGACTGCCTTGCCGAGGACTGCGACCTGGGCGTACGGCTGTCCAGCGTCGGCAAGAAGGTCGTCGTCGCCTACGACTCCGACATGGTGACCAAGGAGGAGACCCCGGGCTCGCTGATGTCGCTGCTCAAGCAGCGCACCCGCTGGAACCAGGGCTTCCTTCAGGTGTACCGGAAACGGGACTGGAAGCAACTCCCGGGATTCGGGCAGCGGTTGCTCGCCCGCTACACCCTGATGACGCCCTATCTCCAGGCGATCTCCGGAGTGGTGATCCCGCTCAACGTGGCCGTCGCGCTCTTCCTCGACGTGCCCGTCTCCGTCGCCTTCATCACCTTCCTGCCGGCCGTCACGGCGCTCGTCACCTTCGTCTTCGAGCTCGTCGGACTGCACGACTTCGGCAAGCAGTACGGCCTGAGGGTCCGCCCCGTCCACTATCTCAAGCTCATCGTGGGCGGCCCCTTCTACCAGGTGCTCCTCGCCGGGGCGGCCGTGCGCGCCGTCTGGCGCGAGCAACGCGGGCGCAACGACTGGGAGTTGACCAGTCACGTCGGCGCACACCTCAACACCGGTGAGTTCCGAGAGGACGTTCTCGCGTGACCTCCATCCTTCCTGCGGTGACCACGGTTCCCAAGGTCCCCGCACAGCGGCAGCCTGCGCCCGAAACGGGTTCTGCCCCCCGGCCGACTCCGCCGCCGACCCGCGCCGGCCGCCTCCGAGCCGCCCGGCCCGACCTTCTGACCTGCGGACTCCTGCTCGTGGCCATCATGGTCGTGCAGGGCTGGAACATCGCCGACTATCCGACCCTCAGCGACGACGAGGGCACCTACCTCGCCCAGGCGTGGTCCGTGCAGCAGGGCAGGGGCCTCGCCCACTACACCTACTGGTACGACCATCCGCCCCTAGGCTGGATACAGATAGCCGCCCTGACCTGGATACCGTCGCTGCTCAGCCCCGACTCGATGACCGTCGGCTCGATGCGCGTCGCGATGCTGCTGGTCAGCGCGGTCAGCGCGGTCCTCGTCTACGTCCTGGGGCGCCGTCTGTCGCTGCCCCGCTGGGCCGCGGGGCTGGCCATGGCACTGTTCGGGCTGTCGCCGCTGTCGGTCGTGCTTCAGCGGGAGATCTTCCTCGACAACATCGCGGTGATGTGGGTGCTGGTCGCCTTCACCCTCGCGGCCTCCCCGAGCCGCCACCTGTGGCACCACTTCGCCGCCGGTCTGGCGGCCGCGGCGGCGGTGCTCACCAAGGAGACGATGCTCGTCATCCTGCCCGCCCTGCTGGTCACCATGTGGCGGCACGGCCACCGCGACACCCGTAAGTTCGCGCTCACCGGCGCCATCACCGCCTGCGCCCTGATCGGCCTCTCGTACCCCTTGTTCGCCCTGCTCAAGGGCGAGTTGTTCCCGGGCGGCGGCCATGTCTCGCTGTTCGACGGGCTCAAGTACCAGATGACCAGGCCCGGTTCGGGTTTCATCCTCGACACGGGCTCCGGCTCGTACGGAGTCCTGCGGTCCTGGCTCTACTACGACCGTGTCCTGCCCCTCGGCGGCCTCGCCGGCGCCCTGCTCCTCATCGCCTCCTGGCGCTGGTCGGTCACCGCCCGCGCCCTGGCCGGACCGGCCCTCACCGTCGGCATCCTCGCCCTGGTCGCGATGCGCCCCAGCGGCTATCTGCCCGCGATGTACGTCATCCAGGCGCTGCCCTTCCTCGCCCTGGTCCTCGCCGGAGGCGTCGCGAGCGTCACCCACGCGGTACTGCGCCGGCGGCGCACCGAGGGGGAGCGGCGGCAACTCACCTGGGCGCGGTACGCGGTTGCCACGCTCTTCGTCACCGCCTTGGCCGCGTTCGTCGTACCGCGCTGGTACGACGGTGACCGTACCGCCCTCACCGCCGACGCCAACGCCCCCTACCGGGCCGCCTCCCACTGGCTCGCGACCGAGGTCGCCGACCCGGCGCACACCCGGGTGCTCGTCGACGACGCGCTGTGGCTCGACCTCGTGCACGCCGGGTACCAGCCCGGGCGCGGCGTCATCTGGTTCTACAAGGCCGACCTCGACCCGGCGGTGACGAAGACGATGCCCAGGGGCTGGAAGGACCTGGACTATGTCGTCGCCTCTCCGACAGTACGGCGCGACGCGGTCCAGTTGCCCAACGTCAGGGCCGCGATGGAACATTCGCGCCCGGTGGCCACCTTCGGCGCCGGCGACGACCGGATCGAGATCCGCAGCATCGACGCCACCGGAGGCACCCGATGAGCAGCTTCGAGTTCACAGTCCCCGGCGAACTGGGCGATCCGGCCGTACGCGCGGCCGAAGTCGCCGAGCCCGGTGCCGTCACCATCGTCGTACCGACCTTCAACGAGTCCGCGAACATCGGGGAGTTGCTGCGCCGGATCACCGAGTCGGTGCCGACGCGGCTGCCCTGCGAGGTCATCTTCGTCGACGACTCCACCGACGACACCCCCGAGGTGATCACCGAGGCCGCGCAGGACTGCCCGTTCCCCGTCACCGTCATCCACCGCGAGGAGGCGGTCGGCGGGCTCGGTGGCGCGGTCGTCGAGGGCCTGAAGGCGGCGACCTCCGACTGGATCGTCGTCATGGACGGCGACTGCCAGCATCCGCCGTCCCTGGTACCGGAGTTGGTGGCCACCGGCGAGCGGGCCAACGCCGGGCTCGTGGTCGCCTCCCGGTACATCAAGGGCGGCAGCCGGGCCGGCCTCGCGGGCAGCTACCGGGTGGCGGTGTCCCGCCTGGCGACCTGGCTGACCAAGTCCCTGTTCCCGCGCAGGCTGCACGGCATCAGCGACCCGATGAGCGGGTTCTTCGCGATCCGCCGCAGCGCGGTCACCGCCGACATCCTCCAGCCGCTCGGCTACAAGATCCTCCTCGAACTGGCCGTCCGCAGCCGCCCCCGCCAGGTCGCCGAGGTCCCCTTCGTCTTCCAGGACCGCTTCGCCGGTGAGTCCAAGTCCACCGCGCAGGAAGGCCTGCGCTTCCTGCGCCACCTCGTCGGCCTGCGCTCCGCCTCGCCCGCCGCCCGCATGATCGGCTTCGGTCTGATCGGCGCCACCGGCTTCCTGCCGAACCTGCTCGGGCTGTACGCGCTCACCGCGGCCGGCCTGCACTACGTACCGGCCGAGATCCTCGCCAACCAGCTGGGCGTCGCCTGGAACTTCCTGCTCATCGAGCATCTGCTGTTCCGCGACCGCCGCCGGCACCGGCGCTGGTGGGACCGCGCCGGCCGGTTCGCGGTGCTCGCCAACCTCGACCTCGTCCTGCGACTGCCGCTGATCGCGCTGTTCGTGGACCGCTTCGGGATGGGCGTGCTGCCCGCCACCACGCTCGCGCTGGTGACGACCTTCGTCCTGCGCTTCGCCGGAACCGAAGGGCTGGTCTATCTGCCGCGCCGGGGTCGCCAGGGGGCCCTGCGCGAAAGCGAAACAGCTAGGAGAGCCGCGTGAGACCGTTCAGCACATTGCGCACATTGCGCGAACCGCGCACATCAGGCAGACCAAGGGTGAGGGCAACTGCCCGACGAAGAACGGCACTTGTCGGGGTCGGGGCCCTGACCGTCGGTCTCGTCCTCGTCTCGCCCCAGCCCGCGTCCGCCGCCAACCTCGTCCTCAATCCCGGCTTCGAGACGGCGGGCAGCGGCGACATGCCGTACTGCTGGGAGAAGTCCGGGTGGGGCGACAGCGACTTCACCTTCTCCACCGTCGCCGGCCACTCGGGTACGAAGGCCATGAAGGTCGACGTGACCCGGCGGGTGAGCGGCGACCGCAAGGCGCTGATCACCGAGGACACGACCTGCGCGCCCGTGGTGTCGGTGGGCAAGCAGTACGATCTCGGGCTCTGGTACAAGACGACCACGCCGGACGCGTCCATCACCCTGTTCCGGCACGACGCGACGCTCGGCTGGCAGTACTGGACCGACCTCAAAACCCTCGACATGCAGGGAAACTGGACCCAGGCCACGGTCCGCACCCCGGCGGTCCCGGCCGGCACCGACCGCATCACATGGGGCGTCTCGGTGTACGGCACGGGCTCCGCGACGACCGACGACTACACGATGGAGCAGGTCTCCGACCCGGTCCCGCCCGCCTCCTGCACCGGCACCGCCAACGAGTGCGCCAACGGCAAGTGGACGGTCCTGCCCACGCAGAACCCGGTCCGCTCCATGCACTCCGTCGTCCTCAACAACGGCAAGGTGCTGCTGATCGCGGGCTCCGGCAACAGCGAGGAGCAGTTCAACGCGGGCACGTTCACCAGCGCGGTGTACAACCCGGCCAACGGCAGCTACAAGGTCATTCCCACGCCGAAGGACATGTTCTGCTCCGGGCACGTCCAGCTCCAGGACGGGCGCGTGCTGGTGATGAGCGGCAACAAGGCGTACCCGGTCGTGGGCGGGCACGGCTACGAGGGCTACAAGGACTCGTACGTCTTCGACCCGGTGACCGAGACGTACAGCAAGACGAACGACCTGGTCGACGGTCACTGGTACCCGTCGGCGACCGTCCTCGGCAACGGTGACGTGATCTCCTTCGGCGGGCTGCGCGAGGACTCCACCGGGTCGGTGACGGCCGAGCTGTTCTCGGAGGCCGAGCAGCAGTGGCTGCCGCTGTGGAAGGTCAACCAGACCTGGTCGTACTGGGGTCTGTATCCGTCGATGATCCTGATGCAGGACGGGCGCCTCTTCTACTCGGGCAGCCATGTCTTCGGCAACGGCACGCCCGGCACCGGGTCGGCGGTCTACGACTACGCGGCCAACACGACGACCGCGATCTCCGGGCTCCAGAACAAGGACCAGCGCGACCAGTCGGCGAGCGTGCTGCTGCCGCCGGCCCAGGACCAGCGGGTGCTGACGCTGGGCGGCGGCAACATCGACTCCAATCCGGAGGCGGGCCGGCTGACCGACGTCATCGACCTCAAGGCGGCCAACCCGGCGTACGTGGCGGGTCCGAAGCTGCCGCAGGGCACGGTCGACCTCGGCAACGGTCCGGTCGCCGAGACCGGCAACCAGGGCAAGATGTACGTCTCCGCCGTACTGCTGCCCGACGGCAAGGTGCTGGAGACCGGCGGCGCGCTGCACAACCGGGCCAACCCGGTCTTCGAGTCGTCGATCTACGACCCGGCGGCGAACACCTTCGACCCGGTCGCCGCCGACCCGCAGGCCCGCGGCTACCATTCGTCGTCGTTCCTGCTGCCCGACGGCCGGGTCATGTCGACCGGTGACAACCCGGGCAACGGCACCTGGAACCACAACGTGTCGATCTACACCCCGCCGTACCTCCTCAAGGGCGCCCGTCCGACGATCACGTCGGTGATCGACGGCGAGTGGTCGTACGGCGACACGCAGCGCATCACGGTCGACCGCCCCATCGTCAAGGCGGAGTTGATCCGCCCGGCCGCGGTCACACACTCCTCGGACCCGAACCAGCGATTCGTGGACCTGCCCCTGTCGGTCAACGGCAACAACATCGACCTCAACGTGACGAGCAACCCCAACCTGGCCCCGCCCGGCTGGTACATGCTCTTCGCGGTCGACGCCAACGGTGTCCCCTCGGTGGCGAAATGGGTCCACCTCACGGGGCCCGCGGCACTGACGTCGGCGGCGTCGTCCATGTCGATGCCCGTGAAATCGTCCGGTGCCACCCTTGACGCGCACATCCACTCCTTCGCGCAGGGGCTGAAGGGCAAGGTCAGCGGCCCCGGCGTGAAGCGCGCCTCGCAGCCGGTCAGCCCGACCCTCTCGGGCTGCGACCGCCACTACGGGTCGATCAACGTCTGCGTCCCGACGGTGTTCCCGGCGGAGGTCAGGAAGACGACGGCCGCCCGCTGCGCCTGGCTCCGGGCCAACGACTACGGCCGCCTGAAGATCAACGGCCAGGACGACCCCCTCGGCCTCGACCCGAGCCGCAACGGGGTGGTCTGCGAGAAACAGGACCTGAGGAAGAGCGCGAGGCAGTGAGATAGCGGTACGGGGGCCATCGGCCCCCAGCTTCCGGAGGGCGTGCCCGTGTCGGTGGGCGCGCCCTCCGCGGCGTCCGCGGGTCAGGAAGAGGCCAGCGCGGGCAGGCCGTGTTCGAAGACGTGCAGCGTGCGGTCCACCAGGTCGGTCAGGTCGTCCTTGAAGTCGTTCTGGGCCCAGTAGACGGTGACCTCCGACAGGCCGCCGATCAGGGACATGGCGTAGACACGCACCTCCAGGTCGGCGGCGTCGCGGCCGGTGCGTTCGGCGATGACACGGCTGAGGAGACGGCCCGTCTCGGACAGGCTCTCGATCATGCGGGAGCGGACCGCCGGTACCTCCAGCATCAGCCTGCCGCGCAGCCGTGTCACCTCGGGCTCCTCGGCCGAGCTGAGGCCGATGGCGTTCCTCAGGACGTACCGCAGGGAGACGAGCCACGGTTCGTCCGCCGGGCGCGCCCGCAGTTGCTCCTCCAGCACGGAGTCGTACTCGTCGGTGAGCACGATGTCCTCCTTGGTGGGGAAGTAGCGCATGACCGTGGACGGCGACACCTCGGCGCGCTCGGCGATCTGTTCGATCGTCGTGGCGTCGTACCCCTGGCTCCCGATCAGCTCGTACGTCGCGGCGCGGATCGCCCTCCGGGTCTTGATCTTCTTCCGCTCACGCAGGCCCAGCTGGGGCCGGTCGGCGAGGGGAGAGGTACGGGCGGCCGTCATACGGTCATTCTCCGCCACGCCGGGGCACACGAAGACGGCCGCGACTCGAAAGCCGCGGCCGCCTCAGGGAAGGTCAGGGGTTACCCGTGCTGGTACGCCACCATCGAGATGCCGATGTAGTGCGCGATGAACGCCGCCAGGGTGAGGGAGTGGAACACCTCGTGGAAGCCGAACCAGCGCGGTGACGGGTTGGGGCGCTTGAGCCCGTAGATCACGCCGCCCGCGCTGTAGAGGAGGCCGCCGACGATGACCAGCACCAGGACGGCGACGCCACCGGCGCGCATGAAGTCCGGCAGGAAGAAGACGGCGGCCCAGCCCATCGCGATGTAGCAGGGGGTGTAGAGCCAACGCGGGGCGCCGACCCAGAACACGCGGAAGGCGATACCGGCCAGCGCCGCGCCCCAGATGCCCCACAGGAGCCACTGCCCCTTGCTCGCCGGGAGCAGCAGCATCGTCAGCGGGGTGTAGGTGCCCGCGATGATCAGGAAGATGTTCGCGTGGTCGAGTCTGCGCAGGACACCGTCCATGCGTGGACTCCAGGTGCCGCGGTGGTAGAGCGCGCTCACACCGAACAGCAGGCAGGCGGTGAGGGTGAAGATCCCGCAGGCGATGCGCGCGCGGCTCGAACTGGCGAGCGCGGTGAGCACCAGGCCGGAGATGAGTACGGCCGGAAACATGCCGAGATGCAACCAGCCGCGCAGCTTGGGCTTGATCTCATCGGAATGTGGCAGCGAGAGCGCCAGGGGACCGCGGCCGACGGTCGGCGAGTCCAGGGGCGCGTCGGGGGCGGACGCAGTCATGACGGCCATCGTACCTACGTAACCGTAAGTTACGCGTCAGTTCGATGTCGGCGGCGCACGGAATTGTCCAGCCTCTCGTCTGGGTCGGATCCCGGCCGTACCAGGTGAATGCGTGGTGGCCCGCAGGAAACGCCCGGGCGGGCGTCGGGTGAGTGGCGATGGTCACGTCGCTCAGTTGTGACGTCCTATGGACAGATGGGCGCTCCAGTCGGATGATCAAATGAGTGCGGTCGGCACCGGATGAGCGCCAATGATCCATACCGTGAAGCATCCGGGTCGCGGCCCCCAAGGGGCAGTCAACAAAAAACCCTCATTTCAAGGAGCAATCGTGGCGCGCGACATCGCGGCTCCCGTTCCCCCTGTCACCCCCCTCTCCAGCACCGTCCCGACCAACCACAAGCAACTGGTCTCGTGGGTGAACGAGATCGCCGAACTGACCCAGCCGGACAGCGTGGTCTGGTGTGACGGATCCGAGACCGAGTACGAGCGACTGTGCGAAGAGCTCGTCGAAAAGGGCACCTTCAGGAAACTGGACCCGGTCAAACGCCCCAACTCCTACTACGCGGCCTCCGACCCGACCGACGTCGCGCGTGTCGAGGACCGCACCTTCATCTGCTCCGAGAAGGAGGAGGACGCGGGCCCGACCAACCACTGGAAGGACCCCGCGGAGATGCGGGACATCTTCGTGGGGGACAAGGGCGTCTTCCGCGGCTCGATGAAGGGCCGGACAATGTACGTCGTCCCGTTCTGCATGGGCCCGCTGGGCTCGGACCTCTCCGCGATCGGCGTCGAGATCACCGACTCGGCATACGTCGCCGTCTCCATGCGCACGATGACGCGCATGGGGCAGCCGGTCCTCGACGAACTCGGAACCGACGGTTTCTTCGTGCGTGCTGTGCACACGCTCGGGGCGCCGCTGGCCGAGGGCGAGGCCGACGTTTCGTGGCCGTGCAACTCCACGAAGTACATCTCGCACTTCCCGGAGAGCCGCGAGATCTGGTCCTACGGCTCCGGATACGGCGGCAACGCGCTGCTCGGCAAGAAGTGCTACGCGCTGCGTATAGCGTCCGTCATGGCGCGTGACGAGGGCTGGCTCGCCGAGCACATGCTGATCCTCAAGCTGACCCCGCCGCAGGGTGAGCCGAAGTACGTCGCCGCCGCCTTCCCGTCGGCCTGCGGCAAGACGAACCTCGCGATGCTGGAGCCGACGATCGGCGGCTGGACTGTCGAGACGATCGGCGACGACATCGCCTGGATGCGCTTCGGGGAGGACGGCCAGCTGTACGCCATCAACCCCGAGGCCGGTTTCTTCGGCGTCGCACCCGGCACCGGTGAGCACACCAACGCCAACGCGATGAAGACGCTGTGGGGCAACTCGGTCTTCACCAACGTGGCGCTGACCGACGACGGCGACGTCTGGTGGGAGGGCATGACGGAGGAGACTCCGGCCCACCTGACCGACTGGAAGGGCAACGACTGGACGCCCGCGTCGGGAGTCCCGGCCGCGCACCCCAACGCCCGCTTCACCACCCCCGCCGCGCAGTGCCCGATCATCGCGCCCGAGTGGGAGGACCCGAGGGGCGTGCCGATCTCGGCGATCCTGTTCGGCGGGCGGCGCGCCACCGCCGTACCCCTCGTCACGGAGTCGTTCGACTGGAACCACGGTGTCTTCCTGGGCGCGAACGTGGCCTCCGAGAAGACGGCCGCCGCCGAGGGCAAGGTCGGCGAGCTGCGCCGCGACCCCTTCGCCATGCTGCCGTTCTGCGGCTACAACATGGGCGACTACATGGCGCACTGGATCGACGTGGCGAAGGACAAGGACCAGTCCAAGCTGCCGAAGATCTACTACGTCAACTGGTTCCGCAAGAACGACGAGGGCTCGTTCGTGTGGCCCGGCTTCGGTGAGAACAGCCGGGTCCTGAAGTGGATCGTGGACCGGCTGGACGGCAGGGCCGAGGGCGTCGAGACGCCGATCGGCGTTCTGCCGGCCAAGGGCGCGCTCGACACGGACGGTCTCGACCTCTCCGAGTCCGACCTCGACTTCCTGCTCACCGTCGACAAGGACGTGTGGCGCGAGGAGGCGGCGCTGGTTCCCGACCACCTCAACACGTTCGGCGAGCACACCCCGAAGGAGCTGTGGGACGAGTACCGGGCGCTGGTGCAGCGCCTGGGCTGAGGACACCTCTCCCCTGTAACTCCGCGGCCGGTCGGACTTGCCCTGACCTGCGATGCCGTCACGGCCGGCCGCGGCCCGCCTTTCCCGGATCCGTGAGCGGCTTGATCACACCGCTGTACGTCAGTCGCCGAGCCCGCCGCTCTGCGGCCCCCGGCCCTCCAGGTAGCGGGTGTGCGACTCCTGGCGGCGGGCCTCGATCTCCCTGAGGCCCGCCGCCAGCCCCTCCGCCTCCTGCCGGAGCAGCCCGAGCTGCCGCTCCAGATGCCGCTCCGGCGGCTCCTGCCCCGGCGCCAGCCGCGTCCACCACCGCGCCCGTACGAAACTGTCGACGGCCTCGGGCAGGTCCTGCCGCACGATCCGCGACACCACGTGGACTCCTTCCGGGTCCTGGGCCAGCACCTCCGTCACCCACCCGGGCTCCAGCAACGCGCTGACGAGCCCGGTCAGCTCGGTCACCTGCCCGGCCGCCGCAGGCGGCAGTTCGACCTGCCCCAGATACTCGTCCAGCCGCTCGAAGTCGCCCCGCAGCTCGTCGAGTTGGGCGGAGAGCTGGGCCGACGAGTCCGGGAAGTCCGGCAGCGGCCGGCGCTCCGGCGGGGCGATCAGCGCGCCCGCGCCGTACAGCCCGGCGACGACGACAGGCCAGTACGGGCCCGCCAGACCGGTGAAAGTCAGCACCAGGCCCACCAGTCCGCACGCGCTCCCGGCGATGTTCTTGCGGGACTCCAGGAACCCCAGGAATCCGCCGTGCCCCGCGGGTCTACTGGTAGCCACGGATCTCCTTGAACGCGCCGTCGAGCGAACCCTTCTGGGCGTTGAAGAGACGACCGCCGGTCAGCTCGGCGATGTGCCCCAGCTCGGTGCGGTCGGAGTCGCCGAAGAGAATGGGGAACACGGGTATCTCCCGCTGCTGGGCGGTGAGTCGCCGGTAGAAGCCGTCGAACTCCGGCGCCTTCGCGCCCGCCGTGTTCTCGCCGTCCGTCATCAGCACGATCGACGTGAACGTGTCGCGGTCGGCGCGGAGTTGCTCGTACGCCTTCTCCAGCGACGTGTAGATCGCGGTGCCGCCGTCCGCCGTCAGCGCGTCCGTGTCCCGGCGGATCGCGTCGAGTCCGCTGTGCGGATCGGTGGGGCTCACGGTATGGGTCCGTACGCTCTTCACATCCGATCCGAAGGACATCAGCGTGACCTCCTCGCGGTGCCGGAAGTCGCCGGTGAGGCCGCGCAGCGCCGCCTTGAGGCCGGACAGGCGGTCGCCCTTCATCGAGCCCGAGGTGTCGAGGACGTACACGGTCCGGGAGGGGCGGCGCAGCTTGTTCTCGTACGCGTCGAGCAGCCCGTCGGCGACGGACCGGCTGCCGGGGAAGGGGAGTTCCCGGCGGCGCGAGGCGTCGAGGCCGGCCGCGGGCGGTACGGAGGCGACGACCGGGCGGCGGTGCGTGACGTCGGTGATCCGGCGCTGCGTCGCCGGGGTGCGCAGGGCCTCCGTCAGCCGGCGGACGTTCTCGCGGGTCGCGGCGTCGGTCGACACGAGCGAGGTGATCGGGTAGTCGGCGGTGACGACGCCGTCGCGGGGGCGGATCACCGTGAGGCCGGGGATGCCCTTGAGGACGGACTCGTAGTTCAGCAGGGCGTCGACGGTGCCGCGCCGGTCGTAGGCAGCCGCCAGCCAGCCCGACGAACTGGACGTCAGCTTCTGCCCCTTGAAGAACTCCTTCAGCCGCGGCGACGCCTTCTTCACGTCCGCGTCGGTCAGCGCGGACTGCGCTCCGGAGAGCCCCGAGGCGACCGAGATCAGCGTGGAGAAGCCGGAGTTGGAGCGGTCGGGGTCCGTCATGCCGTACGTCAGTTTCCCGTCCCGTACCGCCACCTCCACCTGGGACCAGGTGACCTGGTCGGGCTTCCAGCCCAACTCCCGTACGGTGGCGGCCTTGACGCCGATGGCGACCGGGCTCGACATGATGGGCGTCTCGGACACGACCTTCTTCGCCGCGTCGGGACGCAGCCGCAGATAGTCGTTGGAGGACAGCCACAGGGCGTCGAAGTGCCCGTCCGTCTTCCCCGTCGCCAGCATGTCGATCGCGTCGAGCGTGCCCATGTAGGTGGGCCGGACCTTGATGCCGGTGTCCTTCTCGACCTCCGCGAGCACCGGCGTCATGTCGGAGAGCTCGCTGGAGGCGAGGACACGGAGGGTGCCGGGCTCGGGGGAGCCGTTGTCGAAGAGCGGTTTGGGGTCGGGCTGTGCCGTGCAGGCGGTCAGGAGCGCGAGCGCCAGAGCGGCTGTGGCGGTGAGCCGGTGTCTCCTGCTCATATCTGGCCTCCGTCCAGCCCGCTCCGCGACTGGCTGCGCGCCAAGTAGGCGCTGGCGTGCTGGAGTTCGGAGGTCAGCGACTCCACGGTCGCCGCCATCGTCTCTGTCGCCTGGACCTTGTAGGTGTCGATGGTGTCGAGGGTGCGGTAGATCTGCTGGAAGGCGTTCTTCAGTGTCTCCGCGCCGACGGCGGGGTCGGCGGCGATGCGCTGGATCTCCCCGCTCTGCGTGGCGAGCATCTCGGCGTTGCCCCGGATGAGGTCCTCGGTCGTCCCGCGCAGCGAGTTGACCTGCTCGATGACCTTCTTCTGGTTCTCCAGGGCGGAGGCCAGCATCACGGAGATACGCAGCGCGGACACGGTCGTGGTGGCCGCGCGGTCGACGCCCTTGATCAGCTCGTCGTTGTTGCGGCGTACGACGTCCATGGCGAGGTAGCCCTGTGCGCACACCGCGAGCTGGGTCAGCAGGTCCTGGTGCTTCTGCCGGACCGGGAAGAGCACGTCCGCGCGCAGATTGTCGGCGCTCCCCGGGTCGGCCGCCTCGACCCCGCCGATGTGCCGCTCGACGGCGGCGTCCAGGGCTTCCGTGAGGACGACGTACTCCTGGAGCTTGCCCATGGTCTCCCACAGGCGCACCCGTTCGGTCTGCAACGCCGCGCTGTCTCTGCGCAGTTCGTCCTGTCCGCCGCGCAGCGAGCCCACGATCTTGTTCAAGGTCGCCTGCGAGGAGGCGTACTTGGCGACGTGGTCGCGCAGTTTGTTGCCGCCTGGCAGCCTGGAAAGCAGCTTGCGCCCCTTGCCGGTAGGCAGGTCACGCGGGTCCAGGTCCTCGACGACGCGCCGGAGTTCGACGAGCGAGCCCGCCACCTGCGACTGGGCGTCACCGCCCTTGCTCGGCAGGCTGCGCACGGCCCGTTCCAGCATGCGGTTGGACTGCGCGGCGGCGGTGCGCATCTCACCGGCGCCCAGCCCGGTGATCTCCCCGACGCGGCCCGCGAACTCGGGCGAGCGGGCGTCGAGGGCGGCGAGCTGTCCGACGTACTCGGCGGCCTTGCGGGCCATGTCGGTTCGGACGCTGTCGTCGACGGGGACGAGCCCTCCGGCCTTCTCACGCGGGACAGCCGCGACGGGCTCGGGCGGGGTGAGCGTGAAGATGTCGTCGCCGCTCCGACTGCTGTGCTGGCTGGTGTTCTCGTCCGGCTTCTGGAAGTTCATGTGTGATCCCCCCTGGTTACGACTGTCCTCGGGCCCGGCGCGCCATCTCGTGCAGCACCTTGGAGGTGGGCACGGGCGCCTGCCGGACACCGGTCAGTCTCTGGTTGAGGTACGCGGCATGGGCCGCGGTGGCCGCGATGAACTCCGCGGTGTCGCCCTGCGGCCGGAACCCGTGCCGGACGGCGAGCTTGCGCAACGCCGGGTCGTCGCTGAGGAGTTCACCGAGGGCGCGGCCCTCTTCGGTCAGCGGTACGACGGTGTGGTCACTGTTGGCGGTGGTGTCGGGGTAGAGGACGCTGAGGTCATCGGTGCCTTGCGCGTCCCCGAGGAGCGAGGCGACCTGCGACTCGTACACCAGCACCAGCGGGTTCCCGGCGCCGCTCACGAAGTCCCGGAACGCCGCGTCAGAGCTGGGTTGTTGAGCACCCTGGACGCTGACCAGCTTGCGCATCAGGGGCGCCGTACGGGCGATGTCGGCGTCGCTCGCCACGACCCGGCCGCCGTTCTCGACGTAGCTCGTGGCCGCGAGGTAGAGGGCGCCTGAGTTGGAACTCTCCGGGTCCGTCGTGGCGATGTAGAGGGTGCCGGTCAACTCCCCGTAGGCGGCAGCGCCCTTGAGCTGCTGCCAGGTGCGGTCCGCGTCGGCCGCGTGGAGATAGGCGGCCATCTTGAGGGTGCCGCGGTGCCGGCCCTTCTCGAGCGTCGCGAGACCGTTGGCCGCCAGCACCTCGGCGGCGTTGCGGTGGGCCACGACGACGAGCGGCGAGTAGAAGGGCCGCGGCAGGGGCTGCCGTGCCTTGTACTTGACGGCCAGTTCGTCGGCGGGCGCCTGGCTGGACGGGAAGGCGAAGTCGTAGCCCTTGAGGTCGAGGTCCTCCATGGCCCACGACCCGGAGGTCTCCGTCCGCACGGTGTAGCCCTTGGCGGCAAGGGCCTTCACCACGTCGGGATCGGCGAAGAACTCGGCCTTCTCCGATCCGATGACTCCACGCACGGTCTTCGTTGCCGTGCCCTGGTCCCCGTGTTCCCGGCCCGCCACCACGGCTACCACCACGCCGCCGATCAGCAGGACCGCGAGGACAATCCCTGCGATTCGTCTCACGCCGGGAGCGTGCTCCCGGAATCCAACGTTCCCCGGCAACAAGGATGAACGAAAGGTGAACCGGTGGTCCCGGTACGCAACGGGACCAGACCACTGAAAAAAGAACGTCCAGGGCAACTCCCCTCAGGACACCCCTTCCAGGGGCGCGGGGAACGGCGCGACCAGCCACAACGCACCGGCGGCCACCCACGGCGGAAGCCACCCTCAGGGCGCGGGGAACGGCGCGACCAGCCACAACGCAGCCGCGGCCACCCACGGCGGAAGCCACCCTCAGGGGCGCGGGGAACGGCGCGACAAACCACAACGCACCCGCACTCGCCGAACAACATGAACCCCTACGACGAAAAGGCGCCCCGGTCCAAGCGAACGCAGTGCTGTGGCACCCGGCCCGCACGTCGCTGCGGGAGCGCGCGGACCGGGGCCGTCGAGGGAGCCCCAGGAAGGAAGGGGGCTCAGTGGGAGGACGCGAGCCTACGAGGCCCGCCGGCCTCGGCGTGCGCGTCCATACGTTCGGCGGCGAGAATCGCGGCGGCCGTATCAGCGCGCGAGGCCGCGACGACCAGCGCGCGTCCGGCGAGCGCATGGGCCCGCTGGTGCAGGGCCGCGAGGTCGCCGGCACCGGTCGCGGCGACCGAGGCGCGGACCGGCGTACGCCCCCGGCGCAGCCTGCTCACCTGCCCGGCGAGGCGCTCGGCGGCGATGTCCAGCTCGGTGGAGGGCGCGACGGCGCGCAGATCGTCGGTGGCGGTGAGGAGTGCGGCGAGGTGGCCGGCCAACTGGATGTCCAGCTCCTCCTCACGTGACCTGTGGGGGAAGTCCGAGGCGGTGTCGGCCAGCGCGGTGCGGGTGCGGGTGCTGTGGACCGAGGGGGTGCGGATCGGTTCGTACATGGGGAGCTGGCCTCCTGTGCGCTGACAGGAAGCCATCTTAGCTTGGATTCAGTCTAAAGTTGAGCCCGATCGTAAAAAGTGGTTCCAGATCGGTTTAAGGCTGGCTGTAGCCCGCCAGGAAGCTGCCGATGCGGGTCACCGCGTCGCGCAGGTCGCTGACCGAGGGCAGCGTGACGACGCGGAAGTGGTCCTGCTCGGGCCAGTTGAAGCCCGTACCGTGCACGACCATGATCTTCTCGCGGCGCAGCAGGTCCAGGACCATGCGCCGGTCGTCCTTGATCTTGAAGACGTTCGGGTCGAGGCGCGGGAAGAGATAGAGCGCGCCCTTCGGCTTCACACAGCTGACGCCGGGGATCTGCGTGAGCAGCTCGTACGCGACGTCCATCTGTTCCTTGAGCCGCCCGCCCGGCAGCACCAGGTCGTTGATGGTCTGGCGCCCGCTGAGCGCGGCGACGACACCGTGCTGACCCGGCATGTTGGCGCACAGCCGCATGTTCGCCAGGATCGTCAGGCCCTCGATGTACGAGTCCGCGTGGGCGCGGGGTCCGGAGATCGCCATCCAACCGACCCGGTAACCGGCCACGCGGTACGCCTTCGACATGCCGTTGAAGGTGAGCGTGAGGAGGTCGGGGGCGATCTTCGCGGTCGAGGTGTGCGTGGTGCCGTCGTACAGGATCTTGTCGTAGATCTCGTCCGAGCAGACGAGGAGGTTGTGGCGGCGGGCGATGTCCGTCAGCCCGCGGAGCATGGCGTCGTCGTACACCGCGCCCGTCGGGTTGTTCGGGTTGATGATGACGATCGCCTTGGTGCGGTCGGTGACCTTGCGCTCGATGTCCGCGAGGTCCGGCATCCAGTCGGCCTGCTCGTCGCAGCGGTAGTGGACCGCCGTACCGCCGGACAGGGAGACCGCCGCCGTCCACAGAGGGTAGTCGGGGGCGGGTACGAGCACCTCGTCGCCGTCGTCGAGCAGGGCCTGCATCGCCATCACGATCAGCTCGGACACGCCGTTGCCGACGAACACGTGCTCGACGTCCGTCTCGATGCCGAGGGTCTGGTTGTGCATGACGACCGCCCGGCGCGCTGCCAGCAGCCCCTTCGCGTCGCCGTACCCGTGGGCCGACGACACGTTGCGGAGGATGTCCTCCAGGATCTCGGGGGGAGCCTCGAAGCCGAAGGCCGCCGGGTTGCCGGTGTTCAGCTTGAGGATCCGGTGCCCCGCCGCCTCGAGCCGCATCGCCTCTTCGAGAACCGGGCCCCGGATCTCGTAACAGACGTTGGCTAGCTTGGTCGACTGGATCAGCTGCATGGCGTGAGTTTACGGCGGGGTAACGCATCGGGCGCGGTGTTATCCGCCACGTGGGATCGGAGCGGGGCGCGGAAGCGAACGTGTTTTCGGTACGGGTGCTGGGTGGATGCCGGTCGGATGCCAGACGGGTGCCGGTCGAATGTCAGTGGGGTGTGATTCGCTCCCGGGGTGACTGAGGAACTGGACACCGTCGCCTTCGCGTCCGCCGAGGCCTTTGAGGCATGGCTCGCCGAGAACCACGCCACCACACCGGCCGGCATCTGGCTCAAGCTGCGCAAGAAGGGCCCCGGAATCGAGGCCCTGACCTACGCCCAGGCGCTCGAGGTGGCGCTCTGCTACGGCTGGATCGACGGCCAGAAGGCCGGGCTCGACGACCAGTGGTGGCTCCAGCGGTTCACGCCGCGCAGGCCGAGGAGCAGATGGTCCAAGGTCAACCGGGACAAGGTGGCCGCGTTGATCGAGCAGGGTCGGATGCGTCCGCCGGGCCTTGCGGAGATCGACCGTGCCAAGGCGGACGGCCGCTGGGACGCGGCGTACGACAGCCCGAGGACCGCCACGGTCCCGGACGACCTCGCGGCGGCCCTGGCGGCGACCCCGGCAGCGGCGGCGTTCTTCGAGACGTTGGACCGGCAGAACCGCTACTCGATCCTGCACCGCGTCCAGGAGGCGAAGAGGGCCGAGACGCGGGCCCGCCGGATCGAGAAGTACGTGGCGATGCTGGCCGAGGGGGAGAAGTCGTATCCGTAGGCGGGGTGGGGGTCAGGGTCGGGGTCGGCGGCGGTGCGGCCGTGCGCTCCAGAAGAAAGGGCAATCCTGAAGGGAAAGAAGGGCAATCACGAAAGGAAATAGGGCAGACCCATGTCAACGCTTCGTAACACATGATGAGTTGAAGAGAGTTATGCGATGATGCCTTCTCCGCATGTCGCTGCGGAAATGTCGACACGTCGCAAACGGAGTTTTCCATGCAGAAGGTCATCGACTACATCGAAGAACGTCGGGAAACGTACGAGAACCATGCATTCTTTACGCGCCTGCTCGCCGACGAGTCGCTCCCCGGAGAAAAGCGTCTGGCGTGGGGGCCCAGCGTGGTTCCCTTTATCATGGGCTACTCCGACCTGAACAAGTATGTATTCCGCAAAGACGAAGAAAATTCCCGGCCCGATCAGTTGCAGGCACTTCTGAATGCGCACACGTACGAAGAGGACTTCCACTGGCAGTGGATGCTGACCGACCTGGAGAAGCTGGGGGCCGACAGCAGCATGCCTCTGTCGGACGCCACGCGGGTTCTGTGGAGCGCGGATTTCAGCCACTCTCGGCGTCTCTGCCTGGAACTGGCCGCGCTCGCCGCGGGCGCCCCCACGTACGCCATTTTCGCGATGGTCGAGTCCATCGAGGCTGTCTCCATCACGATCTTCACCCACTGCCGGGGAATCGCCCTGCGGGACGGTCGCGAATGTGAGTTTTTCGGCACCAAGCACTATATGGCGGAGGCGTCGCACAGCATAAAGTCGCCCGAGATAGAAGAGAAAAGCCTGCCGTCCCTCGCCGACGCGCAGCGCGAGGAAGCCAAGCGGATTGTGGACCGCACGTTCTCGCTCTTCGACAACTGGTCCGACTCGCTCCTGCGGTTCGCTCTCGAAAGCGGGGACCACGAGCGCACCTACAAGAGGGTGATCCAGGAGAGCAAGGACCTGCTGCCGGAAGCCGAGGCGGTGGCCGCTGCCGCCTTCTAGCCTCCCACTCGTTTCCCAGGGGAGAGCCACGTCCCCCCGGTTGAACAGGTGACGCGGTGTCAGCCGTGGGTGCCAGGCACGGTCGCGGCCGCCGTCACCGCGGCAGGATCCTACGGCTGCTACCCGGACCTTCAGCTGATGAAGGAGCCCGGGGCGCAGGCGCTCGCGGCCACCCAGGCGTGCGACTCGATGCTTTGGTACATTCGCGCCCCATTGGTGTAGTGGTTCCGGGCGAGGCTGTCCACGTACTTCTCGCCCGGCTTGAGGCAGCCGTACGCCCTGTCGTTGTAGTGGCCGAAGTAGTAGAAGGCCACGACGTCTTTGCCGCCGACGAAGCCGCTGTTCATGACGGACACGGCGCGGTTCACGTCGGGGCCCTGGAAGGGGCCGTAGCTGTCGCCCCACTCGGGGTCGTCGCCTGGGGTGACGCCGAGGAGCTCTCCGCCGCAGTCGAAGTAGTCCCAGGCGCGGACGTTGCCGTCGCGGCCGTGCGAGTTCCATTCGGCGTTGCAGCCGGGCCCTGCGTGGGCGGTGGCGGGCAGAGCGAGTCCGAGGGCGGTGAGGCCCAGGGTGGCGAGGGAGACGGTCAGTCTGCGCATGAGGGATTCCTGTTCTGCTCCCGCCTCATAGGAGGCGTTGGACGGGGGCCTGTCATGTGACGATCGTCAAGCGTGGCCGCGGGACGCACGGTGTGGTCCGGATCAAGTGCGGGCGGGGACTATGCGCTCGGCGCGGGTGAGGGCATGACGCTGCATCCGCCGGTGGGCGTCGAGGGCAGGGCCGTACTTTCCGGCCAGTTCGCCGACGTAGTGTGCCTCGCGCCGCTCGCCGATCGAGCGCAGGGAGGCCAAGCGTGCGCAGGTGGCGTCGGCGACCGCGATCCGGGTCTCGTGCGCGAAGGTCCTGGCTTCCTCGGCCCGGGTCTGCTCCGCGCTGTGCTCGCGTGTGGATTGGCGGGCTGCGTCGGGGTCGGGGAAGGGGTGGCCCGCCTTGCTCATACAGTGTGACCAGGCGTTCACGGCGCTCGTGAACTCCTTGTCGTGCAGCAGCTTGCTCACGTACAGGGGGCGCAGGTTGCTGACGGTTGTGTCGGAGCGGAACCATGCCGCCGGATCTCCGTACAGCGTCTTTTCGGCCTGGCCGACGCAGCCGCCGGACTGTTTGGTGATCGTGCCGCCGGACGGCGTTCGCGACGTCAGCACCACGGCGTCCCGGCCGCCGTCCATCGCGAGGTCGTAGGCCCTCTGGCGCGAGCGGGAAAGGGACATGCGGTAGGCGATGTTGGGGTTACTCAGGCGGGCGCTGTCCTCCTTCGCCATGATCCGGCTGCCGTAGCCGTGACTGCGCGCCCAGTCGACGTCGTCCTGGACGTAGCCGACCGGCCGGCTCTCCTCCAGGCTCAGCCGCTTTTCCGCCCAGAAGCGGAAACTCTTCTTGCGCATACAGCCTGTGATCAAGCGCTGCTCGGCATCAGAGATCCGCAGGTCCTGAGCGTAGTTGAGCTTCTTTTCGGCCCCAACAGCCTCAGCTCTCGCGGCCGGTGAGGCGCGGTGGGCAACGTCGGTGTCCGCTGTGCAACCGGTAAGAACAAGCGAGACCAGCGCGGCGACCGCGCCCAGCGCGGCGACCGCGCCCAGCGCGGTGCTCGCGCGTCGCGCGCCGCGTCTGCTCGGTAACACCCTCCGACCTGGAACGTCTGTGCGTTGCATTGGCATGCCTCCGAGGCGTGTGCGCTTTGGTGTGCACGGCTGATCATGCCGCGAAGGACTCCGGATCACGACACCTGTGCATGGTTGAGGTGCGGAGGGAGCGAAGCAATGGTTTCGATTCTCATCGAACTGACTCCAGCGGGCGTTGACCGGCGACGGCTGTCCGCACGGCGGCTCCTACTCGAATGCGGTGCTTGAATGGACCGTCGTTCCTGGTCTGGCAAGGAGAAGCGCTGTGCCCCTGGTGTCCGTCGTGATGCCCGTGTACAACTCGGCAGCCACCCTCGGCGCAGCCGTCCGATCGGTGCTCACGCAGACCCACAGCGACCTGGAGCTGCTGGTCACCGACGACCGGTCCTCCGACGGCTCCATGGACCTGCTCCGCGAGTTCGCCGAGCAGGACGAGCGCGTCCGGCCGGAGTCGGCACCCGAACAGGGCGGTGCGGGCCGGGCCCGCAACCTCGCGATCGAGCGGGCCCGCGGGGACTACATCGCCTTTCTCGACAGCGACGACATGTGGCTTCCGGAGAAGACCGAGAAGCAGCTCGCCTTCGCTGCGGAGGACACTGCGCCATTGACGTTCACCTCGTACTTCAAGATGGACGCCGACCACGACGGCGAGAGCACCCACTGGGTCCCGAACGGGCGGGTGATCCGCGCGCGGGAGCATGTGGACTACCGCGCGATGCTGGTCCAGGACCACATCGGTGCTCTCACCGCCATGTACGACCGCACTGTCCTGGGCACGAGGCTGATGCCGGAGATGCGCAAGCGCCAGGACTACGCCCTCTGGCTGTCGATCATGCGGGACGGCGCTGACGCCCGGGGGCTGGCTGAGCCGCTCGCGGTGTACAGGGCCCACCAGGCGGGCTCGCTGTCCTCCAACAAGCTGTCGCTCGTGCAGTACAACTGGGCCCTGTACCGCGAGCACGAGCATCTGTCGGTCCCGCGCGCGACGCGGGCGCTGTCCGGCGCGGTGTGGCAGTCGCTGCGCAACTCGCGTATCTAGATCCGTCCGCGGGTACGGGGAGGGGGCGTGCGGCGCAGGGAGGCCGGCACGACGGTCTGGGCTCACTTGGCCATCAACCGTTGGTTCAGGACTCAGGGCCGGTGTCCTTCGTCGGATCGTGCCGGTCGCGGTCCAATCGCTGCTGCTTTGCCCAGTCGCGGTAGTCGGCTGCCCCGGAGTAGGGGAGTCCTGAGTCGCTGTACTTCCTGCGGATATTCGTCAGATGGCTCGCCACCGTGCTGCGCGAGCTACCCAAGCGGCGTCCGACGGCTTCCTGCTTGATCCCGTCGCCGATCAGCCGCAGCACTTTGCTCTCGGTGTCCGTCAGGCGGGGTTTGTCGGGCCGGTCGTCCTGCGCCAGCCAGAAGGCGTGCTCGGCGGTCGTCGGCACTTCCCCGCGGTCGAGGGCCTGGACGACGTCAACGAGTTTGTCGAGGCTGTTGGCGCGACTGGTGAGGTAGGCGGAAGCGCCCGCCTCGGTCGTTTCGATGATCCACTTCTTGTCGGGGACCACGGTCACGATGATGACCTTGTGTCCTGCCTCGATCAGGGCCCGGACGTTGTCGGCCGGCAGGGTGCCGTCACCGAGGTTCAGATCGAGGGTGACGATCCTCGGTGACGGCCGCGCCGCCAGGAATTCGGCAACCGACACGGCTGTGACGGGCACACGCACGTTGCTCTTGACCTCGAACCACAGCGCCCTTCCCTCCGCGTCCATCACGTTGTCGTCGATGGATCCGATGTTGATCAGCTGTTCCATGTCATCTCCACGGTGGTTCCTTCTCCCGGCGCGCTGACGATGACGGCCTCGCCGCCGAGAGCCGCGATGCGTTTGATCGAGTGGGTGGTTCCGAGTCCGGGGGGCTGGGCTTCGGTGTCGAATCCGATGCCCTGGTCGATGACGGCGACTCGCACGCCGCCGTCCGCCGTGGTCGCCGCAGTAACGCAGACCTCATCCGTCTGCGCGTACTTGACGACGTTGTTCAGCGCTTCACGTGCTCCTTTGGTCAGCGCTTCCACCACCTCCGGAGGGAGACCCGAGGGCAGGACGCCGATCCTGGGCTCCACACCGCGGCCTAACAGTTCCTGGGCAGGATGGTCCCGGATCATCCGTGCCAGCGAGGTGGCGAGCTCGGCAGGGGCACCGTCCTTGCGGCTCGTGGTCAGCACGCGAAGGAAGTCGGCCTCTCTCTGGGCCAACCACTGGTTCTTCTGCGCGGAGTGTCGGCCGGTGGCGATCATGTCAAGGGTCAACTGGACGGAATCGTGGAATTCCAGGGCTTGTTCCGTACGTTCCTCGGCGCGGGCGGCCTGGTGCTCGGCCTTCACCGCACGGTCTGTCGCACTGTCCGTGGCTCGCGCCCCTTGCAGCAGAAGCCTGCCCGCGAATCCGGCAACGCCCGCGAAGACGGTCATCATCGTGGCGTTGGAGACCAGCTCCTGGCCGTTGGGCGTGCCCAGGGCCGGCCACGCACCGGCCAGCCAGGCGGCGACGACGACACCTACCGCGACCGCGCGGTGACGGCCACCGTAGATGGCCGCTGTGACGGTGACACCACACAGGGGAGGGATCACCCAGTTGGTGATCGAGGCGGCCTCGGCTGGTGGGTAGCTCCGGCTCACCACCACCGCGTACGCGACAGCCAACGCGACGTCGGCTGCGATCCAGCGCGGCGACAGAGTACGTCGGCGGAGGCCCACGGTGAACATCACCACCGCGAAGAGTGCGGCCACGGTGTAGCCGCCCACGATGATTCCGGTATGGCGGTCCGGAAGTGCTCGGAGAGGAAGCACCGCCAGCCAGAGCAGGAACTGGGAGCCCCTCAACGCCCCCAGGGATCGAATGAGCATTCGATTGGTCCGATCGTGTGCGCTCTCGCGCGGAGCGGCTTGCGGATTCATGACCCCACCGTGGCAGGCCGGACCGGCCTGCGATATCCACTCTTTGTCCATCCCCTCGGCGGCCATCCCCTAGGTGGCCATGGCCTGTTGGCCATCGGCGCTTGGGCGATGCCGTCGGCCTTGGCGGATCCGTAGCGTTGACGCAGCAGTGGTGGGTGCGCCGGCCGCACGAAGGTGAGCGGATGGCCCTGGCGCTGCGGATCCCTGCTGCTTCACCGGTACGGGGAGAGGAGGGGCGGTGATCGGGAAGTGTCTGTCCTTGGGATCCGCCTCCACTCGCCAGTCAGCCAGTCCCCGTCCGAGGGCGAATCTGTGACGAGAAGGATGGAGTACCGCTCATGACTACGCCGCCCCCAGGCCCGAGCCGGACCGTCAAGGTCATGGCGCTCGTCATCTCGATCCTGTGCGGCCTTGTCGCCGCCCTGATCGCCTTCACGCTCAGTCGTCATCTTGAGGCGACCGCTCTCCAGGCTCTCACCTACTCCGCAGGGTCCTTCCTGGCTGTTGCGGCCTTTGCCAGGTCGGTCCAGGGGAGCCTCGGCCTTCTCTGACGGCTGCGCGGGGAAGGAGTGGTGCCCCCCCCGCAGGGGTCCAGGGTCCCCCTCTGTAGCGGCGCCGAGTGTGCACAATCCCGCCACCCGCGGCCGAAAGTCGTTCCTTGCCCCAGGAGCCCCTCCCGCATCACAATGCGCATGACAAAAAGTGAGCGGCCGGAAAACCTCCGGTCGCTCCTTCGTACGAGGGGACCCCCACATGAACAAGCCTCTCCTTGCCGCGCTCGCAGCCCTGGTGATCACCGGGGCGGGAGCCGCACCCGCGGTCGCCGGGCAGGCCGACTCGGCCGCGCCCGTCGCGAAGAGCGCTGTCACCAAGGCGGCACCGGCCGTCAAGGCTGCGCCGGCCGTCAAGGCCGTCAACTTCGCCGGCACCGTCTCGCTCTCCAACTGTTCCGGCTCGCTCGTCCGCTTCCCGAACTCCGAGGCCAACGACCCGGCGCTGGTCATGTCCAACGGGCACTGCCTCGAGACGGGCTTCCCGGCCGCCGGTGAGGTCGTCGTCGACCAGCGGTCCACCCGTACCTTCGGGCTGCTCAACGCCTCGGCCACCCGCGTCGCCACCCTGCGCGCCAGCAAGATCGCGTACGCGACGATGACCGACACCGACGTGTCGATCTACCAGCTGACGACCACGTACGCGGCGATCAAGAGCTCGTACAACATCAGCCCGCTCACCCTCAACGACACCCACCCGGTCGTCGGCACCCCGATCACCGTCGTCTCCGGCTACTGGAAGCGGACGTACGCCTGCAACGTCGACGGCTTCTCCTACCGCCTCAAGGAAGGCGAGTGGACCTGGAAGGACTCGGTCCGCTACACCTCCGCCTGCAAGACCATCGGCGGCACCTCGGGCTCGCCGGTCGTCGACAACGCCACCGGCAACGTCGTCGCCGTCAACAACACCGGCAACGAGGACGGCGCGCGCTGCACCGACAACAATCCCTGCGAGGTCGACGCCAACGGCACGGTGACCGTCCGCGAGGGCATCAACTACGCCCAGGAGACCTACCAGATCCCCGCCTGCTTCGGCGTCGGCAACAAGCTCGACCTCAGCCGCAGCGGGTGCACCCTGCCGAAGCCGTAGCTGTACTGACCTGGGAGGGCGGGGGGCGGCTGAGACGCGGATTCCGCGTCGCGGCGTGGCTGGTCGCGCAGTTCCCCGCGCCCCTGGACGGGATCGTCGCCCGGGCCAGTGAGTTCCCGGTGGCCGGGTCGGCCAAGCCGCACCAGGCGGTACGGGTCTCCACCCACCTCTTCCACCAGCGGGAGGATGTGGGACGGGTCGTCGACGCGCTGTGGCAGCTGTCGGGCGTGATGAGCTGACGACGGTCTCACCCCCTCAGGTGTGTGTCGGCGGTGTCGCGGGCTCGGCCGCTGCCGGGGTCGTGGGGGTGGACGTACGGCGGTAGGTCATCGTGGCGGCGGCGATCGCGGTCGCCGCCAGGATCGCCCCGGCGGTGGCCAGGGCCGCCTGCGCGGCGTCGTGCGGTGCGTCCGCGTCGGCCAGGTAGATGCCGCCGGCGACCGCGATGCCGAGCGTGCCGCCGAGTTGCTGGACGGCGTTGAGGAGTCCGGCGGCGGAGCCGGTCTCCTGCGGTCCGACGCCGTCCAGCGCGGTGGTGAAGAACGGCGGCGTGAACAGGCCGGTGCCCAGGCCCGCGACGGCCAGCGCGAACGGCAGGGCCACGGGGTACGCGTCGGGGGCGCTCGCCCGGTAGGCGAGGACGGCCCCGGCCAGGCCGGTGGCGAGGATGGCGAGGCCGGCGTGCATGATGCGGGTTCCGTGGCGCGGGACCAGGTAGGCGCCCGCGGCCCATGACCCGGCGGCCAGTCCGGTCGACCACGGCAGCAGCGTCAGGCCGGCGGTGAGCGGGCCACGGCCGAGGCCCAGCTCCAGGTGCAGCACCACGGTGATCATGACGGCGTTCATGACGGCGAAGAACAGCGTCGAGGTGGTCAGCGCCGCCGGGAACGCACGGCCGCGCAGCAGCGCCGGTTCGATCAACGGGGCCCGGCCCAGGCGGGCGGTACGACGCTGATGGGCGACGAACAGCGCGAGGACGCCGACGCCTGCCACGGCGGTCGCCCACGCCACCGGGCCCGGGGCGCCGGTGGTCAGCGGGCACACCACCAGGGCGGTGCCCGTCATCGCCAGTACGGTCCCGGCCGGATCCAGGCGCGGGCGCGACGGGGCGCGGTCCTCGCGCAGCCGTGGCGCGATCGCCAGTACGGCGGCGGCGAGGGGAAGGTTGACGAGGAAGACCGCGCGCCACGACGACGCGAACACGTCGGCGTGCGTCAGGACTCCGCCGAGCACCGGCCCCAGCACTGCGGACAGACCCATGACCGGGCCGATGGCGCCGAGTGCCTTGGGCAGTTCGTCGCCGTCGAACATCGCCCTGATCAGCCCGAACGTCTGCGGGATGATCAGCGCGGCGGCGGCGCCCTGTAGCGCGCGCAGCCCGATCAGGGCCTCGGCGGTCGGGGTGAGCGCGCACGCCAGCGAGGTGGCGGCGAACGCGACGACGCCGATACGGAACACGCGGCGGCGGCCCGCGATGTCACCCAGCCGGGCGCCGGTCAGCAGCCCGAGCGCGAACGCGAGCGTATAGGCGGCGCTGAACCACGGGATGGCTGCGCTCGCGCCGCCGAGGTCGGTGTGGATGACGGGGCCGGCGACCTGGACGATCGTCGCGTCGAGGAGGTTCATGGCCTCGGCGACCAGCACGGCGGCCAGGGCGAGCCACCGCCACCGGTACGCGGGCGCCGACACCACCGTCCCAGGCACGGACTCGGGCGCCGGTGCTTGGCGCGGGTCGGCGGTTGTACTGCGGTGCGTGGTGCGGGACATGCTCTTTCCCCACATGCTCTCTCCCCCCGTGGTGTCCCGGGACGGCGGTCCGCCCGGTGCGGCGGCTGGTGAGGCGGCCGGTGCCCACCGTGCCGCCGCATCAGCACCAACTTCCATCTTTGAGGCAGGAATCGGCGATTACTTCCACCAACAGCGGCTAGCGTGGTGGATATGCTCGTACTGGATGACCTGGACCGCGCTCTGATCCACGCCCTGCAAGTGGACGCGAGGGCACCGTTCACCCTCGTCGCCGACGTCCTCGGCTCCTCCACGCAGACCGTGGTGCGCCGCTACCGCCGCCTGTACGCGCAGGCGGGCCTGCGCGTCGTCGCGCTGCCCGCGCCGCGCAGCTCCGGTACCCACCAGTGGTTCGTGCGGCTGACCGCCGCGACGCGCACGGCGCACGACATCGCGGTCGCCCTCGCGCGCCGCCCGGACACGTCGTGGGTGCGGCTGACCTCCGGCGGCACCGAGATCGTGGCGATCATCCACACCACGCCCGTCGGCCCCGACGCCCACGCGCTGCTGCTGCGCGACATCCCGCGCACCGCCGGGATCACCGCGGTCTCCGCGCACTATCTGCTGCACACCTACTTCGGCGGGCCCACCGCGTGGCGCGGCCGTGCCGACGCCCTCGACGCGGCACAGGAGGCGCGGCTGCGCGCCGAGAGCGGCGCGGGCCCCGGACCGGACACCGCCCGCGCGCACACCGCCGAGGTTGCCCACGGTCAGCCGGGGGCGGCAGGCGCAGGACCGGAACCTGGGGCGGAGGCGCCCGTGTACCTGCTCACCGACGCCGACCGTTTGCTACTGGACGTGCTGCGCGCCGACGCCCGTATCAGCTACGCCGACCTTGCCGCCGCGACCGGCTCGACCGCGTCCACGGTGGCCCGCAGGCTCGCCGAACTGCGTGCGCGCGGCGCGCTGTTCTTCGACGTGGACGTCGATCCGGCACTGCTGGGCGTCACCGTGTCGGCGCTGCTGTGGATGCAGGTGGCGCCCGCGCACCTGGACGAAGTCGCCACCGCGCTGGCCACGCACGAGGAACTGGCGGTGGTCGCGGCGACGACCGGTCCGACGAACCTGGTCGCGCACGCGCTGTGCCGGGACGCCGAGGACCTGCACCGCTACCTGACCCGGAAGATCGCGTTGGAGGCGATCGCGCGGATCGAGACCGCGCCGGTGCTGCGCACCTACAAGGCCGCCGCGACGCTGTGGGCCGGCTGAGCGGAGCCGGGGAGGACCGGGCGTCCCGTCACACCGGACCGCGCCGGATCGCCCTGCCCGCCAGTACGTCCGTCCTGCGGCCGTCCTCCATCACGAACCGGCCGTCGATCAGCACGTACGGGATGCCCGTCGGCAGAGTGCGCGGCGCTTCGAACGTCGACCCCGCCGCCACCGTCGCCGCGTCGAACAGGACCAGGTCGGCCCGGTAGCCCTCGCGGACCAGGCCCCGGTCTGGCAGTCGCAGCCTCGCCGCCGGGCGGGACGTCAGATGGGCCACGCACTCCTCGAGGGTGAGGACCTCCAACTCCCGCACGTACCGCCCGAGATACCGGGGGAACGTGCCGTACGCGCGCGGGTGGGGCTTCGCGCCCTGGAGGATGCCGTCCGAGCCGCCCGTGTGGACGCGGTGGCGCATGATCGCGCGGACGTTCGCCTCGTGACCGACGTGCTGGAGGATCGTCGTGCCCAGCCGGTCGGCCAGGAGAAGGTGGCGGGCGACCGTCCACGGGGTCTCGCCGCGCAGGTCCGCCGACTCCTGAACCGTACGGCCCACGAAATCGCCCAGCGCCGGGTCGCTCACGCCCGAGATCTCGATCGTGTCCCACTCGACGGGCACGCCGTGGCAACCGTCCGCGCCGACGACCTCCAGATGGTGCCGGACACGTTCGGCGGTGTCGGGGTCCGTCAGGCGCCGCAGGATCGCCTCCGGGCCGCCCTCGCTCGCCCAACTCGGCATCAGGGCAACGAGGGTTGTGGAGCCGGGGGTGTAGGGATACGTGTCCAGGGTCAGGTCCGCCCCCGCCGCCAGCGCCTCGTCCAGCAGGGCCAGGAGCTGCGGCGCGCGGCCCTCGTTCACCCCGAAGTTCATGGTGGCGTGGGCCAGATGGAGCGGGCAGCCCGCCTCCCGGGTCAGCTCCACCATCTCCGCGTACGCCTCCAACGCCCCCGCCCCGTACGAGCGATGGTGGGGGCAGTAGTAGCCGCCGTACCGCGCCACCACCCGGCACAGCTCGGTCAGTTCGGCGTCCTTGGCGTACATGCCGGGCGTGTAGGTCAGGCCCGACGACATGCCGACCGCGCCCTGTTCCATGCCCTCGGCGACCAACTGCCGCATACGGTCGAGCTCTTGGGGCGTCGCCTCGCGGTCCTCCCAGCCGACGGCGAGCATACGGACCGTGCCCTGAGGGATGAGGTAGGCCGCGTTCACGGCGATGCCCTCGCCGTCGAAGCCGTGGTCGAGACGGTCCAGGTACTCGCCCACGGAACGCCAGTCGAAGTCGATGTCGTCGCCGTGGCCGTTCCAGCCGGTGATCGCGTCGCGCACCTCGGCGAGGGTGCGGTCGTCGACCGGGGCGTACGACAGGCCGTCCTGGCCCAGGACTTCGAGGGTCACCCCCTGCGCGGCCTTCGCACTGTGGTCGGGGTCGCGCAGCAGGGCGAGGTCGCTGTGGGCGTGCATGTCGATGAAGCCGGGGGCGAGGGTCAGGCCCTCCGCGTCCAACTCCCGGCGCGCCTCGGGGCGTTGGCAGCCGGCGGCGGCCGCCTCCTGGACGATCGCCACGATCCGCCCGCCGTCCACGACCACATCGGCGCGGTACGAGGGGCCGCCGGAGCCGTCCACGACGTCCGCGTCCCGAATGACGAGCTCATCCACGCCGGGCCTCCTAGAAGAACGTACGGATGTAGTCGACGACCGTGCCGTCCGCCTCGGTGAGCGGGATCAGCTGCCACTTGTCGAACGACGTGCACGGGTGGGAGAGGCCCAGGCCCAGCCAGTCACCGACCTCCAGATCCGCGCCGGGAGCGGTACGCAGCCAGGCGTGCTGGTCGGAGAGGCCGGTGACCGAGATACCGGTGGCGGGCCGTTCCGGGGCCCCCTCCCTGCGGACCGCCTGGGCGAAGGGCAGATCGATGTCGTACGCCGCGTCCCGCTTGCCCGCGTTCACGAAGGCCTGCTCGGCGGAGGGGCGGGAGACGACCTGCGTCCAGAGGCGGAAGGCGGGCTCCAGGGCCCCCTCCCCGGGAACCCGGTTGAACGGGGTGATCTTCCGATAGTGACCGTCGTCATGCGAGACGTACGCCCCCGAGCGCAGCAACTTCAGCACAGGGAGCGACAGTTCGGGGATCTCGAGGAACACGTCGGCGACCGCGTCGAACCAGGCGCTTCCCCCTGCGCTCACGATGACCTGGTCCGCCCCGTCGAACCGCCCCGCCTTGTCGAAGTCGGCCGCCAGCGCCACCAGCCGCCGCAGCCACGCCCGCACCCGCTCCGGATCGGCCTCGGGCACCTCGCCCTCGTACCCCGCGACCCCGACCAGCCGCAGGGTCGCTGCGGCGGCCACGGCGTCCGCGACCGCCGCGCACTCCGCCTCCGTGCGCACGCCGGTCCGGGCGCCCTCACCGGCGCCGAGTTCGACGACCACGTCCAGCGGACGGGCCCCCGCCCCCGCCAGGGCCGCGTCCATCAGTTCCACCCCGCGCACGGAGTCGACGTAACAGACGAAGGCGAAGTCCGGGTCAGCGGCCAGCTCCGCCGCGATCCAGCGCAGGGCCGCCGGGTCCACCAACTCGTTGGCCAGGAAGACGCGTTGGATGCCGAAGGCGCGGGCGACGCGCACCTGGTGGGGGACCGCGAGGGTGATGCCCCAGGCTCCGTGCTCGATCTGGCGGTGGAAGAGCTGGGGGGCCATGGACGTCTTGCCGTGCGGGGCGAAGGAGAGGCCGTGGCGGGCCGCGTACGTCTCCATCAGTTCCAGGTTGTGGGTGAGGCGCTCGGCGGAGAGGGCCAGTACGGGGGTGGTGAAGCCGCCGGTGAAGAGGTTGCGGCGCTGGGCGGCGAGCTCGCCGACGGTCAGGCCGTCGGCGTCCGGCGGGAGGCCCTTGAAGCGGACGTCCACACGTTCGGCGGCCAGCCCGGCGAGCGGCCCGGCGCCCCCGACACCCCGGTTGCCCTTGATGTCCTCGATGTCTTCGGTGCCCATGGGACCTCCCTCGTCCTCGTCCCGTCGTTGCACTACTTGCAACGACCATTGCGTATATCGCTCACCGCTGTCTAACATCTCGCCCATGCGGGGTCAACGGAGCCGCCGTCTGCCCGCACCACCTAGGAGCTACGACGATCGTGACCCCCACCGGACCCCGCAACGCCCCTGACGATCTGGATGTCGTGGACGTCGTTGCGCTCGGCGAGTCCATGGTCACCTTCCTGCCCACCCGTCCGGGCCGCCTCGCCGACGTGCCGTCCTTCGACCGGGCCATCGGTGGAGCCGAGTCCAACGTGGCCTGCGCCCTCGCCGCCGCCGGCCACTCCGTCCGCTGGATCAGCCGTGTCGGCGACGACGCCTTCGGCGACCACCTGATCGAGGCGATCGGGGCGTACGGGGTCGACGTGGCGTCCGTACGGCGTGATCCGGCACGTCCGACCGGCGTGTACTTCCGTACGGCGGGGGACCGGGCGACCGACGCGCACGAGGTGGCGTACTACCGGGCCGGATCGGCGGCCTCGGTGATGTCCGTGGGGAACCTGGACCTGGCGGCGGTTCGCGCGGGGCGGGTGCTGCATCTGTCCGGGATCACGGCAGCCCTGTCCGGCGACTGTCTCGACCTTCTGTGGGAGCTGACCGAGCCCCGGCCGGGCCGGCCGCTCGTCTCGTTCGACGTCAACTTCCGTCCGGCGCTGTGGTCCGACGCCGCCGGCCCACGGGTCCTGCTCGACCTCGCCCGCCGCGCCGACCTCGTCTTCGTCGGCGCCGACGAGGCCGAGGCAGTCTGGGGGCTGCACGGCGCGGACGACATCGCGGGGGCACTGCCCGAACCGGGGCTGGTGGTCGTCAAGCAGGGCCCGGACGGGGCCGTCGCCCTCGACAGGGGCACCCGTGCCGATACGGCTCGCGTCCACGTCCCGGCGCCCCAGGTCGAGGTCGTCGCGGCGGTGGGCGCCGGTGACGCCTTCGCCGCCGGGTTCCTCGCCGCCACCCTGCGCGGCCTCCCCGTACGGGACCGTCTCCGGCACGGCCACCTCATGGCCGCCGCCGTCCTCACCGCCCCCGGCGACCTCGCCACGCCGCCCGCCCGCGGCCACGCCGACCGACTGGCCGCTCTCGACGACCACACGTGGGAGACACTTCGACTCGGCCCCGGCTGGACGCAAGCCGGACAGGCCCCGGAGGAGGCACGCACCCCATGAGCCAGACCGTCGACCGCGCCCTGAGCATCCTGCCGTTGCTCGCGGAGGGCCCCGCCGACCTCGGCCGGGTCGCCGACCGGCTCGGCGTCCACAAGTCGACCGCCCTGCGGCTGCTGCGCACCCTGCACGAACACGGGCTCGTCTACCGCCAGTCCGACCAGCGCTACCGGCTCGGCGCCCGCCTCTTCGCGCTCGCCCAGGAAGCCGTCGAGAACCTCGACATCCGGGAGATCGCCCACCCCCACCTCGTACGCCTCAACGAGAGTTGCGGCCACACCGTCCACCTCGCCGTGTACGAGGAGGGCGAGGTGCTGTACATCGACAAGGTCGAGAGCCGCTACCCGGTGCGCATGTACTCACGGATCGGCAGGCCCGTCGCCATCACCGTCGCGGCCGTCGCCAAGCTGCTGCTCGCCGACCTGCCCGAGGCCGAGCGGCGCACCCTCGCCGACACCTTCGACTACCCCATGTACACCTCCCGCTCCACCCCCAACGCCCCAGCTTTCCTGCGGGAGTTGGCGAAGGTGCGCGACCAGGGCTGGGCCACCGACCTCGGCGGTCACGAGGAGTCCATCAACTGCGTCGCGGCCCCCATCGTCGGTACCGACGGACGCGTGGTCGCCGCCATGTCCGTCTCCGCCCCCAACGTCGTCGTCACCGCCGACGAACTCCTCACCCTGCTTCCGCTGGTGCGCCGTACGGCGGACGAGATCAGCGGCGAGTACTCCGGCAGGGCCCCCACGCCCGCGAAGGACAACGGTTCATGACAGACAAGATCGCCCTCACCCCCAGCACCCACACCACCCCGCCCGCCAGGTTCTCCCACGGTGTACGCAAGGGGAACATCCTCCAGGTCGCCGGCCAGGTCGGCTTCCTGCCCGCTGTCGAGGGCCAGCCCCCCACGCCCGCCGGCCCGACCCTGACCGAACAGACCCTCCAGACGCTCGCCAACGTCAAGTCGATCCTGGAGGAGGGCGGCGCGACCTGGGACGACGTGATGATGATCCGCGTCTATCTGACGGACGTGGAGCACTTCGCCGAGATGAACGCGATCTACAACGAGTACTTCGGGAAGCAGGGCCTCACCGCACCCCCGGCCGCCCGCACCACGGTGTACGTGGGCCTCCCGGCAGGCCTGCTGATCGAGATCGACGCACTGGCGGTTCTGGACAACTGAGGTCCACCCCCGCGCCCCTTCAGGGGCGCGGGGAACTGCGCGAGCAACCACAACCAACCCGCACCCACCCAACAAAGCGATCCCCCCTGCCCACATTCCCCCCAAAACTAAACAGAGGACCCCCACATGTCCGAAACCCACCCCCACACCGGCGGACTACTCCTCCTCATCAACGGCACCGCAGGTCTCCTCACGGTCGCCGCCCTCGGCATAGCCCTGCTCCTCGTCCTCATCATCAAACTGCGCCTCCAGCCCTTCATAGCCCTGCTGACCGTCTCGATAGCCGTCGGCCTGGGGGCCGGCCTCTCCGTCACCGAACTCTTCGGCACCGTCCAGCGCTCCGACGCCGTCTCCGTCATCGAGTCCGGCATGGGCGGCATCCTCGGCCATGTCGCGATCATCATCGGCCTCGGTACGATGCTCGGCGCGATCCTCGAAGTCAGCGGCGGCGCCGAGGTGTTGGCATCCCGGCTGCTGAACCTGTTCGGCGAGAGGAGGGCGCCCCTCGCGATGGGGCTGACGGGCCTGATCTTCGGCATCCCCGTCTTCTTCGACGTCGGCATCTTCGTCCTCGCGCCGATCGTGTACGCCGCCGCCAAGCGGTCCGGCAAGTCGATCCTCCTGTACTGCCTGCCCCTCCTCGCCGGCCTCTCCGTCACCCACGCCTTCCTGCCGCCACACCCCGGCCCGGTCGCCGCCGCCGGCCTCCTGCATGTCGACCTCGGCTGGGTCATCCTCATGGGCGTCGTCTGCGGACTGCCCGCCGTGGCCGCCGCCTGGGTGTGGTCGGCGTGGATCGGCAAACGGATCTTCGTCCCCGTACCGCAGGACATGCTGGAGGCGGCCGAGGAGGCCAGGCGAGCGGTCATCGACGAACAGCGCACGGTGGGAGTGACCTCCCAGGAGACGCCCCTTCCGGAGACGACCCCAGGGGAGACGGCCCCCCAGGAGACCCCCGTACCGCTCGGCACGGTCCTCGCCATCATCGGTACGCCGCTGGTGCTGATCCTGGCCGCCACGTTCTCCTCGATCGCCCTCGACCCCTCCACCTTCCGCTCGGTTCTCACCTTCCTCGGCAGCCCGTTCGTCGCCCTCACCCTCGCCCTGTTCATGGCGTACTACCTGCTGGGGCTGCGCCGCGGCTGGTCCCGCAAGTCCCTGGAGACGGTGTCGACTTCGTCCCTCAAGCCCGTCGGCAACATCCTGCTCGTCGTCGGGGCCGGCGGGATCTTCGGCGCGGTCCTCAAGGCCAGCGGGGTCGCGCAGGCGCTCTCCGACACGTTCAACGACGTCGGGCTGCCGGTGATCGTCCTCGCCTATCTGATCTCCGTGGTGCTGCGTGTCGCCCAGGGCTCGGCGACGGTCGCCATCGTGACGACGGCGGGCATCGTGGCGCCGCTGCTCAGCGAGGGCGACCACTCGCAGGCGTTCACCGCCCTCGTCATCATGGCCATCTCGGCGGGCTCGATCTTCGCGTCGCACGTCAACGACGGGGGCTTCTGGATGGTCGCCAAGTACTTCGGGATCAGCGAACGGGACACCCTCAGGACGTGGACCGTGCTGGAGACGGTGCTGTCGGTGGCGGGGTTCGCGGTGGCGGCCGTACTGAGCCTGTTCGTGTAGGCGTTCACTTCGGCCGATTCCGGAACTCTTCGCGATCTCACCGGCCCCTGCTGTCCCATGACACAGCAATGTCCGCCATACTTCCGCCTGTGGAGCAGCGCATAGGTTCGAGCAGCAAGCCCCTGGAAACCGCCGCGGTAGACCCGGCGGCCATCCCCGGGCTCATGTCACCCGTGCCGGCCGAGCCGGAGGACAGGGTCCCGGAGCCGTCGGAGGAGTCCGCACCGGAGGAGTCCGCACCAAAGGACGCGACGTCGGCGGCCGAAGCGGAATCGGAGCCGGAGACGGAGCCCGAGACGGAGCCCGCAACCGAGGCGGAGGCCCCGGAGGGCGGCCCCGTCTTCGAGGCGTCCGACCGCCGGGCGAAGATCATCGCCGACCACAGCGGCGTACGGCTCTCCCTGGACGACCAGGAGTGCGAGTTCCGCTGGGACGAGATCGGGGCCGTGGAGACGGAGACCTCGCGCTTCGGCAAGCGGTTCACGGTGACGGTCCACACCCCGGACCGCCGCTGGTACCCGGTCGAGATCGAGGCGAAGGCGAAGTCCCAGCACCAGGAGTGGGAAGCGGAGCTGGACAAGGTCCTGGACACCTACTTCGAGGAAAGCGCCCCGTAGGGCGCGGGGAACTGCGCGACCAGCCACGGCCGGCCCGCAGTTCCCCCTACCTCGGACACCCGTCAGGAGCAGTACTGCGCCTGCTTGCCGATGGACCGGTACATACAGTCCGAGTTCTCCAGCAACTGCAGAACCGCGTCGCGGTTGCGCGCCGTCTCCCGGTCGATCACCTCGTCGGGCGGGTAGAAGCCGCCGCTCGAACTGGACGACGGATACATCTCGAACGTGAAGGCGAAGATCTTCTGACTGCCCCAGAGGTAGTCGTCGATCGAGCCGTCCGTGATGTACAGGTCGCTGGACTGCTCCGGCGTGTAGCCGTTGCTGGCGGCCATCTTCCCGCCGACCGTGGCGAAGGCGTCCCGGTCGTCCTGGGTCATACCCGTCGTCGTGTTGTCGTTCGTGAACCCGAAGGGCCACAGCACCAGTTCGCTGTACGTGTGGAAGTCGATGCCCGTCTTGATCTGCTGGACGCCGCCGACGACCCGGCTGCGTACGAAGTCGGCGACCACCTTGACCTCGGGAGCGGACTCGGCGGACCGACCCCGGTAGGTCTCCGACGAGGTCGAGCCGGAGGAACCGCCGCAGCAGCCCCAGCGGTAGTTCCAGTTTCGGTTGAGGTCCGTACCGACGTTCGACGAACCGGTGTTGGGTTGGCGGTTCTTGCGCCATGAGCGGTACGAGCCGGTCGCGATGTCGTACTCGCCGCCGTCCGGGTTGAGGTCCGGGATGATCCAGATCTCACGGGAGTCGATCATGGCCTTGACCCGGGGGTCGGTGGCGTAGGTCGAGGTCAGGTTGCGCAGCAGGTAGAGCGCCATCTCGACGGTGAGGTGCTCGCGGGCGTGCTGGTGGTGGGTGAACAGCACCTCGGGCTCGGCCTCGTCGGTGCCGACGTTGTCGCTGAGCTTGATGGCGACGATGTTCCGGCCCGAGTACGAGGTCCCGATGACCCGCTGGCTGGCGATGGAGGGGTTGGCCGCGACGATGGAGTTGATCTCCGACGTCATCTCCGCGTAGTTGTGATAGCGGGAGTCGGCTGTGGGGAAGTCGCGCAGCCGTACGTCGTCGGGGGCGGCGGCCCGGTTCGGGGCCGAGCCCAACAGGGTGATCACGTAGCCGCGTTGGGCCAGTTTCCGGGCCTGGTCGGCGCGGCCGGAGACCACGACGGTCTCCTCGTCGGCCTCGTCCACGGTCACGCCCGACGCCATGATGTCGGTGCGGACGTCGGACGTGGAGTTCGCGAAGTTGATCTCGTACTGGTGGATGTCGTCCGCCGAGGCCGCCGGGCGCCTGGCGCTGTTCGCGGTGGCGTCGGGGGTCGCGGAGGTGACGCCGACGGCGAGGGCGAGGGACAGCAGGCCGACGGCTGCGGCGGACCGTCTGCCGCCGCGGACACCTGAGCCTCGTATGCGAAGTCGCATGAAGTCTCCTGTTTTCTCCGGGAGTTCCGGGATCTCCGGACGCTGGGGAGTGGAGCCGGGGGGTGGTTCTTCGGTGCGACGGACTGATGCGGGTGTGCGGCTCATGGTGCGGCTGTGACATGGGCAGGTCAAGAGCGCATAAAGGGCGATGGCGTGAACCGGCTGGCCACGCGGGCCGGAAAAGAGCGCGCGAAGGCTACGCGTCCCCGCGTCTCCCGTCGCGGGCTCCTCGCCAAGTGCACCCGCGCGTGTGACCCGAGGGTGTGATCCACGGGCGCTGTTGGAAGGTGCTGAGCATGGGCGGATCAGCGTCACGAACAGATCCCCGAGCACCGGAGACGGTCTGCCGATCGCAGGCGACGGTCTGCCGATCACCGGCGACGCCGTGCCGGACAACGGAAACGCCGTGTCGGACACCGGCGACGACGTGCCTGACATCGGCCGAACCGCCGGTCGAGACCACCAGCTTCGTCGACCGCCGCGCCGAACAGGCCGACATCCGCGCCCTCCTGACCAGGGCCCGCCTCGTCACCCTGACCGGTCCGGCCGGCGTCGGCAAGTCGCGCCTGGCCGCCCGTATCGCCGCCCGTCTGACCCGCGCCTTCCCGGACGGCGTCCGTTTCGTGCAGCTGGCCGGGCTCGATGCCCACGACGACCGCGACGACCCGGACCTCGTACCGCGCGCCGTCGCGGAGGCGCTGGGCCCGCCCGACCCGGTCACGCACCCCACGCACGGCCGCCCGGAAGACGTGGCCGCCCTGGACGTCCTCGCCGACCGGCTGAGAGCCCGACGCCTTCTCCTGGTCCTCGACAACTGCGAACACCTGCACAGGGAGTGCGCCGAACTCGCCGGCGCACTCCTGCACGGCACCACCGGCGTACGGATCCTCGTCACCAGTCGGCACCGTCTGGGACTGACGGAGGAACACCTGCTGGACGTACGGCCGTTGCCGGTCCCGGACCCGAACGGCGACCTCTCCGCGCCCCACCGCCACCCGGCCCTCGCCCTCTTCGCCGACCGAGCCGCGGCAGCGGCCCCCGGCTTCACGCTCACCCCCGCCAACCGCACCACCGTGGCCCACCTGTGCCGCCGCCTCGACGGCCTGCCCCTGGCGATCGAGCTGGCCGCGGCCCGCCTGACCGAACCGGGCGACCTGAACGCGAACACCGACGAACTGCTCACCACCGTCTACGACGGTCACGGCCACCGCACCCTGCGGGCGGCGATCGACCGGAGTCACCAACTGTGCACGCCGGCGGAGCGGTCGGTGTGGGCGCGGGCCTCGGTGCTGGCCGCCGACTTCGACCTGGAGACGGCGGAGGCCGTGTGCGGCGACGGCATCGACGACGTGGTCGCAGTCGTGGCCGCCCTGGTCGGCAAGTCCGTACTGAGCCGGGAACCGGGCCCGGACGGCGGCGTACGGTACCGGCTGCTCGGCACCCTCCGGCAGTACGGCCTCGACCGGCTGAAGCAGCGCACCGGGGAGGAACGGGCAGCCCGGCGCCGGCACCGCGACTGGACGCAGGCCCGGGCGTCGGCGTACGAGCAGACCTGGTTCGGCCCCGGCCAACAGCACCTGGCCGCCCGCCTCCACGCCGATGGGGCCAACCTGCGCGCCGCCCTGGACTTCAGCCTCGGGGCGAACGGAGGCGCCCCCGACGACGCGCTCGCCGGACTCCGTCTCGCTGGCACCCTCTGGTTCCACTGGGTGGCGTGCGGCGCACCGGGCGAGGGCGCGCACTGGCTCGACCGCGCCCTCGAAGCGAACCCCGAGCCCAGCCGTGAGCGGGCCCGGGCGCTGTGGGTCGCCGGACTGCTCGGGCTGCTCACCGGTACGTCGGAGGACCGCGCCCGGGGCAGGCGGCGAGCCGAGGAGGCGCACGCCCTCGCCCGGCGTCTCGGGGACGCCGCCGAGGAGGCGCACGCCGGGTACGTCATCGGGGTCGGCCATCTGCTCGGCGGTGAACCGGCCGCCGCCCTGCGGCACTTCGAGGACACCGTGGCGCGGGATCCCGTACCCGGGGGCCATGCCGGTCTCGCCGGACTCGAACGTGTCCAACTCGCCTGTGCGCGCGCCTCGTCGGGGGAGGCAGACCGGGCGGTCGCCGTCTGTGAGGACGCCCTGCGGGTGTGCGAGGAGTACGGCGAGGAGTGGGTGCGTTCGTATGCCCTGCGGGCGCTCGCCCTCGCCCACACCGTCCGCGAGGACTGGCATCGGGCCGAACCGCCCGCCCGAGCGGCCCTGCGCATCGCACACGCCCTCAACGACGTCCTCGGCATCGCTCCCGCCCTCGACCTCCTCGCCCTGATCGCGACTTCCCATGACCACGATCACGACCACGACCACGACCAGCACGAGGATGAGCGCGAGCACGGGCGCGACCACGGCCTTGATCGCGCCGCCGTCCTGCTCGGCGGCGCCGACAGCGTCCGGGCCGCTCCCTTCGACGCCGTACGCCAGAACGCCGAGACCCGGGCACGCGAGGGCCTCGGGCGGCGGGCGTACGAGCGGGCGTACCGTCGCGGGAAGGCATCCGGCCGCGCGGGGATCGTCACGTACGCGCTGGGGGAGCGCGAGTCGGCCGACCGGCGCTCCGGGTCGCCGTCCGGTCTCACCCGCCGCGAGACCGAGGTGGCCGCGCTCGTCGCCGAGGGCCTCGCCAACCAGCAGATCGCCGACCGTCTGGTGATCGCCCGCCGTACCGCCGAAGGTCACGTGGAACACATCCTCGGCAAACTCGGCTTCGCCAACCGCGCTCAGATCGCCGCCTGGGTGGCAACGCATCGCTGACACCACCCACACAACTCACACCACTGGCACCACCCACACCACTGGCATCGCCGACATCACCGATATCGCCGTCAGCACGTGGTGCCTACGGAAACAGGTATTTCTCCCCGCGCGCGGGCGCGTCCGTGGAGGCGATCCTGAAGGCATGCTGCAACTCTCCGGGGACACCGGGGGACACGGCCCGGATCCCGTCCCTCGGTATGGCTCATACCTCCAACCCCCGCTGGGGGCAGGCCATTTGAGCGTCGAGTACGACCCGTGCCCCACCGCCGCCCGTGAGGCCCGAGCGGAGATACGCAGGAAGTTGGAGGAGTGGGGCCTGGTCGGCGGGGAGAACCTGACCGACCACGCCGTCGACCTCCTCGATGTGGCGGAACTGCTCGTCAGCGAGCTGGTCACCAACGCGGTGCTGCACGCCGCGAGCCCGTTCCGGTTCACGCTCTGGGCGGCGCACGGCGTCCTGCGCTGCGAGGTCACCGACACCGGCCGTCGCACTCCACGGGTACGGTGCGCCGGCGTCGCGGAGAGCGGCCGGGGGATGTTCCTGGTGGACGCGCTCGCGAGGCGCTGGGGCTGTCACCAGGACGGGCCGGGCAAGACCGTGTGGTTCGAGCTCGGCACCTGCGGGTCCGACGGCTGTGGTCGGCGACAGCCGTAGCGGACCCGGTTCCGGACGCCGGATGCCCGGCTGTCCAACTCCGGCTCCGGAACGCCCCCTTGTGCGACCAACCCCTTTGCGCTTTCTTGACGTACATGGCGGACACCACAGGAAACTCCACGGAAGCAAACGAACCAGGGGCAATGAGGGCCGCGGGCGCGACGGAAGCCACCGGCGTCTCCGGCCTCTCTGGCACCAACTCAGCGCCTCGCAAGTCCAGTTGGAAGTACATCGGCCCGGGAATCGTGGTCGCGGCGACCGGAGTCGGCGCCGGCGACCTGGTGGCGACACTCATCGCGGGCAGCAACTTCGGCTACACCCTCCTGTGGGCCGCCGTACTCGGCTGCCTGGTGAAGATCTCCCTCGCCGAGGCGGCGGGCCGCTGGCACCTCTCCACCGGCCGCACCCTCTTCGACGGCTGGGCGAGCCTCGGCCGCTGGACGACGTACTTCTTCGTCGCGTACGTCGTGATCTGGGGCTTCGTCTACGGCGCGGCCGCGATGTCGTCGAGCGCGCTGCCGCTGCAGGCGCTGTTCCCGGACGTCATGGACCTCAAGTGGTGGGCGATCCTGTGCGGGTTGTCGGGCCTGGTCTTCGTCTGGTTCAACAAGTACGAGGTCTTCGAGAAGGTCATGACCGTGCTGGTGGGCGTGATGTTCGTCGTCACGGTCTACCTCGCGATCCGGGTCACCCCCAACCTCGCGGACGCCTTCGCCGGCCTGCTGCCCGTCCTCCCCGACGAGAAGGACTCCATTCTCAACACGCTGGGCCTGATCGGCGGTGTGGGCGGCACCATCACCCTTGCCGCGTACGGCTACTGGGTCAACGCGAAGGGCTGGACCAACACGGGCTGGATGAAGGTGATGCGCCTCGACAACCGGGTCGCGTACGCGACGACGGGCATCTTCGTGGTGGCGATGCTGTTCGTGGGCGCGGAGTTGCTGCATTCGGCGAACATTGCGATCGCGAGCGGCGACAAGGGCCTGATCCAGCTGAGCGACATCCTGGCGGACAAGTACGGCTCGGCGACCGCGAAGTTCTTCCTGATCGGCTTCTTCGCCACCTCCTACACGTCGTTGATCGGCGTCTGGCACGGCGTGAGCCTGATGTTCGCGGACTTCGTGGAACGCTTCCGCGGCACCCGGACAACGGGCGAGGAGGTCGCCTCGGGCACGCGCGAACGGTCGTGGCCGTTTCGCGCGTACCTGCTGTGGCTGACCTTCCCGCCCATCGTCCTGCTCTTCCAGGGCCAGCCCTTCCGCCTGATCATCCTGTACGGCGTCCTGGGCGCGGCCTTTCTCCCCTTCCTGGCCGGCACGCTGCTGGTCCTGCTCAACTCCGCACGCACGCCCGCCGAATGGCGCAACCGGCTGCTGAGCAACGCGATGCTGGTGATCGCGGGCCTGCTGTTCCTGGTGCTGTGCGTGAAGCAGGTCTGGGACCAGCCGTGGTCGGAGTTCTTCTAGGTCCTTGTCTCCGAAACCCTTCCGTGAAGGCTCAGTTGGGGACCGGCTGCAGCTGCTGCCACTTGGAGTCGGTGGCGATCGCCTTGAGCTGGTCGAGGGTCAGGGCGGGGTTCTTCCGGGTCGGGCCGGTGATCTGGCTGGCGGAGTTGAAGGCGCTGACGACCACGCGCAGACCGTCGGGCCAGAGGGCGTCGGCGGTCCACATGACGAGCCCCTTGCCCTTGTCGTCGCCCGGTCCCTGACGGACGACGACCTTGATGCCGTCGGGCCGGGTCACGGCGCCCGAGCCCTCGCCGAAGAGCTCCTTTTCGAGGTCCTGGCTGTTGGGCTGCACGTTGATCTGGACGAAGCTCTTGCCCTTGCCGTCGTCGACGACGACATACCCGAACCCGGTGTCCGGTTTGCTCTTCCCGACCACGCTGAGGCCCTTGGGGAGCAACCCGGTGAGTGCCGTCACGATGGAGTCGCTCTCGACCTCCTCGGGTGAGCTCGCGGTCGGCGGCGTCTCGACCTCGTCGGACACCGGGATGGCGTTGACGGCCCTGATCCATGCCGGATCGCCGACCAGGGTCTTCAACTGGGCGCTGTTCAGCGGAGGTTCGGGTCGGCTGACGGGCGCGTCCTTCTCGGCGGCGGCGTTCCACTCCATCACCGACACATACGCCCCCTCGGCGGTGACGAGGTCCGCCGTCCACAGCTTGGTGTCGACGCGGCGGTCCGGATACTCGTACCCCTTGACGATCCTGAGCAGCGCACCGCCGGGCAGCGGGCTCGTCACGCAGTCGTCGTACGGGACGAACGCCTTGTCCGGACACTCGGTCGCCTTACGGGCCTGCCCGCTTCCCGGCACGATCCGGTGGAGGCTGAGGGAGAGAGCCGCGGCGCCCTTCCCGTCGTCGAACACGGCATACGCGTACGGCCCCTTCTTCGAGGCGGTGCCACGCGACTTCTGCTCGCTGAGCTTGCCCGAGGGAAGCAACTCCTTGAGCGTGTTGAGCAGTTGGGCGCCGGAGACCGGGGACGGGCCGGTGGCGGTCGCGGTGGGGCTGGCGTCACCGGGTCCGACGGTCGTCCCGCCGGCCCCCACGGCGCGCTGCCCGGTGCCGTCCCCTCCCCAGGGCGCGACCAGCGCGCCGCCCACGCCCACCAGGGCGATCGCGGCGGCGCCGCTCACGACAGCGGTCCGGCGGCGCGTTCGCAGCCTGCGTCCACGGGTCTCGCCGCCGGCGACGAGGGCGGTGCGGTCGGCGTCGAAGGTGCCGCCCGCGGTGCGCAGGGCGGCGCCGAGCCGGTCCTCGAACTGGTCGTCTCGATGTTCAACGGGCATGGCGAACCACCACTTCTGCTGTGTACGGAAATTGTGTACCGGACGGGGCGGAGGAGCTCTCGGAGACCTGGCCCGGTGAGCTGGGGCCGGTGAGCTGGGGCGGTGGGCCTCAGCGGGCCGCGTACTCGCCGAGCTCCTCGCCGAGGAGGGTGCGCAGCCGGGCGAGAGCGCGGACGCAGCGGGTGCGTACGGCGGCCGAGCTGACGTTCATCGCGCCGGCCGTCTCCTCGATGGAACGGTCCTCCCAGTACCGCAGGACGACCACCGCCCGGTCCTTGGGCGCGAGTTGGGCCAGCGCCTCGACGAGGGTGAGCCGCATGGTCACGTCGGCTCCGGCGGAGGGGACGGCCACGTCGGGCAGTACGGCGGTGGCCCGCTCGGTACTGCTGCGGCGCCGCTGATGCGCGAGAAAGGTGCGGGTGAGCACGGTCTGCGCGTACCCCGCCGGGTTACTGGCCCGGGAGACGCGCCCCCAGTTCACGTACAACCGCCCGAGCGTCTCCTGCACCAGGTCCTCGGCGAGATACGTGTCCCCGGCGGTGAGCAGACACGCGGAGCGGTACAGATGCCCCGCGCGCGCCGCCGCGAACTCCGCGTACTCGTCCGCGCGGACCCTTCTCATACGTTCCCCCTGCTGCCTGCGGCGCGCTCAAGTCCTGAGCACGTGGACTGCCTTCACCTCATTGATGCGGTGGGCGGGGGGAAATGTTTCAGAGAAAACGGGACCGATTCCGGCGGCGGAAGGGGGGGCGGCGATGCGCCGCCCCCCCTCCCCGGCCTGTCGACGTCCATACGATGCGACGCGGCTCAGCGGTTGACGGCTTGGATCTCCTGTACGACAACGTCCTGCTGGGCGCCGAACTCGCCGTCGGGCAGGTTCACCGGGTTGTTGACCCCGGTCCCCGTCCAGTGGATCTTCCAGGTGATGGTGGCGCGGAGGGGATAGGTTCCGTTGCCGGAGGAGCGCAGGTACTTCACTCCGCAGGGGGGTGTCCGGTCGGCC
>NZ_LGDW01000477.1 GCF_001280005.1 Streptomyces sp. NRRL WC-3618 | reverse complement strand
GTGTACCCGCCCCTCTGCGCATACCTCATGATCCCGTCGTACCGCAGGGATCACGAACCGTCACGACCCCCGCAGGCTCTACGAGTTCAACCTGAGTACCCCGACGACTTCATGCGCTCAAGGTCGGATGCGATCGCCAGTGGGCGAACACAAGACCCGGTAGATTACGGCTGTGGTGCTACTGACTACGCGGGTGGGTAAGGGGCGAGATGGCGGGCCGCATTAGGCGAAGCTACCGAAGAGTTAACGAGGATCGAGCGATCTTTGCTGCGCTGGTTGCGGCAATCGGCACTGCCATTGTAGCTTCCACCCTCCCCGATTTTCTCGGAATGATTCCCGGCGGCAAGCGAACTGAAATCTGCATTCTGATTGCAGGGTTCCTCATCCTGGCTGCTAGCTGGATTAGCCTCCACGGACGCTCCGGAGTCGGAGTCGCTGTATTTCTGCAGCCAGAACCAACTTCCGGGTGGTCGGATGCGAGACTTCTGGAATATGCAGCAGAGGCTAAAGCTAAACACATTAGCTTTTTCTACGTAAATGCCGACGAACTGCATCCGGGCTCAGGAGTAGATAGGAGGCGGCTGACGCAGAAAGTGATCGAGGCTCGGCTTAAGGAGGAGAATCCTCGAAAGTCGAGTGAAATCTCCTTCTATCTTACCAGTGGCCTTGAGAACTCATTCCAGCTTGGACGGGAGGTGTTTAATAGTGCGCAGGGGGCATCCCTGAGAGTCCACGATTTTCAGGAGATCTCCGTACATCAGGTTTCCAACTCGGGTGCAGTTGGGGCTTTGCCTCCCCTGCAGCTCGTAGGCACGCCCACGGGGCCGCGCACGTCGGAGGTCAATTATCAACTACCTAGTGCGGTGCAGATGCAGACCGTAAATTTGAATCCTGGAAACATAAACAGGCATGCGCTAATCGTCTGCATCTCTCAAAATTCCGCAAGTCGCGCCATGGATGCGCAAGCTGCGGCAGCTGCGGGTACTCATGCCCGTTATCAAGTGAACGCAGGCGATATCTGCAGCACAGCACTTGTGATCGAGTGCCCAGATTTCCCCAATGATCACCGCGCGTATAATGAACTACTGAAACGCACTCTACAGGGTTGGGCGAGTCACCTTTCTTCCATGAATGCAGCACACGGGTCAGTTCCGGAGGGGCGCCTATTTATTTCGGCCCCAACGTCGCTTGCCTTTGCCCTCGGCTCCCTTTTGCCTCTCGGTCTGAGAACCGAAATTATTTCCTATGTATAGTTTGACAGCCCCGAGAAATGGAGCCGTGTTGTCTTATCTGATCATCGATGGTGACGATGTAGGGGGCAAGGTTGAAGCACACCTTCTAGCGAACGACGTCGACTCGTTCGTGGCGTCATCCAAGGAGATTTCTGCATCGATTGACGAACTGGTTGATTCACTTAATGAAATCCCAGGCGTCTACGTCGTGTCGGCGGGGGGTGATAGCGTCTTGGCGCGAATCGACAACCCTGACATTGGTTCTATATGTGATCGGCTCTCGGACCTCCAGCGCCCGGGGAAATTTACATTCTCGGCCGGGATGGGTGAAACTCTGCGTGAAAGTTTTGTCGCACTGAGAATGGCAAAGGCTGCAGGAAAGCGTCGCGCGATAACTTACCCGCGAGACAGCTAAAATTTCCCCGATCGAGGATCGCCATCAGCTGGGGAACAGCGTCAGTACTTCAAGAGTGGCCGACTTCTGGCGAAGAGTTAGGCTGATCAGTCGTTACGTATGGACGGACTTGCGATTGAGTTCCGCACGGTCGAGGAACCCCCTCGCAGGCGGAAAGACGTTGTTGCCGTAGCCAATGAGCGTGCTCGTTTGCAGCCTGGTCGTGTGCCTGTCCGCGCACAGCATCAGCGCTCTTGTCTGCTCCGGCCTTGGTATCCCATGCCGTGAAAGCAGCTCCCAGTATCGAGCCGAGAAGCCCGCAACCTGCCGCTATCAGCGCGACTATTCCCTCATCCATAAGAGGCCATGATGCACGAGGAGTTGGTGCCGTAATAGTGGCCAGAGAAGTTTACGAGCCGAACAGCGCAAGGGGCGTGCCGAGAGCGCGGCCAGTCTGCCGAGGGCGCACAACAGAACTTTGCAAGTCGGGCAGCTGGGGTGCGCGAGGTAGGGTATACAGGAGGAAGAGATGCGACTCGTAGTAGACGCGTTGGGGACGGTGGCCCCTGTCTTGGTATGGATGCGGCCAGCACGTTCGACGGTGAGCAGTAGCCGGTCGACAAGGTCGCGATCCCACGTGAAGTGCAGGAGCATGCTGCCATCTGGCAGATCACCCAGGCACTCACGGGGCAGCCGGTTACTGGGCTGTGAAGACACCTCTGCTCGGTATGACGAGGGGACCTGCTCTGGTCCCTGGGCGCTCTCCACACGTCAGGCATCCGCCCGTTCGCGTCGGGCCCTCAGCTTTCGGAGCTTGGCCGACGCCGGGGAAAAGCATCCCCGATCGGCCAGTGCTCAGGCAGACCAAGAGACGTGTGGATGGGGCGAGCCGCTGGCTGACGTTCGACGTGAATATCGGCCAATTGTACCGATTCCCAGGTGGCAAGAACGGGGGCCGGAAGCGAGCCAGGTGCGGGGCTTTGCCAGAGGACTGGGACCTTTTTCGCCCAGGTCCAAGGTGCCGGGTTGTCGACGGTCAGCACGCCGCTGACCCGGCTATGGGCCTGATCTTGTGCAGCAGTCCAGTAGCCGTCGGGATTGCGACCGAAAGTCGATCCGGTGCGGTGGGCGTACTCGACCGAGGTCCCGTACAACGCGGTCTCGGTGTCCTCATCTTCCGGAAAGACGGCCGAATTACCAACCGCAACGATGAATGGCAGCGCCAAGTCGCCGTACTTCTTGCCCTTCTTTCGCACGGCTTTGAGCACCCGATCTGAGTCATCGGCGACCCAAATCCAGGGATGGATGCCTATTGTCCTGCTCGTCGGATCGCCTCGTCTGCCGGGGCTGCGGGGGATCGCCTCGAAGTTGAGGCGCCAACCTGCCTCCTGCCAGGTATGTTTGGGTAGCGGCACCTTCTGCTCATACTCGGCAATGACCTGGTCGGGGTCCAAGCTTGCCAGCCATCGTGTCAGCTCGTTCTTCAAGCGTTTTTGCTGCGGAGTAGTCGAGCCAGCGCTGACAACCTTGTATGACACGTAGAAGTTTGGGCTCGGAACGCGGTCGATCGCGTCCGCCACTTGAGGCGGGAGCGAGCTGCTCCCGGTTGCGTCCAGATTCTCGGCTGTCCAGATCGCCTCGACAATGAATTGCTCGTCGCCACGGGTGACCAGGAAGTCTGGGTACTTGCCCCCTGTGCCTACTTGCTGCTCGATCTCCACCGTGCAACCGGAGCCGAGCAGCATCTCGTGCACGTACAGCTCCCACAACGCGGAGTAGACGTTCGCGTCGGAATTGCGATCCTGTAGCCGACTACGCAGGCCGGGCTGAGCATCGGGGGGAAAGTGCGACCACCACTCGTTGATCACATCCCGAACCTGGTCCCAGAACGGACCGGCGATCCGTTCGAAGAACTCGGCATCCGATTCTGATGCTCGCTTCGGTGCCGCATCTGTCCGATGCTGGCTCATGTACACGCCCATGGTGAACGATCGTAGATTGCTCCGCGCGGCGCTCTCACCCGTTTTCTGAAGCGTCCCAGTGATCCTTGGGATGAGTCTGAGGTGTCGCCGTCGTCTGCACACCCTTGATGACCGTGCGCGGTCACTCGCTGCAGACGGAGACGCGGAGCAAATGATCAGCAGGTGCTGTTCAGAGCTGACCAGCACCTGCGGCTGTTCCGAAACGGAGCGCGCCGACTCGGAACCTCGGCTCCGTTCCGAACGGAACGCCGCGCTCCTTCGCCACCAGGTCGGCCGCAGAGATCCAGCCCAGCGGTGACAGCGGTCTCTGCTGCCGACCGCCCGCCGCCAAGTCGGAGCGAGCGCCTAGGTCAGCCCTGGTGTTCGTCCTGCTCGTCCCGCAAGATGTCGCGCACGGAGCGCCAGGCGCGGATTGCGTTACCGATGTCCACCAACAGCCCTCGGAGTTGGCGAATCAGAACCCGCGCAGCACAGATGGAAGTAACGACTTCGACTTCCACCGCGAGCCCGCTCATCGACTGCTCCCCACCTCGGGCACCAGCCTCTCCGCCTCGCACCGCGAAGTCCTTACCCCGCTGGGTATATTTCGTGATCACCCTCGGCTTCACCCACGAGATCAGATGGACACGCGGCTGAACCCAACGAGCCGAGCCCCTTTGAGGCACGGCGTACAAGACTCGCCGCCGTGAGAGCGCGGGGCAGCATCAGAGTTGATGCACTTACTGATCTTGAAGATCCGCGCCACAGGAACGAGTCTGAGCCGATACACCCAGGCTGCCCGTCGAACGGGCCGGTGTCTGCAGGGTCGAGCCTGCTTTTTTTGATCTTGGGTTGATCCGCAAGCGTGGCCCGTCCGGGGTGTTCCGTGCAGTTCATGCGGGGTGCTCTGCGTGAACGATGCGTGAGCGGACGGTCCGGCAGGAGCCGTCAGGCACCGAACCCGATGCATGGTGAAGTCCTCCTGGCCAGGCGGTTTCGGATGGCAAGAGAGCATCCGGAACTACCCGTCATGCTTTGGCCAGGACTTTTAATCCATTGGTTGTGGGTTCGAGTCCCACAGGGTCTACCGAGGTCCGGGCCGCTCTGCGGCTCTGACCAGCAGTTTCGTGGCCCCGACCGGTCCTCCTGGCCGGGGCCACGCCATGTGTGGAGTTCGTCTGCGTGAGCGGGTGTGCCGACAAGCAGCGTGACTTGTTTAGCCACCACGTCCTTTTTCAGGGTTCGCCGCCGCAGGCGCTCCTCTGTGCGGCATCGAAGGCGTTGGTCAGACCGTCGAGGCGGTCGGCAAGTGCCCGGAGCTGATCCGCGTGTGCCGTGAGGGTGTCCGAGAGCCGGCGCAGGTCGTCGGAACTGTGTGGATACCAGTCGCCATCCATCTCGACGTTCACGAAGGGGACGTGACCGGGTGGGCGCTCGGTGAAGGGGCGCTGTTCGAAGCACGTACGCAGAACCACCGCTATGCCACGGCTGGTTGAGGTCGTGAATTCATGGTCAGGGCTCGTGTGCGTGATGTCGACGCGGTAGCCGCCGGGCTGATGCTCTGTCTCGCTTCCCGTACACCAGTCGGGTTCCCAGACGGTGACAGGACCGTGGTCGCAGGTGGGGACAGTCACTGTCCGGGACGAGTTGTCGTGATCAGGCACGAGCGGGCTCCCTGTTCCGGTAGTCATTGGCCCTGGATCGGCGTGGAGTGGGGACTCCAACTCATTCCTCGTTCAGGAGTTCAGCCGCGGCCTTCGGATCCATGAGGGTCGACCAGGCTTGCTCGGCGGGAAGAAGGGGGCGGCTGGGGAGGGCGTACTCGGGGTACCAGACGGTGGGATCGCAGCCGGGGACATGGCGCAGGATGACCGCGATGAGATCGTCGGGCACGGAGCCGGTGATGCGCACCGCTGTATAGGTCTCATGGCCGTCGTCGGCGCGTACGAGGATGCCGAGGCGGAAGGTGGGAAAGTCGGCAGCGTGTTCATGCCCGTCCTGCAGTGATCCACGAGTGAGCTCCCGAACAGCCGCAGCGAGATGGCGGACAAATCGGGCGCCGGCTTCGAGTTGGTAGCGGTCACGGTCGTTCTGGTCAGGGAGGAGATGCCCGACGTACGTCCTGGTGCTCAAGGGCTGACGGTTGTCGGCGTTATAGCGGGCTCGTGCAGCCCTCGCGGTCGTCTCCAGAACTGAGTAGAAGTCGTCTGGTGACCCGTCCTCGCGTTGCCCCGCTGCGATGAGCCAGGGCAGATCCTCGCCGGTCCAGACCGCTCCACGCCAGCGTTGGACCTTGACTTTGAAGAGCACCTCATCATCGACCGAGCGGATCCGCTCATGTCCGGCCTCGTCGTCGGTGAAGTGTTCCCTGGCCTTGGCCAAGATCGGATGATCCAGGTCATCGAGCGGTTCCCGGGCTGACGGTAGCGGTAGTTTCAGGTCCTCGCGGAGTGCGCGGAGGGTGGGTCGAGCGGGTCGCACGGATCAGTCGTCCTCGCCTACTCCGCCGAGTTCCTTGATCCGCTCCGGTGACAGTCCGGTGAGCAGTGAGACGCTCGATTCCACGGATCCGTCAAGCTTGCGCATTTTCTCCAGCATGCTGGCCCGAACCTCCTCACGGCGGATCTCCAAGTAGGTCCGGACGGCCTCCGCGACCAGGTCCTTCTTCGTCATCCCCAGAAAGTGGGCGCCGTCGGCGATCAGCTCGTCTATGACCGCATCGACTTTCAACGGTGCTGTCGTCCGGGTTGTCCGACTGCGGGCTTCCTCTGTGATCCTCATGCTCACACCCTCTCTGGTACCAAAAGGTACTCCTATTCTTCTCTACTCACGACTAATAAGTGGAAGCGAAGCGCCTGCTCGACCTGCTTGTCGGTCTCGATAGACACGGCGCTCGTCCGGCGACGTGCCGGTTCGCGTCGGTGCGGGCCTCGAGCCGATGAACTGGGCGAGGCCGCCCTCGTAGTCGAGCCCGAAGTGCGACTGCAGGTTGGTGGAGTCACGTCAGTGCTCGAAGGTGCGCTTCTGCCGCCCATGGCGCGGCCAGCGAGTGCGCGATGGACTGCGTCGGGCCGCCTGCGCTTCCGACTCCGGCCGCCGCGGCATCCGGGTGGCACCGGGACAACAGGCCATTGCGGCCTCCAGGCATGAGAAAAGCCCCAGCCGGGCTGCGCGGGGCGAAGGAGCGGGCAGCAGCTACGCGTTGGGCATGATCCGTTCCACGTAGGAGCAGGTGCGGGTCGCGATGGTCATCTGGAAGTCCGGGGAGACATCGACGACGTCGACGAACTTCTGGACGATGCCGGCCATGTCGCCCGTCCCCGGGGCTGTCGGTGGACGCCGTCACGTCGAAGGTGACCTTGTCGTCGCCGCCAGGGCCGCACTGTTCACGGTGACCTTCCACTGGCTCCGTGCCGGGCCCTGGCGGGTGCCGAGCGGCGCGCTGGTGCTCCTAGTTCTCGCTGACCCAGGCTGTGGTGATGCGGATGGTGATCCCGTTGGTGATGTTGGCCGTGGTCGTGCGGACAGTGACGGCGCCGGCCGTGCGGTCGACGCCCTCAACTCATCAACGGCGAAGGCGGTAGGCAGCCAGCGCGAAGCCATGAGTAGAAGGGCGATTCGCTGGAGAGCCCACCGCTGCACGGTCACTGCCAGTAGGGTGCTCTGGACACAAAGCAAAGATCGCGGGGCGTGGGAAATGAGCAAGACCGTGCGGCTGGAGTTGATAGGGCTTTCAGACACCGATGACGACGAACTCCTTAGCTTGGGCAGCCAACTGCGTCGCTCTCTCCTCGAACTGGATGTGGCAGACGTGCAGTTGGCGCGTTCCCCCAGTGATATCCCGGCAGGGGCGAAGAGTGGTGAACTGATCGCTGCCGGAGCGGTGGCTGTCACCGCCGCCCCCTTCGTCCTGCGTCAGGTCCTCAACCTTGCCGAGATTTGGCTACAGAACCGTCCAGTTCGCGGCGTCAAGGTGGAACTGGACGGCCGCACCATCGAGTTGAGTGACTCTTCGGATGTTGAGCGGGAACGGCTGATCGACGCCTTCCTGGCCCATGACGGGGCACCCGACGTAGATGAAACGGCCACTGTGCAACCGCAGCCCTCGACCTCGTGACCGCCCAGACATTGGGCGAAGGCCACCGCAGGGCCCTGCTCATCGGCACTGGAACCTACGATCACCCGGAACTCTCCAAGCTGCTGTCTCCGGAGGCGGACTGCGCTGGATTGACCGAGGTCCTGCGTGATCCAGAGATTGGCCAGTTCGAGGTCCAACAACTGGTCGACGCCGACCGGCCCATGCTGGAGCGAGCGATCGAGGAGTTCTTCCTCACCGCGCGACGGGATGACGTCTGTTTGTTGTATTTCTCGTGTCACGGGGTCAGGAACCGCAGCGACAAGCTTTACTTCGCCGTTCGGAACACCGATCCGGAGCGCCCCGCGCACTCGGCGATCTCCGCGAGTTTCGTCCACGACATGATGGATGAGTGCCGTGCTCGCAGCGTTGTTGTTGTGGTGGACTGCTGCTACAGCGGATTGTTCATTCCTGGCGCCAAGGGGAGCGAATCGGCAGGCTTCGAGGAGGTACTGGCTGGCCACGGCCGTGTCATCGTCACGGCCGGCACCCGGATGCAGCGAGCCTGGGAAGGGGATCACTCCGACGCGGAGACACCTGCTCTCTCGCGCTTCACCTCAGCGATCGTCGAAGGCTTGCGCAGTGGTGACGCCGATCTCAATGGCGATGGTCTTGTCACCCTTCAGGAGTTGTTCAAGTACGCCTCTGAGCGGCTCCATCTGGAAGGGGTCAAACAGACGCCGCGGCTGGGTGGCGAGATGCAGTACGACATAGCGCTGGCCAGGGTGAAGAAGAAGCGTCGGCAGCGGTCTTCGCGTACCACCAAGAAGACCCTGAGCCGTCGGACTGCCGGCCCGTCCCCGATCCGTCGAGCTAAAGTGCCCTGGCGGGTCTCGGCCGCTTCCGGCTCAGCTCGTCAGCCCGTCCTGTCCGACGGCACCTTGGTAGTGCACGAAAAGTACAGCCTGCACGTGTTCGACGCCGAGTCCCGCCGCCGGTACCCGCTGATTCAGACGAACTACCCCGGCAGCGCCGTCTTCCACAGTGGCACTGCCTACTTCCCAGGCCCGGGCAGCTTGCTGCGGAGCGTCGACCTGCGAACGGGGAAACCTCGTCGGTTTGCCCGGCTGCGAGTCTGTGACGGCCTTCTAAGCGTCTCCGCAGACACACTGTACGCAATGAGCCCGGACGGTTCCCTGCACTCGATCGATGTCCGGTCCGATGGCGTTCGCTGGTCACAAGGGTTGGGGCAATCAGCCGTCGGCTGTCCTCCTGAAGTGGCCGCAGGCAATGTGATCATCATGACTGAGGAGCCCCGGCCTCTGGGTGACACTACGGACCTCGCGGAGAGGCGAGTCCAGGCAGTCCTGGAAGTCACAGGCCAACCAAACTGGTCTTACCAGCCCGAAAGGCCGCTTTCCGGAGAATGGGCTGTCACTGACTCCGGCGTCTACTTGGTCCAACAGGTCGATCTCTATCGCCAGAGGATTGTGGCCGTCGACCCGACCAACGGTGAACCGCTGTGGCGGTTCGACGCAGCAGCCAACCTCGCTGCCGCTCCGGCTGCGGTGAGCGGATTGGTGGTGTTCGGTGACGTGGACAACCGGCTTGTCGCCCTCGATGCAAAGAGTGGCGCCCAGCTATGGGGGCGGAAGACCAAAGGACGTGTTCTCACCCGGCCGTTTGCGGTAGGCGACACTCTCTTCACTGCTGATCGTGCGGCGACGTTGACAGCTTGGAAACTCTCCGTTGGCCGGAAGCTCCACTCTTACGACGTGCTTCTGAGCGCTGACCGTCGAGGGGCCCCGGCCTGTACTAATGACTGGCTATACCTGACGGACTCCCGAGGGGATATGCACGCCTTGCCTACGACGCTTCGTGCGTGAGCGATGCGTGAGCGGATGGAGTGGCACAAGCCGATGCGGCGCGGACCGAGTGTCACGTGAGTGTGCTCTGACCTTGATCGTTCCGGACTCTGAAGCGGTACCCGGACTCGTCCTCATATCCTGACCAGGACTTTTAATCCATTGGTTGTGGGTTCGAGTCCCACAGGGTCTACGGGAGCAGGGGAGGGGAATAACCCCTCTGACCTGCTAAGCAGCACCCGGGTCGGCTTCGGCTGGTTCGGGTGCTGGCTTGTTTTCGGGGCCGTGTGGGAGCGATGCCTGCGCGGAAGTGTCCGTGGGCTGCGGATCGGCTGAGGTGGACGAGTCGGTGGCTGCCGGACGTGACCGTGGGATCAGCTTCGCCGTCTTGGCGCCGTTCTCCCAAGTAGCGTGCCCCTGGCCTTCGGCACCGCCCGCATCCTGGAACTGGGCGGCTTCGGGCCGTCCACAGCACCGGGTTGAGGACTATGCTGCCGTACGGACGTCCCAGACCCCGGCGGCTTGTCGTTGCTCGACGCAGATGGCTGTGGGGAGCGGGCTCTTTCGTCCGTCACCCGGCGCATCCCTGGAGGGACCTGGGTGGATCCGTTGGCCTGTCGCACTGACTGCCGGGTCGGCCCTTGCTCTGCCTCCGTCGAACGTCCGCCCCTGCCAGGAGCGCGCCGAGGGGCCGGGTTGTCCCGGCGTCTCCGCGCGGCCTGGCGGATGGTCATCCGAACCGAGGTGCCATGTCCTTCCCCCAGCTCACCGTCCACCGCCGCGACCGACGCAACCGGGCACTGATCACCCTGGCCGGTGAGATCGACCTGCAATCGGTCCCGCTGGTGCGCGCGGCACTGGCACGGTGCCTGAGCGACGGCATCCGCACCGTCGATGTCGAACTCGCCCTCGTGACCTTCTGTGACTGCAGCGGCCTCAACGCCTTTCTCCACGCCGCGCAGAAGACCGCCGAGGCCGGGGGAGCCCTGCGACTGCACCACCCGCCACGGACACTGAGCCTGATACTCGACGTCACCGGCTCCGGGTCCCTGCTCCTCGGCCCTCCGCTCGGGCATCCGGCACCTCCTCTCGATGTCTCAGCCCCGACCGCCCAAGCCCTGCCGCACCGGTCCGTTCCGCTTGCCGCTGTCTCGGGTGACGCGCGGTGACGGCATGGCCGGAGCGGGGACAGCCGTACAAGCCCCGTGGCGGCGAGGCGCCCACCGTGGACGCGGTGCGGTTACGCCGGGTGAACCGCCGGCAGGTGCGGGGCCTGAGCGAGGGGCTCGCGGATCCGTACGTGGACTCCCGCGCGACGTCTCCTCGTGAGCCGTACCGTCCTCCCGGCCGCGAGGACTCTCTGAACCGTCTCACCGTCGGGATCCGTCGGCCGGGATTCACCATGGTGATCGCGGAGACCGACTGTCCGGTGGGATGCGCTTTCGGATTTCCGGTGCCCGGCGACGGCTTCTGGTGGCTCGGGTTCGACGGGGCACTGCCGCGCGGTTTCGAGCAACTGAACGAGCCGGACGAAGACTTCGCGATCACCGACCTCCTGGTCCGCCCGTGTTCGCAGGACCGGGACGTGGCCCGCCGGTTGCGGGAGCGGCTGTTGGACGGCCACCCCGCGTCGATCGGCGTCACTCTCGTGGACCGCGCCGATCGCCCCTCCCGCGCCGCGCTCCGTTCCTGGCGATGGCTGGACGTACGAGAGAGCCGGCGGCCGGTCAGCGCCACGCTGCTCCGGGTGCCGGTCCTTCCGGTCGGGCAGCGAACCGCGGCGCGGCTGGAGGGTCTTGCGCACGATGCCTGGACGCGGGGGCCCGGGTGAGGCCCGACAGCCGGTCGGCGCGGATTCAGGTGCTGGTCGCGGAGCAGGCGGCCTTTCGTGGTGCCCGGGTCGGTGTGGTGGATGTGTGCGCTGCGGCCGTGGCCGCCCTTCCGGTCGGCGGGGCCGGGCTGTCGGCGATGTCCAAGACCGCGGCGAGTCATCCGCTGTGCAGCACCGACGACATCAGCGGACGACTGGAGGAGCTGCAGCTCACCCTGGGCGAGGGGCCGTGCGTGGACGCCTTCACCCATGGCTCGGCCGTTCTGACGCCCGATCTGCTGACCGGTGCGGTGCCGGATCGCTGGGTCGTGTTCGCGGACGCGGCCCTGGAAGCCGGGGCACGCGCGGTCTTCGCGCTCCCGCTGCAGATGGGGGCGATCAGCCCGGGAGTCCTGGACCTGTACGCCGACGTGCCGACCGTGCTGGACGCCGAGGAACTGGCCGACGCGCTGGCCTTCGCCGATCTCGCGACGCTGTTCCTGCTAGACGCGCGGATCGACGAGACGGGCGCACCCGCCGGTGGAGCGCCGGCAGATCGAGGCTTCGAGGACCTGGGCGGCTACCGGGCGGAGATCGACCAGGCCACCGGCATGCTCGCCGCCCAACTCGGCGTCGGCATCGACAAAGCCTTCGTCCGGCTGCGCGCCTACGCCTTCACGCGGGGACGCCGACTCGCGGACGTGGCCGCAGATGTGGTGGCCCGTCGGCTCCGCTTCTCCCCGGACACGGAGTCCAGACGTACCGACGAGGAGACCTGATGTACCGGTGCCATCCGACGAACGTGCTGTGCTTCCCGCCCCCCTCCCGGCGGGAATAGTCTCCATCGAGGGTGACACGATGAATCAGCAGCTCCTGGCCAAGACCTTCGTCGAGCTGGCGGACAACCTGGTCGCCGACTTCGACCTGATCGACTTCCTGCGCCTGCTCACCGACCGCTGCGTGGGGCTGCTCGGCGCGAGCGCGGCCGGGGTGCTGCTCGCGGACCGCGACGGCGAACTGCGCGTCATGGCCGCCTCCGCCGAACAGGTACGCCTGTTGGAGCTCTTCCAGCTCCAGAACGACGAGGGCCCCTGCCTGGAGTGCTTCCGCACCGGCACCCCCGTGATCGTCCCCGACCTTACCCGGGAGGTCGACCGCTGGCCGCGCTTCGTCACGGCCGCCCACCGCAGCGGCTTCGGCGCGGTCCAGGCGCTGCCGATGCGCCTGCGGGACGAGGTCGTCGGCGCCCTGAACCTCTTTCGCACCGCCCCAGGGCCCTTCGACCCGGTGGGCACACTCGTCGCCCAGGCCATGGCCGACGTCGCCACCATCAGCCTGCTGCAACAACGCTCGACCCATCAAAGCAGCGTCCTCAACGAACAGTTGCAGACCGCACTGAACAGCCGCGTACTGATCGAACAGGCCAAGGGGAAACTCGCCGAACGCCAGAACATCGACATGGAGCAGGCGTTCACCGAGCTGCGCGGTTACGCCCGCGCGCACAACCGGCGCCTGTCCGACGTGGCCCGCGCCTTCATCGACGGCTCCGAAGCCCTCGTCGGTCTGGGGTCCTGACCCACTCCGCGTCCAGGCGCCGCCCGTGCACCGCCTCGAGATGGGTGAGGTCACTCACCGTGGGAGTCGGCGGACCGCGGCATACAGGGGAGCTGCGAGAGCTGCTCCCAGGGGCGTGCCTCTGGTCGGAGGCACGCCGAACGGTTTCCCGAAGAGCCGGTGTTCAAACAGGGCGTCCGCCGTCCGATCGCCGCTGCCCACGGATGGGTCCGACGGCCGCGGGGCTGAGCTCACGGCCCCCGGTGCCGGCCGATGGACGCGCACTCCGTCATCCCCGGTTCGCCGCGTGAAGGCGCCGCAGCGCCCGGCACAGCTCCCGCTGTACCGGTTCGGGGAGCGTCTCGTCCTGCGTGATGGCGACCAGGGCGGCGGCCACGTCCCGGAGCTTGATGTTGCTGTGCTGCGACACCTCCACGAGGAGATCCCACGCCCGCTCGCTGGAACACGGCGCCAGGACCATCACCATGCCGAGTGCCTGGTCGATCGTCGCACGGGTGGCCAGCGCCCGCCCCAACTGTTCGTTCCTGGCGCGTAGTTCGACGACCTCGGCCAGCAGAGCCGCATCGCCTGCCAAGGGCGTGCCCGAGGGCACAGCCGTCAACAGCGGCCGCACGTCACGGTGCGTGGTCAGTTGGCGCATGGCGTGTGTCTCACAGGGCGGTCATCCTGTCGGTAGGTGGTCAGCGGCGCGCCAGTTGCCGTTCGCCGGCCGCACCGGGCCTGTAGGGCAGTCCGTAGTGCTTGAAGATCGCTTCCTCGTGCTCGGCGGGCAGCACGTCGTCGGTGCCGATCGAAGGGGCCTGTTTCACCAGCGCTCTGGCATAGCCGACCTTGAGATAACCCGGCCCGGCGATCACGTCGTCCAGGGGAACGAAGACCAGTCGGCGGCGTGTGGGCAGTCCGGTCCGTACGGTGGCCATGGCCGGCTCGTCGGTGGTGGTGTCCACATAGACCGTCTCCAGCACACCGATCTTGTGCGAGTCGGCATCGACGACGTCGAGGTCGCGCCACTCCCGGACGTCGGCTGCGTGGATCATGACCTTCCCCTTCCGGACGGCTCATCCGCCGGTGGTGTGCCGCAACCCCGGTCTTCCGCGTAAAGCCGCCGCAGCGCACGCCGCAGCCCTCGTCGCATCAGCCGCGAGAGCGGCTCACCCTCCCAGACGGCGACCACGGCCGCGGCCACCTCCGGGAGTTTGGCGTTGGACTGCCGCGACATGTCCACCAGCAGGTTCCTGGCCGGCCCACGAAGGCAGGGGGCCAGGACCATCACCATGCCGCACGCCTGATCGATCACCGCACGGCCGGCCAGTGCCCGCCGCAGCTGATCGTTCTCGGCGCGCAGCGCGACGACGTCCTGACCCGCCGGATCCCCTGCCGGGGCCTCCACGGCCAGATCCCACCAATCCTCCGGAAGCAGGGCTGTGCGACGCATGGCATCCACCTCTCCACGATTCCGCTCGTCCGGCGTGGCCGAAGCCGTCCCGGCCCTCTGGGTGTCGGGCAACTTCGTTGGTCACCCGCGGCGTTCGCCGTCCCGGCGGTCCTCGCGCTTCCAGCGCGCCCGGTTGCGGCGGCTGTAGCGGCGGTTCCAGCGGTCCTGGCGGTCCCGGCGGTTCTCGTAGTCCCGGTAGTTCCCGAGATCGGAACCGTCGCTGCGGATCCAGCCTCCCCCGCCGTCGCGGTCGTGCCGGGTGGCGCCGTAGACCAACACGGCGGCGGCCACCCACCAGAAGGAGTTGATGAAGCCGAGGCCGAACAGGACCACGATGAGGATGAGAAGCAGGACGAACACGGCGGGCCTCCCGGAGCGGAACAAGACATCACTGCCGGGGGCTGGGGCCTGTGCCAACACAGTAGTCCTCTCCAGAGGTTGTGGACAGCGGCCCACGTCAGCGTCCTCCGCCAGGAACGGATGGCCACTTACCGTCTGTTCAGGGGACGCGGCGAAGGCCGGCGTGCGCGGTACGGCCCCAGCTTCCGGCAGCGTCGATCACCTCTCGCGCTCCTTCACGAGGGTGCACCTCGCGCATCAGTGCCGGAACCGCCGAGGCTCCGTCTGCCCCAGCGGTCCGTGTCCAGCTCACAGAGCGACAAGGCACTGGCCGGCCCGCGCGGGCCGGAGACGGGGTGATCGGTGTCCCCGGCGCGGCTCAGCTGGTGCCGGTGTCGATGAGGATCTGTTCGGCCCGCGTGAGGTTGTCGGCACGTACCGCTTCGGCCATCGCGGCGCGTGCCGCCTCGGGCGTCGCGTGGGGCGGGACCACGAGGAGGGAGAATATGTCCGCCTCGCCCCGGGTGACCAGGACGGTGTCGTCGCCGACCGGGAAGGAGTCGATGTGGACGACCCGGTCCTCGACGACCAGCCGCGTCGGCAGCCCGTCCCAGGATCCGGCGTCCAGGCCGACCCGCGTGATCGGCCCCAGGTACTCGGTGAGCGCGGTGATCAGGGCGGGAAGCTCGGCGGAGATGTCACGGGAGCGCGGCCACCACGCCCCGTCGAGAACGCCACGGCGGTCGTGCGTCGTCTCCAGCCGTACGACGGCCGTCCCGGGTCTCACGGCCCGGTGGACGGAGTCCGGCAGGAGCCGGGTCACCCGCGGGGAACCGGAGTCGGACATGACGCCCGCCTGTCTGCGAGAGATATGGAGTGACTTCCTCGTTTCACGGTACTCCGCGGCCGGAAAGCCCGCTGGTCACACACTTGGGGGCTGCGGGTCACGCCGGAGCAAGGTGGAAGATCCGGTTCGTGGATCCGTACCCATGGGGAACAACGAGGTCGTCATACGGCCCGGGGAAACACCCTTGGGCGAGGACGGCATCCGGGTGAGGCGACCTCCGTTCGGCCTCTCCGGGGAGTAGCGTGAAGGCATCGGGAGCACTTCGCGCACCGGCCCCGTCGCCGGTGTCGTTCCTGGTGAGCAACGACACCGGACAACTGCCCCCGCGCAGAGGTCCGGGGATGGGTTCGCGCGATGTACGCGACCACCGACCATCGCCTGCCGCGCGCCGTGCCCTTCAGGGCACCGACCGCGCGTCTCGCCCTCAAACCCGTGAACCCTCCTCCGGGCCATGCCGAACTGGACGGCGCCTGGTGGCCCCGCTCACGTGACCTGACCGACGAACTCCCCGCGCTGGCCGACGTACTGGACCCGCTGTGGGGCCGCATCACCCGTATCGCCGTCAACCCCCGCTACTGGCCGGTCATCCCGCACAGGATCTACGTCAACGGCCAGGTGGTGAGGGTCGGTTGGTTCACCACGGAGCTGGACCCGCACAAGATCCTGCTGCTGTCCGGCACGTCGGGCCCCTGGGACCTCCTGGTGGTTCCCCCGGAGGCGACCGACGCCTCGGCCGCCCGGCTTATGGCCGCGGCGAGCGCGAGTACCGCCCCGCAGTCGACAGCGACCGCTCTCATGGCGAGGGAACAGGCCGACCACGCCTCCTCGTCGTACGACTCCGGCAGCGGACGGCCCGGCCGGCCGACGGCGGAGATGTGACCACCGGCGTCACCGCTCCGGCCGTGACGAGGCGGCCCGGATCGCGTGGCCGCCGCGTCGACACGGACCGCTCGTCGGACAGGGTCCGGCGGCAGCACGGTGCGGGGCCGTGCGACTCCGGAACACACGGCGAAGATTCCACCAACACCCCTCGCCCAGACTCCGCGAGAACCCACCCATCGGACAACAGGGAGGCCGACATGGCCGTTTCACGGACCATCAGGAACCACGCGCAGACGATGAAGGGCAGGATCACGGAAGAGCTCGGCCGGGTCACCCACGACAGGAGGCTGCAACGCAGGGGCAGGATCGACCGGGTCTCCGGAGGCCTGAAACAGGCCGTCGAGAAGACCAAGGACGCCTTCAGGCGAAACGGAAGCGGCCCCCGATGATGTACGACCAGACACGCGCCCAGCAGCCCGCAGGCCACACCCCGGGCCCGGCCGGGCGCCGCGGCCCGGGCCCGCAGCCGCTGCTCTCGTCGATCGAACGGGACAAGGTCCTCCAGCGCCTCCGGCACGCCCTCAACACCTTCGCCGACACCCCGCGCGAGGCGCTGGAAGAGGCTGAGAGCACCTACGACGAAGCCACCGCCCTGCTGGTGAGCGCCCTCGCGGAACGGCGCCGTCTCCTGCGCGCCGGCTGGCAGGACCAGGACCCGGGGACGCAGTCCGACGAACTCAGGCACGCGCTGAGGCTGTACCGGGAGATCACCCAACGACTGCTCCACATCTAGAAGGCTCCTGAAGATCTTGCTGGTGGAGGGGTGTCCCGAGCGGAGATGCCCCTCCACTGTTATGCGGTGGCGGGTGTGAGTGTCCAGGTGCCGCCGGTGTGGGCGAGGCCGAGGTCAATGAGACGGCGGAGGTTGAGGGAGGCTGCCCGGTTGTGGAGCCAGGTGTCGTTCTTGAGGACGCCCCGGTAGGGGACGCGTCGGTTGCCTCGGGTGACCAACCAGGCGATGGCCCGTTCGACGGGCGGTCGCCAGCGGCGGTACTCGTCCTGCCATTCCTGGCTGGTGGCGGCCTGGTCCCGGGCGCCACGCGAACACGCTCCCGGCCGGGATCAGCGCGCGACACGTCTCCCAGACATCCGGCCCGACCGGCTCACCAGCCCAGTCCCCCTGCACCGAGACCAGTCTGGCCCCACGTCAGCTGCCGGGTGCCAGAACCAAAGACTTTCAGGAGACTCCTAGCCCAGGGAGCAGCTCGACTTCTCAGCCGGGGACGACCCGCATCCTTCGGCCGGGATGGCGAGGATGAGCCGGTAGATCCCGAATGCCAGCGCCCCCAGGATCACCGCGGAGACGACGAGGTGCGCCGCGCGTGTCCCTCGTGCCTGCCAGTGGTTGTGAGCCAGGAGGAGGAACAGGGCGGCGAGCAGCCAGACGAACAGACCGACGGCGCTGATGATGGCGATCCCCACTATGTGCACCAGTGGAGGATGCCCCTGGCAAACATGATCACCCGCTCCGAATGCCCGGGTCTGCGGCCTTCGGTCGGAGGCCCTGTGTCCAGTTGCCCTCTTATCTGTCGTCATGGCCAGGGCGGTCCCCGGCATCGGCCCACGGAGGCGTCATGAAGTTCGGCAAGGCGCTCGCCACCGGAGTCGCGGAAGAGCGGTCGCGAAACCACGAGGAAGAACTCGAACTCCGCCGACTGATCAACCTCGGACTCACCCGAACCGGCACCACCTGGCACCTCACCCCGGCCACCGCATAGCGAAAAGGGCCGCCCGGCCCACGGCCGGACAGCCCCAACAACAAGATTTTCAGCAGCCTTCCAGGCAACCACTACTCCGCGCTGCGGGGGAGCGCGGAGTAGTGTGGACGGACCGAGAGCATTTCGCACACCGGCTTCCATGCCGGGTCGTTCTCGGCGAAAGCTGAAACCCGGGCCGCGCAGAAGCGGCCCGGAGACGGGTCCGCATCATGTCGGCGACCTTGCTCCTGCCCCTGCCGCATCCCGAGCCCGTCGCAGCCCCGGCCGCGCGTCTCGCCCTGAAGACCGACGGCGCCTCCCGTGGACTCCTGGACGGTGCCTGGTGGCCCCGCTCCCGGGATCTGCCGAGCGAACTGCCCGCGCTGACCGACGTGTTGGACCCTCTGTGGGGCCGCATCACCCGTATCGCCGTCAACCCGATGTACTGGCCGGTCATCCCCCGCAAGGTTTCCGTGAACGGCCACGTCGTCAAGGTCGGCTGGTTCACCCCGCAAATCGACCCGCACAAGCTGCTCCTGCTCTCCTACGGCACCGGCCGCTGGGACCTGCTGATCATCCCGCCGGAGACCGGGGCGGAGTCGGCGGCCCGGCTGATGGCTGCCGCGTCCGCCTACGACGGCCCGCCGATGACCGCGAGCGCGCTCATCGCCGCGGACGAGGCCCGGCACGGTGTCCGCGCCGCCGACGAGCCGCTGATCCCGGACGACGGGGCATGGGAGTACGAGGGCGGCGCCTCCGCGATGTCCGCGACCGTACCGGAACAGCCCCGTCCGTCCGGTCGGACCGGTCGGACCGGTCAGGTCAGTCGCCTGATCGTCGGTATGTGAGGCGGCCGCCATGAGCACCTTCCTGACGGCCACCGTCTTCATCGTCCTCGTCGCAGCGGCGGCATACGTGATCCACCGGCTCAACATCCAGCACGCCGACAGGATTGCCGTGCGCCGGTACAGCGCCGCCCTGCCCGGCCGCCGTGGACGCGGCACGCCGCAGCCCCCGGTGGGACCGGACCGGTCCGAGGCACCGACCGCCGGCGAACGACGGGACCACCGCGACGGGGGCCGCGGCCGCTTCCCGCCGCGCCGGCGCAGCCGTACCACTCACCACAAGTGACAGGAGCCCGGCGGGGCCAACGATCCGAGGCGTCATGACTCTTCCGCAGCTGAACATCTACCGGCACGACCGGGGCACGCGAGCACTGATCACCCTGGCCGGTGAGATCGACCCGGTCACCGCGCCCCAGGTGCGGACCGCCCTGGAGCGATGCCTGGACGACGGCATCACCACCATCGACGTCGACCTGACCACCGTCGGCCTCTGCGACGGCAGCGGCCTGGGCGTCTTCCTCGACGCGTCGCGGTACGCCGTCGAGGCCCGCGCGTCCCTGCGGCTGCACCACCCGTCCCCGCAGACCGCACGGCTCCTCGCGGACACCGGTTCCGGCCGAGTCCTCCTCTCTCGGCCGCTTTGAAAGAGCGGTTCAGGCGGGCTTCGTGCGGGAGCGATGCGTGCAGGGTCTACGGAGAAGCCCCAGTCCGGAGGACATCCGGACCGGGGCTCAGGTCACCCGTACGTTCGGCATTCGCCATCACGGCGGGGTGGCGATGATCGTGCACGTGGCGATGTCGAGCGGCTCATCAGCCACCACGCGGATATCGACCTGCGGTGGGGAAGGGCGCGGTTCGCGATCACCACGCACGACGCCGGGCACAAGCTGACAGTCGCGGACTTCGACCGGGCCCGGCGCATCGACGCCATCGCCAGGGTGCACATGGCTGAGCCTGTCGACGGTTGACGAAGGGCGCGCTGAAGGCACCCCCGCTGTGCCGGGCGTCCGGGCGGCTCCCGTCGGGCGGGCGTGGTGGATTATCTGTGGCCGCGAGCTGAGATATTTACGGAACGTGCGGACAGGTTATTTGCCACGCTAAATAGTGCGGCATTAGTCACCCGACGCGTGACCTTGTGGTGTGCTACTGTCGATCAAAGTTGCAGGTGTGGTTCCCGAAATTTAGAGTCCCGGTCTTTTCCGGCGGGTGATCATCGCAGCGACGCGGAGTCCGCACGGTGCGGATTTCGTATGCACTGCCCCCCAAAGGAGATATGACATGGCTGCTGGCACCGTGAAGTGGTTCAACGCGGAAAAGGGTTTCGGATTCATCGAGCAGGATGGTGGCGGCCCTGACGTGTTCGCCCACTACTCGAACATCTCTGCCCAGGGCTTCCGCGAGCTGCTCGAGGGCCAGAAGGTGACCTTCGACATCGCGCAGGGCCAGAAGGGCCCGACGGCCGAGAACATCGTTCTTGCCTGACGCTGACGCGTACTGTGCAGCTGGGGCCCGCATCCCTCGGGGTACGGGCCCCAGCTGCATGTGTTTTTCTCCCGGAAATCGCACGGCATCGAGTCGTCGGTTTCCGCAACTGAGCCCGCGTGGATTCCATGAATTCACTGCACGCCAGATTCGCATTCGCATTTCATCGGCCCATTCTTGCAATTCTCCGCGCCGCTCGTTGCTGCGGGAAATTCCTAGATGTGAGCCGCGCATCCAGGAAGGTTCCGCATGAACCGCACACGTACGAACGACCGCTACTCCCGCACCCGTAACGGTGGTGCCGCGTCCGGACGGAGCGGTGGCCGATCCGGTTCGCCGACCGCGAGCCGGTCCGGCGGCCAGAGCCGTTCCGGCGGCAGTTACGGCCGTCGATCCGCCGCGCCCCAGGGCGAGTTCGCCCTCCCGGAGACGATCACCCCGGCGCTTCCCGCCGCGGAGGGCTTCGCCGATCTCGACATGCCCAAGGAGTTGCTGGCCGCGCTCCGCGCGCAGGGCGTGACCGAGCCCTTCCCGATCCAGGCCGCGACCCTGCCGAACTCCCTCGCCGGCCGGGACGTCCTCGGCCGCGGGCGCACCGGCTCCGGCAAGACCCTCGCCTTCGGGCTGGCGCTGCTGGCCCGTACGGCCGGGCAGCGCGCCGAGCCGAGGCAGCCGCTGGGCCTGGTCCTCGTACCGACGCGTGAGCTGGCCCAGCAGGTCACCGACGCGCTCACCCCGTACGCCCGCGCCGTACGGCTTCGGCTCGCCACGGTGGTGGGCGGCATGCCGATCGGCAGGCAGGCCAGCGCGCTGCGCGGGGGCGCCGAGATCGTCGTCGCGACCCCCGGACGTCTCAAGGACCTCATCGACCGCGGCGACTGCCGGCTCGACCAGGTCGCCATCACCGTCCTCGACGAGGCCGACCAGATGGCCGACATGGGCTTCATGCCGCAGGTCACCGCGCTGCTCGACCAGGTTCGCACCGGGGGCCAGCGCATGCTGTTCTCCGCGACGCTCGACCGCAACGTCGACCTGCTCGTGCGCCGCTACCTCAGCGACCCGGTCGTGCACTCCGTCGACCCCTCGGCCGGCGCGGTCACGACGATGGAGCACCACGTGCTGCACGTCCACGGCGCCGACAAGCACTCGGCCACCACCGAGATCGCCGCACGTGACGGTCGCGTGATCATGTTCCTGGACACCAAGCACGCCGTCGACCGGCTCACCGAGCACCTCCTGAACAGCGGGGTCCGCGCTGCCGCCCTGCACGGCGGGAAGTCGCAGCCGCAGCGCACGCGCACCCTGACGCAGTTCAAGAGCGGGCACGTCAACGTGCTGGTCGCGACCAACGTCGCGGCGCGCGGCATCCACGTCGACAACCTCGACCTCGTCGTCAACGTCGACCCGCCGACCGACCACAAGGACTACCTCCACCGCGGAGGCAGGACCGCGCGCGCCGGCGAGTCCGGTCGCGTCGTCACCCTGGTCACCCCGAACCAGCGGCGCGAGATGACCCGCCTCATGACGGCGGCCGGCATCGTCCCGCAGACCACGCAGGTCCGCGCCGGCGAAGCCGCCCTGCACGCCATCACCGGGGCCCAGGCCCCCTCCGGCGTCCCGGTCGTCATCACCGCACCGGTGGTCGAACGCGCCAAGAAGCGTGGCGGCAGCACCGCCAGGCGCGGCGGCGCCGCCTCCCGTGGCCGGCGCCGTCCCGCCGCCTCGGCGGCCCACCGCACGCCCGGACGGCAGTCGAGCGTCGACACTGCCGCGTAGGGCCTGTCTTCGAATTCCGGTCTGCCTGGCGGCGCCACGCACGCTCCCCCACGCCGTAAGGGCGTGGGAGGTGCCCCCACTCGCCGTTTCGGGGCGCAGGCCCACGTACAGCCCGTACGAGGGCCTGCGCCCGGCACGACGAGCGCACGCGTCTACTCGGACGGAGCCGCTGCCGCCCGGACGGCGGGCCCCGGGTCCGCCCTCCCGGCCGACGACGGCTTCGACGACAGCCCCGGCACCCTTGTGATCGGGAAGCCGGCCCATCTCCGCTCTCCGTAGGAGGCACTCTTGACGCTGGTCCAGATGCAGAACCGCCCGGCAGGCGCCAACCCCGTGCCCAGCACGGCGGGCGAAGCCATGGACGCGGCCGGACCGCAGGTCTGGCACGACATGACCGTCGAGGTGGCGCTGTCGGTCACGGCGGCCGCCCGTACGGGGCATCTGGTCCTCTGCGACGAGGACGGCCAGTACGTCGGCCTGGTCACCCGGGCCCGGCTCGCCGCGGTCAGGGACAGCCGCGGTTACACGGACCGGATCCGTCTGAGTGACATCACCGACGGCAGCGGGCGCTTCGCCGAACACGCCAGCGCGCCGGGCGTCCCCGTGCCTGCCCTCTCCCGCTGAACGCCCTCTCCGGCTGAACCTTCTTCCGTCCCCCGTCTCCACTTCTCCCTGTGAGGCATCATGCGCTGTGTCATCGCACGCTTCCCGTTCGACCTGACCAAGAGCGGCGTGCTGGAGTCGATGAAGGGCGTCAAGCCCGAGCCGATCACCGGCGAGTCGGTGATCATCGGACGACGTCACTACCCCGTCAAGCAGGTCGGCCAGATCGTCACCCGCCAGGACCCCCGCGATTTCAGCGCGGGTGAGGTGGTGCGGGCCATGGCCAAGCTCGGCTTCACCTGCGGCGCTGTTCCCAAGGCGGCTCCGGCGCGGGTCGAAGACCCGTACCAGCACGCGTCCGCGCTGCTCGGCGACGCCGTGACCGTCTGACCGACCACCGCAACGGCGTGAGCCGGACAAACATCAGTGAGGGCCCGACCGGCAGACGCCGGTCGGGCCCTCACTGCGTGTCAGGTCGTGCCGTGCCGTGTTGTGCTGTGATCGGCACGGTGCTGGGTCGGCGGGGCGGCGGTGGCGGGTGGGTCAGTGGTCGGAGTAGCTGAAGTCGCCCACGGTCCAGGCGCTGACGTCCTCGATCGCGATGCGGTACATCCCGCCCGTCTCCGGGATGCCGACCGTGCCCTGGAGGATCCGGGCGACATGGAAATGCAGGTGCGTGGGCGGCCCGTCCTTCTTCACGGGGGCGTCGAAGACGGCGGAGAACTCGCCCAGCTGGGCCGAGTCCGTCAGCACCTCCGACACTCTCTGCCTCCACACGGCTTCGGGAGCCAGTCTTCCGGTGATGACGGCCCCACCGGTGACCACGGTCAGGGACATCTGGTTGCTCCGCCCGGACTCCACAAGGGCGGCGACGTCAACGATCAGCTCGTCAGGCTTCGACATGGGACCGGATTCTATGCACCGGCCCGGGCGGGACGTGTGCCGCGGACGGTCTCAGACGCCAGCGGGCGCCCCCAGACAGATACCTCATCGTGGAGCCCACCAAAATCTATGCTTGCCGCAGTAGACATTGGGGATCCGAGTCATTACTGTTTCTCTTGTAGCCGAGATCGAGAGAAGCCCGGCAGACACGAACTGGCGGGAAGCAGTACATGCGTGACGGTGCGGTGGTGGAGTGTCGAAGCCAGGTTTGAGCAGGTCGGCGACGGGACTGACGACCGGACCGGGTGGCCTGCGGTGATCAGGGGCCGCCACCGGTAGGGCCGCGGTTGACGCGGCAGCAGTACCAGCAGTACCAGCAGTTCGCAGTACGAGTAGTTCGCTGTACCCGCAGTACCAGCAGTTCGCAGTTCCTGTTCGAAGAACATCGAACGAGTTGTTGCTCCAGAGGGAAGAACGGAGGAGTCGAGCGCCATCAGGATCGCCCAGGCGGAAATCTGAGCCCGGGTACCGCAGGACATCGATAGGTAGGTGGTCTCCGGTCATACATCCGCGATCCCCGCATCCCCTCCCGCTCGGCGGGTGGCAGTGCGGAAAACGAAGGCCGGTGCAGCAGTAGGGCCGGCAGATGGTGTTTGCTGTTCCTTCGGGGCCTTGGTGCCGTACGGCACCAAGGCCCCTCGACGCGTTCCACAGAGAGGTGAGATGACAGCAGACGAGTCGCTAGGCCGTCTCGACGACGACGACTACCCCGCCTTCACGATGGGCCGGGCCGCTGAAATGCTCGGCACCACTCCCGGCTTCCTCCGGGCCCTCGGTGAAGCGCGCCTGATCACACCCCTGCGCTCCGAGGGCGGACACCGCCGCTACTCCCGCTACCAGCTGCGTATCGCGGCCCGCGCGCGTGAGCTCGTCGACCGGGGCACCCCGATCGACGCCGCATGCCGGATCATCATCCTCGAGGACCAGCTCGAGGAAGCGCAGCGCATCAACGCCGAATACCGCCGCGCCGACAACGCTTCCAAACCGTCCGCAGCGTCCTGAAGTGAGCGTGCCCGCCGGGCGGCGGGCCATCACCCACGAGCATGGCCGGAATACTGAGCGGAGTTTTCTGTGGTGATAGCGGGTGCGGGCGGGTAGCGTCTGTGGGAGCTGTCGTGGTTCGGATTTCCCCTTGCCCACGCCCTAGGTGTGGGCGCTTTGCTGTGCTGTGCCGCAGGGACCAGGGCGATCACCTCCGCATGCCCCACGACGGGGCAGGCGTTTCATCGACTGGAAGGCATGACTGTGGCAACTGGAACTGTGAAGTGGTTCAACGCGGAGAAGGGCTTCGGCTTCATCGCCCAGGACGGCGGCGGTCCGGACGTCTTCGCGCACTACTCCGCGATCAACTCCTCGGGCTTCCGTGAGCTCCAGGAGGGCCAGGCCGTGACGTTCGACGTCGTCCAGGGCCAGAAGGGCCCGCAGGCGGAGAACATCAACACCGCCTGATCTACGTTGTGAACGTCCTGGGCCGCGCGGCGTCATACCGCGCGGCCCAGTCGTCGTTCCGGGCTCAGCCCGGCCAGGCGCCCGTCACGCGCCGGACGGCGGTGGCGCCGCCGCGGTCGACGGCGGCTTTGACACCGGCGAAGATCGCGCCCTGGACGACGGCAGCCGCGAGCACCTCGCGCCAGCTGCGGGACTCGTCCGTGGCGTCGGGAGCGTCGTCCTCGTGCGCGAGCCGTTTCCAGGCCTGCTTGAAGATCGCACCGGCCAGGATGCCGCCGAGGGCGCCCATGACCATACCGACCGGCTTGTAGGCGACCTTCGAGGCGTTCATCGGTGCCTCCTCGACCGCCGGACCAGCAGCAGCGCGACGATCGCGACGGCGGCGATCAGCGGGGCGCGATTGGCGCGCACCGCCCGCATACCCTGGCCGGCCTTCTCGCGTACCGGTTCCGGAGCCTTGTCCCGGGCCAGTTCGGCGACGTGTACGGCGGTGCCGCGGACCTGCTCGGTGGCGGCGTGGGCCTTGGCGCGTACCGGCTCGGGGGTCTTGTCCTGTACCGCGTGGGCGGCGTGCGTGGCCCTGTCGCGAAGCTGAGCCCCGACGTGGGCGGTCTTCTCGGCGACCTGCTGCTTGACGGCCGCGGTCCTCTCCTGGGCCCGCGCCTTGACGTCGGCCTTCGCCGCGAGCGCCTCGACGGTCTCGCCCAGGTCCCCGCGCGTCGCCTCGACCCGCCTACGCAGTTCCTCAGCGGACGGTGTCGCGTCGTCGCCCGGCTGCGCCTTGTTGTCGGTCATCGGTGTGCACTCTCCTTGATCGCGGCTACGTCGGCCTTGACGCGGTCCATCGTCCGTTCGGGTGTCGGTGGTGATCCCTTGCTGAACTGCTGCTTTCCGAGCGCCGCCATCACCGCGGTGACGGCGGCCAGGACGCCCGTGACGATCAGCGCCGCCGCCCACACGTCCATGACGAGCGACAGCGCGGCGATCCCTGTGGCCACCAGTGCCTGAAGAGTGAGGACACCCCCCAGGCCGGCGCCCCCGAACAGACCGCCGCCCTTGCCGTACCGCTTGCCCTTCTCGGTCATCTCCGCCTGAGCCAGCCGCATCTCGTCACGGACCAGCTGTGACAACTGGTGCGAGGCACGCTGGACCAGGTCGCTCACCGGTTCCCGCGTCTCGCCGGCCGTGCGGTGGGAGCCCGCTGTTGTCATGGGTGCTCACCTGTCCTTGGTCGGATCTGTCGGACGGCTCTGCGAGTACCCCCGCCCGCCCGCGTCACCCCGCCCGAGCACGCACGACCCACCGGCCCGTTCGCCGGCTCATCCACCGGCTCATTCACTGGCTTGTCCACCGGTTCAGGATTCGAGGCGGCGGCGGTCCTCCGGGTCCCACTTCCGGGTGTCCCGCGGCTCTACGTAGGGTTCCTCGTCGACCGGGTGGCCGCCCGCGACGGCGCGTTGGCGGGCCAGTTCCGCGTCGCACTCCAGGCCGAGCAGGATCGCCAGATTCGTGATCCACAGCCACACCAGGAAGATGATCACGCCGGCGAAGGTGCCGTACGTCTTGTTGTACGAGGCGAAGTTCGCCAGGTAGACCGCGAACCCGGCGGACGCGATCATCCAGATCACCAGTGCCAGGAAGCTGCCCGGCGTGATCCACCGGAAGCCGCGGATCTTCGCGTTCGGTGTCGCCCAGTACAGCAGCGCGATCATGATCGTGACCAGGATCACCAGCACCGGCCACTTCGCGATCGACCACACCGTCAGTGCCGTGTCGCCGATCCCCAGCGCGCCGCCCACCTGCCGGGCCAGGCCTCCGGTGAACACGACGATCACCGCGCTGAACACGGCGAGGACCATGAGGACCACCGTCACGCCCAGCCGGACGGGCAGCACCTTCCAGACCGGACGGCCCTCGGGGAGGTCGTACACCGCGTTGGCGCTCCTGATGAACGCGGCGACATAGCCGGAGGCCGACCACACCGCGAGCACCAGACCCACGATCGCCAGGACCGAGCCGATGCCGGCGGTGCCCTGCATCTGCTGCACGGCGTTGCGCAGGACGTCCCGCACCGCGCCCGGGGTCAGTTGCTGGATGTTGTCCAGCACCCGCTGCGACGTCGACTTCCCCATGATCCCCAGGAGGGAGACCAGCACCAGCAGGGCCGGGAACAGCGCCAGGATGCTGTAGTAGGTCAGGGCGGCGGCCCGGTCGACCAGCTCGTCCCGCTTGAACTCCTTGGCGGCGCCTTTCAGCACCGCCACCCAGGAGGACCTGGGCAGGTCGGTCGGCTTGTCCGGCGCCCGCTGCTCCACCCGCTCGTCCGGCCCGGCTCGGGGTGGCCGCGTGGCCCCGGCGGTCGCGTCGGCCGGTTCTCCGTGCCCACCGCGGCCGTCGTCGTACCCCCTGCGGCCGTCGTCGTACCCCCTGTGGCTGTCGTGCTCGCCGTACCCGTTGCGCTCGTCGTATTCGGCATGGCGTCCATGCCGTCTCAGGTTCCGTTGCATTTCGCACGAGTATCCGGTTGGGCAGCGATCCAACCGTCGGTTCGGAGACCTGGAAGCCCGGCCGCCCGGGCGCTCCCTCAGCCGACGCTCAGCTCCGTGAGGCCGCCGTGCCCGCCGTGCCCGCCGATGCCGCCCAGCTCGCCCAGCTCGCCCAGCGGCAGGGTGTGGTGGGTCTGCAGGACCTTCGCGCGCAGGTAGCGGACGTTCGCCGGGGTGCTGAACACGCCCGTGGGGACGCGGTCGTGGACGTCCATGCCCAGCGCCCGGAGCTGGTCGCCCTTGTCCGGGTTGTTGGACAGGAGGTTCAGCGAGTCGATGCCCAGGGCCTGGAGCATCTGGGCCGCCGCCGTGTAGTCGCGGGCGTCCTCCGGGAGGCCCAGCGCGGCGTTCGCGGCGTACGTGTCGAGGCCCTCGTCCTGGAGGGCGTACGCGTCGAGCTTGTTGTAGAGGCCGATTCCCCGGCCCTCCTGGCGGAGGTAGAGCAGGACGCCGCCGTGCTCGGCGATGCGCTCGACGGCCTCGCGCAGCTGCGGGCCGCAGTCGCAGCGGGCCGAGCCGAAGGCGTCGCCCGTGAGGCACTCGGAGTGCAGCCGGACCAGCGGGGTGGTGCCGGGCGCCGGTTCGCCGAGGATCATCGCCACGTGCTCCTGGCCGTCGGTCAGGCCGTGGAAGGTGACCAGTTCGGTGTCGACGCTGTAGCCGTCGTGGAAGCGCAGCGGCACCCGGACGCGGGAGCGCTGGGTGGCGGCGGGGAAGTCGGGCATGCGGGTCTCCCGTTGGTCTCGATCGATCCTCGGATCTGCGGGGGGATCTGCTTCAGAAGCTGTTGACAGCTGTTGACGAAGCCGTTTCCGAAGCTGTTTCAGATTTGAAGCAGATCCTCACTCGAAGGGTGACCCTACCCCATGCTTAAAAATTAAAGCAACGTAGTGCGGTGCGACTCATGCGCCCAAGTCGTCGGCACCGCACGCCGAGGAGGACCGGCGCAGCCACGGCAGCCCCTCTGGCGCCGCCTGCGCCCCCTCCCCTTGGAGCGCCTGCTCGATCCGCGTGCCGATCTCCTCCAGTTGGCCCACCTGCTCCGGCGTCAGGTGATCGAAGAGGGCGGCGCGGACCGTGGCGACATGCCCGGGGGCGGTGCGCTCCAGGACCGCCATCCCCTCGTCGGTCAGCGCGGCGATGGTGCCCCGCTTGTCCCACTTGCAGGCCTCGCGCCGTACGTGCCCGTCCTTCTCCAGCCGCGCCACCGCGTACGTCAGCCGACTGCGCGTGATCTTCAGCTTCTCGGCGAGATCGGTCATCCGCAGCCGCCGCTCGGGCGTCTCGGAGAGGTAGGCCAGGATCGTGTAGTAGAGGTGCGGCATCCCGGCGTCCTGCTGGAGCTGCCGGTCGAGCGCGTCCTCCAGGAGCAGGGAGGCGGCGACATAGGCGCGCCACGCGCGCTGCTCCTCGGGGGTGAGCCAGCGGGTCGTCATGCGACCAGTGTAGGTTTGTTTCAAACTTGAACCAAGCGGTAGGTCCTGCGAGCGCCGGAAGAGCCGGAAAGGGCCGGAACGAGCCGGAAGAGAGTGCCCCCATGCCCCTCCCTCACGTCCTGCTGTCCGCCGCCGTCTCCCTCGACGGCTACCTGGACGACACCGGCCCCGAGCGCCTGCTGCTCTCCAGCCCCGCCGACTTCGACCGGGTCGACGAGGTACGGGCGTCCAGCGACGCGATCCTCATCGGCGCCGGCACCATCCGCGCCGACAATCCGCGTCTCCTGGTCAACTCGCCCGAACGGCGGGCCGCGCGGCTGGCGGCCGGAAAGCCCGAGTACCCGCTCAAGGTGACGGTGAGCGGATCGGGGGAACTGGACCCGGCCGCCAACTTCTGGCACACGGGCGGCGAGAAGGTCGTCTACACGACGGACAAGGGCGCCGAACAGGCCCGGCGCGCGAACCTCGGTGCCGACGTCGAGGTCGTCGGCCTGGGCCCCGGCCCGCTCGACTGGCGGGCGCTGCTCGAACACCTGCATGACGTACGGGGGGTGCGGCGCCTGATGGTCGAAGGCGGCGGCACCGTCCACACCCAGCTCCTCCAGCAGGGCCTCGCCGACGAACTCCAGCTCGTCCTCGCACCCCTGTTCGTCGGCGACCCCGGCGCCCCCCGCCTCTTCGGCCCCGGCGCCTACCAGGGCGGCCGGCTCCGGCTCACGGACACGCGCCGGATCGAGGACGTCGTCCTCATGCGCTACGAGCCCACCGCCCCCGGCACCGGCCCGCTCGCCTCCGCCGCCGACCGGCACTGGCTGGCACTGGCGTGCGAACTTGCCGAGCGGTGTCCGCCCTCGCGCACGGCGTTCAGTGTGGGCGCGGTGGTGGTCGCCGCCGACGGTACGGAACTGGCGCGCGGCCACTCCCGCGAGGGCGGCGACCCGGTCGTGCACGCGGAGGAGGCAGCGCTCGCGAAGCTCGACCAGGCCGACCCCCGGCTCGGCACGGCCACCGTCTACAGCAGCCTGGAACCCTGCGCGCACCGCGCCTCCCGCCCCGCGCCCTGCGCCCGGCTGATCCTCGAGGCGGGCGTACGCCGGGTGGTGACCGCCTGGCGCGAGCCGGACACCTTCGTGGTGGCGGCGAACGGGACCGGGCTGCTCGCGGGGGAGGGCGTGGAGGTCGTCGTCCTGCCCGAGTACGAGGAGCGGGCCAAGGCCCCCAACGCCCATCTGTCGGACTGACGACGGGCTGACGAAGGACTGGTGATCGGCTGACGATCAAACGTGGTGATCGGGGTCCCGCAGATGGCGTATAGTTGAGTTCAACGACGCGGGGTGGAGCAGCTCGGTAGCTCGCTGGGCTCATAACCCAGAGGTCGCAGGTTCAAATCCTGTCCCCGCTACTGAAGGCCCAGGGCCGGAAACCAGGAAACTGGTTTCCGGCCCTGAGTCGTTTTCCGGCCACATATCCTCGGCGGTCGCCCGCAGAGTACGAAGCGGCGCGTACTCGCGAGTCGCTCAGGGCATGGTCAACTCGCCCGATTTTCACCGGTGGTGACCCGGAAAGTCCTCCGGAAAAGGATTAATGATCAACGGGAACAGCTTGGAATCCGGTGGCCAGGTCTATTAACGTTCGATAACGCAGCACGGTCGTACCAGCCGTCACAAGAGTCGGCTCCGTGCGCACGCGCCGAATCCCGCAAGGGAACCGGGGAACCACCAACTTGGGGTGAATCGTTCGTCCGCCTGCTGGCAACACGGCAGGTATACGCGCGTAGGAGACCTTCCTGCTCCGAACCCGTCAGCTAACCCGGTAGGCGAGAAGGAAGGAAAGGAGCACGCCCACGTGGCGTCAAACCCGGCTGCCCCAGAAGCCCCGTCCGTGCCGAGTCAGCGCAGCAGCGAGACCGAGGACGGCACGTTCCCGACCTTCGGCTTCCTCGGCCGCCGTATCGACGAGGGCCCCTGGGAAGAGTGGAACCCCACCGCGGACTCCACCCGACCCGTTCGCGGCCGGCACCGCGTCAGCAAGCAGCGCGGCGGAGGACTCGCGCGCAGCTCCACCGTTCTCGGCGTCGGTGTCATAGCCGCCGTCGGCGCGGGAGGCATGGCCACCGCGCAGACCGGCAAGCCGCCGGTCTCCATCTCCATCCCCGACCTGCCGTCCGTGGGCTCGCCCTTCACGGACGACGACTCGGACAACGAACCCCAGGGCTCCGCCACCGCGCTCAGCAGCGTCGGCGTGACCACCGAGGAGACCGAGCAGGGCGCCAGCGACGCGGGCGAGGCCCTGCGCGCTCGCATCATCCTCCAGGCCGAGCAGCAGAAGGACCAGGCCGAGGCCAAGGTCCAGAAGGCCGCCCAGGACGCCGCCGCGAAGAAGGCCGCCGCCGAGGCGGCCAAGGTGAAGCAGGAGGCCGCCGAGAAGGCCGCCGCCGCGAAGAAGAAGGCCGCAGAAGCAGCGGAGGCGAAGCGTGAGGCCGCGCGTCTCGCCGAGCTCGCCAAGGAGTACACGCTGCCGGTCTCCTCGTACACGATCACCTCCACGTTCGGCCAGGCCGGGTCCCTCTGGTCCTCCGGCTACCACACCGGCCTCGACTTCGCCGCGCCCACCGGCACGCCGCTCAAGGCCATCCACAGCGGCACGGTCACCGAGGCCGGCTGGAGCGGCTCCTACGGCTACCGCACGATCATCACCCTCGACGACGGCACCGAGCTCTGGTACGCCCACCAGTCGTCGATCAACGTCAGCGTCGGCCAGAAGGTCGGCACGGGCGACGTCATCGGCCGCGTCGGTGCCACCGGCAACGTCACCGGTGCCCACCTCCACCTCGAGGTCCACACCAGCAGCTCGGACAGGGCCGGCATCGACCCGATGGCGTGGCTGCGGAGCATGGGCCTCAACCCGTAAGGGACGCGTTCCCCGGTTTCTCCCAGGTAGTCCTGACGTTCACGACCCGACGTCGGGACTACCTGCTTTTGAGGCACGCGCTGTTCGGCCCGTTCACACGAACTTCGCGACCGGGCCGGAATCAGGGCCTCCGTCACGGGCGTTGACGATGAACATGACTGTTCTGCGCAAGCTCGGATCATCGGACCTGGAAGTCTTCCCCCTCGCCCTCGGCGGCAACGTCTTCGGCTGGACCGCCGACGAGGCCCACTCCTTCGAGGTGCTCGACGCCTACGCGGCGGCCGGCGGCAACTTCATCGACACCGCCGACGCCTACTCGGCGTGGGCCCCCGGCAACAAGGGCGGCGAGTCCGAGACCGTCATCGGGAAGTGGCTGAAGACGCGTGGCAACCGCGACAGCATCGTGGTCGCCACGAAGGTCAGCCAGCACCCCGACTACCCCGGCCTCTCGGGCGGCAACATCAAGGCCGCCGCCGACGCCTCCCTGCGCCGCCTCGGCACCGACCACATCGACCTCTACTTCACGCACTTCGACCAGCCCGAGGTGCCCGTCGAGGAGATCATCGGCGCCCTCGACGAACTGGTGACCGCGGGCAAGGTGCGCCACATCGCCGTCTCCAACATCTCCCCCGAGCGGCTCCAGGACTCCCTGGACTTCTCCGACCGCGAGGGCCTGGCCAAGTACGTGGCCATCCAGCCCCACTACAACCTGGTCTCACGCGACACCTACGAGGGCCCGCGACGCGACATCGCCTCCCGTACGGGCCTTGCCGCCGTCCCGTACTACGCGCTGGCCTCCGGTTTCCTCACCGGCAAGTACCGCGCCGGTACGACGGTCGACAGCCCGCGCGCGGGGGGCGCCGCCCAGCACCTGGAGTCGGAGCGCGGCCGGAAGGTCCTGGCCGCGCTGGACACCGTCGCGGCGGCGCACGGCGCGGAGGTCGCCACGGTCGCCCTGGCCTGGCTCGCCGCCCGGCCGACGGTGGCCGCCCCGATCGCGTCCGCCCGCACGGCCGACCAGCTCGCGCCGCTGCTCGCGGTCGCGGAACTGGAACTGACGGAGGCGGAGATGGCGCTCCTGACGGCGGCTTCGGCGTGAGGTTCGGCGTGAGGTTCGGCCGGGGGGTGTGACGGGTCCCGGCCCGCCACAGGAATCAGGAGCGGTACGGGTTGTAGGCCGGGTACGGGGTCACGGGGCCGTACGGCTGCTGCCCGTACCCCTGTTCTCCGTAGCCCAGAGGCGCGTGTCCGTAGGGCCGCTGTGCGTACGGCTGTTGTGTGTACGTCGGCCAGGGGACCGGCGGCATGGGAGCCGGCGCCGGTGCGATCGCGCGCGCCGCGTGGTCCAGGGCCGGGCGGGCCACCGTTCTGCGCTGCCACAGCTCGCCCAGCAGTACTTGTTCCCGGACGACGAAATCGGCGCCCGCGCGGCCGAGGCGCCCCCGGTGGCGCAGGAACGCCAGCGAGGTCGCGTACGCCTCGTACTGCGCCACCGCGCGCGCCGCCGGTCTGCCCAGGTGGTGGCGGGCGTACTCGCGGGCCAGGCGCCGGGCACGCATCGAGCCGAGGGCGTACGGCTCGGCCGGGGCCAGCCAGCCGGCCTGTGCGTACGCCGGCAACTCGGCGCGCACGGTACGCAGTTCGCGCTGGCGGGTCCAGATGACCAGCCAGGTCAGCAGCCCGAACGCGGGCAGCATGAACGCGGCGTACACCGCGATGAACCCGAACTCCCCGAACGTCGACGAGCCGTTCCAGAGGGCGTGCGTGCTCATCGCGAGCAACAGCCCGGACAGCGGCAGCAGCACCCGGCGGACGTGCCGGCCCTCGCCCCACAGCGCGGAGATCCCGAAACCGATGCCGGTGAGGACCGTGAACAGGGGGTGCGCGAACGGGGACATGACGACGCGCACGAAGAAGGTCGCCGCCGTGACCGAGGCGATACCGGTGTCCCCGGTGAGCTGGTCGGTGCCGAACGCGGTGCCGATATAGAGGATGTTCTCGGTGAACGCGAAGCCGGTGGCGGTGATCCCGGCGATCACGACGCCGTCGACGATGCCGGTGAAGTCGCGTCGGCGGAAGAGGTAGATGAGCAGTACGGCCGCCGCCTTCGCCGACTCCTCGACGATCGGCGCTATGACGGTCGCCCCGAGGGTGTCCGCGCCGGACGGGTCGGCGGTGGCGGTCGCTATCCATCTCGTCGCGAAGCTGTTGGCGACGATCGCTATCAGGGCCGCCGCGCAGGCGCCCCAGGCGAACGCGAAGACCAGGTTCCGCCACGGCCCCGGCTCGACCCGGTCCAGCCAGCGGAACGCGGCGACGAGCAACGGCACGGGCAGCACGGCGAGCCCCAGCCCGACCAGGAACCCCTCGGTGCCGGTCTGCTCGCGGACCAGGGCGAGGATGACGAGACCGGAGAGCGCGAGCAGGCTGACGACGGCGCCGTACCGCACCCAGTTCCGCTGCCACCAGTGAGCGTGCCGCAACGCCCCGCCGACCGGACCGTCGGTGGGACCGCTGGGGTGGGTCGGGTACGGGGGGAAGGCGGCCACGGCATCGACCCTAACGAGGGAGCTCTACGGGTGCTGCACCCGGCGGAACAGCAGGTCGTTCACGACATGACCCTTCTCCAGGCCCTGGCCCTCGAAACGGGTCAGCGGCCGGAACCGCGGACGTGGCGCGTAACCGCCCGCGGGCTGGGTGTTCTCGAACTCCGGGTGCGCGTCGAGCACCTCGAGCATCTGTTCGGCGTACGGCTCCCAGTCGGTCGCGCAGTGCACGACGGCGCCGGGGCGCAGCCGGCCGGCGGCAAGATCGAGGAACTCGGCCTGGATCAGCCGCCGCTTGTGGTGCCGCTTCTTGGGCCAGGGGTCCGGGAAGTAGACGCGCAGGCCGTCGAGGGAGTCGGGGGTGAGCATCTCGCGGAGCAGGATGATCGCGTCACCGTTGGCGACGCGGACGTTGGTCAGCCCGTGCTGGTCGGCGAGATTGAGCAGATTGCCCTGGCCCGGGGTGTGCACGTCCACGGCGAGAACGTTCGTACCGGGATCGTCGGCAGCCATCCTCGCGGTGGCCTCGCCCATCCCGAACCCGATCTCGAGTACGACGGGCAGGTCGTCCCCGAACAGCTCGCCGAGCCGGAGAGCGTGCCCGTCGATGTCGAGGCCCCACTTGGGCCACAGCCGACGCAGCGCGTCACCCTGCCCGGCGGTGACCCGGCTGCGCCGGGGCTGAAAGCTTCTGATCCGCCGCTCGAAGTGCGACCCGGCGGGATCGGCCTGCGGCCCGCCGGGGAAGCGGGGGGTGCCCTTGGGCCGGGCGGGGACGGGCGTCGATGCGGAGTCAAGGGAGTCGTCAGACACAGTGGACCCGATTTTACGGGGCGGGGGCGTGTTTACCCACCCGCCCACCCGTCTCGGTCCGTATACCAGGCACTCTCGAACCACCCGCACCTTCTCTCCCCGCCCCCCTCCAGCCCGTCCGGCGTTTGAGGACGAGCGCGTTCAGCGCGAAGGGGGGTCTGGGGGCGCAGCCCCCAGGTACGGGATGGGACGGGTAAGGGCGGCGGGGGCGAGGAGAAGCCCCGCGCTCACTCGCCCAGTACAGCCAGCGCCCGCCGAGCCACCTCTCTCCCGATCGGCAGCGAAGCGGTCGCCGCCGGCGACGGCGCGTTCAGCACATGCACCGCCCGCGCCCCCTCCCGGATGAGAAAGTCGTCCACCAGCGTCCCGTCCCGCAGCACGGCCTGCGCCCGCACCCCCGCCGCCGCAGGCACCAGATCCCCCTCCGACACCACCGGCAACAACCTCCGCACCGCCCGCGCGAACGCCCTCTTGGACACCGACCGCCGCAGCTCCCCACCCCCGTACCGCC
>NZ_LGDW01000476.1 GCF_001280005.1 Streptomyces sp. NRRL WC-3618 | reverse complement strand
GCTCGTTCCTGCTGGGCCTGTCCGTGCTCCCGTTCCTCTACAACGTGTGGAAGACCGCGAAGTACGGCAAGAAGGTCGAGGTCGACGACCCGTGGGGCTTCGGCCGCTCGCTGGAGTGGGCCACGTCGTGCCCGCCCCCGCGCCACAACTTCCTCACCCTGCCGCGGATCCGCAGCGAATCCCCGGCCTTCGATCTCCACCACCCCGCCCAGCAGCAGGAGTTGACCCACCGGTGACCACGAGAGACGACGACCGTCAGGTGGACATGCCGACCCTGGTCAACGAGATCGAGGGCCACCTGCTCATCGCCGCGACCCGTCAGGAGGGACAGGAGGCGGCCGCCCGCTTCTCCGCTCGGCTGGACTGGCTGACGAGTCATCAGCAGGACGAGGTGGAAAGGCAGTTCGCGGCAGAGCATCTCGCTCTCGCCCGTGCCTCCTGGCAGCGCACGGCGGTCCGCGGCGCGGAGTTGCGGGCCGAGTACGAGGGGAAGTACCGGCGCCTGAAGGGCCGGTTGACCGCCGTGTGCCTGACAGTCGTGGCTACGACGGTGCCGCTCACCCTGCTCGTGCTCGCACCGCTGCGACGCTAGGCGCTCCGCGGGACAGGCGGTTCGTCCACTGCGGGCCGGTGGGGGCTGGTCGCGCAGTTCCCCGCGCCCCCACAAGGCGCCCCCCGGTCCGGCCAGCCCCGGGAGCGTCAGGGACTGTCGGCGTCCTCCGTGCCCGCCTTCGTCCACTGCCGACCGGTGGGGGCTGGGCGCGCAGTTCCCCGCGCCCCCACAAGGCGCCCCCGGTCCGGGCAGCCCCGGGAGCGTCAGGGGGCAGCCCCGGGAGCGTCAGGGACTGTCGGCGTCCTCCGTGCCCGCCTTCGTCCACTGCCGGCCGGTGGGGGCTGGGCGCGCAGTTCCCCGCGCCCCCAAGGGCGTCCCCGGCACGTCAGGAGCTGGCGGCGTCCTCGGCTCCCGGCGAGGCCGGGGGGAGCCAGCCCGCTGGGCGCAGGATGCCGAGCAGCATCCGTACCAGCTCGTCCACCACCTCGTCGAGCGTGGCGTCCACCCACCCGGCGCTCCAGTCGTGCAGCAGACCGTTGACGCTGCCGATGAACGCGGCCGCGGCGAGGCGGTAGTCGCGCGGCGCCGCTTCTCCGCGGGTGACGGCGGCCTCCGCCTCCATGCAGATGAGGGTCACCCAGCGGGCGCGGCGGGCGAGGCGCTGTTCCTCCAGACGGCCGCTGACGCCGATGATCTCGACGAAGGTGATCCGGATACGGCGCGGGTCGGCGGTGACGTTGGCGGCGTAGGCGCGGAAGATCGCGGCGGCGCGGTCGGCGAGAGGCAGGCCCTCGGCGGCGGCCCGCGCGGTGAGCGCCGCCTCCTCGGCCCAGTCGTTGACCTGGAGGTGAAGGGCGGCCAGTACGTCCTCCAGGGTGCGGAACTCCTCGTAGAACTGGCGGGTCGACAGGCCGGCCGCCTCACTGAGCGCGGCGACGCTCGTCGAGCGGTAGCCCGGCGTGTCGCCGAACAACTGGAGCGCGGCGTCCAGGAATCGCCGGCGCCTCTCGGTCTGCCGTTCTTCGGCCGTCTTGCCCGCGTAACGGCCGGTCGGCGCCCTGAGTCTGCCCGCCAATGAACCCTCCTTCATCGGTCCGGTGGCCAAGTTTGTCCTGCACGGAGTCTTGTGGAGAAGGGCACCCCCTCCTTACTTTCCAGTAAGTCCAATCTGAATGTGACCGTGTTCAGTTTTCTGATCGCAGCCATGTTCTCCCTTTTGGTCTCATATGTCATGCACCCGCCACAGTCCGTTCGCCCACTCCCGGAGGGGAGAGCACGCATGCCTGCTTCCAGATCCAGGTACCTCTGTGCCATGGCCGCCGCCCTCGTCCTGACCGTCACCGCCCCCGCGACCGCCGCCGTCGCGAGGACCAACGCCGACAACGCGGCCGGCGCCGCGGGCCTGCGCGAGGTGATGTTCGTCGGCAACAACTGGGAAGGCACCGCGGACGTCCTCAAGTCGAGCGGCGACTTCGCCAAGATCGGCCGGATCAACGTCGTACCGGACAAGGCGGCGCGGATGGCCGCGATCAACGGCGACCTGATCAAGTGGATCTACTTCATGGCCATCCGCAACGGCGTCGGCGAGGGCCACGACCAGTTGGTCGACGACATGTACTCCACCCCGGACGGCAAGTCGGTGGTGGTGTCCCGGCCGAGCTTCGCCGACGTCGTGTCGATCAACCTCGCCACCGGGGCGATCAACTGGCGTTTCCCCGTGTCCGGCTACCGATCCGACCACATGGCGGTCTCCCCCGACGGGACACGGGTCGCGGTCTCCGCCTCGATCTCCAACACCGTGCACGTGCTGAACATCGACACCGGGGCGCAGATCGGTTCGTTCTCCACCGGCGACAAACCGCACGAGAACATCTTCACCAAGGACGGCAAGTACATCTGGAACATGTCCATCGGGGACGTCAACACCTCGACGGACGCTCCGTGGCAGGACTTCACGAAGGGCGACCGTAAGATCACAGTCGTCGACGCGGCCACCTTCAAGCCGGTGAAGGTGATCGACATGCGGCAGCGGCTCGACGCCATCGGCCTCAAGGACTACTCGGACGCGGTCCGCCCGGCGGCCTTCTCCCCCGACGAGTCGAAGCTGTACTTCCAGGTCTCGTTCTTCAACGGCTTCTTCGAGTACGACGTCGCCAGCGACAAGATCACCCGGACGAAGACCCTGCCGAAGAACGCGGCGACCAGCGACGACCGCACCACGTTCGTCAACGACTCGCGCCACCACGGCATCTCGATGAAGCCGGACGGAACGAAGCTGTGCGTGGCGGGCACGATGGACGACTACGCGACGGTCGTCGACCGCGCGACCCTCCAGGAAGGCCCGCTCGTCCCCGCGTCGAAGCCCTACTGGGCCACCGTGAGCGGCGACGGCAAGTCCTGCGTGATCTCCGAGAGCGGCGCCGACCAGATCACGGCCATCGACTTCGCCACCGGGCAGAAGACGGTGTCCGTACCGGTCGGCGACCACCCCCAGCGAGTCCGCCTCGGCCATGTCGAGGCGGACTGGACGGGCCCGGCGGCCCACTGACGTACCCGGTGAGGGCCTGGTGCGCACCCGCGCCCCCTGCAAGGGGCGCGGGGCTGTGTCCATCTGCGGCTCCGCCGCGTGGGCGCGACAAGCCCCCACCGGACCGGCAGCAGACAACCGGCCTAGCTGAACTTCTGCGCCGCCCAAGAGGCCAGCTCGGCCCGCGCGGCACTGAGCAGAGTCGCCGAGGGAGCCGTCGCCCCGTTGGTCACCAGCGCGTAGTGCAGGGCCCCCGAGTCCGGCGCGGTGAGCAGCAGGCGGCGGCTCCCCGTGTTGCCGGGCTCGGTGCCCGCCGCGACGGGCGTCGTGGCGGTGTAGGCCGGCGGGCCGTACACCGTGCCGAGGTCGGATACGACCGTGGTGGTGGCCGTCGGGAAGGACGCCGGAAGATGCAGCTCGGTCGGCGCCGAGATGCCCTTCGACCGCCACACCAGCACCCCGTACTGCCCCGAGCCCACCAGCTGGGACACCTTCGGCAGTGAACTCGGCACCGGGTTCCAGGTCAGGGTGGTGGACCCGTCCCGGGAGCGGTCCTCGTAGGTGAAGGCGAGCGTCGTCCCGGCCGTGGCGCCCGGATAGACGCGGTCCAGCATCCGGGCGTCCTGCCGCAGCACCGCCGTACCGGAGTCGTCGAGGCGTACGGCGGACAGGTCCTCGTCGTTCCAGGCGTCACCGCCCGTGATCACCTTGCCGGCATTGTCGTTCATCAGTTCCTTGTGGCGGCCGTTGTAGATGTCCCACTGCCACTGGCTGCCGGACAGCACCGGCCCCGAGCCGCTCGCGTTGGCCCACCAGCTCGCCCCCTTCACACGGGAGTCGAGGGCCTGGTACATCGCCTTGAGGACCGTCGGGGCCTTGTCGGAGACGGAGCCGGCCAGCGGGTGGCCGAACTCGCTGACGATCCCCGTCGTCCCGGTGGCGGCGGCCCGGTCGCGGACCGTGCCGAAGTCGGTGACGTACTGGCCGTCACCGGCCTTGCCCCACATGAAGATGCCGGAGATCGCCTTCTGGTCGTAGAAGTGCGTGTTGAAGACGTAGCGCGGGCCCATGGTCCCGGCGTCGAGCAGTCCGCCCTCCTGCCGCTGGAAGTCGATGTTGCCGTTCCAGAACATGTTCGGTTCCACGAAGGCGGGCTTGTCCTGCCAGCCCGCCGCGTCCATCCGCGCCCGGAACTTGACGAAGAACGGCCACAGGACGTCCTTCTCCCAGGCCCGGCTGGTCTGGCCCGAGTCGTAGTTCCCCGCATGCGGTTCGTTGTACGGGTCGAAGCCGACGACACCGGCGAACTGGGCGCTCGTCAGGTTCTGCCTGATGTACGTCATCGTCTTCTCGGCGGTGTCGAGGAACGAGTCCTGGAGCCCGTACGCGTTGTGCCAGAAGTCGTGCGTCGCGTTCTTCACGGCCGCGTTCTGGGTGATGTTCTGCCCCCAGAGGATGCAGATCCCGCAGCTCTCGTCCGGGTAGTTGCCGATGTCGACGGCCCACTTGGGGGCGCCGTCGCCGGTGTACCAGCTGTCCGGGTCGAAGAGCCAGCGGGAGTAGAGGTCCTGGTGGAAGTCGGGGTAGACGCGGATGCCCGCGTCCAGGAAAGCACCCATCTGGGCGGTGGCGGCGGCCAGATAGCTGCTGCTCACCGAGCCGCGGACGGGCTCCGCGTACGCCCAGGAGAGCAGGAAGCGGACGCTGTTGCCGCCGCCGAGCGCTCGCAGCGCGGTCGCGGACTTCTTCGCGTCGGCCACCGAGGCGAAGGGCAGACCGTTGTTCTCCTTGAGCTTCGTCTCGCCGGAGACGTTGTAGCCGCGGAGCACGACCTCGCGGCCCAGAGCGTCGGTGAACCGACCGTTCTGGACGGTGAGGGTGGTGGAGGTAGGAGAGTCGAACCAGAGGGTGTCGGCCCGGGCGGGCTGGGAGCCGACGGTGGTCAGGAAACCCGTGACCAGGACCAGGACGCCGAGCAGATGCACGCGCAACTTCGACATGTCCACTACAGTCCCGCGCGCATCAGGAGGCGTCAATACTACTGACTCCTGAGTAATCTTCAGCTTTTGCCCCTCATGAGCGATCATCAAGTCACATGAGCGACAAAAGGAGCGATTCGTGCGTGACATCCTCCCCACGCTCGGGCGCTGGTACGCGGCGGGCGAACCGTTCGGACTCGCCACCGTCGTCTCGGTGAGCCGCAGCGCACCCCGTGACCCCGGCGCCGCGATGGCCGTGGGGCCCCGCGACGAGGTGGTGGGCAGTGTGTCCGGGGGATGTGTCGAGGGCGCGGTGTTCGAACTGGCCCAGGAGGTCGTGGCGAGCGGCGAGGCCCGTCTGGAGACCTTCGGCTACAGCGACGAGGACGCCTACGCGGTGGGGCTGACCTGCGGCGGCGAGATCACCCTCCTCGTACGGCCGGTGAGCGCGGCCGTCGATCCGTCGTTCGCGGCGGTCGCGGAGACGGTGGCGGCGGGCCGGCCGGTGACCGTGGCCACCGTGACCGACGGTCCCGCGACGCGCGGCGCCACCCTCGCCGTCTGGCCCGACGACGTGGCCGGCACGCTCGGCACGACCGGCCTGGACGTGGCCGTCACCGCCGACGCGCGCGGAGAACTCGCCCTGGGGGCAACGGGGTCGCGGCACTACGGCCCGCACGGGGAGCGGCGCGAGGACACGGTCACCGTGTTCCTGCACTCCTTCGCGCCCCCGCCCCGCATGCTCGTCTTCGGCGCCATCGACTACGCCGCCGCCGTGGCCCGGATCGGTGCCTTCCTCGGATACCGGGTCACCGTCTGCGACGCCCGCCCGGTCTTCGCCACCCCGCAGCGCTTCCCCGAGGGCGTCGACGTGGTCGTCGACTGGCCGCACCGGTACCTGAACGGCACGGACACCGACGAGCGCACGGTGATCTGCGTCCTGACCCACGACCCGAAGTTCGACGTCCCGCTCCTGGAGGAGGCGCTGCGCCGGCCCGCCGCCTACATCGGCGCGATGGGCAGCCGCCGCACCCACGACGACCGTCGGCGACGGCTGACGGAGGCCGGCCTCACCGCGCCCGAGCTGTCCCGGCTGCGCTCCCCCATCGGGCTGGACCTCGGCGCCCGTACGCCGGAGGAGGTGGCGGTGTCCGTGGCCGCCGAGATCGTCGCCCTGCGCTGGGGCGGCAGCGGGGTGGCCCTGACGGCGACGGGCGGCGCCATTCATCCCTCGGCGCGGACGCCGACGAGCCGCCGGTGACCTGAGGCCGCGGTCCTCGTTTCCGGGAGGGGAGCGGTGACCGCCGCTTCTTCGGCTTCGTACAGGAATGAGGGCCCGGGTGGACACCATCACGGCCAAGCGGCACATCTTCTCGATGCTGGACGTCGACGGCGACGGGGTCATCTCCCGCCAGGAGTACCTTGCCCGGCCCGAGCTCGCGGCGAAGGCGCTGGGCTCGGCCGGTGACGACCCGCTCCTGGCCGTGGCCCGTACGGCGCACGAGCGGGTGTTCACGTCGATGGACGCGGACCAGGACGGAAGGGTGACCTTCACCGAGTACGCGGCGTGGGCAGGCGAAGCGGCCTTCGACGACGTGTGCAGGCCGGCGCTGGGATCGCTCTTCGACCTGGCCGACACCGACAGCGACGGCCACCTCGACCGGGAGGAGTTCACCGCTCTGCGCCACGCCCTGGGCAACCCCGCCGGCAATGCCCGCGCGGCGTTCGACGCGCTGGACGAGGACGGCGACGGCCGCATCGACCGCGACGCCTACCTGGCACAGATCCGCTCCTTCGTCACCGAGGGCTCGTCCTCCATGGCCCAGGCTCTCCACACTCACCACAACTGACGTCCCCTAGGTCCGGCGGGGCGGCAGCCTGTGCAGCACCACGTCGGTGAGCTGCCCGCCGTCCGTCACCGTCGCCGTCAGGTAGGTGCAGTGCGGCTGGCGGCGCCGGTCCGTCGGCGAGCCGGGGTTCAGCAGCCGCAGGCCGGTGTCCGCGGTGCTGTCCCACGGGATGTGGCTGTGGCCGAACACCAGGACGTCCACGTCGGGGAAGCGGGCGGCGCAGCGGGCCTCGCGGCCCTGGGCGGGGCCCGTCTCGTGGACCACCGCGAAGCGCAGGCCGCCCAGGTCTGCGTAGGCCACCTCGGGGAGCCTGGCCCGCAGGTCGGGGCCGTCGTTGTTGCCGTACACGCCGATCACGCGGCGCGAGCGGCTCTCCAGCAGGTCGAGGGTGGCCGTGTCGACCCAGTCGCCGGCGTGGAACACGACGTCGGCGTGCGGGAGTTCGTCGAGGAGGGGGGCGGGGAGCTCGCGGGCGCGTTTGGGGAGGTGGGTGTCGGAGAGGAGCAGGAGGTGCACGGTCGTGAGCGTAGGCGCTCCCCTGGGGGTGCCGCTCGGTGTCGGGCGGCTGCGGCGCCGTCGTGGCCGGTCGCGCCCGCGCGGCGGAGCCGCACATCAGACACAGCCCCGCGCCCCTTCAGGGCGCCCCGCGCGCCGCGCCCCGGCAGGTGGCTGACGGGCGTGCGAGGTTAGTATCAGGCAGCCCGGTCCGCGCCGTCGCGGGAACGGGGAGTAGAGCCAAAAGGGAGCTTCCAGCCGTATGCCGGTCAAGGTCAGCGTCATCGTTCCGGTGTACAACCCGGGACCGTACATCGAGGACTGCGTCGCGTCGCTGCTGCGGCAGTCGCTGCCCGCCGACGAGTACGAAGTGATCTTCGTCAACGACGGTTCCACCGACGAGACCCCGGCACGGCTGGACCAGCTCGCCGCGGAGGAACCGCGTTTCCGGGTCATCCACCAGGAGAACTCGGGCTGGTCGGGTAAGCCGCGCAACGTCGGTATCGAGGCCTCGCAGGGCGAGTTCGTGATGTTCGTCGACAACGACGACTACCTCGGCGACGAAGCCCTCGAGCGGATGTACGAGTACGGCGTTGCCAACGGCGCCGATGTGATCGTCGGCAAAATGGCCGGCAAGGGCCGCCCGGTGCCGGTCGAACTGTTCCGGCGCAACCACCCCAAGGCCACGGTCGAGAACGCTCCGCTGATCGACAGCCTCACCCCGCACAAGATGCTCCGCCGCGCGTTCCTCGACCGCATCGGCCTACGCTTCCCCGAGGGCCGGCGGCGACTCGAGGACCATGTCTTCGTGACCGAGGCGTATCTGCGCGCGGACAACGTCTCCGTGCTCAGCGACTACGTCTGCTACTACCACGTCAAGCGTGACGACGCCTCGAACGCGGGCTTCCAGCGCTTCGACCCGGTCGGCTACTTCGGCAACCTGCGCGAGGCCCTCGACGTCGTCGAGCGCTACACCGAGCCGGGCACGGTGCGCGACCGTCTCTACCGGCGCTGGCTGCGCAACGAGATGGTCGAGCGCATGCGCTCCAACCGGCTCCTCAAGCTACCGGAGGACTACCGCAAGGAGATGTTCGACGAGATCCGCAAGGTCGTCGTCGAGCGCTTCGGCCCGGGTGTCGCGAGCGGCATGCAGGAGGCGCAGCGGATCGTGGCGGCGCTGATCGCCGCCGACCGTCTTGACGACGTGGTGGCGTTCGCCGAGTGGGAGGCGTCCCTCGCCCCCTCGGCCACCCCGCTGAGCGTGGAGTGGCGCGACGGTGTGCTGCACGTCGGCTTCACCGCCGAGTTCACCTCGCACGGCAAGCCGATGACGTTCCCCGCCGACGACGACAGCGACGGCGCCGACCTGGACGGCACGCCCACCGACGCCGACGACGCGATCGCCCGGGTGGGCGCGTCCACGGTCGCCCGGTTCTGGAGCGCGACGGCGGATTTCCTGGTGCGTGAGCGGTCCACGGCCGCCCAGTTCTTCCAGCCGGTGGAGGTCACCGGCGAGACGCTCCCGGCCGACGAGGACGGGCAGCAGGTGCGGCTGGTGCTGCGCGGCACGGCCACCGTCGACCCCGGCACTGCGGCGGGCGGCGTTCCGCTCGGCGGCGGACTGTTCGACGTGTTCGTCCGGATCAAGCTGGGCGGCTGGACCCGTGAGTGCCGTCTGGGCCCGGTCAAGCTGGACCCCCGTCCGGTGCCGCCGGCCGGTGTGGTCGCCGGCCGCGTGGTCCTGCCGTACTGGACGGCCAAGCAGGCCACGCTCTCCCTGGACGTCGACCGCGCCGTCAAGGGCGTGGGCCTCGGCCGCCTCAAGCCCGACGATGTCACCGTCACGGGTGACCGGCTGCGCATGGCACTGCCCCTGCACGTGCCCGGCGACACCAAGACGCTGCTGCGGCTGACCTCGTCGGCCGGCGCCGCGCCGGTCGAGGCGTCCGGCACGCTGTCGGCGGCCTCCGACGGTTCTGGGGCGTTCGTCGAGGCGACGCTGCCCTCCGGCGCGTTGGCCGACGGGACGTGGAAGCCGTCGCTGTGCCTGGCCCCAGAGGCCGATGAGCCGCGGTTCCTGGCGATGTCCGTCAGCCTCAGTGCCAAGGGCGGCCGTCTCCAGGTCGTGCGGCCCGCCAGGCCGGCCGGGCCGAGCACCGGGCAGCGACTCGTCCGCAAGGTGCGGCGCACGCTCGGGAAGATCGCGCGCAAGGCCGGGCTGCGACGCGGAAACGGAGCCTGACGCATGCGAGCACTGGACATCGAAGGCGCCTGGGTACTGGAGCCGAAGATCTTCCCGGACGACCGGGGCACCTTCCACGAGTGGTACCGGGGCGAGGAGTTCCGCGAGGCCACCGGCTACGACCTCTCCCTCGCGCAGGCGAACTGCTCGGTCTCACGCCGGGGCGTCGTACGCGGGGTGCACTTCTCCGACGTACCGCCGAGCCAGGCGAAGTACGTGACGTGCGTGCGCGGCGCGGTCCTGGACGTCGTGGTGGACATCCGGGTCGGCTCGCCCACGTACGGGCGGTGGGAGGCGGTGCGGCTCGACGACGAGACCCGGCACGCCGTGTTCCTCGCTGAGGGGCTCGGGCACGCCTTCATGGCGCTCACCGACGACGCCACCGTGGTCTACCTGTGTTCGACGGGCTACGCGCCGGGGCGTGAGCACGGGATCAATCCGCTCGATCCGGAGCTGGGCATCGCCTGGCCCGAGGGCATCGAGCCGGTGCTGTCGCAGAAGGACGCCGAGGCGCCGACGCTGGCCGAGGCGGAGGCGGCCGGGCTGCTGCCGTCGTACGAGGTGTGCGCGGCCTACTACGCGGGGCTGCGCGCCGACCACTGACGCCCGTAGGGGACGAGTACAGGAAAAGGCCTGCGGCCCGGCTGCTGATCAGCAGCCGGGCCGCAGGCCTTTCCGGTTCCGCGTCAGCGGGTGGTGCTCAGCGGCTTCAGGCTGCGCCGCAGCTGCTCCAGGCCGCGCGAGCGCTTGGTGCCGCGGTTGCGGGACCTGACGAGCGGGGCCCAGAAGCCGGCCTCGATCAGGGTCTCCGGCTTGATCGCGGGCGTCCGCTCCAGGACGCTCTCGGGCACCTTCTGCGGGTCCGGGACCTCGAACTCCGCGATGATCTCGTCGTACTTGTCCTTGAGGACGGTGTTGTCGGGGTCGGCGCCGAAGACGATGAGCTGTCCGGTGGGCGCGGTGTCGACGAGGACCGTGGTCAGGTCGGGGCGGTACCGGGTGAGGATCTCGATCAGCTTGTAGACGTCGCCGGTCCAGGCGTTGGTGTGCCGGTCGCGGGCGGCCTCGTCGATGCTGCGCGGCAGCATGTCGTCGAGGACGATGACGCTGGCCCAGTCCGAGTGCTTCTCGACGTTGATGAAGTCACGCAGCGCGTACTCGAACAGGTGCATGCCGTCGATGAACGACAGGTCGAGCGTGGTGCGCTGCCAGTAGCCGAACGGGCTGCGGTTGCGGGCCAGGTTGCGCAGCGGGTGCCGGCCGCCCGTGAGGTGGGCGAGCGGATTCTGCCGGGCGAAGAAGTCGTCGCTGGTGGCCTTCGCGAGATGGACGTCGGCGCGGATCTCCGAGACCACCTTGAACGCGGGGTCGATCGCGATGCTCGGTACCCGGGACAGGGTCAGGCTTCGGCCGTCGTTGACGCCGATCTCCAGGTAGTTCCTGTTCGCGCTGACCTTGTGGAGCTCCCGGAGGAACTCATGGCGTTTCACGAGGAAATCTCCTTGCGGATGTGTGGCAGTGCTTCGTGCAGGGCGGTACGCCAGTCGCGGAGCGGTCGCAGACCGGTCTGCTGCCAGCGGCTGTGGCCGAGGGCGCTGTAGGCCGGGCGGGGGGCCGGGCGGGTGAACGCCGCGCTGGTGGTGGGGTGTACCCGGTCCGGGTCGGCGTCGCTGAGGCGGAACACCTCACGCGCCAGCTCGAACCAGGTGGTCTCGCCGGAGTTGGTGGCGTGCAGGACGCCGTACGCCTCGGCACCGACCCGGGGTCCGAGGTCGGCGATCAGTGCGGCGACGTCGGCGCTCCAGGTGGGCTGGCCGCGTTGGTCGTCGACGACGTCGACGGTGTCCCGACGCGCCTCCAGGCCGATCATCGTGGCCACGAAGTTGCGGCCGTGGGCGCCGTACAGCCAGGCCGTGCGCAGCACGACGCCTGTGTCCGGGAGCGTGGCCAGGACGGCCTGTTCACCGGCGAGTTTGGTGCGGCCGTACGCCGTGCGCGGGGCCGGGGTGTGGTCCTCGGGGTACGGGGTCTCGCGGGCCTCGCCGTCGAAGACGTAGTCGGTCGACACGTGGATCAGCCGGGCGCCGTGCTCGGCGCAGGCCTGGGCGAGCAGGCGCGGTCCGACGCCGTTGACGCGCAGCGCCGTCTCCTCGTCCGTCTCGGCGTCGTCGACGGCGGTGTAGGCGGCGCAGTTGACGACCAGGTCGGGCTCGTGGTCGGTGAAGACGCGGCGCACGTCGTCGGGGTCGGTGATGTCGAGGGCGGCGCGGGCGAGGCCCACGACGTCCTCACCGCGCCTCAGGAGTTCCTCGACGGTGTCGCGGCCGAGCATGCCGGCGGCGCCGGTCACCAGCCACTTCATCCCTTTGCCTGCTTGTCTCCGGTGCCGACGCGTCGCTTGAGGGGCTCCCACCAGGCGCGGTTGTCGCGGTACCAGTCGATGGTGGCGGCGAGTCCGGCGGCGAAGTCGTGGCGCGGGGTGTAGCCCAGCTCGTCGTGGAGCTTGCTCCAGTCGACGGAGTAGCGCAGGTCGTGGCCCTTGCGGTCCTCGACGTACTCCACGCTGTCCCAGTCGGCCCCGCAGGCTTCGAGGAGCAGTCCGGTGAGTTCCTTGTTGCTCAGCTCCGTACCGCCGCCGATGTTGTAGACCTCGCCGGGCCGGCCGCCGGTGCGCACCAGGTCGACGCCCTGGCAGTGGTCGTCGACGTGCAGCCAGTCGCGGACGTTGAGGCCCTCGCCGTACAGCGGGACCTTCTTGCCGTCGAGCAGGTTGGTGACGAAGAGCGGGATGACCTTCTCGGGGAACTGGTGCGGCCCGTAGTTGTTGGAGCAGCGGGTGACGCGGACGTCCAGGCCGTGGGTGCGGTGGTAGGCGAGGGCGAGCAGGTCCGAGGAGGCCTTCGACGCCGAGTAGGGCGAGTTGGGCGCCAGGGGGTGGTCCTCGGGCCAGGAGCCGGACTCGATCGAACCGTACACCTCGTCGGTGGAGACGTGCACGAACGGGCCGACGTTGTTGCGCAGGGCCGCGTCCAGCAGTGTCTGGGTGCCCAGCACATTGGTGTGGACGAAGTCGGCGGCGCCGTCGATCGAGCGGTCCACGTGGGACTCGGCGGCGAAGTGGACCACCTGGTCGGCCTCGGCCATCAGCTTGTCGACGAGTTCGGCGTCGCAGATGTCGCCGTGGACGAACGTCAGCCGGGGGTGCTCGGCCGGCAGGTTCTCCAGGGTGCCCGCGTACGTGAGCTTGTCCAGCACGGTGATCCGGGGCGCGTCGGGCGCCTGGGACGCGAGGAGGTTGCGGACGTACGTGGAGCCGATGAATCCGGCGGCGCCGGTGACGAGGAGGTTCATGAGTGGATCTGCACCTTGCTGTGGTCTCCGAGGACGAGTCGGTGGGCGCTGGGAACGCTGGGGGCCGGGGTCACCTCGACGTGCCTGCCGATGAGCGAGGACTCGATGCGGCCCACCCCGGCGATGGAGGAGTCCCGCAGCACGATGGAGAACTCCAGCTCGCTGTCGGTGATCCGGCAGTTCTCCGCGACGGAGGTGAACGGCCCGACGTAGGAGTCGCTGACGACGGTCCCGGCGCCGATGACGACGGGTCCCACGATCCGGGAGCGGCTGATGCTCGCGCCCTCCTCGATCACCACGCGCCCTATGGTCTCGGAGGCCTCGTCCACGTCGCCGTCGATCCGCCGATCGAGTCCCTCCAGGACCATGCGGTTGACCTCCAGCATGTCCGTGACGTTCCCCGTGTCCTTCCAGTAGCCCTTGATCAGCGTGGACCGTACGTCGGCCCGGGCGTCGATGAGGTACTGGATGGCGTGGGTGATCTCCAGCTCGCCGCGCCGGGAGGGGCTGATCGAGCGTACGGCGTCGTGGATGGCCGGGGTGAAGAGGTACACGCCGACGAGCGCGAGGTCGCTCTTGGGGTGCTCCGGCTTCTCCTCCAGGCCGATCACCTGGCCGTCCGCGTCGAGTTCGGCGACGCCGAACGCGCGGGGGTCGGGCACCTGGGTCAGCAGGATCTGGGCGTCGGGGCGCAGGCGGCGGAACTCGTCGACGAGGTCGGTGATGCCGCCGATGATGAAGTTGTCGCCGAGGTACATGACGAAGTCGTCGTCGCCGAGGAAGTCCCGCGCGATCAGCACCGCGTGGGCCAGGCCCAGGGGCCGTTCCTGCGGGATGTAGGTGACCTTCAGGCCGAACGCGGACCCGTCGCCGACCGCTTCCTCGATCTCGGCGGCGGTGTCACCGACGATCATGCCGACCTCGGTGATGCCCGCTTCGGCGAGGGAGTCCAGGCCGTAGAACAGCACAGCCTTGTTGGCCACGGGGACGAGCTGCTTCGCCGAGGTATGGGTGATCGGCCGCAGCCGCGTGCCGGCGCCACCGGAGAGCACGAGAGCCTTCATCCGTTCACCCTAGCTTCGTTTTCCCGCGACGTAATATCCGGTGCCTCAGCGTGACCGGTGCCGGAGCCCGCCGGCCTGTCCTCAGAGCTCCAGCGCGATCTCGCTCCACACCTGTTTGCCGCCGCTGACCGGGACGGTTCCCCAGGCCGCAGACATGGCCTCGACGAGCAGGATGCCCCGGCCGCCGGTGGCCTCCCAGCCGATGTTCGTCGGTCTGACGGGGGTGCGGGGCGAGTTGTCCGCGACGGCGACGCGCAGCCGGCCGTTGAAGACGGTGAGGTCGAGACGGACCTGGCCGCCGGTGTGCACGAGGGCGTTGGTGACCAGTTCGGAGACGACGAGGAGCACGGTGTCCATGTTCTCCTGAAGGCCCGCCTCGCCCGCGAGCGCCCAGGTGCGCAGCGTGCGCCGGCTGAAGCGGCGGGCGTGCCGGACGGCCTCGGGCACCCGCCAGACGGTCCAGCTCTCGCGCAGCGGGCGCCGTTCCATGGCGTCGTAGCGCAGCAGGAGCAGGGCGACGTCGTCGTTGCGGTTGGCGCCCGCGAGGAGGGCGTCGGCGACCAGGCCGAGGTGGGCGGGGTCGGCGGCGGCGAGGTTGTCCGCGAGGGCGTCGAGGCCGTCCTCCACGTCGATCTGCGCGGATTCCACGAGGCCGTCGGTGGTGAGGGCGAGCAGGGTGCCGGGCTGGAGACGCAGCGGGCTCATCGGGTAGTCGGCCCGGGCCAGCACGCCGAGCGGCGGGCCCACCTCGGACTCGGTGATCTCGGTGGTGCCGTCGGGGTTGCGGACGACCGGGGGGATGTGGCCGGCGCGGACGTACCAGGCGGTGCCCTCCTCCATGTCGACGTCGACATAGCAGCAGGTGGCGAAGAGGTCGGTCTCCATGTCGATGAGGAGACGGTTGGCGTGGGAGACGACGACGTCCGGCGGGTGGCCCTCGACGGCGTAGGCGCGCAGGGCGGTGCGCATCTGGCCCATGAGGGTGGCGGCGCCCGCGTTGTGGCCCTGGACGTCGCCGATGACGAGGGCGACGTGGTTGTCGGGCAGCGGGATCACGTCGTACCAGTCGCCGCCGACCTCCAGGCCCTCGGTGGTGGGGAGGTAGCGGGCCTCGGCGACCCCGCCGGGCAGTTTGGGCAGGCGGCGGGGCAGCAGGGTGCGCTGGAGCATGCCGACGAGTTCGTGTTCGGCGTCGAAGGCGTGGGCGCGGGTCAGGGCCTGGCCCGCGAGGCCGGCGGCGGCGGTGAGCAGGGCGCGTTCGTCGGTGCCGAACTCGTGCGGGGTGTCCCAGCCGATCAGGCAGATACCGGCCGTCCGGCCGCCGGCGGGCAGCGGCAGCACGGCGAGACCGCCGGGGCCGACGCCTTCGAGCGCGGGTTCGGTCTCGGTGCCGGCGGGCCAGATGGCGGCGCGGCCCTCGCGCAGGGCGGCGGCCAGTGTGGGCATGGAGCGGACGGGCGACTCGGGCCACTCGGAGCGCCATTCGAGGCGCCACGACTCGGGCCAGGACTCGGGGTCGGGCGGGTCGAGGACGGTGACCACGAGCCGGTCGTTCTCCAGTTCGGCCAGGGCGATCCGGTCGGCCCGCAGCGGCTTGCGCAGTGCGGTGACGACGGCCTGGCTGACGTCTCGGACGGTCCCGGCGGTGGCCAGGGCGGCGGCGAGGCGCTGGACGCGGGCCACGTCGGTGACGCCGGAGCGCGGGGTGGAGGCGTCGCCTACCGTGCCCACCAGCCGGGCGGGGCGGCCGTCCCCGACGTTCATGAGCCGCCCGCGCAGTCGCAGCCATCTCGGTGGGCCGGAGGGCTGGACGACCCGGAACTCCAGTTCGCGTTCGCCGATGGACATGTGGTCGGCCTCGACGACGGACATCAGGGAGGGCAGGTCCTCGGGCACGGTGAGGCCGAGCAGGGTCTCGACCCTGCCGTCGAAGTCGGCGCGGTCGAGTGCGAACAGGGCGAGGAGTTCGTCGCCGACCTCGACGCGTCCGCTGTCCATGGCGAGGCTGAAGGCGTTGGCGGGCAGTTCGGCGAGATCCGAGACGGTGGGCGGGGCGGGCCACGCGACGGCGTCGGCGAACAGTGCGAGGCAGTCGCGGGCGCCGTCGTCGAAGCCGCCCGGTCGCTCCGTGACCGCGAGGAGACAGCCGCCGTCCCCGACCGCCGCCCCGGCGCGGACCGGCAGTGCCGCCAGATGGACGGCGCCGGCGGGCATCCGCCGGGACTCGGCGCAGTCGGCGAGTTCGTCCGGGCCGAGCCATACGGGCCGTCCGGTGCGGTGGGCGTCGGCGGCGGGCGAGCCTGCGGCCACGGGATAGCCGTCGCGCAGGCCGTACAGCGTGCGGGGCACCCCGGCCGACTCGACGAGACACAGCACGTCACCGGTGTCGGCCGGGGTGTAGACGCCGGCGACGCTCGCACCGGCGAAGACAAGTGTCTGTTCGAGGATGCGGCGGAGGCGCTCGCGGGGGTCGAGATCGAGGGTGAGCGACTTGAGGGCAAGTTCGGCACGCGCCGTTGTCGTTCCTCGTCCCGCGTCCTCACTGACCACGTTCGTCATTACAGCGCGTATGGGGCTCCGGCGCAGCCCCTGACGTGCCACGGCGTCCGCAGCACCGGCCCGGCGCCCCGCTCGAACGTATGCGTTCCGCACAGTCGTCTCGTGACAGCCGTGACTGTCGGGGCCCGTCCACCGGCTGGAAGGCTCGGTGCCAGACATCGAGGAGGTGGGCATGGACCAGCGGTACGAGGTGTACGCGCTCGCCGACCGGCATTTCTACGAGACGCCCGACCGGCTGTCCGCACCGGGTGAGTCCGCTCCCCTGTTCGAGACCGCCGGCCGGGCGGTGCCGGAGGGCTGGCGGGCCGGGCGGATCGGCGACTGGCTGGCGCTGACGCCGCTCGGTCCGGACGGCGCCCCGCTGCCCGGACCGACCCAGGGCTGGAAGGTGCATGCCTCGGCCACCCGGGCGAACGCCGAGCGGATCGCGGCGACAGTGTGGGACTACTGCGTGCCGCGCGGCATTCCGTTCAAGTTCCTGCCGGGCCCGCATTTGCTGCATCTGCGCAACACCAAGTACGCGGGCCGGGACGGCAGCGGCAAGTTCGTGACGGTCTACCCGGCCGACGAGGCCCAGCTGCACCAGGTGCTGACCGAGCTGGGCGCGCTCCTGGAGGGCTGCGAGGGGCCGTACATCCTCACCGATCTGCGCTGGCAGGACGGACCGCTGTACGTGCGCTACGGGGCGTTCGCGCGCTCCTTCGTCGTCGACGAGCGCGGCTCGCTCGTACCGGCGGTGCGCGACGGCGAGGGGCGGCTGGTGCCGGACCGGCGCGCGCCGTCCTTCCAGGTGCCGGAGTGGGTGCGGCTGCCCGCGTTCCTGGAGGCGCAGCTCGCGGCCCGCAACGCGACGACGGTCTCCGACCTGCCGTACCGCATCGAGAAGGCACTGCACTTCTCCAACGGCGGCGGTGTGTACGTCGGCACCGACACGCGCGACGGGCGCCGGGTCGTCCTCAAGGAGGGGCGGCCGCACGCGGGCCTCGCGGCCGACGGCGCCGACGCGGTCACCCGGCTGGAGCGTGAGCGGGCGGCGCTGGAGCGGGTGGCGGGGCTCGGGACGGTTCCCGAGGTGCGCGACTGGTTCACGCTCGGGGACCACCGTTTCCTCGTCATGGACTTCATCGAGGGGCGCCCCCTCAACTCCTTCTTCGCCGAACGCCACCCGCTGCTCACCCACGACCCGGATCCGGCGGCGGTGGCCGCCTACACACGGTGGGCGCTGCGTATCCACCGCGCGGTCGAGGAGACCCTCGAGGCGGTGCACGCGCGCGGGATCGTCTTCAACGACCTGCACATCTTCAACATCATGGTCGCGCCCGACGAGGAGTCGGTGTCCCTGGTCGACTTCGAGGCGGCGGCACCGGCCGAGGAGCGGGGCCGCCAGGTCGTCGCCCACCCCGGGTTCTTCGCCCCGCCCGACCGCAGGGGCACGGACGTCGACCGGTACGCGCTGGCGTGTCTGCGGCTGTCGCTCTTCATGCCGCTGACCACCCTGTTCGTGGTGGACCGCGGCAAGGCGGCGCACCTGGCCGAGGTGATCGCCGGGCAGTTCCCGGACGTACCGGCCGAGTTCCTCGCCGAAGCGGTCGCCGAGATCACCCGTGACGTGTCCGAGCAAGGAGTCGGGCGCCCCGCGCCTTCGCTGCCGGCGGCTCCCGTCGAACCCGCCGACTGGCCCTACAGCCGCGACTCGATGGTGAAGGCGATCCTCGCCTCCGCCACCCCCGACCGCGACGACCGGCTCTTCCCCGGCGACATCACCCAGTTCTCCGACGGCGGCGGACTCGGGCTCGCGCACGGCGCGGCCGGGGTGCTGTACGCGCTGGCCCAGGCGGGCGCCGAGCGGTACGAGGAGGGCGAACGCTGGCTGCTGGCCCACACCGACCCGGTGCCGGTGGGCACGCCGCTGGGGCTGTACGACGGTCTCGCGGGCGTCGCCCATGTCCTCGACCTGCTCGGGCACCGCACCCGCGCGCTGGACCTGATCGACCTGGTCCTCCGGGAGAAGTGGCACAAGCTCTCCTCGGACCTGCGGGGCGGCCTCGCCGGGCTCGGTCTGGTCCTCGGCCGGCTGGCGCGGACGACCGGGGAGCCGGAGCTGGCCGCGCGGGCCCAGGACGTCACGGACATCCTGGTGAGCCGCCTGGCCGAGCCGCTCCCCGACCCGAAGAAGCGCCGCGCCGGGCTTTTACGGGGCGCGAGCGGGCCCGCGCTGCTGTTCCTTCGCCAGTACGAGGTGACAGGCGACCCCGCACTGCTCGACGCGGCCGGCACCGCGCTGCGCCGGGACCTGGACGGCTGTGTCGTCCAGCGGGGCGGCGGTCTCGAGGTCGACGAGGGGTGGCGGACCATGCCGTACCTCGCGGAGGGCAGCGTGGGGATCGGCCTGGTCCTCGACGACTACCTGGCGCTCGGCGCGGCCGAGAAGCGAACCACGGCCCACGCCGACCGGCGCGCGGACTTCGAGCAGGCCCGGGAGCGGATCCTGACCTCCGCCGCCTCTCGTTTCTACGCACAGCCCGGTCTGTTCCAGGGCAGGGCCGGCATGATCCTGCACCTCGCCCGCACCGGCGCCCCCGAGGCGCGGTGGCGGGAACAGATCGCGGGGCTCGGCTGGTACGCGATGTCGTACCAGGGCCAACTGGCCTTCCCCGGGCACCAGATGATGAGGCTCTCCATGGACCTGGGCACCGGGACGGCGGGCTGTCTGCTCGCACTCGGCGCGGCCCTCGACGAGAGCGCCTCCACCGCTCTGCCCTTCCTCCCGCCGCTGCGGCGGCCCCATGACGCGGCTCCCTCCGTGGAGTCGTGACGCGACACCCGTCCCCACAAAAGAACCCGGGTCACCGGGCTCAACCGAAAGGAATCGACATGGCACTGCTCGACCTTCAGACGATGGAGTCCGACGAGACCGCCCACACGGGCGGCAACAGCACGCTGAGCCTGCTCTCCTGCGTGAGCGCGGCCAGCGTCGCCCTCTGTCTCTGAGGATCTCCAGCGTGTACGCCGGGCGGTCCCTCCCACTCGTGGGGGGCCGCCCGGCGGTCGGTCACCCCCCGTCGGAGGGACCACCCGAATGACGACAGCCACCCGCGACCGGCCAGCCCCGACCGGGGACACCGCCTCGCCGCTGCGAGCGACCGTCCGCAGCACCGGGGGACGCTGCGCGGCCCTGTTCCTCACGGCCACGGCCTCCACGGGCCTGGGCCTGGCCCTGCCCCTCGCACTGGGGCGGGCCCTCGATCTGCTGCTGGCGCACCCCGGCAATTCCGGCGCCCTGCGCTGGGTTCTGTGGTGCGCCGCCCTCGTCCTGCTGCTCGCCGTGCTCGACGCCGTGGAGACCGTGCTGAGCGCGACCACGACGGCCCGCGCGACGGCTTCGCTGCGCCACCGGCTGACCGGGCACCTGCTCGCCGTGGGGCCACGGGCCGGGGAGCGCTTCGGGTCCGGTGAGCTGGTGGCCCGGCTGGTCGGCAACGCCGCGCAGGCCGGGACCGCGCCCGCCTCCCTGGCCGCGCTGCTGGCCGGGATCGCCGGACCGGTCGGTGCGGTGGTGGCGCTCGGTCTGCTCGACTGGTGGCTGGCCGCGGTGTTCCTCGCCGGGGCGCCGCTGCTGGCGCTGCTGCTGCGGTCCTTCACCCAGGACTCCGCACGGTGTGTGGCCGACTACCAGGAAGCCCAGGGACGTATCGCGCGCGGGCTCGCCGAGGCGATCGGCGGGGCCCGCACCATCGCCGCGTGCGCGACGGCGGACCGGGAGGCCGCCAGGATCCTGCGCCCACTGCCCGAACTCACCCGCGCCGGCCACCGGATGTGGCACGTCCAGGGACGCGCGGCGGCCCGGGCGGTCGCGCTGGCCCCTTTACTGCAACTGGGGGTCGTGGCGGTGGCCGGTGTCCTGCTGGTCCACGGCAGGCTGACGGTGGGCGAGATGCTCGCCGCCTCGCGGTACGCCGTCCTGGCGGCCGGGGTCGGTGTCCTGGTCGGGCAGCTGTCGGGGCTGGTCCGGGCCCGGGCGTCGGCCCAGCGCCTCGGCGAGGTGCTGGCCGAGCCGGCGACGCCGTACGGCAGCCGTCGGCTGCCGCCGGGGCGGGGCCGGCTGGAGCTGCGCCAAGTCACCGCCCGGCGCGGCGGACGGACCCTCCTGGACGGCGTCGACCTGGTCGTGCCCGAGGGCGGCACCCTCGCCGTGGTCGGCCGCTCCGGCGCCGGCAAGTCCCTCCTCGCGGCCCTCGCCGCCCGGCTGGCCGATCCCGACGAGGGAACCGTTCTCCTGGACGGCGTGCCGCTGCCCGAGCTGAACCACGACGAGCTGCGCCACGCGATCGGCTGCGCCTTCGAACGCCCCGCCCTGCTCGGCGACACCGTCGCGGACACGATCGGCTTCGGCGTCCGGCCGGCGCCGCCCGACCGGATCAGGGCCGGCGCCGTCGCCGCCCGCGCCGACGCGTTCGTACGCCGGCTGCCCGACGGCTACGCCACCCCCTGCCGGGCCGCGCCCCTGTCCGGGGGCGAGCGGCAGCGCCTGGGCCTCGCCCGGGTACTGGCCCGCGACAGCAGGCTGCTCGTCCTCGACGACGCGCTGTCCAGCCTCGACACCGTCACCGAACACCAGATCGTCGACGCCCTGCTGCACCACTCCTCCGGCGGCACCCGGGTCGTCGTCGCCCACCGTGTCTCCACGGCGGCCCGCGCGGACACGGTGGCCTGGCTGGACGGGGGACGGGTGCGGGCGGTGGGCACGCATGCGCGGCTGTGGCGGGAGAAGGGCTACCGGGAGGTGTTCGCGGATGCCGGAGGGTGAGCGCACCCGGCGCCGGCCGGCCGGGGGCGGCGGCCTCCGCGCGCGCGGGCTGCGGTTTCTGCGGGGGCAGCGGCGCGTGGTCGCGCGGCTCGCGCTGTGGTCCGTGCTGGAGAGCGCGCAGACCTTCCTCATGGGGTACGCCCTGGCCCGCGCCCTCGACGAGGGGTTCCTGCGGGGCCGGACCGGCGTCGGCCTCGGCTGGCTGGGGGTGGCCGTACTCGCGGTCGCCGTCGGGGCGTACGGCACCGGACGCGTGTACGGTGCGGTCGCCGCGCTCGTCGAACCGTTGCGGGACCGGCTCGTGGAGCGGGTGGTGGCGCGCGGGGTACGGGAGGCGGACGGCGGGGCGCTGTCCGCGTTGACCCAGCAGGTGGAGATCGCCCGGGACACCTTCGCGGGGGTGGTCATGGTGTCGCGTTCCTTCGTGTTCACGGCCGGGGGCGCGCTGATCGGGCTGGCCTCCCTGGCGCCGCCCCTGCTGCTGGTGGTCGCTCCCCCGCTGGTCGCCGGTGTGGGCCTCTTCGCGGCGAGCATGCGCCCGCTGGCCCGCCGCCAGGAAACGTTCCTGGTCGCCGACGAAGCGCTCGCCGACCGGTTCGGGGACGTCTGCGCGGGGCTGCGGGACGTGACCGCGGGTGGCGCGGAGGAGCGGGTGGCGGCCGACGTCGGTGCGCGGGTCGAGGCCGAGCTGCGGGCGGCCCGCTCACTGGCGTACTGGGGGGTGCCGCGCGTGGCGTCGATCGCCGTCGGCGGCCAGCTCCCGGTGGTTCTGCTGCTGCTGAGCGCCCCCTGGCTGCTGCGCAGCGGTGTCACACCCGGGGCGCTGGTCGGCGCGCTCGCCTACGTCACCCAGTCCCTGCTGCCCGCCCTGCAGAACCTGGTCCACGGCATGGGCACCAGCGGCTCCCGGCTCGCGGTGGTCCTGCGCCGCCTGACGGCGGCCGGTCCGGCGGCGGACCAGGGCGGCGGCGGCCCGGACGCCCGCCCCGTCCACCCCCACCCCGGCCCGTCCGCCCTCACCGTCTCCGGCCTCACCTTCGCCTATGGCCCCGCCTGTGAGCCCGTCCTCGACCACCTCACCCTCAGCGTGCCCCCGGGCACCCGGCTCGCCGTCGTCGGCCCCAGTGGCATCGGCAAGTCCACCCTCGTCTCGCTGGCCGCCGGTCTCCTCGATGCCCAGGACGGTGCGATCCGGCTGTGCGGGCATCCGGTGCCCGGCGCCGCGGCCCACGCGCACCGGGTCGTCATCCCGCAGGAGGCGTACGTGTTCAGCGGGACGTTCGCCGAGAACCTGGGCTGTCTGCGGCCGGATCCCGTGCCCGAGAGCGAACTGCTGGCCGCCGCCGAGGCGGTCGGGCTCACCGCGCTCCTCGACCGGCACGGCGGCCCGGGGGGCCTGGTCGACCCGGCCGCGCTGTCGGCCGGCGAACGGCAGCTGATCGCGCTGACCCGGGCGTTCCTCTCGTACGCCTGTGTGGCGTTCCTCGACGAGGCGACCTGCCATCTGGACCCGGAGGCGGAGGAACGCGCCGAGCGCGCCTTCGCCTCGAAGGCCGGCACCACCCTGGTCGTGGTCGCGCACCGGATCGCCTCGGCGCGCCGCGCGGACCGTGTCCTCGTCATGGACGGCCGGGAGTGCGCGTACGGAACGCACGACGAACTGCTGGAGCGCTCCCCCCTGTACCGCGACTTGGTGGGCAGCTGGTCGGCGACGCCGCCGGCCGGGTCACAGCCAGCCCTCGCCCTGCGAGATACGGATGGCGTCAACGCGGTTGCGGGCCCCGGTCTTACGGGTGATGGCCGCCATGTAGTTGCGCACGGTCCCGTGGGACAGGTGCAGGCTGCCGGCGATCTCCGCGACGGACGCCCCGTCCGCGGCGAGTGACAGGACGCTCAGCTCACGCCGGGTGAGCGGGATCTGCGTGGCTCTGAGGAAACCGAAGCCCAGCGAGTCGTCGACGAAACGTTTCCCCAACGCGACGCTCCGGATGGCGGACAGCAGCCGCTCCGGCGCTCCCTCCCTGTCCTTGTCGACGTAGCCCAGCGCACCCGCCTCCGCCGCCCGCTTCAGCAGGCCCGGTCTGCCGGCGCCGGCCAGCACCAGCAGCCGCGGGGCGTGCGTGCCCTTCCCGCGGCCCCGTAACTCGCCCAGCGGAGGTAAGCCGTAGGAGTCCAGACTCTCCAGATCGGCCGCGCACACATCGGGCCGCAGCGACCTCGCCCTTGCCCCGGCACTGCGCCAGCAGGCGTCGGACACTCCCAGGTCGGGTTCTCTGCGCAGCCACTCCGCCAGGGCCGTCCGCACCAGACTCGCGTCGTGCACCAGAAGCACTCGGATCACTGCCGCTCCTTCACTCTCATCAGCCTGGTTCACCGCTGTCGCGTGTGCCCCCTCCTTCGACCCTCCCCACTTCCGGCGAATCAAGGTCGTGCAGAACTGGCCAAGAGGAAGTGCGGGGGCGCACTCAAGGGGCTCCCGCACCGGGCCCGCGCTCCAACCACAGGGGCTTGAGTCGGTGCGAAGGGGGTATTCGATGAGGTTCCCTCCCGCCGGGAGTGTTTCCGCCCGGGCGGAACGGTGGGCCGCTCGCCGTGCGCGAAGGCCCGAGTGGACAGAGCCTTGACTCGGAAGCACCCGGCCCGGTGAGGAGGCGGTCCCGATGGCAGACGGACGGGCCTCCGCGCACGAGCAGCCGGAGGGAGAGGCCCGTCCGGGCTCGGTCGGGAAGCCACTGCTGTCGCTGGCGCTCGCCCGGATGATGGAGGAGGTCCGCGCCCTCGCGGGCGGGGTCTACCTGCTGGAGCCCGGCGGGTCGGTGCTGGAAATGGCCGTCATGGCGGGACTGCCCCGGGCGTTCGCGGCGCCCTGGGAGCGGGTCGGGCTCGGCGCGCCGGTTCCCGTCGCCGAGGCGGCGCGCGAGCGGCGGTTCGTGTGGGTGAGCGGCGAGGAGGACATGGCCCGGCGCTTCCCACGGGTCGCCGTGGTACTGCCCTACCCCTTCGCGCTGGCCGCCGTACCGGTGGCGACACCGTCGACGGTGTACGGATCGGTCTTCGTGACCTGGCCCGGTTCACATCCGCCGGAGCTGTCGGACCGGGAGCGCGAGCAGCTCCGCGCGGCCTGCGACCGGCTGGCGCTGCGCCTGGAGCGGGCCGCCGCCGCGCGCCGTCCGCTGCCGCCCGAGGCGGATCTGCTGGCCACCTCGCCCGAGACGCCGACCGCCGACACCCTCGGCACGGCCGAGGCGGCGCGGATGGTGTCACGGCTGCCGTACGGGCTGTGCTCCCTCGATCTGCACGGGCGGGTCTGCTTCGTCAACGCGGCGGGCACGGAGCTGCTGGGGGTCCCCTCGGGCACGCTGCTGGGTTCCCAGTTGTGGGTCTCGGTGCCCTGGCTCGATGATCCGGTGTACGAGGACCGCTACCGCGCCGCGCTGTTCAGCCTTCAGGTCACCTCGTTCGTGGCGCTGCGCCCGCCCGGCGACTGGCTCTCGTTCCAGCTGTATCCGAGCACGACCGGGCTGAGTGTCCGGATCACCCGCGCGCGGGCCGCGGCCGACCTGGAACGCGCGGGGCGCAGGCCGGGCGGCCCGTCCAGCCTGGTCACGATCTCGCAGGTGCTGTCCCTGGCGGGGGCGCTCACCGAAGCGGCGGGCGTCCAGGACGTCGTCCAGCTGGTCGCGGACGAGATCATGCCGGCGGCGGGCTGCCAGACGCTGGTGCTGCTGGGCTCGCGCGGCGGACGGATGCGCGTGGTGGGGCATCGCGGGTACGCCGACGCGCAGCTGGTGGAGCGGTTCGACGGGCTGCCGCTGACCGGGCAGACCCCGGGCGTCCAGGTCCTCACCACGGGTGTTCCCGCCTTCTTCGAGTCCAGGGGTGAGCTGGAGCAGGCGTATCCGGTCGTGCGGGAGATGCCCAGTCAGATGGCGGCGTGGGCGTTTCTCCCGCTCATCGCGTCCGGACGTCCGGTGGGGACCTGCGTGCTGGGCTACGCCGAACGGCACGCGTTCCCCGCCGACGAGCGCGCCGTCCTGACCAGTCTCGGCGGCCTGATCGCCCAGGCCCTGGAGCGGGCCCTGCTGTACGACGCCACGCACCGGGTCGCGCACGGCCTCCAGGCCGCCCTGCTGCCCAGCTCCCTGCCGTCGCTGCCCGGCATCGAGGCCGCCGCGCGCTATCTGCCCGCCACCCAGGGCATGGACATCGGCGGCGACTTCTACGACCTGGTGTCCTCGCACGGGCGGGCCTCGGCGGTGATCGGGGACGTCCAGGGGCACAACGTGACGGCCGCCGGCCTGATGGGCCAGATCCGTACGGCCGTACGGGCATACACGACCGTCGGCCAGGCTCCGGAGGAGGTGATGAGCAGCACCAACCGGCTGCTGATCGACCTCGGCTCCGAGTTGTTCGCGAGCTGTCTGTATCTGCGGCTCGATCCGGGCGCCGGCCGGGCCGTGCTGGCCCGTGCGGGTCATCCGCAGCCGCTGCTGAGAAGCCCGGACGGGCAGGTGCGGGTGCTCGACGTGGCCGGGGGTCCCCTGCTGGGGATCGACGCCTCGGCCACGTATCCGGCGACCGAGGTCGAGCTGCCGCCGGGCAGTGTCCTCGCCCTGTACACCGACGGGCTGATCGAGTCGCCGGGCGTCGACATCGACGAGACGCTGGCCGCCCTGGGCCGGCGGCTCGCGGAGACCGGGGACCGGCCGCTGGACGAACTGGCCGACGGGCTGGTCGAGTTCGGCTCCGGGGTGACCGACCGGGTGGACGACATCGCGCTGCTTCTGCTGAGGGCGCGGGCGCGCGCGGAGCGCTGACGGCCGCGCACGCAGAACGGCCCGGCCCTCCCGCCGGAGGGCCGGACCGCGTCTTGGTCGGCCGGTACTACTGGTGCGGCCGGTCAGTGCTTCTGGTTGTTCCCGAGGCCGGTGCCGTCGTCGGCGGCGTTACCCGCGTCGTCGGCGTTGCCGTTGCCCGCGGCGTTGCCGGCCTGGTCGTCGACACCGCCGAGCTTGTCGCCGCCGACCTCTTCACCGAGTCCGGCCTCCTGACCAGCACCGGCTTCCTGGCCCGCACCGGCCTCCTGACCGGCACCGGCTTCCTGGCCCGCACCGGCCTCCTGACCGGCGCCCGCCTCCTGACCGGCACCCGCCTCCTGACCCGCACCCGCCTCCTGACCGGCACCGGCCTCCTGGCCCGCACCGGCGTTCTGGCCCGCGCCGGCCTCGTCGCCGGCACCCGCACCCGCGCCGGCGCCCGCGTCGCCCGCGCCGAGGGTCGCGCCGACGGCCGCCAGGGCCGTGGTGACCGGCTGGAAGAAGGTCTCGCCGCCGACCGTGCAGTCTCCGCTGCCGCCCGAGGTCAGACCGATCGCACCGCCGTCCTTGGTGAACAGCGAGCCGCCGCTGTCGCCGGGCTCGGCGCAGACGTTGGTCTGGATGAGGCCGGTGACCGTGCCCTCGGGGTAGTTCACGGTGGCGTCGAGGCCGGTGACCTCGCCGTCGTTGAGGCCCGTCGTGGAGCCCATGCGGAAGACCTGCTGGCCGACCGCGGCCTCGGCGGCCTTGAGGATGTCGACGGTCTGGCCGTTGCCGATGTCGACGGTGCTGGCCGCCACGGTCGCCGGGTCGTCGTACTTCACGAGTGCGAAGTCGCCGTCGCCCGGGAAGGTGGCAGCCTCGACCGTGGCGATGGGCTGGCCGTTCTGCGCGTCCGCCCACTCCTTCTCGGCGACACCGCAGTGACCGGCGGTCAGGAAGCCGGGCGTGCCGTCCCCGGTCACCACGTTGAAGCCGAGGGAGCAGCGGGCGTCGCCACCGAAGATGGCGTCGCCGCCCTCCACCAAGGGCTTGAAGGTGCCCTGGGTCTTCTTGATGGCTGCCATGCCCGAGCCGAGGCTCTTGACGGTCGACTCGACCGTGTCCCACTTGGCGCCGGTGACCGTGCTGTCGGCGGTGACCTGGATCTTGTTGGTCCGGGGGTCGAGGGCCCAGGCAGTGCCCGGGATCGTCGCCTTGGCCTTCAGCGTCTGCGCGCCGGCCTTGAGCTCGGCGATGCTGTTGTCGACCTCGTGAACAGCGGCCCCGGCCTTCCTGGCCTGGAGGAGGACGTTGTCGTTGCCGCCCCCGACGACGTTGATGACCAGCTGCTGCTTGTCGGCTTCGTAGTACGAGCCCGCGAAGGCGTCCCCGAGCAACTGCCGCATCTGCGAGGCGAGATCCGAGGCATCCGCCGCCCTCAGGGTCTTCGGAGCCGCGCCGTCCGGAGTGTCGGTCTGGGACGCCATGGCGTTGGGCAGCAGCAGGGCCGCCGCTCCGATCGCCGCGACACTGCCCACCGCTATCGCGGCCTTGCGCTTCGGAACTCGCTTGTGACTCAACTTCTTGACCTCCTGCGGGGCGGGGTCTCAGCCGCCGAACGTTCATCGGCGACCGAGTGGGGCGCCTGGATGGCTCTAGGTACGGGCGGGCCGCGTGGGGCGTTCAGATTGTTTGCCAACTCCCTTTGCGAAACAGCGAATCGGCCATTGCCAACACCTGACGAACGCCGCCGGGAACAATCACCCATATGGCGATGACGCCCGCCGAAGCAGACACGATCCTTTCCGCCTGTTTCGCGCCCCGGGTGGCTCGATCCCGGCTTCTCGGCCGCGGAACCGGGCGAGCAGCGCGCGCTGACGCGAATGCCCTGGTCGACGCGGTGGGCACGGGAGGGCGGAGCGCTGTCGGGACAGGCTCCGACGGCCGCCGCGCACACCTCGACCGTGATCGAGGGGGCGGCGGCACACGGAACCTCCGCCCCCATGACGACCGTCCGGCAATCCACGACTTTCCAGTGGACGGTGACCGGATCCGAGCACGCTCACCGACGCACGGACGACACCTTCCGTAGCCGCCTCATGGCGCTGCGTCGGTCAAAGCGATACGAATCCCGGCTCCAGCGAATCTGCACAGCGAATACGCAGCCAGGTCACGTCGCGCGACCGTTCCGCACATCTGCTCGTTACACGCCACGTCTTTGGTGGCGGACTGTCCGATTCAGGCGCACACACCTGTCCGGCGCGCGCACCGGACCACAAGAGCCTGGCTGCACCGAAACCGTGAGGGCTGTGAAGAAGTCGCCGCCAAGACGTGCGCACGCCCTCACTCTGTGGGGCCGCTGGGCCTCAAATGCCCTGGTGGGGCGGTTGGTTGATTGGAAGCGCGCGGCGCGGCCGTGCTTTGATCCATCGCATCGCAAGGGCCGCTGAGGTCTTGGAAACGAGCCTGAGCAGCCCTGCGGTCGCGGCCGTCATCTGTCCCCAGAGGGGGCCGCTCCCCCCTTGTGAAAACCCCCTATGAAGGGAAGTTCCCCCATGAACTCCATCCCCCAGGTTGAGACCGCCGAGCTGTCGGACGCCGCTCTCGACGCCGTCTCCGGCGGTCTGTCCCTGAACGCCGTCGGCACCGCCACGAACCTGGTGGACAGCGTTGCCCCCGCCGCGCTCCCGCTGGTCGGCACGGTCGTCGGCACCGTTGAGGGCCTCACCGGCCTGAACACCGGTGCGATCACCAACACGGTCGCCGGTCTCTGATCGACGCCTGACGCCGCTGAGTCCCGGAACCGGTTCACGGTTCCGGGACTCTCCGGTTCCACAAACCGGCCGGCCCTTCGCGGGCAGGTCTCCTTACACAGGTCCTCTTACACAGGTCCTCTTATGCAGGTCCTCTTATGCAGGTGAGGAAAGCCCGTGCAGTTTCGCCAACAGGCCCTCGCCAAGCTCCAGTCGGCCGAAGAGCTGGATCTTCCGGTGCGTTTCGCACGCCCGCAGGGCTGGCTGGTCCTCTCGGTCACGGTCGTCGTGATGGCCGCCGCGTCCGTGTGGGCGGTCATCGGGTCCGTCTCGTCGACGGTCAGCGCGCCCGCCATCCTCACGCATGGGGAGGGCAGTTACGTCCTGCAGAGCCCCGTCTCCGGCCAGATCACCGCGGTCCTCGCCGAGGAGGGCGCCCGGCTGCCCGCCAACTCGCCTGTGCTGAAGGTCCGTACGGCCTCCGGGGACTCGGTGGTCCGCTCGGTCGCCGCAGGCCGGCTCACCGCGCTCGCCGCCACCATCGGCCAGATCGTCAGTACGGGCACGAACATCGCGGCCATCGAGAAGGTCGCCAGCGCGAGCGACCCGCTGTACGCGACGGTGTACGTCCCGGCGGAGAGCGCCGCCACGATTCCCGCGAACGCGGCCGTCGACCTGACCGTCCAGACCGCGCCCACCCAGCAGTACGGGGTGCTGCGCGGCCGGGTGAAGTCGGTGGACCGGGCCGCCCAGACGCAACAGCAGATCGGCGCGTTCCTCGGTGACAGTCAACTGGGCGAGCAGTTCACCAAGAAGGGCCGTCCGGTCGCCGTACTCGTGAAACTGGACAAGTCGTCGGCCACGAAGAGCGGTTACCGGTGGTCCTCCGCCGACGGGCCGCCGTTCCGGCTCACCTCCATGACCCTGGCCTCGGGCTCCATCCGGCTGGCCGACCAGCGTCCCGTCGATTGGCTGCTGCCGTGAGTGGCGCACACAACTCCCGGTCCGGGCGCCGCTCGGCCCCGCCCCGGCGTACGGTTCCCAAGGGCAGCGGCACGTCCGTGCGCACGCCGACCGTGCTCCAGATGGAGGCCGTGGAGTGCGGCGCCGCCTCGCTCGCCATGGTCCTCGGGCACTTCGGACGGCACATTCCCCTCGAAGAGCTGCGCATCGCCTGCGGTGTGTCGCGGGACGGCTCGCGCGCCAGCAACCTCCTGAAGGCGGCGCGGAGTTACGGCCTGACGGCCAAGGGCATGCAGATGGACACGGCGGCGCTCGCCGAGGTGAACGCGCCCGCGATCCTGTTCTGGGAGTTCAACCACTATGTCGTCCTCGACGGCATGGGGCGCCGCTTCGGACGACGCGGGGTACACATCAACGACCCCGGCAAGGGCCGCCGGTTCGTGCCGATGGAGGACTTCGACTCCAGTTTCACCGGCGTCGTCCTCGTCATGGAACCGGGCCCCGACTTCGAGCGCGGCGGGCGCAAGCCGGGCGTCCTGGGTGCCATGCCGGCCCGGCTGCGCGGTACGTCGGGCACGATGCCCGCCGCGATCCTGGCGAGTCTGCTGCTGGTGGCGGTGGGTGCCGCGATGCCCGCGCTCAGCCGCACCTACATCGACACGTTCCTGATCGGCGGCCAGACCTCCATGCTGGAGGTGCTGTTCGCGTCGATGGGCGCGTGCGTGGCGCTCACCGTCGTGCTGACCTGGCTGCAACAGGCGAACCTGCTGCACGGCCGCATCATCTCCTCGACGCTGAGCAGCGCCCGCTTCCTGCGCCATCTGCTGCGCCTGCCGGTCACCTTCTTCTCCCAGCGCAGCCCGGCCGACCTGGTCCAGCGCCTCCAGTCGAACGACGCGGTGTCCGAGACACTGGCCCGCGACCTCGCGGCGGCGGGCGTCGACGCGATCGTCGTCGTGCTGTACGCCGTACTCCTCTATACCTACGACCCGCAGCTGACGGCCGTCGGTATCGGGGTCGCGCTGCTCAACATCGTGGCCATGCGGGTGGTGATCCGGCTGCGTGCGACCCGTACCGCGAAACTGCGCGCGGACAACGCCCGGTTGACCAACACCGCTTATTCCGGGCTTCAGTTGATCGAGACGATGAAGGCTACCGGCGGCGAGGAGGGCTACTTCCGCAAGTGGGCCGGGCAACACGCGACCACACTGGAGGAGCAGCAGCGGCTCGGGGTGCCGAGTGCCTGGCTGGGGGTGGTCGCGCCGACGCTCGCGACGCTGAACAGCGCGCTGATCCTGTGGATCGGCGGGATGCGGGCCGTCGAGGGCCATATATCCGTGGGTCTGCTGGTGGCCTTCCAGGCCCTGGTCGTGCGGTTCACCGCGCCGCTGACCCGGCTCAACGGTGTGGCGGGCCGGATCCAGGACTTCGCGGCGGACGTGGCCCGGCTCAAGGACGTCGAGAACTTCCAGGCGGATCCGCTGTACGCGCGCCCGGGCGGCGGCGACTCGACTCGCCGGCTGCACGGCCACGTGGAGCTCCAGGACATCACCTTCGGTTACAGCCCGCTCGACAAGCCTCTGCTGTCCGGCTTCGACCTCACGGTGGGTCCGGGGCAGCAGGTGGCGCTGGTCGGCGGCTCGGGCAGCGGCAAGTCGACTGTCTCCAGGCTGATTTCGGGCCTGTACGCGCCCTGGGAGGGTGTCATCCGGATCGACGGACAGCGGCTGGAGGACATTCCGCGCGGCGCGCTGGCGGCCTCGGTGTCCTTCGTCGACCAGGACGTGTTCCTCTTCGAGGGCAGCGTCCGCGACAACGTGGCGTTGTGGGACCCGTCGATCCCGGACGAGTCGGTGGTGGCGGCGCTTGAGGACGCGGCGCTGTACGACGTCATCACGCGCCGGCCGGGCGGTATCCACAGCCGGGTCGAGCAGGACGGACGGAACTTCTCCGGGGGGCAGCGTCAACGCCTGGAGATAGCGCGGGCGTTGGTGCGCAACCCCAGCATTCTCGTCCTCGACGAGGTGACCAGCGCGCTGGACGCGGAGACCGAGCAGACCGTGATCGACAACCTGCGCAAGCGCGGCTGTGCCTGTGTGGTGATCGCGCACCGGCTGAGCACCGTGCGCGACAGTGACGAGATCGTCGTACTCCAGCACGGCACGATCGTGGAACGCGGGCGGCACGACGCCCTGGTGGCGGCCGGTGGGGCGTACGCCGAGCTGGTCAGGGAGCGATGAGATGACGACCGTATCCGAGGGCGATGTCGTCCTGAGCGCGCTCGGCGGGCTGGGGACGCGTTTCGACCTGTCCGGGCAGGGCCGTCTCGATCTCGAGGGCCCGCAGGTGCTGTGGCTGGTCGCGGCCGGCGCGCTGGACCTGTTCGCGGTGGACGCCGTGGAACAGGGGCAGTGGCACCACATCGGCCGGCTGGAGGCGGGCGCGCTGCTGCTGGGCCCGGTCACCGGCCCGCAGCACACGCTGGTCGCCCGTCCGGTGCGCGACTGTGTGGTGCACCGCATCGGTCTGCGCGAGCTGTACCAGTCGCCGGGCACGGAGACCTGGTCGTACGACGAGTACGGCAACGCCCAGTACGTGCCACCGGCGACCAGCCCGCTGGAGTACGCCCTCGCCCTGGGCGTCGGACGCGGGCTGTCGATCCTCTTCCAGGCGCCGATGGCCTCGGAGCGGGCCGCCGCGCCGACCGACGACGACGTGTTCTGGATGCAGGTCCCGCCGGGCAGCCTGCAGTACGGCTCGCTGTACGGCGCGGAGGCCGCCGCCGATCTGCTGATGGACCCCGGGGTCTGGCAGGGCATGGTCGACCAGCAGTACCGGCTGCTCGCCACCCTCGACCGGTGGATCGAGCAGCTGGAACGCAGCCACGAGACCCGTACGGCGGCCGGCATCAAGGCGGGCGAGGCCGTCCGGGCCCAGGCCGACCGGACCCTGCTGGCGTCGATCGGCAAGCCGTCGGCGAAGCGCACGACCGCCGCCGACACCGACGCGACGTACGCGGCCTGCAAGCTGGTGGCCCAGGCTGCCGGGATCACGCTCGCCGAGCCCGCGCAGAGCGGCACCGAGAGCGACCGGCTCGACCCGGTCGAACGGATCGCGCTCGCCTCCCGCGTCCGCACCCGGGCCGTCCGGCTCGACGGGCGCTGGTGGCACGACAACGTCGGGCCGCTGATCGGCCATCGCAGTCTGTCGGGCGCACCGGTGGCGCTGCTGTGGCGACGCGGCGGCTATGTGGCCCTGCAACCGTCGTCGGGACGTGAGACGCCGGTGGAGAAGGCGAACGCGGCGGAGTTCGAGGAACGGGCGGTGATGTTCTACCGCCCGCTGCCCGAACGGGGCATGACCCCGCTGCGGCTGCTCCGGTTCAGCATGGGCGGCAGCCGGGGCGATGTGGTGAACCTGCTGCTCAGCAGCCTGGTGACGATCGCCATCGGCGCGCTGGTGCCGGTCGCGACGGGCAAGGTGCTCGGCGAGTTCGTGCCGACGGCGCAGACGACGCTGATCGCGCGGTTCTGTCTCGCCGTGATGATCAGCAGCGTGGTGGCGGCGGCCTTCACCCTGCTGCAGAACCTCACCCTGCTCCGGATGGAGGGCCGGATCGAGGCGACGCTCCAACCGGCGGTCTGGGACCGGCTGTTGCGGCTGCCGACGAAGTTCTTCACCGAACGCTCGACCGGCGAGCTGGCGAGTGCGGCGATGGGCATCAGTGCGATTCGCAAGCTGCTGGCGGGAGTTGCCCCAGTCGTCACCCAGTCGGTCACGATCGCGGCGATGAACCTGGGCCTGCTCCTCTATTACAGCGTCCCGATGGCGCTGGCGGCGGTCGGCATGCTCGTGGTGATCGCCGCCGTGTTCCTGGCGCTCGGGCTGTGGCAGGTGCGCTGGCAGCGGCGGCTGATCGTGCTCTCCAACAAGCTGAACAACCAGGCCTTCCAGACCCTGCGCGGCCTGCCCAAGCTGCGGGTCGCGGCGGCCGAGAACTACGCGTACGCGGCCTGGGCGGGCGAGTTCGCGCGCAGCCGCGAGCTGCAACAGAAGGTCGGCCGCATCAAGAACCTCACCACGGTGCTGGGCTCGGTGTACCTGCCGGTCTGCACCCTGCTGATGTTCATGCTGCTCGCGGGTCCGGCACGCGGCTCGATGTCGGCGGCGGCCTTCCTCACCTTCAACACCTCGGTGACGATGCTGCTGACCTCCGTCACCCAGCTGACCGGCGCCTTCGTCTCCGGCGTGGCCGCGCTCCCGCTGTACGAGGAGATCAAGCCGGTGCTGGAGGCGACCCCGGAGGTACGCGTCGCCAGCACCCGGCCCGGCGTGCTGACCGGCGCGATCGAGGCCCGCCGGCTGTCCTTCCGCTACACGGAGGACGGCCCGCTCGTCCTCGACGACGTGTCCTTCCAGGTGCGGGCGGGCGAGTTCGTGGCGATCGTCGGCCCCAGCGGCTGCGGCAAGTCGACGCTGCTGCGCCTGCTGATCGGCTTCGACAAACCCGTATCGGGCAGTGTGCTGTACGACGGTCAGGACCTCGGCGCCCTCGACCAGTCGGCCGTACGCCGCCAGTGCGGTGTCGTCCTCCAGCACGCCCAGCCGATGACGGGTTCCATCCTGGACGTCATCTGCGGCACCGAGCCGTACACACCGGAGGAGGCGATGGCCGCCGCCGCGATGGCGGGCCTCGCCGAGGACATCGAGCGAATGCCGATGGGCCTGCACACCATCGTCCAGGGCAGCGGCGCGATCTCGGGCGGCCAGCGGCAGCGGCTGATGATCGCGCAGGCACTGATCCGCAGGCCGCGCATCCTCTTCTTCGACGAGGCGACCAGCGCCCTCGACAACGAGACCCAGCGCACGGTCATCGAGAGCACCCGTGCGCTGAACGCCACCCGGATCGTGATCGCCCACCGTCTGTCGACGGTGCTGGACGCGGATCGGGTGATCGTGATGGAGGACGGCAAAGTCGCCCAGCAGGGTCCCCCGGCCCAGCTGCTGGCGGACACGGGCGGACGGCTGCACGAGCTGGTGCGCCGACAGCTGGCGTAGGGAAGCCGGGCGGGGAAGGGGCGGTGTCGGGTCAGGGCGGCGCCGGTGCGCCCCGCCACAGCTGTGGGACGTGGCCGTCAGCGGCGTACATCTGTGTCGCCAGTACCCGTAGGGCCGCCGCGAAGAGTGACGGGTGGCGCAGGAACTCCAGGTGGATGCCGGGGAACTCCACCCAGGGCGCACCGATCCGGCGGGCGATCTCGACCGACGGCCGGGCGCAGTACGTGCCCCGGTCGTCCGCGCCGGCGGCCAGGACGATGGGGAACGGTGCCGACCGCAACGCCGCCTCGTCGGGGTGGAAGGCGGCGAAGCCGGGCCATTCATGGCCGAAGAGGTGGTCGGCGTTACCGAGGAACCGTTCCCACAGGTCGGCGGGCCAGCGGTAGGAGCCCTCGCCACGCGTCGTCTCGGCGAAGCGGCGGCCCGCCGCCGGGGCGCCGCCCGCCTCGTACCGGGCTGCCATCGGGCGGCCCCGGGGTGCAGCCTCCACCGTCTGCTGTACGCCTCGGGCCTGCTTCGACGCTTCCCGCCCGTCGCCCGCATCCCCGAATAGGGGCCCGCTCACTCGCTCGCCCCCTCCCCCACACACGCCAATGGGCCGGCCGGTGGCCCCACACCACCGACCGGCCCCGCTGCGAGATCACGCGAACCCGCGGCACAGGGTTTGGCTCTCCCCATCCGCGAGCGCCCTGCGATGCCTACGGGAGCACGCGACCCCGGTCCCTAGAACGCGAAGACGGTCGCCCCGTAGGCGCTCTTCACGCACTCGTTCGCGAAAGTCCGCTCGTAGGCGACCCGCTGTCCCCGCCACACGCCCTCGACGGTGACCACCACAGGGTCGTACTTCTTGGTGCACTTCACGCCACCCTGCACCGCCAGGGCATCGAAGTCCCCGCCGACGGCGCGGAGTTCGGCACAGGCCTCGGGCGCCGCAGGGTGCGTGCCCGAGGCCGTCGGCGCGCAGGTCAGAGTGACGGCACGCTCGGGGGTGACGGCGGCCGCGGTGTCACCGTGTCCCATGGTGAGTACGAGGGCCGAGGGGGCGTAGAGCCCGGAGGCGACGGGAGCGGGGGCCGCGACGGCGGCCCCCGCGAGGGGGGCGCAGACGGCGGTGGCCGTCAGGGTCAGAGTCGCTGCCCAGCGCGCGGTGTTCGGCATTGTGTGCATCCTTCCGCTCAGTTCCAATATGCGAATCGAAGGTCAAACGGTCCGCATGGGTGCTCGATCCCAGCCGGTCGGGCCGGATCAGCGAGCGTGAGTCTGCCGAGTCCGGCGCCGAAACTCATCTCGACCCGGTGCGTTTCAGTAACCTTGCGTATTGAATCAGTGGCGCGAAGTGACACGACACGTAGGCGTGAAGCCCATAACAGAGCGGTTGTTGATCGCTCGGGTCGGCCTACTGGCCGAATCTGACTGCCTATTTAATCGGCCTGAAACATTCCGGATCGGCTGGGGAGGGTGGGTCGGCTGTCCTCCGGTGCGGTCGGCGCCGCGGGTGGTGGGGTCGAGGGGGCGCGCTCGGGGCGTTGTCAGACCGTCGCGTTATGTTGTCGGGCATGAGCGAAATCGTGTTGGTCGCCGGTGTGCGGCTCGGTGCCTGGGCGTGGGACGAGGTGGTGGTCGAGCTGCGTGCCGTCGGGCACGGGGTGCACCCGCTGACGTTGTCGGGGGTGGCGGAGCGGCGGGGCGAGCCGGCCGGGCAGCAGACCCATGTGCGGGACATCGTCGAGGAGGTCGAGCGCCTCGATCTGCGGGACGTCGTGCTCGTCGGGCACAGTTACGCGGGGATACCCGTCGGGCAGGCCGCCGAGCGGATCGGTGAGCGGCTGAGCCGGGTGGTGTTCGTCGACGCGAGTGTCCCGGCCGACGGGAGGTCGTTCCTGTGGGGCTGGGACAGTGCCGGGGTGGAGGCGTCGATCGCCGAGAACGGGGGCTTCTGGCCGACGCCGTCGGCGGACCACTTCGCGGGCCAGGGGCTCACCGACGAACAGATCGCGCGGATCGTGAGCGGCTCGACGCCCCATCCGGGGGCCACCCTCACCGAACCCGCTGTCCTGGCGGGCTCGGTGGGTGATCTCCCGGCGACCTACGTCAAGTGTCTGCTCGACGATCCGGAGCCGTCCGAGGATGTGGTGGAGCTGCTGAAGGGTGACCGGTGGGCGCTGGTCGAACTGGACACCGGGCACTGGCCGATGTTCTCGCGCCCCCGCGAACTGGCCGCGATCCTGCACGGGGCGGCGAGCGGCGCCTGACCAACGGGGATCGCCCCCGCCGCCCTTACCCGCCCCATCCCGGGGGCTGCCGCCCCCGGACCCCAGCGATCGGCCCTGAAAGGGCCTCGTCCTCAAACGCCGGACGGGCTGGGGGGCCGGGCCTGGGCTCGATAGATACGGCAAACGGATGGGCGGGTGGGAAACACGACCTGTGCTGGAGGAGTCTTGTCCTCAAACGCCGGACGGGCTGGGGGGGCCGGGCCTGGGCTTGATA
>NZ_LGDW01000475.1 GCF_001280005.1 Streptomyces sp. NRRL WC-3618 | reverse complement strand
CGGTCGGGGTCTGGTCGGCGGGCTCGGCCTTGCCGGGGGCGTGGCCGGGGCGCGCGTACGCGGGGTCGTACGGGGCGGGGACGGACCCGCCCGGTGCGAATCCCGGCTGCGTCGGCGCGCCGGGAACCCCGGGCGCCCCCTGGCCGTACGCCGCGTACGGGTCGCCCGGGCCCGGGTCGCCGCCCGGAAGGGGCGGAGGGGTCTGGGGGACGCCCGGCAGGCGTTGGTTGAGGATGTCGCTGACCGTGCGCAGGGCCAGTTGCTTGGGGCCCTCCAGTTCGAACTTCTCCGCGTTGTCGCCGTGCAGCAGGTCCTTCACCAGGTCCATCTGGGCCTGGATCATGCGGAGCTGGTCGTCCCGCATGCTCGTCATGACCATGCGGGAGTCCTCGGGATGCTGGGCGAGGTGGAGGGCCCAGGCCTGGACGCCGCCCTGTTGCAGGTGCCACTGGTAGAAGGCGATCTTCTGCGCCTCTATCTGCTGCAACTCCAGTTCCTGATGGCCCTGCTGGATGGAGAGCTGGTGCTGCTGGCTGCTCTGCAGCGCCGCCTGTTCGTAGTCCCAGCGCTGCTGCTGGAGGGCCAGGTGCTGCTGCTGGACGCCGTACGACATCGAGCGCTCGATCTGGAGGGCGTCCTGCTGACGGTTGCGGCGGTCCACCTCCACGTCGACTTCGGCGCCCCGCTCGGCCGCCCGTACCTGCTCGGTCGCCGAGTGGTCGATCGCCTGGAGGCGGCGCTGGTGGTCGATGTTCTCCTGGTCGCGGCGCAGCCGCAGGGTCCAGGTGGTCTGGAGGCCGGCCGGTGCGCCCAGCGGGCCCAGGACGTTGATCGCCTGGAGGAGCTCCCCTTCCGCCGCCGCGCTGTCCGCGATCGTGAAGCGCCGGCTCACCGGGCGTGCGGCGCGCTGGAGTTCGCCGATGAGCAGGCCGGGTACGTCCCGGTGGCCGCTGCCCACGAACCTGCCCGGGTCGACGACCTGCCACGACACGTCGATCTCGGCCGAGAACTCGAACGCGTCGTTGTCACTGGGGAGCGTGAGCGTTCCGGAGAACGGGTGCACGCCCATGTCGACCTCGTACACCGCCATGTAGTGGCGGGCGGCGATCTCGCTGCGCGTCGGGCGGCGCGGCGGCAGGTACGCCTCGTAGCCGCCCTTGGCGGTCGCGAAGACGAGCGCGTGGTCGATGCGGACCGTCGACTTCAGGGAGAGTTCGAAGCGCGACAGCTGCCGCACGGTGAGGACCGGGTCGATCAGCTGGGTGTGCCGGTCTGCGGACTGCTGCCACTCGGGCGGGCGGTGGAAGGCGGACATCGTGCGTTGCTCCTCGGTGGGCGGGGACGTGACGGGTTAGCGGATGGGGAGCGCCGTCAGGAGGCGGGCCGCCACCGCGGGCGGGGCCGCGCCGTCCTCGCCCGGCATCGTGCGCAGGAGGTGGCCCAGGCGCTGGTGCTCCGCCGGGGTGGTGACCAGGGTGCGCAGCAGGTGCGCCAGGGCCCATTCCGTGGTCGTCGAGCGGTCGGCGATGAGGACCCACTCGCGCAGCACGTCCAGGGCGTGCCGGGTCGCCTTCGGGTCGCCCAGCGCCTCCCGCCACAGGAACGGGATGTGGTGGGCGGCGGCCGACCCCTCGTTGGCCGCCTGCGCGTACCAGCCGAGGACCAGCGGATGGCCGTAGCGCTCGTCGTCCTGGGTGTGGCGGCAGGCGCTGACGAAGCCGCCGATGGTCAGGTCGTGCACCGCGAGCCGGTCGTCGGTGAAGTGCAGGCGCAGTTCGGCGAGGACCCGGTCGCCGGCCTCGGAGAGGAGCAGCAGGGCGACGGCCTCGCCGAGTTCGCGGGCCATCTCGCGGTCGAAGTCGTCCGGGTCGGCGAGGTCCCGGTACAGGCTGCGCGCGGCGGTGCGCAGGGCGGCCAGGGCCTGCTCGGGGCGTTCGGCGCCGATCAGCGCGTACGCCCGTACGGCCACCCAGCGCAGCCGCCGGTCATCGCCCTTGGACCACTCGTCGAGGATGCGCGGGATGTTCGGCGTGTCGATGAGGTGGGCGAGGGTGAGCGCGTTGACGGCCACCAGGCGGTGCCGGAAGCGGTTGGAGATGGCCCAGGGTTCGATGACCAGCGCCATGGCCGAGGGCAGGTCGGTGCGGGCCAGGACGGCCACCGTGGACGCGGCCCGGGTACGGACGAGGGGGCGGCCGTCGTCGGCCAGCCGACGCAGCCAGTCGATCAGCGCGGGGCGCGCGGAGGGGTGGCCCGTCCAGACTTCGCGCAGGAGGACGAGGGAGGCGCGGTCGTCGACGAAGCGCGCCTTCTGTTGGGTCACCGGGCCCCACTCGGTGTGCTCGTCGTCCTCGTAGCGCTCGGCGCGGGCCAGCTGGAGGCGCTTGCCTATGTGCGTGCCGAAGACGGGGACCTCGGGGACGCCCACCGGGTTCTGGGTCTGCTGGAGGAAGCGGTAGAGCAGGTCGCTGAGCTCGGCGGTGAGGGCGTACGGGCCGTCGTCGAACGCGGCCAGGGCCACCAGGAACGCCTTGTCGCGCAGATGGATCGACGCCTCGTCCTCCTCGAACCACTCCTGGACCTGGTTCTCCAGGGAGATCAGGGAGAACTGGGCGACGGCCTGCTCGCCGACCTCGCCGGCCGCGTACCGGCCGAGCAACTGTGCGAACGCGGCCACCTCGCGCAGTTGGTGGCTCCGGCTCAGGAACTCGGTGACGTCGGGCAGCTCGAGCAGCTTCGCCGCCGTCTCGTCGTCGGCGACGCGGATGCGCAGGTGGGCGGCCAGGACGTCGGCCGTCTGCGGCGGCTGCCAGCTGACGACCGGTACGTCCTCCAGGACGGCGGTCGGGCCGACGGTGACGACGAGGTACGCGTCGAGCGCGGTGAGGCGGTCGCAGGCGGCGAGGAGGTGGTGCTCGCGCAGGGGGCGGTCGCGGCGGGTGACGAGGTCGGCGAGGACGTAGCCGCGGGGCTGGGCCGCGGTTCCTCCGGCTCCGGCTGTGGCTGTGGCCGCGTCCGGTGCGGTGAACTCGTCCGCCAGGGTGCTCGGGTTCGTGTCGCGGTCGAGCGTGTGTACGGGGGCTGCCCCGAGCCGGTGCAGCAGCATCAGGGCGGCCGTGTGCCTGCCGGTGAAGCGGGCGCCCGACAGGACGAGGACGCGGTCCCGGCGCAGCCGGGCGAGCAGGGTCTCGATGGTCGCGTCGGCGGCGACGAACGAGGCGGCGAGCCGGTCCAGCGTGGTCTGCGGGACCTCGCCGGACACGGAGGCGGACGGCGCGGAGAGGCCGGGGAACGCCCACTGGTGGATCTCCGTCTTGCTGCCCATGATCACGTCCCCGGTGACCTGGCCGCCGCTGACGCCGTGCTGGCTGCCGCCGACCATGCTGCCGCCGAAGCGGGTACGGTCGCCGACGTTCATCGTCCGCGGGCTGTGGTCGATCAGGTCGCGCCGCGCCGACCAGGCGGTCTGGGGCTGCTCGCGCTCCTCCGACCCCTCGGAGCCCTCCGACTCCTTGGCGTCTTTGGCGTCCTTGGACTCCTTCGCGTCCTTGGCGGCGCCGTCTCTGCCGTCTCTGCCGTCCTTGCCGTCGTCGGAGGCGGACGGCTCGTCGGGCCCGGAGTCCGGGGTGCTCATGAGCCGTCACCCCCGTTGTGACCGCCCAGGTTGACGTCCCCGGTGACCTGGCCGCCGCTGACGCCGTGCTGGTCACCGGCCACCACATTGCCGCCGACGTTCACGCCACCGTTGAAGTTGAAGACGGCGCCCGGGGCGGGACGGCTCTCGGGGGAGGTGCCCTGCGCGGGGACTCTCGGTGCCTGCGCCGCTTCCGGTGCCGGCGGAGTCGGCGGCGCCGGGCGGTCCCCCGAACCGCCCGGCCCCTCCCCCGCCCCCGTGTCACGGTGGTCCTGGTCGGCCGTACCGGCCGGGGCTGCCTGGTGGCCGCTGGGCAGCGGGCCGTGCAGCCAGGCCCTCATCGGGCCGTTCTTGGTGTCCACCCCGACCGGGTGGAACTCGCCGGCCGGGATGCCGGGATGGTCGTGCCGTACGACGCCGGTGTACAGGGCGTTCGAGACCATCAGCGCGAAGTCGTGGGGGCGTTCGCGTAGGGCGGCCCGCAGCAGCTGGGCGTCCAGCAGCCGGCAGGCGTCGTTCAGGTCGGTGCCGACCCAGCCGTCGTGCCGGTCCACGGCCACGTAACCGGTGGCGAGGACTCCGCGCAGCCTGATCTGGGCCGAGCTGGACGCCATGCGGTTGACGGTGCGCAACTGCGCGGGGGCGTCCGTCAGGAGGGCCCGGAGCAGGGCGGTGACGGGGGCGTTCGCGTCGATGAGCTCCATCACGGAGTCGCCGCGGTCGGCGCGCAGACGGCGGGTCTCGTCGATGCCGGCGCATTCCAGGACGCGGTCGGTGATGTCGTAGAGCATGCGCCGCAGGTACGCCTGCTCGACGTCGTCCCGGTCGCTGAACCTCTCTATGTCCAGCAGCAGGATCGTGCGGCTCACGGGGTCGGTCATGGTCGCCCTTCGCCAGTGTGGGGGTTGTTGCTTGCAGCAGCGTGGCGGGTGGGGGCGGTGTGTTGTGAGGGCGGATGACGCAGTCGGAGTGTGACGGGGTACACATAACGCTCTGCGGGGCGTGGGGGAGTCGGTGTGGGCGTCGTACTGGGGGCTGCCGCCCCCAGGCCCCCGCTCCGGCCCTGAACGGGCCTTGTCCTCAATCGCCGGACGGGCTGAGCTCGGCCGCCGCGATCCTGCGCAAGATGTCCGGCCGGCGTATCAGCAGTGCCCGTCTCCCCGTCTCCACCGCCTCCTTCTCGCGCAGCTCCCGCAGCAGCCGCTGGACCATCTCCCGCGACGCGCCCACCGAGCCCGCCAGTTCCTGCTTGCTCAGGGGGACGGAGAGTTCGATGCCCTCGGGGGTGCGGCGGCCGTGGGTGCGGGCGAGGTCGAGGAGGAGGATCGCGAAGCGTTCCCGCACGTGCATGGACGCGAACTCCAGGCGGCGGCGGTCCGCGGCCCGGGTGCGGTCGGCCGTGAGGCCCAGCAGCGCGAACGAAACAGCCGGTGAACGTCCCAGGAAGTCTTTGAACCGCTCGTGCTCGACCGCCACCGCGCGCACCGCCTCCAGCGCGGTCACCGTGGCCGAGCGGGGGCGTCCGGTGAGCGCCGCCGACTCGCCGACTATGTCGCCGGGGCCGCGCAGCGAGAGGAGTGCCTCGTAGCCGTTGGCGGCGGACGCGGTGACCTTTGTCCAGCCCTGGACGAGGAAGAGGACGTGCGAGGAGGGCTCGCTCTGGTGGATCAGGGCCACCCGGGTGGCGAAATTCAGCTCGCGGCCCAGCGACAGAAGGGTGGTGCGGTCCTCCTGTTCAAGGCGGGCGAGAAAGGGCACCCGGTCGTCCAGGCCCCCGTCGTCCAGTGTGTAAGCGGCCGTCCTGATCACGCTCAGCCCCCGATTTGTCGCAGCGGACGGATCAAGGTACTGAACGGGCAGGCCGACGGGGCTGTAAAGGGCGCGATTCAGCCACCTTGGCTCGCAAGCGGCCAAAATCAGGCGCAAGCTGGCACAAGCAGTCAAAGGCAGGCTCGGGAGTGGTCCGGAGCCCGGCGTGTCGTACCGGGCTTCATTTGTTTTGACCGAAGTCGTTGAGGTAGGTACGCTCAGACCTTGTGCCTGGGGTGTGCCCTGGCCCTCGTGCGTGCCTTCGAACCGCGCGGGGAGCCGTAAGTGACCGCCGCAATCTGCGTCCTTTCCGTCTCGCGGCGGGAATCTGCAGTATTCGACACACCCGACCGCGTGGGTCGGCGACGTTCCAGGTTAGCTCCACCATCGGCACACAGAAACCGGAGAAGTAGTGCCTACGATCCAGCAGCTGGTCCGGAAGGGCCGGCAAGACAAGGTCGAGAAGAACAAGACGCCCGCGCTCGAGGGTTCGCCCCAGCGCCGTGGTGTCTGCACGCGTGTGTTCACGACCACCCCGAAGAAGCCGAACTCGGCCCTGCGTAAGGTCGCGCGTGTGCGTCTGACCAGCGGGATCGAAGTCACCGCTTACATTCCGGGTGAGGGACACAACCTGCAGGAGCACTCCATCGTGCTCGTGCGTGGTGGCCGTGTGAAGGACCTGCCCGGTGTTCGCTACAAGATCATCCGCGGTTCGCTCGACACCCAGGGTGTCAAGAACCGCAAGCAGGCCCGCAGCCGCTACGGCGCCAAGAAGGAGAAGTAAGAATGCCTCGTAAGGGCCCCGCCCCGAAGCGCCCGGTCATCATCGACCCGGTCTACGGTTCTCCTCTTGTCACGTCGCTGATCAACAAGGTGCTGCTGAACGGCAAGCGCTCCACCGCCGAGCGCATCGTGTACGGCGCCATGGAGGGCCTGCGCGAGAAGACCAGCAACGACCCGGTCATCACGCTGAAGCGCGCGCTGGAGAACATCAAGCCGACCCTCGAGGTCAAGTCCCGCCGTGTCGGTGGTGCGACGTACCAGGTTCCGATCGAGGTCAAGCCCGGTCGCGCCAACACGCTCGCGCTGCGCTGGCTGGTCGGTTACTCCCGCGCCCGTCGCGAGAAGACCATGACCGAGCGTCTGCTCAACGAGCTTCTCGACGCTTCGAACGGCCTCGGTGCGGCCGTGAAGAAGCGCGAGGACACCCACAAGATGGCCGAGTCCAACAAGGCCTTCGCGCACTACCGCTGGTAGTCGCAACCCACATCGAGACCGAGAGAAGACCGAAGCCTTATGGCTACCACTTCACTTGACCTGGCCAGGGTCCGCAACATCGGGATCATGGCCCACATCGACGCGGGCAAGACGACCACCACTGAGCGGATCCTCTTCTACACCGGCGTCAGCTACAAGATCGGTGAGGTCCACGACGGCGCCGCGACCATGGACTGGATGGAGCAGGAGCAGGAGCGTGGCATCACGATCACCTCTGCTGCGACCACCTGTCACTGGCCGCTGGAAGACGTCGACCACACCATCAACATCATCGACACCCCCGGGCACGTCGACTTCACGGTTGAGGTAGAGCGCTCGCTGCGCGTCCTCGACGGTGCCGTCACCGTGTTCGACGGCGTCGCGGGTGTCGAGCCGCAGTCCGAGACGGTGTGGCGTCAGGCCGACCGTTACGGCGTGCCGCGCATCTGCTTCGTCAACAAGCTCGACCGGACCGGTGCGGAGTTCCACCGCTGCGTCGACATGATCAAGGACCGGCTCGGTGCCGTTCCGATCATCATGCAGCTGCCGATCGGCTCCGAGATGGACTTCAAGGGCGTTGTGGACCTGGTCCGCATGAAGGCGCTCGTGTGGTCCGCCGAGGCGGCGAAGGGCGAGATGTACGACGTCGTCGACATCCCGGCCACGCACACCGAGGCTGCCGAGCTGTACCGCGGTCAGCTGGTCGAGACGGTCGCGGAGCACGACGACGAGATCATGGAGCTGTTCCTGGAGGGCCAGGAGCCCACCGAGGAGCAGCTGTACGCCGCGGTCCGTCGCGTCACCATCGCGTCCGGCAAGTCCGGTGGCGTCACGGTCACCCCGGTGTTCTGTGGCACCGCGTTCAAGAACAAGGGCGTCCAGCCCCTGCTCGACGCGGTCGTGCGCTACCTGCCGACCCCGCTCGACGTCGAGGCCATCGAAGGCCACGACGTGAAGGACCCCGAGCTGGTCGTCAAGCGCAAGCCCTCCGAGGACGAGCCGCTGTCCGCGCTCGCCTTCAAGATCATGAGCGACCCGCACCTGGGCAAGCTCACCTTCGTCCGGGTTTACTCGGGCCGCCTCGAGACCGGCACCGCGGTGCTGAACTCGGTCAAGGGCAAGAAGGAGCGCATCGGCAAGATCTACCGTATGCACGCGAACAAGCGTGAGGAGATCGAGGCGGTGGGCGCCGGTGACATCGTCGCCGTGATGGGTCTGAAGCAGACCACGACCGGTGAGACGCTGTGCGACGACAAGCAGCCGGTGATCCTGGAGTCCATGGACTTCCCGGCGCCGGTCATCCAGGTCGCGATCGAGCCCAAGTCCAAGGGTGACCAGGAGAAGCTGGGTGTAGCCATCCAGCGTCTCGCGGAGGAGGACCCCTCCTTCCACGTTCACTCGGACGAGGAGACCGGTCAGACGATCCTCGGTGGTATGGGCGAGCTGCACCTCGAGGTGCTGGTCGACCGTATGAAGCGCGAGTTCCGCGTCGAGGCCAACGTCGGCAAGCCGCAGGTCGCGTACCGCGAGACGATCCGCAAGACCGTCGAGCGTCACGACTACACCCACAAGAAGCAGACCGGTGGTACCGGTCAGTTCGCCAAGGTGCAGATCGCGATCGAGCCCATCACCGAGTCCGACGGCCCGGCGTACGAGTTCGTGAACAAGGTCACCGGTGGCCGTATCCCCCGGGAGTACATCCCGTCGGTGGACGCGGGTGCGCAGGAGGCCATGCAGTTCGGCATCCTGGCCGGCTACGAGATGACGGGCGTCCGCGTCATTCTTCTCGACGGTGGCTACCACGAGGTCGACTCCTCCGAACTCGCGTTCAAGATCGCCGGTTCGCAGGCGTTCAAGGAGGCCGCGCGCAAGGCTTCTCCCGTGCTCCTGGAGCCGATGATGGCCGTCGAGGTCACCACGCCCGAGGAGTCGATGGGTGATGTCATCGGCGACCTCAACTCCCGCCGTGGCCAGATCCAGGCCATGGAGGAGCGCAGCGGCGCCCGCGTCGTGAAGGGCCTCGTGCCCCTCTCGGAGATGTTCGGCTACGTTGGCGACCTCCGCAGCAAGACCTCGGGTCGCGCAAGCTACTCGATGCAGTTCGACTCCTACGCCGAGGTTCCCCGGAACGTCGCCGAGGAGATCATCGCGAAGGCCAAGGGCGAGTAACACACCCCGTTTACACGCTTTAGGCTTGACACCGACCGCCGGGGTGAACCCGGGAGGGTAAACCCCGGCGGGCGGCATCCCAGCAAAGATCACCTGGCGCCGATGAGTAAGGCGTACCAGAACCACTCCGCAGGAGGACCCCAGTGGCGAAGGCAAAGTTCGAGCGGACTAAGCCGCACGTCAACATCGGCACCATCGGTCACATCGACCACGGTAAGACGACCCTCACGGCCGCCATTACCAAGGTGCTGCACGACAAGTACCCCGACCTGAACGAGGCCTCGGCCTTCGACCAGATCGACAAGGCTCCTGAAGAGCGTCAGCGCGGTATCACGATCTCGATCGCGCACGTCGAGTACCAGACGGAGGGTCGTCACTACGCCCACGTCGACTGCCCGGGTCACGCGGACTACATCAAGAACATGATCACCGGTGCCGCCCAGATGGACGGCGCGATCCTGGTCGTGGCCGCCACCGACGGCCCGATGCCGCAGACCAAGGAGCACGTGCTCCTGGCCCGCCAGGTCGGCGTGCCGTACATCGTCGTCGCGCTGAACAAGGCCGACATGGTGGACGACGAGGAGATCCTGGAGCTCGTCGAGCTCGAGGTTCGTGAGCTCCTCTCCGAGTACGAGTTCCCGGGCGACGACCTGCCGGTCGTCAAGGTCTCGGCGCTCAAGGCGCTCGAGGGCGACGCCGAGTGGGGCAAGTCGGTTCTCGACCTCATGGCTGCTGTCGACGAGGCGATCCCGACCCCCGAGCGTGACGTCGACAAGCCGTTCCTCATGCCCGTCGAGGACGTCTTCACGATCACCGGTCGCGGTACGGTCGTCACCGGCCGTATCGAGCGTGGTGTCCTGAAGGTCAACGAGACCGTTGACATCATCGGCATCAAGCAGGAGAAGACCACCACCACGGTCACCGGCATCGAGATGTTCCGCAAGCTGCTCGACGAGGGCCAGGCGGGCGAGAACGTCGGTCTGCTCCTCCGTGGCATCAAGCGCGAGGACGTCGAGCGCGGCCAGGTCATCATCAAGCCGGGCTCGGTCACCCCGCACACCTCGTTCGAGGCGCAGGCCTACATCCTGTCCAAGGACGAGGGCGGCCGTCACACGCCGTTCTTCAACAACTACCGCCCCCAGTTCTACTTCCGTACCACGGACGTGACCGGCGTCGTGACCCTCCCCGAGGGTACCGAGATGGTCATGCCGGGCGACAACACCGAGATGAGCGTCGAGCTCATCCAGCCCATCGCCATGGAAGAGGGCCTGAAGTTCGCCATCCGTGAGGGTGGCCGGACCGTGGGCGCCGGCCAGGTCATCAAGATCAACAAGTAGTTCTTGTTGGCTTGACAGCCTGACCTCGGCAGCTCTCACGAGCTTCCTGAGGAGGCCCGTACGACTTCGGTCGTACGGGCCTTCTTGTTTTTCGAAACTATTCGGCGCGTACGACCCGTTCCACCCGCTGGTCACTCCCTTCACTATTTGTCATGCCACTGACCAAATTCGGGCGGAGAGGTGGGTACGTCATGTCTGGGTCCGTCAGCCGGAGGGCTGTGCTCGGTGTGGGGGCCGGTCTCGCGGCGGTGCCGGTGCTGTCGGGGGTCGCGCGGGCCGGAGAGGGGGCGGCGCGCCGCACGGACTCCGGGGCATACATCTCGTTCACCGGCGGCGCGTTCGCGATCGTCGGGGCGCCGGTCGTCGTCAGCGCCGAGGACCACCCAGGAGTCGTACGGGTCGCCGGTGACCTGCGGGACGACATCGAACGCGTCACGGGCGTACGTCCGGCCGCGACCGTCGCCCGCGAGGTGATCCTGGTCGGCACGATCGGCCGCAGCCCGCTGATCGACGGTCTGGTCCGCGCCGGCAAGCTGGACGTCACGGGCATCGCCGGCCGCTGGGAGACCTCGCTGCAGACGGTCGTGGAGCGCCCGATGCCCGGCGTCGACCGGGCGTTCGTCATCGCGGGCAGCGACCCGCGCGGCACGATCTTCGGCGCGTACGACGTCTCGTACGGCATCGGGGTCTCCCCCTGGTACTGGTGGGACGACGTGCCGCCGGTCCACCGGGACGCGGTGTACGTGCTGCCGGGCAGGCACACCCAGGGCACCCCGGCCGTGAAGTACCGGGGGATCTTCGTCAACGACGAGAACCCTGCCCTCGGTACCTGGGCTCCTCGCTTCTTCGGCCCCGGAAAGGCGCCGGGCCACCCCGGAGGCTTCAACGCCGCCTTCTTCGAGCGGGTCTTCGAGGTGCTGCTGCGCCTGAAGGCGAACTATCTCTGGCCGGCCGTCTGGGGCAGGGCGTTCGCCGAGGACGACCCGGACAACCACGCCCGCGCGAAGGCGTACGGCATCGTCATGGGCACGTCCCACGAGGCGCCCATGATGCGGGGCATCGAGGAGTGGAACCGGCACGCGGTACCCGCCGTACGCGACAGCGCGGGGAACATCGTGACCCCCGGCCACGACCCCTACGGGGGCACCGGGGAGTGGTCGTACCGGCGGAACGCGGCGGCCGTCCGGGCGTACTGGCGCGACGGCATCCGGCGGATGGTCGACCAGGACTTCGAGGGCGTCGTCACCCTGGGCATGCGCGGCAACGGCGACACGAGCCTGCCGGACGGCGACGGCATCGAGCTGATGCGGGAGATCATCGAGACGCAGCGCGGGATCATCGCGGAGGTGACCGGCAAGCCCGTAGGGGAAACCCCGCAGGTGTGGACGCTGTACAAGGAGGTCCAGCGGTACTGGGACCGCGGGCTGAGGGTCCCCGGCGATGTCACCGTCGTCCTGACGGACGACAACTGGGGCAACATCCGCAAGCACCCGGACCCGGCCGAGCCGGCGAGGAGCGGCGGCTTCGGCCTGTACTACCACTTCGACTACGTGGGCGTCGGCCGCAACTACAAGTGGGTGGACACCACCAACCTCCACAACCTCTGGGACCAGCTCCACCAGGCCCACGCGTACGGGAACCACGGCCTGTGGGTGGCGAACGTCGGCGACCTGAAGGGCAACGAGCTGCCGGCCGAGTTCTTCCTCAACTACGCCTGGGATCCGACACGTTGGGACCTCGCGAACCTGACGGAGTGGGAACGCCGATACGCCCGCCAGAACTTCGGCGCCGAACACGCGAGCGCCATCGCGGCGGTGCTCGCCGAGTACGGGCAGCTACAGGCCCGCCGCAAACCGGAACTCCTCAACCGTCGCATCACGCTCAACCCGGCGAAGGACCCGACGAAGGACGAGTCGGCGATCGTGTACGACGACCAGGAGACTCCCTTCGCCTTCGGCCACCAGGAGTTGGAACGGGCGACGGAGGACTGGCAGAGGCTGGCGAAGGAGGCGGAGCGGGTACGCAGGCGGCTGCCGGCCCACTCGCAGGACGCCTGGTACGAACTCGTCGGGTACGAGGTGGAGGCGACCGCCAACCTCTACGGGCTGCGCGAGGCCGAGTTCAGGAACCTCCTGTACGCGGCCCAGGGGCGCGCGGCGACCAACGACCGCGCGGCGGAGGCGGAAGCCGGCCTGGAACGCGACTTCGCGCTCGCCGACCGCTTCAACCACCAGGTGGCGGGCGGCAAGTGGGAGGGCTTCCAGACCCAGCCGCACATCGACTACGGGGACGTGGCACGGTACGGGCCCAACGCCCCCTGGCAGCAGCCCGAGAAGGACAACGTGGCGATCCCGGATGTGCTGTTCCCGGCCGTGCGGCGGGTGGAGCTGCCGGTGGCCGGGGAGTTGGGGGTGGCGGTCGACGGGTCCGAGGACTCGGGGGAGTGGTGGCCGGGGGGATCCTCCGGTCCGGCCGCCCTGCCGGTGTTCAGCCCGTACCAGACGCGGCCCGACCAGTACGTCGAGGTGTTCAACCGGGGGCGTACGCCGTTCGAGTACCGGGTGAGCTCGTCGGTGCCGTGGCTGGTGGTGGACCGGCCGAGGGGGCGGGTCGAGCAGCAGGTGCGGCTGCGGGTGACGGTGGACTGGGCCCGGGTGCCGGACGGGCGTACGGACGCCTCGTTGACGGTGTCGGGTGCGGGGGCGTCGGTACGCGTGGGGTGCGTCGTGGAGAAGCCGTCGCGTCGGCAGCGGCGGGGGCTGCGGGGGTTTGTGGAGGCGGGCGGCTACGTCGCGATCGACGCCGACAACTACGCGCGAGCGGTGGGTGGTTGGCGGCGGCTGGACCGCATCGGCCGCACCGGCGCGGGGATGACCTCGTGGCCGGTGACGGCTCCGCGCCGCACGCCGGGCGGGGCTTCGGCGCGGCTGGAGTACGAGGTCAGCCTGCTGTCGGCGGGTGAGGTGACGGTGTGGGCGTATCTGTCGCCGCGCAACCCGACGCTGCCCACGGGCGGGCTGCGCTACGCGGTCTCGTTCGACGAGGCCGAGCCGCAGCAGGTCGACATCCATGCCGTCACGGGGGCGGACGACGGCCTGATGAACAAGCAGTGGGCCCGCCACACCTCCGACAACGTGAACGTGACGGCGACCAGGCACGCGGTGACGGCGGCTGGGGTCCACCGGCTGAAGTTCTGGGTGGTCGACCCGACGGTGGTGGTGCAGCGGCTGGTGATCGACACGGGCGGGCTGACACCGACGTATCTGGGGCCGCTGGAGAGCCGGCGCGTCCGCTGAGCACGAGCAGGTCATTACACCGAGTGAGGGGACTGTACATGAACGTCTTCCGCATGCCCGTTTCCGTGGCGGCACTGGGCGCGACGCTGATGATCACCGGCGCGGGCGCGCAGCCGGCGTCGGCTCACGCCGGTCCCGTCCCGCTGCGGACGCTGGCGGCCGGGACCGGCGTACGCATCGGCACGGCCGTGGACCTGGCGGTGCTGGCCGACGACACCACGTACCGCAGCACGACCGCACGGGAGTTCAATTCCGTGACCGCCGAGAACGCCATGAAGTGGGAGTCGGTGGAGCCGAGCCGGGGGACGTACGACTGGCGGCAGGCGGACGACCTGGTCCGCTTCGCGCGGGCACACGGGCAGGCGGTACGGGGCCACACGCTGGTGTGGCACAACCAGCTGCCGGCATGGCTGACGGCGGGGGTGGCGGACGGCTCGATCGGGGCGGCCGAGCTGCGCGGGATCCTCAGGGACCACATCACCAAGGAGGTGAAGCGGTACAAGGGCCGGATCTACCAGTGGGACGTGGTGAACGAGGTCTTCGAGGACGACGGCTCGCTGCGGAACTCGATCTGGTTGCAGAAATTGGGGCCCTCGTACATCGAGGACGCCTTCCGCTGGGCCCACGCGGCCGACCCGAAGGCCAAGCTGTTCCTGAACGACTACAACGTGGAGGGCGTCAACGCGAAGTCGACGGCCTACTACGACCTGGCGAAGCGGCTACGGGCGAAGAAGGTCCCGGTCCAGGGCTTCGGCATCCAGGGCCACCTGGCCATCCAGTACGGCTTCCCGGGCCAGGTCCCCGAGAACCTCGCCCGCTTCGAGAAGCTGGGCATGCAGACGGCGTTCACGGAGGTCGACGTACGCATGATCATGCCGGCGGACGCGACGAAGCTGGCGACGCAGGCCGCGTACTTCCGGGGCCTGTTGGACGCGTGCGTACAGGCGCGGCGGTGCGCCTCGTTCACGGTGTGGGGGTTCAGCGACAAGTACTCGTGGGTGCCCGGGGCGTTCGAGGGGCAGGGGGCGGCGACGCTGATGGACGAGGCGTACGGACGGAAGCCGGCGTTCGCGGCGGTGGGGGAGGGGTTGGGGGCGGGGCAGTGACGGCTGGCGACTGCCAGCTGCCGCCTACCGACTGACGACTGCAGGCTGACGACTGCCGGGTGAGGGGGGCGAGGCTGTTCCGTCCCGGGCGAGTGCCCGCCCCCCTCCCCGCACACGCCACTACAAATTTGCCGACAACAATTCACAAAGTCCCTCCCTTTGAAACCGGTTCCGTGTGGCGGGCACGTCGATCCCACGGATACCTTCGGTCTCTTGATCGCACTGATGTCTTACGGGGAGCAACTGTGAAGCGCGGTTCTTGTGAGTGACCTGCGTCTCGACGACACGATATTCGCGGACCTGAAGAAGACCTTCTCCTCCATAAGCGACCGCATGGAGGCGACCCGGCGCAGCCTGCGCAGCGCGGACGCCTCGTGCGTCGGGGAGAGCGGACTGGTCGAGGACGTCCAGGACTTCGCCGACGACTGGGGCTACGGCATCAAGCAGCTCGGCAAGCACACCCAGGGTGCCGTGAAGATGATCAATAAGATCGCCGAGACGTTCGACGGGCTCGACCTGGAGCTGGCCGAGTCCCTCAAGGCCGCCAAGGCCGCCAAGAAGGGCAAGTGACGTGGCCGGCCAGCGGATCGTCCCGCCGAGCATAGGTTGGGACCCCACCCCGGGAGACGTCGAGGACACCCGGGAACTCGCCAGACGGATCGGCAAGCTGGCGAGCGAACTGGGCACGGCGCTCGGGGAGTTGGAGCGGATCGAGTGCGGCGCCTGGAAGGGCAAGACCGCGGTCGCCTTCACCGAGTACATAGGCGAGGACGTCACCCCGCTCATCCGCAAGAGCCATGACTCCTTCGACAAGGCCTCGCGCGCGCTGCACAAGTGGGCGGGCGAACTCCAGGACTTCCAGGATGAGACGGACCGCCTGGACAAGGCCGCCAAGGAGAAGCTCGACGCGAAGTCGGACGCCGAGGGAAAGGCGGCCGGCAAGGGCAGCGACGAACTCGGCAAGGCCTCCGGCGCGGTGGACGACGTCATCCGCAAGGTCCACGAACTCGAGGACCGCTACCGCCGGGCCGCCGGCCACATCAGCAGAGAGCTGGACAAGGCCGCCGACATCGCCCCCGACGAGCCAGGCTTCTGGGACAAGCTGGGCACGGGAATCGCCGACGCGTGGGGGGCCACGGGCGACTGGCTCAAGGAGCACGCGGATCTGATCAAGGAGATCGGCGACGTACTGAGCCTGGTCAGCAGCGCCCTGGGTGTCCTGGCCATCATCACGGCCCCCTTCGAACCGATCGGCGCGATCTTCGCGGCTGCGGCGATGATCACCAGCGGGGCGGCCCTCTTGACCCACGTGGTGGCCAAAGCGGCCGGTGCGGACGTCAGCTGGGCCGATATCGGGTTCGACGCGCTGGGGATTCTGCCGGGGGTGAAGGGGCTCAGCGGGACTGCCGCGCTCGCCAAGGGCACCAATGCCACCGCGCGAGCTGCCAAGCTCGGTTCGGGTTATCGCGGGGCGACGGACATCGGCAAGACGTTCATTCTTTTCGGCCCTTTGAAGGCCACGCCTGTGGTCAAACTCGGCGAGGGCGGCAGCCGTATGGCTCTCGCCGTCGAGAGCGGACTGCAGAACGTCCGTCAAGGGCAATGGCTCGGCACCCAGGGAATCAACCTCGTCGGGTCCAAGCTACCGTTCATCAAGAGCGCCGAAGTGATCGCGCCCTTGGGGAACGCCGGTCGTGCCCTGGACGCCACCATCAAGGCGGGGCTCACCGGGAACAAGGCCCACACCATCGCCAACAACGATTACGGGAACTGAACACGTCCGTACGTGATCGCCGCCGACTCGTGAGAAGAAACAGTCACAGTATGGACAAGTCCGAAGAGCGCCAAGTCCTGAGTGTGGAAGGCATGGAGCTGCCTCCCATGGCCATCCGCCTTCCCGAAGGTATGCATGCGATCGAGGTCTCCCTGGACGAGACCGAACGGGCCGCAGCCGTAAAGAAGTTGGTCCAGGACATCTACCCGAGAGGCGAAGAGCCTCTCTGGGAAGCCATGAGTGGCCTGTACAGCGCGACAGCACAGGAGATGCTGGCCGGCGGTGTCTCGTTCTTCGGTATCGGCCTGTACGACATCGGAGACGGTGGCGGTGTGGCGCACTGTTCACTCACCGTGGCGGTGTTCGAGTCCGGCGAGACGGACCCTGACACCGTGGCCCAGGGTATCTTCGCGATCATGGGTCCTGACCCCATGCGTGATGTGACGTGGCTCGATCTGCCCTGTGGTCCAGCGGTCTCGGTGATCTCCTTCCGCAAGCTCGTGGTGGACGGCCAGTACACGAAAAGCGGCAATGACGAAGAACTGGCGATGGGGCAGATTCAGGTGCACGTGCCGTTTTCGACGGGCCCGTTTACTGCCGTGATCACTTTGGATACGGCTTCTGTAGAGCAATGGGACGAGTTCACGCACGCCATTGCAGGAATCGTCGGGTCACTGGAATTCCCCGTATTGCCCTCCCGGAGCGGCCGGTCCGACTGATTCGTCCGAAATTCGCTCACGGGGGCAACCTAGGAACGTAGGAGAGAGACGTACTGATGGACTGGTATCCCGCAGCCGACGAAGACCTACTTCTCCGCAGCACGGCCAAGTTCGCCACCGGTGTGGCTCCCGCCGTCTCCGGCAGCAGATGGTTCCGGGGCCCCGAGCGCAGCGACATCCAAAGCGAGTTGGCGGGTTGGCCGTCAGGACCCGCCTTCAGCCTGCACGCGGTGGGTGACCAGGCCGCTCGCCGGGCGGGCCGAGCCTTCCTCGTCGGTATTCCGTTGATCGCGAACCTCATCGCCAACATCGGAGGAGCCTCCGGCTCACCCTTCGGGGACGTACCCGTACGAGGAAAGCCGGAGGAACCCGACAACGAGGTCCACGACTTCCCCGTGATGTGGGCTGCCTCCGGAACCCTCGCGCGTACGGTGCCGTGGCAGCTGGATCCCGGGCGTCGTCCGGAGGGATACATCACGGATCTTGCCCTGACGAGCCGGAGGCTTCTCTTTCTCGGCACCCGCAGCGGCACCCTCGACAAGGCCGACGTGCTGGCTGAGTATCCGCGGGAGTCGATCGCTGGGGCCCGCCGAATGATGTTCAGCGAGGTAGGCGCGGATGTGCGCGTCACGTTCGCCGACCAGTCCTGGATTCGCCTCTTCACGGGTAGCCCCGACACGGCCGACCGCCTCGCCGAGTTCCTTTCGGGAAGCGCACAGGGACTCTCCGAAAGCGCCCTGAGCGACGCGCAACGCCAACGGGTGTCCCGTTTCATGGCCGACCTCCCGGACACGGCACAGCCGCCCGTGTACACCCGGCTGCCCAGCGGGATCGTGCTCGTCGAGGCCCGTGTCCCCGCGAAAGTCGGGAAGGACATCTTCGAGACGCATTCGATCCTCATGGACGACTCCGGTGCTCCCGCGCAGCCGAAGCCGGGCGATCTTTGATATGGGCGTCTGGGAGCCTGACGCGGATGAGGTCCTCCTCGCGGGTGCTCCGGTCGCTATCGCATTGACGACGAAATTCTCTGGGAGGCTCCGCGGTCCACCATCGAGAGAGTTGAACTGCGGGACTTCAAATTCGAGCAAGACATGAAGATTGTCTTCGTCGACGGTTCACGGTGCAGGCTGAACAGGGTGAGCCGAGACCGGCTCGCTCGGTATCTGGTCAAACCTCCCGACTTCATTCCGCTGGACTCCCTCACGCCGGCACAGCGAAAAACCGCCGAATCTTTTGCAGCGGCTCAGGCTCCGGATGCCGAGCCGCCTCTCGTGCAGCGGAACCCGTGCGGCTGTTCTCGGATCGAGGTTCTGGCGCTGAGCTCGGTCGAAGCGCTGTTCGGTCACTCCAGTCTGGACATGGTCATGGATGCGAATGGCACCGAACTCCAGCTCGTGGAGTACCACCCGGAAGACATCCCGAGCTGACCTCCGAGCGCTCAACCTCCAGCCCCTACCCCCTACTTGGAGTCCTCGTCCCTGCGATGCCACGCCGCGTAGAGTGTCGACAGTCCGATCGCGATGGTCGACACCGTCTCCGGCCGGACCCCGCACAGAACGAGGACGACTCCGGTCAGCAGGACCGCGAGGAAAACGACGAGGTCCGCTCGCCGCTGTGGGTGATGCATCGACTGGCCTTTCTTGCCTTCGGGACTTCCGCTCAAGTGCGTGCCCTTCAAGTGCCTTGCGGAAATAAGGCTGTTGGGGCTGCAAGGTGTTGCGGAAGTCGGCACAGTTGCCACTTGCCCGCAACGGTCGAGAAGTGCGGGAAACGAGGGAGGACCAGGCGTGGGGACGAGCAGCCTTGTACCGCTGGACGGCGGTCTGCCCGACGAGTCGAGGGCATTCGCCGAGACTCTGCGCAGTCTCTTCGTCGGGCTGGAAGTCAGCGTCCGCCGGTACGCGGCCCGGCGGAACCGCGATGCCGGGTCCATCTCCCGCTTCCTCAACGGCACCCGCATTCCGACCTGGGAGTTCGTCCACGATCTGCTCAGTGACGTGGCCGAGCAGCAAGGGAGCGCCCCCACCCCCGAGACCACCGAACTGCTGCGTCGCCTGCACCGCACGGCGCTCGACAAAAGCGGCTCCGCGCACCACCGCGTACAGGTGCTGGAGGACCAACTGGCCGACGCCGACCGGGAGACCGTTCACTCCAAGGCGCTCGTACGGGCACTGGAGAACGCGTTGGTCGACGCGCAACACCGCGCAGCGGACCTTGAACGGCAAATGGGACAGCTGCGCGTGTACGAGGAGCGGAAGGCGGCGGAGACGGACCGGGCCCTCCAGGTGTACGAGGACCAGCTCGCCGGGCTGCGCAGGGAACGGCAGTCCCTCGTCGACCAGGTCGATGCCCTCGGCGAGCAACTGAAGGACGCCCATGGGCGGCGGATCCAGGCCGAGCAACGCTGTGAGGAACTGGAGCGGCAGCTGGTTGCGGCGGAGGAGGAGTACGAGCGGGAGGACGTCCCAACCCCAGCGAACGCGACGCTGTCGGTGTCGGACGGCGAAGCGTCGGCAGAGCAGCTGAACCCACACCACCTCTTCGAGACCTTCGCCGTCAGCGACTCCAACAGATTCCCGTACGCGGCCGCGGTCGCCGTCGCCGGGCAGCTCGCCAACAGGTACAACCCACTGACCCTCCACGGCGGTTCAGCGATGGGCAAGACGCATCTGCTGCACGCCGTCGGGAACCGTGCGCGTGTACTTCAGCCGGGCCTGCGAGTGCGGTACGTGACCTCGGAGGGATTCGCCTACGAGTTTGAGCATGCCCACCTCGCGGACCGGCTCGAAGAGTTCCGCCGGGGCTACCGTGACGTGGACCTCCTGCTGCTCGACGACCTCCAGTTCCTGCCGCCGGCCAAGGGGGAGGGGGCGGCTCAGGACGAGTTCCTGCGCATCTTCAACGCCCTCCACAGCACGGGCCGGCAGATCGTGCTGGCCTCGGACCGGCCTCCCGGGCAGCTGCAGTTCCTCGACTCCCGCCTGCGCAACCGGATCGAGTCGAGTCTTGTCACTGAGATTCAGCCGCCCGCGCTGCAGACGCGTATCGCGATCCTCCGGCAGCTGGCGGACCGGGACGGGGTCAGACTCCCGCGGGAGGTCCTGGAACTCATCGCCACGAAGGTGGAGCGGAACACCCGCGAGCTGGAAGGCGCCCTCGTCCGCGTGACCGCCTTCGCCTCGCTGAACCGGCAGCCGGTGGACCTGGCCCTCACCGAAGCGATCATGAACAACCTGGTGCCGGACCGGGGGCCCGTACGGGGTGAGGAAGTCGGTCACCTGATCCTTCGTGAGACGGCCGCGTACTTCGGGCTGACATCGGAAGATCTGTGCGGTACGTTTCGCGGTCGGGCACTGGTCACGGCGCGGCAGATCGCCATGTATCTCTGCCATGAACTCACCGACCTGTCGGTGTCCGAGATCGGCTCGCTGTTCGGGGGGCGTGAGCACACCGCCGCCGAACACGCGTACACGAAGATCCGGTCGCTGATGTCCCAGCGCCGCTCCGTCTACAACCAGATCGCCGAGCTGACCATCCGCGTCAAGGCCGCTGTCGACAGTCCTGCCTGATTCGAGGTGCCGAGCGGCGGCGTCGGGTTTGACCTTCGTCACCCTGCGGGTATTGTCTCCGGCTCGATTGGCGGAGGGCCTGCCCCGTATGGCAGACTGTCGGAGTTGCTCGGTCGAGCGCCGATGCTGCGCGCCTCCCGTCGGGAGGACCGGAAGCGAGTCCCACAGTACTCGTCGCCTCAACTGCCGTAAGGCAGCGCTGGGGCGGACGTACGGGAATCTTTCGGGAAGTGTCAGCGGGGTGCAGATCAGGCACCCGGTGGGTGTTTCAGCCCCCGGTCCTGCGGTTGCTTTCGGGCGGGCCGCGTCCCTCGTAGGGAAATCCGTAACGGATATCCATGCGGCAGGAGCGCGACACACCCGACCGCGTGGGTCGGAGGACGGGACGCGAACCCCAGGGTTCCAGAGCGTTTCACTAGACAAAGGACTACTGAGTAGCCATGGCGGGACAGAAGATCCGCATCCGGCTCAAGGCCTACGACCACGAGGTCATCGATTCCTCGGCGAAGAAGATCGTCGAGACGGTGACGCGAACTGGTGCGTCGGTCGCGGGCCCGGTGCCGCTGCCCACTGAGAAGAACGTGTACTGCGTCATCAAGTCGCCGCACAAGTACAAGGACTCGCGCGAGCACTTCGAGATGCGCACCCACAAGCGCCTGATCGACATTCTCGACCCGACGCCCAAGACCGTTGACTCTCTGATGCGACTCGACCTCCCGGCCGGTGTCGACATCGAGATCAAGCTCTAGGGGACGGTGATCTGAGAATGGCTAAGCAGATCAAGGGCATCCTGGGCGAGAAGCTCGGCATGACGCAGGTGTGGGACGAGAACAACCGTGTTGTTCCCGTCACCGTCGTCAAGGCCGGTCCGAACGTCGTGACCCAGGTCCGTACGAATGACTCCGACGGCTACGAGTCGGTCCAGATCGCCTTCGGCGAGATCGACCCTCGCAAGGTGAACAAGCCCCTCAAGGGTCACTTCGCCAAGGCTGACGTCACCCCCCGCCGCCACCTCGTCGAGATCCGTACCGCTGACGCCAGCGAGTACACCCTCGGCCAGGAGATCACCGCCGAGACCTTCGAGGCCGGCGTCAAGGTGGACGTGACCGGCAACAGCAAGGGCAAGGGCTTCGCCGGTGTCATGAAGCGTCACAACTTCAAGGGACTCGGCGCCGGCCACGGTGTCCAGCGCAAGCACCGCTCCCCCGGCTCGATCGGTGGCTGTGCCACCCCCGGCCGTGTGTTCAAGGGCGTCCGCATGGCGGGCCGCATGGGCAACGAGCGGGTCACCACCCAGAACCTGACCGTCCACGCCGTTGACGCGGAGAAGGGTCTGCTGCTCATCAAGGGCGCGATTCCTGGTCCGAACGGCGGCCTCGTCCTGGTCCGCACCGCGGCCAAGGGGGCCTGAGGTACCGATGAGCACTGTTGACATCCTTTCGCCCGCTGGCGAGAAGGCCGGAAGCGTCGAGCTCCCCGCGGAGATCTTCGACGTAGAGAAGATCAGCATCCCGCTGCTTCACCAGGTCGTCGTCGCACAGCTGGCCGCTGCCCGTCAGGGCACGCACAAGACCAAGACCCGCGCCGAGGTCCGTGGTGGCGGTAGGAAGCCCTACCGTCAGAAGGGCACCGGCCGCGCCCGTCAGGGTTCGACCCGTGCGCCGCAGTTCGCGGGCGGTGGCGTCGTTCACGGCCCCACCCCGCGTGACTACTCGCAGCGGACCCCGAAGAAGATGAAGGCTGCGGCCCTGCGCCACGCCCTCACCGACCGGGCCCGCAACGCTCGTATCCACGTCATCACCGGCGTGATCGACGGCGACACCCCCTCCACCAAGGCCGCGAAGAGCTTCCTCGGCAAGGTCAGCGAGCGCAAGAACGTGCTCCTGGTCATCGAGCGCTCCGACGAGGCCGGGCTGCTTTCCGCCCGCAACCTGCCCCAGGTGCACATCCTGGAGCCGGGCCAGCTGAACACGTACGACGTTCTCGTCTCGGACGACGTGGTCTTCACCCAGGCCGCTTTCGAGTCCTTCGTGTCCGGCCCCAAGGCCACTGACACCGAAGGGAGCGAGGTCTGATGGCCATCCGTCACCCCGCCATTGCCTCCAAGGCGGCCAAGGTCGCCAAGGCCGCGCGCGTCGCCAAGGCGAAGCGCCACGAGGCCGAGGGCAAGAACACCGTCGTCACGCCGATCAGCAAGTCGTTCACGGACCACCGTGACGTCCTGCTGAAGCCGGTCGTGTCGGAGAAGAGCTACGCGCTCATCGACGAGAACAAGTACACGTTCATCGTCGCTCCCGGCAGCAACAAGACCCAGATCAAGCAGGCCGTCCAGGCGGTCTTCTCGGTCAAGGTCACCGGGGTCAACACGATCAACCGCATCGGCAAGCGCAAGCGCACCAAGAGCGGTTTCGGTAAGCGCGCTGACACCAAGCGCGCGATCGTGACCCTCGCCGAGGGCGACCGTATCGACATCTTCGGCGGTCCGGCCGCGTAAGCGGGTCGGATCGTCCGATATCGGACGAGGACTGAGAAATGGGAATCCGCAAGTACAAGCCGACTACGCCGGGCCGCCGTGGCTCCAGCGTCGCCGACTTCGTCGAGGTCACGCGGTCCACGCCGGAGAAGTCGCTGGTTCGCCCCCTGCACAGCAAGGGCGGCCGTAACAATTCCGGTCGTGTGACCGTTCGCCACCAGGGTGGCGGACACAAGCGCGCCTACCGCGTGATCGACTTCCGTCGTCACGACAAGGACGGCGTGCCGGCGAAGGTCGCGCACATCGAGTACGACCCCAACCGCACCGCGCGCATCGCGCTGCTGCACTACGCGGACGGCGAGAAGCGCTACATCCTCGCCCCCCGCAACCTGTCGCAGGGTGACCGCGTCGAGAACGGTCCTGGGGCCGACATCAAGCCGGGCAACAACCTGGCGCTCCGCAACATCCCGGTCGGTACCACGATCCACGCGATCGAGATCCGTCCCGGTGGCGGCGCCAAGTTCGCCCGCTCCGCCGGTGCCTCGGTGCAGCTGCTGGCGAAGGAGGGCACGATGGCCCACCTTCGTATGCCCTCCGGTGAGATCCGCCTGGTCGACCAGCGCTGCCGCGCCACGGTCGGCGAGGTCGGCAACGCCGAGCAGAGCAACATCAACTGGGGCAAGGCCGGCCGCAAGCGCTGGCTTGGCGTCCGTCCGACCGTTCGCGGTGTGGCGATGAACCCGGTTGACCACCCGCACGGTGGTGGTGAAGGCAAGACCTCCGGTGGACGTCACCCGGTCTCGCCGTGGGGTCAGAAGGAGGGTCGTACTCGTTCGCCGAAGAAGGCTTCGAACAAGTACATCGTCCGCCGCCGCAAGACGAACAAGAAGCGCTAGGAGCGGGTTTAGATGCCGCGTAGTCTCAAGAAGGGGCCCTTCGTCGACGACCACCTCATCAAGAAGGTGGACGTACAGAACGAAGCCGGTTCCAAGAACGTCATCAAGACCTGGTCCCGTCGCTCGATGATCATCCCGGCCATGCTCGGCCACACGATCGCGGTGCACAACGGCAAGACCCACATTCCGGTGTTTGTCACCGAGTCGATGGTCGGCCACAAGCTCGGCGAGTTCTCGCCGACGCGCACCTTCCGGGGTCACGTCAAGGACGACCGGAAGTCGAAGCGCCGCTAACGCGGGGTGGAATCGACCATGACAGACACTGGAAGGACAACCATGGAAGCCAGGGCCCAGGCGCGGTACATCCGCGTCACGCCCATGAAGGCCCGCCGCGTGGTGGACCTTATCCGTGGCATGGATGCCACGGAGGCTCAGGCGGTCCTGCGTTTCGCCCCGCAGGCCGCGAGCGTGCCGGTCGGCAAGGTGCTTGACAGCGCCATTGCCAACGCCGCACACAACTACGACCACACCGACGCCGACAGCCTCGTCATCACTGAGGCGTACGTCGACGAGGGTCCGACCCTGAAGCGGTTCCGTCCGCGTGCCCAGGGCCGCGCCTACCGGATCCGCAAGCGGACCAGCCACATCACCGTGGTCGTCAGCAGCAAGGAAGGTTCCCGGTAATGGGCCAGAAGGTAAACCCGCACGGGTTCCGACTCGGCATCACCACCGACTTCAAGTCGCGTTGGTACGCCGACAAGCTGTACAAGGACTACGTCGGTGAAGACGTCGCCATCCGTCGGATGATGACGTCCGGCATGGAGCGCGCCGGCATCTCGAAGGTTGAGATCGAGCGCACCCGTGACCGCGTCCGCGTCGACATCCACACCGCGCGTCCGGGCATCGTCATCGGTCGCCGCGGCGCCGAGGCCGACCGTATTCGTGGCGACCTGGAGAAGCTGACCAAGAAGCAGGTCCAGCTCAACATCCTCGAGGTCAAGAACCCCGAGCTCGACGCCCAGCTGGTGGCTCAGGCTGTCGCTGAGCAGCTGTCCTCCCGCGTCTCCTTCCGTCGGGCTATGCGTAAGAGCATGCAGTCGACGATGAAGGCCGGCGCCAAGGGCATCAAGATCCAGTGTGGTGGCCGTCTCGGCGGCGCCGAGATGTCCCGCTCGGAGTTCTACCGCGAGGGCCGTGTGCCCCTGCACACGCTCCGCGCGAACGTCGACTACGGCTTCTTCGAGGCCAAGACGACCTTCGGCCGTATCGGTGTGAAGGTCTGGATCTACAAGGGCGACGTCAAGAACATCGCCGAGGTCCGCGCCGAGAACGCTGCTGCCCGTGCGGGTAACCGCCCGGCCCGCGGCGGTGCCGGTGGCGGCAGCGACCGTCCGGCCCGTGGTGGTGGCCGTGGTGGCGAGCGTGGCGGCCGCGGCCGCAAGCCGCAGCAGGCTCCCGCTGCCGAGGCCCCCAAGGCCGAGGCTCCGGCGGCTGCCGCTCCGGCTGCTGAAAGCACCGGAACGGAGGCCTGACCGAAATGCTGATCCCCCGTAGGGTCAAGCACCGCAAGCAGCACCACCCGAAGCGTCGGGGCATGTCCAAGGGCGGCACCACGGTCTCGTTCGGCGAGTACGGCATCCAGGCCGTCACGCCGGCTTACGTGACCAACCGCCAGATCGAGGCTGCCCGTATCGCGATGACCCGCCACATCAAGCGTGGCGGCAAGGTCTGGATCAACATCTACCCGGACCGCCCCCTGACGAAGAAGCCTGCCGAGACCCGCATGGGTTCCGGTAAGGGTTCTCCCGAGTGGTGGATCGCGAACGTGCACCCGGGTCGGGTCATGTTCGAACTGTCATACCCCAACGAGAAGATCGCTCGTGAGGCCCTCACTCGCGCAGCCCACAAGCTGCCGATGAAGTGCCGGATCGTCAAGCGCGAGGCAGGTGAAGCGTGATGTCGGCCGGTACCAAGGCGTCCGAGCTGCGCGAACTGGGTGACGAGGAGCTTCTCAACAAGCTCCGCGAAGCCAAGGAAGAGCTGTTCAACCTCCGCTTCCAGGCGGCGACCGGTCAGCTCGAGAACCACGGTCGGCTCAAGGCCGTCCGTAAGGACATCGCGCGGATCTACACCCTGATGCGTGAGCGCGAGCTGGGCATCGAAACGGTGGAGAGCGCCTGATGAGCGAGAGCAACGTGACTGAAGAGACCAACACGAGCCGCGGTTTCCGCAAGACCCGTGAGGGTCTGGTCGTCAGCGACAAGATGGACAAGACCGTCGTCGTCGCCGTCGAGGACCGCGTCAAGCACGCGCTGTACGGCAAGGTCATCCGCCGTACGAACAAGCTCAAGGCTCACGACGAGCAGAACGCCGCCGGCGTCGGCGACCGGGTCATCATCATGGAGACCCGTCCGCTGTCTTCGACGAAGCGCTGGCGCATCGTCGAGATCCTCGAGAAGGCCAAGTAAGTCCTCCTGCGGGCATCCTCGCAGGGAAGTTCCGCCAGGCTCGGTGAGCTCCGTAGAACACCTGCGGAGCTCGCCGGGAACCGGCAGACAATCAGGAGATAGACGTGATCCAGCAGGAGTCGCGACTGCGTGTCGCCGACAACACTGGTGCGAAGGAAATCCTTTGCATCCGTGTCCTCGGTGGCTCCGGTCGCCGCTACGCGGGCATCGGCGACGTCATCGTCGCCACCGTCAAGGACGCGATCCCCGGTGGCAACGTGAAGAAGGGTGACGTCATCAAGGCCGTCATCGTTCGCACCGTCAAGGAGCGCCGCCGTCCGGACGGCTCGTACATCCGTTTTGACGAGAACGCCGCTGTTGTTCTGAAGAACGACGGCGACCCTCGTGGCACCCGTATCTTCGGCCCGGTCGGCCGGGAGCTGCGCGAGAAGAAGTTCATGAAGATCATCTCGCTCGCGCCGGAGGTGCTGTAAGCATGAAGATCAAGAAGGGCGACCTGGTTCAGGTCATCACCGGTAAGGACAAGGGCAAGCAGGGCAAGGTCATCGCGGCCTTCCCCCGCGAGGACCGTGTCCTGGTCGAGGGTGTCAACCGGGTCAAGAAGCACACCAAGGCCGGCCCGACCGCTCGCGGTTCGCAGGCCGGCGGCATCGTCACGACCGAGGCGCCCGTCCACGTCTCCAACGTCCAGCTGGTCGTTGAGAAGGACGGCAACAAGGTTGTCACGCGTGTCGGTTACCGCTTCGACGACGAGGGCAACAAGATCCGCGTTGCCAAGCGGACGGGTGAGGACATCTGATGACTACCACCACCACTCCGCGTCTCAAGACGAAGTACCGCGAGGAGATCGCGGGCAAGCTGCGTGACGAGTTCAAGTACGAGAACGTCATGCAGATCCCCGGTCTCGTCAAGATCGTGGTGAACATGGGTGTCGGCGACGCCGCCCGTGACTCCAAGCTCATGGACGGTGCCGTCCGTGACCTGACCACGATCACCGGTCAGAAGCCGGCCGTCACCAAGGCCCGCAAGTCCATCGCGCAGTTCAAGCTGCGTGAGGGCCAGCCGATCGGTGCCCACGTCACGCTTCGTGGCGACCGCATGTGGGAGTTCCTGGACCGCACCCTGTCGCTCGCGCTTCCGCGCATCCGCGACTTCCGTGGTCTGTCTCCCAAGCAGTTCGACGGTCGTGGCAACTACACCTTCGGTCTCACCGAGCAGGTCATGTTCCACGAGATCGACCAGGACAAGATCGACCGCACCCGGGGTATGGACATCACCGTGGTGACCACGGCGACCAACGACGCTGAGGGCCGCGCGCTTCTCCGTCACCTCGGCTTCCCCTTCAAGGAGGCGTAAGCGAGATGGCGAAGAAGGCTCTGATTGCCAAGGCTGCTCGTAAGCCCAAGTTCGGTGTACGTGGCTACACGCGCTGCCAGCGCTGCGGCCGTCCGCACTCCGTGTACCGCAAGTTCGGCCTCTGCCGCGTGTGCCTTCGTGAGATGGCTCACCGTGGCGAGCTGCCGGGCGTGACCAAGAGCTCCTGGTAATCCCTCCCTCCCGTCGCCCGACCACCGCCCCTCAAGGGCGGCCCTTCCGGGCCGACTGGCTGGATTGGGATTCCCGAAGCTCTCGGTAAGCAATGGGCGTGTCAGGCGCCCTCCCCTTCATGGCTTAGGCTTGGGGGGTTGGGCGCCTGATTGCCGCCCGTACGACTTACTACGCCGTAGGTCCCCCGCACCGCACCCGTCCCGCCACTGAGTGAGTGGGGAGAGGGATGGCGCATTCAGGAAACCCCGGCGAGAGAGGCCGAAGGCCAATTCATGACCATGACTGATCCGATCGCGGACATGCTGACTCGTCTGCGTAACGCGAACTCGGCATACCACGACGACGTCGCGATGCCGCACAGCAAGATCAAGTCTCACATCGCGGAGATCCTCCAGCAGGAGGGCTTCATCACGGGCTGGAAGGTCGAGGACGCCGAGGTCGGCAAGAAGCTCGTCCTCGAGCTGAAGTTCGGTCCGAACCGTGAGCGCTCCATCGCGGGCATCAAGCGGATCTCCAAGCCCGGTCTCCGGGTTTACGCGAAGTCCACCAACCTGCCGAAGGTGCTCGGCGGCCTGGGCGTGGCGATCATCTCCACGTCGCACGGTCTCCTCACCGACAAGCAGGCCGGCAAGAAAGGCGTAGGCGGAGAAGTCCTCGCCTACGTCTGGTAGAAGGGAACGGAGGAAACAGCTATGTCGCGTATTGGCAAGCTCCCCATCACGGTTCCCGCCGGCGTGGACGTCACCATCGACGGCCGTACGGTCCAGGTGAAGGGCCCCAAGGGCACTCTCTCCCACACCGTCGCTGCGCCGATCGACATCGCCAAGGGTGAGGACGGCGTTCTCAACGTCACCCGCCCCAACGACGAGCGTCAGAACAAGGCCCTGCACGGCCTGTCCCGCACGCTGGTGGCGAACATGATCACCGGCGTGACCGCGGGTTACGTGAAGAAGCTCGAAATCAGCGGTGTCGGTTACCGCGTGGCGGCGAAGGGCTCGAGCCTCGAGTTCGCGCTCGGCTACAGCCACCCGATCACGGTCGAGGCGCCCGAGGGCATCTCGTTCAAGGTCGAGAACCCGACCCGCTTCTCTGTCGAGGGAATCGACAAGCAGAAGGTCGGCGAGGTTGCGGCCAACATCCGCAAGCTGCGCAAGCCTGACCCGTACAAGGCCAAGGGCGTCAAGTACGAGGGCGAAGTCATCCGCCGCAAGGTCGGAAAGGCGGGTAAGTAAGCCATGGCATACGGTACGAAGATCGCTAAGGGCGACGCTTACAAGCGTGCTGCCATCAAGCGGCGTCACATCCGGATCCGTAAGAAGGTCAACGGAACGGCTGAGCGTCCCCGCCTGGTTGTCACCCGCTCTAACCGCCACATCGTGGCCCAGGTCATCGACGACATCCAGGGTCACACCCTGGCGTCGGCGTCGACCCTGGACGCCTCGATCCGCGGTAACGAGGGCGAAGACAAGTCGGCGCAGGCGGGCAAGGTCGGCGCACTCGTCGCCGAGCGCGCCAAGGCCGCAGGTGTCGAGGCCGTTGTGTTCGACCGTGGTGGCAGCCGGTACGCCGGTCGCATCGCCGCCCTGGCCGACGCCGCCCGCGAAGCCGGGCTCAAGTTCTGAGCCGCCCGTCGCGCTTGCGGCCTTGTGCCGCGGCGCAGCGTAGCTAGCGGAAAAAGAGAGAGGTAATCCAATGGCTGGACCCCAGCGCCGCGGAAGCGGTGCCGGTGGCGGCGAGCGGCGGGACCGGAAGGGCCGTGACGGCGGCGCTGCTGCCGCCGAGAAGACCGCGTACGTTGAGCGCGTTGTCGCGATCAACCGCGTCGCCAAGGTTGTGAAGGGTGGTCGTCGCTTCAGCTTCACTGCGCTCGTCGTAGTGGGCGATGGCGATGGCACCGTCGGTGTCGGTTACGGCAAGGCCAAGGAGGTGCCGGCCGCGATCGCCAAGGGTGTTGAAGAGGCCAAGAAGCACTTCTTCAAGGTCCCCCGTATCCAGGGCACCATCCCGCACCCGATCACGGGCGAGAAGGCCGCGGGCGTCGTCCTGCTCAAGCCTGCTTCCCCCGGTACCGGCGTTATCGCCGGTGGCCCGGTGCGTGCTGTCCTGGAGTGCGCCGGCGTTCACGACATCCTGTCGAAGTCGCTCGGCTCGTCCAACGCGATCAACATCGTGCACGCGACCGTGGCGGCCCTCAAGGGCCTGCAGCGTCCCGAGGAGATCGCGGCTCGCCGTGGTCTGCCCCTCGAGGACGTCGCCCCCGCGGCTCTGCTCCGTGCGCGTGCGGGAGCGGGTGCGTAATGGCTCGCCTCAAGGTCACGCAGACGAAGTCGTACATCGGCAGCAAGCAGAACCACCGTGACACGCTGCGGTCCCTTGGTCTCAAGGGAATCAACACCGTGGTCGTCAAGGAGGACCGCCCCGAGTTCCGCGGAATGGTTCACACCGTCCGCCACCTCGTGACGGTTGAGGAGGTCGACTGATCATGGCGGAGAACAACCCGCTCAAGATCCACAACCTCCGTCCCGCCCCGGGCGCCAAAACCGCCAAGACCCGTGTGGGTCGTGGTGAGGCGTCGAAGGGTAAGACGGCTGGACGTGGTACCAAGGGCACGAAGGCTCGTTACCAGGTTCCGGAGCGCTTCGAGGGTGGCCAGATGCCCCTCCACATGCGTCTCCCGAAGCTCAAGGGCTTCAAGAACCCGTTCAAGACCGAGTTCCAGGTCGTGAACCTCGACAAGCTGGGCGCGCTGTACCCGGAGGGTGGCGAGGTCACCGTCGAGGGTCTCGTCGCCAAGGGTGCCGTTCGCAAGAACAGCCTCGTCAAGGTCCTCGGCCAGGGCGAGATCTCCGTGGCGCTGCAGGTGACGGTCGACGCCGTCTCCGGCTCCGCCAAGGAGAAGATCACCGCCGCCGGCGGTACCGTCACCGAGCTCGTCTGAGAATCACAGGCGTCTCGATGACCTGAGCGATCCCTGCCGGGGATACCCCACAAATGGGGTATCCCCGGTTGGTCGTTCCTAGGACGCATGGTCGCCGGTAAGGTGGCCAGCACTGTCAAGCTGAGTCCGCTGTGTTCCTGAGGAACTCCGGACGCCTCTCGGCTGTTAGTTATCTGTCAACGTATTCGTCGAACCTCAAAACCGTCACCTCTACGCAGTAGCGCGGGGGTCGCAGGAGGCACCGTGCTCACCGCGTTCGCCCGGGCGTTCAAGACGCCCGACCTGCGCAAGAAGCTGCTCTTCACGCTCGGCATCATCGTGGTCTATCGGGTGGGCACGCACATCCCGATCCCAGGTGTCGACTATCGGAACGTCCAGACGTGTATCGACGTCGCCGCGAAGGGCGGAAACCAGGGCCTGTTCGGTCTGGTGAACATGTTCAGCGGCGGGGCGCTGCTGCAGATCACGATCTTCGCGCTGGGCATCATGCCGTACATCACGGCGAGCATCATCCTGCAGCTGCTGACGGTGGTGATCCCGCGTCTGGAAGCCCTCAAGAAGGAGGGCCAGGCGGGCACAACGAAGATCACGCAGTACACCCGTTACCTGACAGTGGCTCTCGCCATCCTCCAGGGCACTGGTCTCGTCGCCACCGCGCGCAGCGGTGCGCTCTTCAGCGGCTGCACGGTCGCCAACGAGATTGTCCCGGACCAGTCGATCTTCGTGACCATCACCATGGTCATCACCATGACCGCCGGTACGGCCGTGGTCATGTGGCTCGGTGAGCTCATCACCGACCGTGGCATCGGCAATGGCATGTCGATCCTGATGTTCATCTCGATCGCCGCCACCTTCCCGGCCGCGCTGTGGTCCATCAAGACCCAGGGCAAGCTGGCGGACGGCTGGATCGAGTTCGGTACGGTCATCGTCGTCGGCCTCGTCATGGTCGGACTGGTGGTCTTCGTCGAGCAGGCTCAGCGCCGTATCCCGGTCCAGTACGCGAAGCGCATGATCGGCCGCCGGTCCTACGGCGGTACGTCGACGTACATTCCGCTCAAGGTCAACCAGGCCGGCATCATCCCTGTGATCTTTGCCTCGTCGCTGCTCTACATCCCCGCGCTGGTCGCCCAGTTCGCCGGCGGCAACTCCGGTTGGAAGACGTGGATCGAGCAGAACCTGACCAAGGGAAGCCACCCGGTCTACATCGCCACCTACTTCTTGCTGATCGTTTTCTTCGCGTTCTTCTATGTCGCCATCTCCTTCAACCCCGAAGAAGTAGCCGACAACATGAAGAAGTATGGTGGCTTCATCCCGGGCATCCGGGCTGGTCGGCCGACTGCTGAGTACCTGAGCTACGTACTCAACCGGATCACCTGGCCGGGTTCGCTGTACCTGGGTCTGATCGCTCTCGTACCGACGATGGCGTTGGTTGGTTTCAATGCAAACCAGAACTTCCCGTTCGGCGGGACCAGCATCCTCATCATCGTGGGTGTCGGTCTCGAGACCGTGAAGCAGATTGAGAGCCAGCTCCAGCAGCGCAATTACGAAGGGTTCCTCCGCTGATGCGTATCGTCCTCGTCGGGCCGCCTGGTGCCGGGAAGGGAACGCAGGCCGCGTTCCTCGCCAAGAACCTGTCGATCCCGCACATCTCCACGGGCGACCTCTTCCGGGCCAATATCAGCAAGCAGACGGAACTCGGGAAGCTCGCGAAGTCCTACATGGACGCGGGCAACCTGGTGCCGGACGAGGTCACGATCGCGATGGCCAAGGACCGCATGGAGCAGCCCGACGCGGTGAACGGCTTCCTGCTGGACGGCTTCCCGCGGAACGTCTCGCAGGCCGAGGCGCTGGACGAGATGCTCAAGGCCGAGTCCATGAAGCTGGACGCGGTTCTCGACCTGGAGGTCCCCGAGGACGAGGTGGTCAAGCGCATCGCCGGCCGCCGCATCTGCCGTAACGACTCGGCGCACGTCTTCCACGTCACGTACCAGGCGCCGAAGACCGAGGGTGTCTGTGACACCTGCGGTGGCGAGCTGTACCAGCGGGACGACGACTCCGAGGAGACGGTCCGCAAGCGGCTGGAGGTCTACCACACCCAGACCGAGCCGATCATCGACTACTACAAGACGCAGGGACTGGTCGTCACCATCTCCGCGTTGGGCAAGGTCGAAGAGGTCACGGCTCGTTCCATGGGCGCGCTTCGGCGCGACGAGGATGGTAGCTAGCAGGTAGCTGGTAGAAGCGTTCGGAATCCCGCAGAGAAGCCCTCGTCGTCCGTGGTGGACGACGGGGGCTTCTCTGTTGCGGTCTCTGCTGCGGTCTTCGTCGCCGGTGGGCGACCGTTTCGGTGTGCGTCCGTACGTGCACGTATCCTGGAGCGCCGCGGTATCAGTGGCCAGGAGGCGCAATTCATAATGGTGCAGATTAAGACCCCCGAGCAGATCGCCAAGATGCGCGAGGCGGGGCTTGTCGTCGCCGCCATCCACGCGGCCACTCGTGAGGCGGCCGTGCCGGGCGCCAGTACGAAGGATCTGGACCTGGTCGCGCGGAAGGTGCTCGCGGAGCACAACGCCAAGCCGAACTTCCTCGGGTACGGCGGGTTCCCGGCCACCATCTGCACCTCCGTCAACGAGGTCGTCGTCCACGGCATCCCCTCCGACGAGGTCGTGCTGAAGGACGGGGACATCATCTCCATCGACTGCGGCGCGATCGTCGACGGCTGGCACGGGGACGCGGCGTACACGGCGTTCGTGGGGTCGGGGCATGCTCCGGAGCTGGTGGAGTTGTCCCGGGTCACGGAGGAGTCGATGTGGGCGGGGATCGCCGCGATGAAGCTGGGGAACCGGCTGGTGGATGTCTCGCGTGCGATCGAGACGTACATCCGTCGTCAGCCGAAGGCGGGGGGCGGTCGGTACGGGATCATCGAGGACTACGGCGGGCATGGCATCGGGACCGAGATGCACATGGACCCGCATCTGCTGAACTACGTCGAGCGCAAGCGGGGGAAGGGGCCGAAGCTGGTCCCTGGGTTCTGTCTTGCCATCGAGCCGATGGTGTCGTTGGGGACGCCGCGTACGGAGGTCCTTGCGGACGACTGGACTGTCATCACGACGGACGGGACGTGGTCGTCGCACTGGGAGCACTCGGTGGCGTTGACTGAGGCGGGGCCGTTGGTGCTTACGTCTCCCGACGGGGGGGCGGCGAAGTTGGCGGAGCTTGGGGTGACTGCGGCGCCGGATCCGCTGGCGTAGGGGTTTTCTTCGCCCCCGCCGCCCCTACCCGTCCCATCCCCAGGGGCTCCGCCCCTTCGACCCCGACGAGGGGGCAGGCCCCCTGGACCCCCGGCGGGGACTGCGTCCCCTGCACCCCTCGCGGGGATGGGTTCCGGGCCCTGGCGGGGAGTGCGTGCGCTGTCCCCCTGGCGGGGAGTACGTGCGCTGGGCCCCTCGCGGAGAGTACGTGCGCTGCACCCCGCTCGGGGGTGGGTTCCGGGGCTCTGGCGGGGAGTGCGTGCGCTGTCCCCCTGGCGGGGACTGCGTGCGCTGGGCCCCTCGCGGAGAGTACGTGCGCTGCACCCCGCTCGGGGGTGGGTTCCGGGCCCCTGGCGGGGGAGTACGTGCGCTGCACCCCGCTCGGGGATGGGTTCCGGGCCCCTGGCGGGGAGTGCGTGCGCCGCACCCCTGGCGGGGACTGCGTCCCCTGGGCCCCTCGTGGGGAGTGCGTGTGCTGGGCCCCTCGTGGGGACTGGGTCCCTTGCACCCCTCGCGGGGGAGTTCGGGGGTTTTTGGCGGGGACTGCGTCCGCTCCATGCCTTGCGGGGACTGGGGCCCCTGGGTCCCGGTCGGGGTGGGTTTCGGGGGATCTGGTGGCGGGTGCGTTCGCTGGGGCCGGTTAAGGATCATTCCGGTGGGGCACTCTTCCTCGATTCGTCTTTCCGGGGGTGCTGACGTAGACTGACTCGTCGGCTCTCGTGCACCCGCATGTCCGCATGCGGCCCCTCTGGGGGGACGCAAGGGAGTCGATCAAGGTAGTCGATTCGAAGGGCGAAGCGTGGCCAAGAAGCAAGGTGCCATCGAGATCGAGGGCACTGTCGTCGAGTCTCTTCCGAACGCCATGTTCAAGGTTGAGCTCCAGAACGGCCACCAGGTCCTGGCACACATCAGCGGCAAGATGCGTATGCACTACATCCGCATCCTCCCTGACGACCGGGTCGTGGTGGAGCTGTCTCCGTACGACCTGACGCGTGGCCGCATCGTCTACCGATACAAGTAGATCTTGCCCACGTCCCGTGCTAGCGGGACCGCCGGCAACTGACCCGGAGAACCTCACCCCATGAAGGTCAAGCCGAGCGTCAAGAAGATCTGCGACAAGTGCAGGGTGATCCGCCGTCATGGTCGGGTCATGGTCATCTGCGAGAACCCGCGCCACAAGCAGCGCCAGGGCTGACGCACGACCCCCTTCTGCACCCGCAGAACTTCGCGCGACGCGAGCAGTAGTACATGTTCATACGCAGGGCCCAGGTCTGGAGTTCCAAGAGACCTGATACCCCCGGTCGGAGGCCGGGGACCCAGTTCGTACCTCATACGGCGGCTGGGAAACGGCCTTGTGGAAGACCTCCGAACGACAACTGGAGCCATTGAATGGCACGCGTTTCCGGTGTTGACATCCCGCGCGAAAAGCGCGTGGAGGTCGCCCTCACCTACGTGTTCGGCATCGGCCGGACCCTCTCCCAGCTGACGCTGGCGGAGACTGGGGTGGACCCGAACACCCGTGTTCGAGACCTCTCCGAGGAGCAGCTCGTCGCGATCCGCGAGTACGTGGACGCCAACATCAAGACTGAGGGTGACCTCCGTCGCGAGATCCAGGGCGACATTCGCCGCAAGATCGAGATCGGCTGCTACCAGGGTATTCGCCACCGCCGTGGCCTGCCCGTCCACGGTCAGCGCACCAGCACGAACGCTCGTACCCGCAAGGGCCCGCGTCGCGCCATCGCCGGCAAGAAGAAGCCGGGCAAGAAGTAGTCCTCAGCGGACAACGCTTCATCAGCGGTCTTCGCTGTAGGACCGACCACCTCCCTGTAGGAGATTTAGATGCCCCCCAAGGGTCGTCAGGGCGCTGCCAAGAAGGTGCGCCGCAAGGAAAAGAAGAACGTCGCTCATGGGCACGCTCACATCAAGAGCACGTTCAACAACACCATCGTCTCGATCACGGACCCCGCGGGCAACGTGATCTCCTGGGCCTCCGCCGGCCACGTCGGCTTCAAGGGCTCGCGCAAGTCCACCCCCTTCGCCGCGCAGATGGCTGCCGAGTCGGCCGCCCGCCGCGCGCAGGAGCACGGCATGCGCAAGGTTGACGTCTTCGTCAAGGGCCCGGGTTCGGGTCGCGAGACGGCCATCCGTTCGCTTCAGGCGACCGGTCTCGAGGTCGGCTCCATCCAGGACGTCACGCCGACTCCGCACAACGGTTGCCGTCCGCCCAAGCGCCGCCGCGTCTGATCTGACGTTCGGCTGCAGCTTGGCGGTTTGAGGATTCGGGCGGTACGGCTCTTCGGAGGCGTATCGCCCGTACCCTTGTAGTACTGGTCGGGCATCAAATAGCGGGTGCCCATGACTGAAGGATCACACCATGCTGATTGCTCAGCGCCCCTCGTTGGCCGAAGAGGTCGTCGACGAGTTCCGCTCCCGGTTCGTCATCGAGCCGCTGGAGCCGGGATTCGGCTACACCCTCGGTAACTCACTTCGCCGGACCCTTCTCTCCTCGATTCCGGGTGCCGCTGTCACCAGCATCCGTATCGACGGCGTGCTGCACGAGTTCACCACCGTGCCGGGTGTCAAGGAAGACGTCACCGACCTCATCCTCAACATCAAGCAGCTCGTGGTGAGCAGCGAGCAGGACGAGCCGGTCGTCATGTACCTGCGCAAGCAGGGTCCGGGTCTCGTCACCGCCGCCGACATCGCGCCGCCGGCCGGTGTCGAGGTGCACAACCCCGACCTCGTCCTCGCCACGCTCAACGGCAAGGGCAAGCTGGAGATGGAGCTGACCGTCGAGCGCGGTCGCGGTTATGTCTCCGCGGTGCAGAACAAGCAGGTGGGTCAGGAGATCGGGCGTATTCCGATCGACTCGATCTACTCGCCGGTCCTCAAGGTCACGTACAAGGTCGAGGCCACGCGTGTCGAGCAGCGCACCGACTTCGACAAGCTGATCGTCGACGTCG
>NZ_LGDW01000474.1 GCF_001280005.1 Streptomyces sp. NRRL WC-3618 | reverse complement strand
ACCTTGCCCTGGTGGAGGTTGCGGTGGACGTCGTAGGCGGCCTGCCCGGTCTCCTCCAGGGGGTACACCTTGGAGAGCGTCGGGTGGATCCTGCCCTTGGCGACCAGCCGGTTGGCCTCCCATGCCTCGCGGTAGTTGGCGAAGTGGGAGCCGATGATGCGCTTCAGCGACATCCACAGGTAGCGGTTGTCGTACTCGTGGTTGAAGCCGGAGGTGGAGGCGCAGGTGACGATCGTGCCGCCCTTGCGGGTGACGTAGACGGAGGCGCCGAAGGTCTCGCGGCCGGGGTGCTCGAAGACGATGTCGACGTCCTCACCGCCCGTCAGCTCACGGATGCGCTTGCCGAACCGCTTCCACTCGCGCGGGTCCTGGTTGTGCTCGTCGGCCCAGAACTTGTAGCCCTCGGCGTTGCGGTCGATGATCGCCTCGGCGCCCATCGCCCGGCAGATGTCCGCCTTCTGGTCGCTGGAGACGACGCAGATGGGGTTGGCACCGCCGGCCAGCGCGAACTGGGTGGCGTAACTGCCGAGCCCGCCGCTGGCGCCCCAGATGAGGACGTTGTCGCCCTGCTTCATGCCGGCGCCGTTGCGGGAGACCAGCTGGCGGTACGCGGTGGAGTTGACGAGGCCCGGGGCCGCGGCCTCCTCCCAGCTGAGGTGGTCCGGCTTCGGCATCAGCTGGTTGGACTTGACCAGCGCGATCTCCGCCAGCCCGCCGAAGTTCGTCTCGAAGCCCCAGATGCGCTGCTCGGGGTCGAGCATCGTGTCGTTGTGGCCGTCGGAGGACTCGAGCTCGACGCTCGTCGCCGGGGTGCCAGGCATTGACGCCGGGGCCGGTGCGCAGGACGACACCCGCGAGGTCGGAACCGATGATGTGGTACGGCAGGTCGTGGCGCTTGGTGAGCTCGCTGAGCTTTCCGTAGCGCTCCAGGAAGCCGAAGGTCGACAGTGGCTCGAAGATCGACGTCCACACCGAGTTGTAGTTGACACTCGATGCCATGACGGCCACCAGGGCCTCGCCCGGGCCGAGCTCGGGGACCGGGACGTCGTCGAGGTGGATCGACTTGCGGGGGTCCTTGTCGCGGGTTTCGAGGCCCGCGAACATGTCCGTCTCGTCCTTGTGCACGGTGATCGCACGGTACGACTCGGGAAGCGGAAGAGCGGCGATGTCGGCCGGAGTCGACTCCGGCGACTGGATCGCGTCCAGGATGTCCTTAACGGTCACGGTGGTGCCTCCGGCGGATGGCGTCCTGAGGGGGAACGCTGAGGGTTACGTCGGTGCTGCTGAGGTTTGGGTGAGGGTGCCGTCGGTTCGGCGGGTGGTGCTTCCGGCAGCGCGTGGTGGCGCGGGAGGGTGCCTGTGACGCAGGCGTCCGGGCGCGCAGACACGTGGTTTGCGGGGACAGCCGACGTACGAATGGTCTCTGCACGCCGGCCGCCCGGACACCTTCACGGTATGGCACCCCGTGTCAGGTGACAAGGCACTGGGTGCCAGAAAGTGGACTCAAATGAAATCTTTACGTAACAAATGAGCGATGATCGATCAAAAGCTACTGGGGAGTAGATCGTGCCGCGCGCGCACCGGACACGGAAGAGGCGGGCCGCAGTACGCGCGACCCGCCTCGTTCCCGTGTTCGTGTCTGTCTGCCTAGGCCCTTTCCTTCAGCGCCTGCTCGATGGTCCGCATCACCTCAGCGAGCGGCGCGTCGGTCCGTGCCACCGCCACCAGTACCTCCCCCTGTGAGGCCACCGACGCCGGTACCGGCCGGGACGGGGTCTCCCGCCCGGCGCCGATGCCCGTCCCGAAGGTCTTGCGCACGATCCCGAAGGCGTGGTCGAGCTGTGCCTCCACGTCGCCCTGGCCGCCCGCCCGCAGCCAGCGCCGCAGGACGTGATTGTGCGCGGTGACCACGGCCGACGCGGCGACCTCGGCCAGCAGCGGGTCGTCGTTGGCGTCGTCGTCGTGGGCGTGCTCGTCGAAGTGGCCCAGGAGATAGCGGGTGAAGAGACGTTCGTAGCGGGCGACCGACGCGATCTCCGCCTCCCGCAGGGTGGGGACCTCGCGCGTCAGTTTGTAGCGGGCGACCGAGATCTCCGGGCGGGCCGCGTACATCCTCATGACTTCCTTGATGCCGCGGCACACGGTGTCGAGCGGATGTTCGTGCGCGGGCGCCGCGTTGAGCACCGCCTCGGCCCGGATCAACGTGTCGTCGTGGTCCGGGAAGATCGCCTCTTCCTTGGAGCGGAAGTGCCGGAAGAAGGTACGGCGGGCCACTCCGGCCCGGGCGGCGATCTCGTCGACGGTGGTGCCCTCGTAGCCCTTGGCCGAGAACAGCTCCATGGCCGCGGCCGCCAGTTCGCGGCGCATCTTGAGCCGCTGGGCGGCGGCACGGCTGCCCGCGGCGCTCTCCGGAGCGTCGGGCGTGGCTGGGGTGCGGGGGGACTTGGCGGCCTGGGACATGACCCGAACGTACTGCATGTGCGCAGGGCGGCGCGCGCGTCCGGGATCACCCCCGCCCCGCGCGGGCGGGGGCGCCGAGGACGGGTCGAGCAGGCCGCCCCAGTCCTCTTCGTGTTCCGGGGCGCGCTCGAAGGCGTGTCCGAAGCCGGGACCGGACCAGTCGTCGGACCAGTCGCCGGACCCGTCAGCGGCGGGCATATTCGCGGAAGCCGCGGCCCGTCTTGCGGCCGAGGCAGCCAGCGGCCACCAGGTGCTCCAGGAGCGGCGCGGGGGCCAGACCCGGGTCACGGAACTCGCGGTGGAGGACGTTCTCGATGGCCAGGGAGACGTCCAGCCCGACCACGTCCAGCAGTTCGAACGGACCCATCGGGTAGCCGCCGCCCAGCTTCATCGCCGCGTCAATGTCGTCAAGAGATGCATAGTGCTCCTGCACCATCTTGATCGCGTTGTTCAAATACGGGAAAAGCAATGCGTTGACGATGAATCCAGCTCGGTCACCGCAGTCAACGGCATGCTTCTTGATCTTGACGCAGACCTCGCGAACCGTTGAGTGGACGTCGTCGGCCGTCAACACCGTACGGACGACCTCGACCAGCTTCATCGCCGGTGCCGGGTTGAAGAAGTGCATGCCGATCACGTCCTCGGGCCGTGAGGTGGCACGGGCGCACGCGACGACGGGCAGCGAGGACGTGGTGGTGGCGAGCACCGCGCCCGGCTTGCAGACCTTGTCCAGGGTCGCGAACAGCTGCTGCTTGATCTCCAGGTCCTCGGCGACGGCCTCGAGGGCCAGATCGACGTCCGCGAAGGCGTCGTACGAGCCCGCCGCGGTGATCCGGTCGAGGGTCTGCGCGGCGGCCTCGGCGGTGAGGCGGCCCTTGTCGACGGAGCGGGCGAGGGACTTGCCGATCCTCGCCTTGGCGACCTGGGCCTTCTCCTCGCTGCGGGCGGCGAGGACCACCTCGTACCCGGCCTTGGCGAAGACCTCGGCGATGCCGGAGGCCATCGTGCCGGAACCGGCGACACCGACGGAGCGGACGGTACGGCCGGGGGTCTCGGGGGCGCCGGAGAGCCGGGTGTGCGCGTCCGCCACGACCGTCGCGCTGCCAGGAGCCTCGTAGGAGTAGAAGCCGCGCCCCGACTTCCTGCCGGTCAGGCCCGCCTCGCTGAGCTGCTTGAGGACCGGCGCCGGGGCGTGCAGCCGGTCGTTGGACTCGGCGTACATCGCCTCCAGGACCGTACGGGCCGTGTCGACGCCGATCAGGTCGAGCAGGGCGAGCGGCCCCATGGGCAGACCGCAGCCGAGGCGCATCGCCGCGTCGATGTCCTCACGGGAGGCGTACTTCGCCTCGTACATCGCGGCGGCCTGGTTGAGGTAGCCGAACAGCAGACCGTCCGCGACGAAACCGGGGCGGTCACCGACCGCGACGGGCTCCTTGCCAAGCTCGAACGCCAGATCGGTGACCGCGGCGACGGCCTGCGGCGCGGTCAGCACCGACGAGACCACCTCGACCAGCTTCATCGCCGGGGCCGGGTTGAAGAAGTGCAGGCCCAGGACGCGCTCGGGACGCGCCGAGTCGGCGGCGAGGCGGGTCACCGAGAGGGCGTTGGTGCCCGTCGCGAGGATCGTCTCGGGGCGCACGATGTCGTCGAGGGCGCGGAAGATCTGGTGCTTGATCTCGTACGACTCCGGCGCCACCTCGATGACCAGGTCGGCGTCGGCCGCCGCGCTCAGGTCGGTGGAGGTGCGGAAGCGGGCGAGGACGTCCTCGCGCTCCTGTGCGGTGAGCCGGCCGCGCACCACGGCACGGGCAGTCGAGGTCTCCAGCGTGGCGACGGCCTTCGCGGTCGTGGCCTCGTCGATGTCGATGCCGACGACCTCGCGGCCGGCGCGGGTGAGGACCTCGGTGATGCCGGTGCCCATCGTGCCGAGGCCGACCACGGCGACGGTCTGGAGCGGGGACGGAGAGGTGTGGGACAGGGGAGTGGCCATCGCGGGACTCCAGGAATGAGGGTGGTGACGACTGGGAGCACTGCGGGTGCGCCGAGGGGCGCACCGGGTGCGTGAAGGGATTGCGGGTGTTGCCGGGCCGCGAGCGCACACGCCCGGGGAATCGGTGGATCCGACCGGCTCTGTCCCAAGCCGATGCCGTACTGCGGTACGCGAGGTACCGAACCGACCAGCACTCACGACAGCTGCGTCACCAGGCCGTCGCAAGCAGAAACGCGAGTGGGTAACTCGCTCGTCTGAGCTTAACCGGGGGGTAACGAGCGCGCCAGCCCCCGCTTTTGTGATGTACGTCCCCGAGTCCTGCCCACGCGGCCCCGCTCGCGCACCTAATCTCGCACCATGGACGAAGAGTTGCGATCACTCACGGAACGCTTACGGCAGGAGTCGGGGGCGTCCGCCGCATACGTACACCTGGTGGCGACCGACGACCGAAACGAACTCGCGGATGTCCTCACCGCTCCCGGACAGCCGCTGTGGGCCCGGGAATTGGCGGCCTTCCGGCTGGGACTCGCGGGGGACCGGCGGGCCTTCGAGGCCCTCGTCCTCCTCCTCAACCACCGTGACCCGCAGCGCTGCGCCTCCGCCGCGTACGCCCTCGCCCGCCTCGGTGACCCGCGCACGGCCCGTGCGGCAGCCGCCCTCGCGACGAACGAACTGCGTGTGGCCTACGCCCTGCACCCGGTCCGGCTGCTGGCCGAGCTGCGCGCCCCTGAGTCCGTCCCCGCGCTGATCACCACGCTGGCCCGCCGTCTGAGACCGCACGACCCCCACCGGCGGGTGGCGCTCGCCTGTGTGGAGGCGCTCGGCACGCTGGGCGACCGCCGCGCGGCACCGGTCCTGAACGAGGCCCTCGCGCACCCGGCGCTCGCGGAGGCGGCGGTGCACGCGCTGGCGCGCATCCCGAAGCAGAGATGAGCCGGAGGGGTGGTCAGCGGAGCAGCTCCCGCACGTACCGCACCTCCGGTACGGCGACCCCGTCCACCTCGAAGGGCTCCTCGGCGCCGTCGGCCGCGAACCCCGCCCGCTCGTAGAACCGCCGCGCGCGCTCGTTGCCCTCGAGAACCCACAGGAACATGCGCCGGTGCCTGGCGTCGGCGCACCTGCGTATCGCCTCCCGCAGCAGCGCCTGCCCGACACCGGCGCCGAACTGCCCGACGTCCACGTAGATCGCGTACAACTCGGCGTCGTCGGTGCGGATCTCGCCGTCCCGGTAGGGCCCGTGACAGGCCCAGCCGACGACCTCGCCGGCCTGCTCCGCGACCAGGTTGACGACCTCCGACCCGGCCCGCACGAAGAACGTACGCCGACGCTCCGCGTCCTCGGCCGCACTGAGGGCGTCGAGATACGGCTGCGGCATCAGGCCCTTGTAGGCGTGCTGCCAGCCCCGGATACGGATTTCGGAGACGCGCTCACAGTCGTCGAGGGCCATCTCGCGGACGAGGATCAGGTCGTTCATGGCAGCACCCTTTCAGAGAAGGGTCAGCTGGACCGGCTCGGGTGCCGTGGCACCGGGTGTGACGGGGTCGGTCTCGGCGGGGTCGGGAATCCTGCGGGGCATTCCCGCGCGCGTGGGGCCTATTCCGTACTCCTGGGCCAGGTCGTGGACCTGGCGGGTGATCCGGCGCTGGTACCACTTGGGGGCGTAGGCGCCCTCCGCGTACAACCGCTCGTACCGGCGCACGAGATGGGGGTGATGGTGCCCCAGCCAGGCCATGTACCACTCGCGGGCACCGGGGCGCAGATGCAGCACCAGCGGGGTCACGGAGGTCGCCCCGGAGGCGGCGATCGCCCGCACGGTGGCCCGCAGTCGGTCCGGGTGATCGCTGAGGAACGGGAGCACCGGGGCCATCAGCACCCCGCAGCCGATGCCGTGCTCGCCCAGCGTCCGTACGACGTCCAGGCGCCGTTCCGGAGCGGGAGTGCCCGGCTCCACCGTGCGCCACAGGTCGGGGTCGGTGAAGCCCACGGAGACGGAGATACCGACGTCGGTGACCTGGGAGGCCTGCACCAGGAGGTCCAGGTCGCGCAGGATCAGCGTCCCCTTCGTCAGGATCGAGAAGGGGTTCGCGTGGTCGCGCAGGGCGGTGAGGATGCCCGGCATCAGCCGGTAGCGGCCCTCCGCGCGCTGGTAGCAGTCGACGTTGGTGCCCATCGCGATGTGCTCGCCGAGCCAGCGGCGCGAGCCGAGCTGACGGCGCAGCAGCTCCGGCGCGTTCACCTTGACGACGATCTGCGAGTCGAAGCCGAGACCGGTGTCGAGGTCCAGATAGCTGTGCGTCTTGCGCGCGAAACAGTAGACGCACGCGTGCGTGCAGCCTCGGTAGGGGTTCACCGTCCACTCGAACGGCATCCGTGAGGCCCCCGGCACCCGGTTGATGATCGAACGGGCCCGGATCTCGTGGAAGGTGATCCCGCGGAACTCGGGGAGGTCGAAGGTACGGGTGGTGACCGCGTCCGCGCCGAACAGCGCGGCGTCGGCCGGGCCGGAGCCGGACTCCACTGTGAGGTTCTCCCAGCGCATGACACCTCCTCGGTGAGTACTCACCCCAGAATAGAACACATGTTCCCTTGATCGTGCGATCGTATGTTCGAGTGTGGTGAAGCTCGTCGGCAGCCCCCACCCCGATTTGGGTGGCCGGGCGGCGGGGTGGTTGGGTGAGCCCCGACCCCCGAAGAACCAGCTGCTGGAGGAATGCAATGGCGCAGGTCGAGGCCACCACGGAGCGCATCGTCGCGGCGGACGCGGAGACGGTGTTCGACGCCCTCGCCGATTACAGCGGCACGCGCGCGACCGTGATGCCCGAGCAGTTCAGCGAGTTCGAGGTGCGCGAGGGCGGCGACGGCGAGGGCACTCTCGTCCACTGGAAGCTCCAGGCCACCAGCAAGCGCGTCCGTGACTGCCTCCTGGAGGTCACCGAGCCCACCGACGGTGAGCTCGTCGAGAAGGACCGCAACTCCTCGATGGTCACCACCTGGCGTGTCACCCCCGCCGGTGAGGGCAAGTCGAGGGTCGTCGTCACCACTGTCTGGGACGGCGCCGGCGGCATCGGCGGCTTCTTCGAGCGGACCTTCGCCCCCAAGGGCCTCGCCCGTATCTACGACGCCCTTCTCGACAAGCTCGCCACCGAAGTGGAGAAGTAACCGAAGGGTGAGGGGCGTTGGCCTCCGCCGTCGCGGCCCTCACCGGTTCGAGTGGATCTCCCCCCTGTGCACCGCCACGCCGTAACTCGTCGCGCCTGCTCACAGTTGTCGCCCAAAGCGGGAATTGTGCGGTAGGTGCGGCGAGGGGAGCGGTACATGGGCGGGATCACTCTGGTGCAGGCCGAACCGGAGACCGCGCTCCCTCCACCCCCGGCGGAGCCACCCCGACTCGGCCCGCGCCAGGTGCGGTTGGTGTTCTTCGGGCTCGTGCTCGCCCTGCTGCTCGCCGCCCTGGAGCAGATGATCGTCGCCACCGCGCTCCCGAGGATCGTCGGTGAACTGCACGGTCTGGACCGGATGTCCTGGGCGATCACCGCGTATCTGCTCACGGCCACGGTCGGTCTTCCGGTCTACGGCAAACTCGGCGATCTGCTCGGCCGCAAGGGCGTCTTCCAGTTCGCGATCGTCGTCTTCGTCGTCGGTTCGGCGCTGGCCGGCCGGTCGCGGACCATGGACGAGCTCATCGCCTTCCGCGCCCTCCAGGGCGCCGGCGCGGGCGGGTTGATGATCGGCGTGCAGGCGATCATCGCGGACATCGTGCCGCCGCGCGAACGCGGGCGCTTCATGGGCTTGATCGGTGCCTCGTTCGGCCTCGCCTCGGTCGCCGGGCCCCTCCTGGGCGGCTACTTCACCGACCACCTCTCCTGGCGGTGGTGCTTCTGGTTCAACGTGCCGTTCGGTCTGCTGACGCTGGCCGTCGTCACCGTCGTACTGAAACTGCCGAAGCCCACGGCCAGGGCCCGGTTCGACCTCCTCGGTGCGCTGCTGCTCGGTGTAACCTCGACCTGCCTGGTGCTGCTCACCAGTTGGGGCGGCACCGAGTACGCGTGGGGCTCGCGTGAGATCCTCGGGCTCGGCGCCGGAGCGGCCCTGGCCGGTGTGCTCTTCGTCGTCGCCGAGCACTTCGCGCCCGAACCCCTCATCCCGCTGCGGCTGTTCAGGGACCCAGTCTTCAACGTCACCGCTCTGGTGGGCCTGGTGATCGGGGTGGCGCTGTTCGGGGCCGCCAGCTATCTGCCGACCTTCCTCCAGATGGTCGACGGCGCCTCCGCCACCGAGTCCGGTCTGCTGATGGTGCCCATGATGGCCGGCATCGTCGGCGCGTCGATCGTTTCCGGGCAGCTCATCAGCCACACCGGCCGCTACAAGGTCTGGCCGGTCGTCGGCAGCGCCGTGGCCGCCCTCGGCATGTGGCTGCTGTCCCGCCTCGAAGTGGACACGCCCCGGCTGCACTACAGCCTCTGGATGGCCGTCCTCGGCGCCGGCATCGGCATGGTGATGCCGGTCCTGGTCCTCGCCGTGCAGAACTCCGCACGCCCCTCCGACCTCGGCACCGCGACCAGCGCCGGCAACTACTTCCGGCAGATCGGCGGCAGCGTCGGCGCCGCGGTCTTCGGCACCCTCTTCGCGAACCGGCTCACCGAGTCCCTGCGCGGCGCCCTGCCCACGCGCGCGGGTGTCCGGCTGCCCGACCCCGACTCGATCACCCCACGGCTCGTGCACACGCTTCCCCCGGCGCTGCGCGACAGCTACATCAGGGCGTACGCCGACGCCATGCCGCGCGTCTTCCTGTACCTCGTGCCGGTGCTGGTCCTCGGCCTGCTCGTCGCCTGCTTCCTCAAGGAGAAACCGCTGGTGTCGCACCACCCCGCCCCCGCCGACCTCGACGCGGCGGGCTCCTCGGCCACCCTGACGATGTCCCAGCCCCACCCGCCGTACACCGTCGGCATCCCGGTGCGCGGCACGGTGCAGAAACCGGACGGGACCGTCGTACCGCGCGCGGCGCTCACCCTCATCGACGTCACCGGTGTGCAGATCGGGCGGGGCGCGAGCGCCGAGGACGGGCGGTTCGCGCTGTCCACGCCCGGCTCGGGCGCGTACGTCCTGATCGCCGCGGCGGGCGGACACCAGCCGCAGGCGGTCGCCGTGACCGTCGGCGAGCAGCCCGTCGAACTGGACCTCGTCCTCGGCGGCGCGGGGCGCCTGGCGGGCCGGGTACGAACCGCGGACGGCACACCGGTCCCGGACGCCACCGTCACCCTCACCAACGTGCACGGCGAGGTCGTCGCCACCACCCGCAGCGAACGCGAGGGCGGCTACCTCATCACCGAGCTGGTGGCCGGCGAGTACACCCTCGCCGTCGGCGCTCCCGCGTTCCGCCCGGCCGCGCTCCCCGTCTCCGTGAGAGCGTCCCGGGAGACCCGTCAGGACGTCGAACTCGCGGGCGGCACCGTCCTGAAGGGCACCGTGCGGGCGGGCGACGGACGGCCCGTCGGGGACGCGCGCGTGACGCTGATCGGCGCGGCCGGCAACGTCATGAACACCCTCACCACCGCGGCCGACGGCACCTTCCGCTTCGTCGACCTGGCCTCCGGCGAGTACACGGTCATCGCCTCCGGTTACCCGCCGGTCGCCACCGTCCTCCAGGTGGGCGGCGGTGGCCTCGCGGAACGCGACCTCCAGCTCGGGTACGACGACTGATCCGCAGGTCCGGGCGCCGGCACCGGCCGACCGGACGGCCGGCCTCCGGGGCCGTACCGGCGCACGGGGCGCGCGTCCGTGCGCCGGAGCCGACCGGCCAAGGCCAATTACAGGAATGGCACACATCGCGACGGACCGGCGCCGTACGGTGGTGACGACGGCACAGATCTTGCGGAGCCGTGGGAAGAAGGGGCCTGCGCCATGGACCATGGCACCGAGACGGGCGCACGCCCCGGCCGCGGGGCTGGGGAGAACGCGTCGGCGGAGCATGCCGCGGCGGGCCGTATCCCGCTGGCCGTGGTGGTCGTCGACCGCGAAGGCCTGGTCTCGCACTGGAGCCGGGGCGCGCGTCGGCTGTTCGGCGCCTCCAAGGAGGAAGCGCTCGGCCGGCCCGCCGCCGACCTGCTGCCCGTCTCCGGGGCCCTGCCCGACGCCGACGGCGAGGACACCACGCCGTACGGGGCGTACGCCGCCCACGACGGCCTGGGACCCGACCTGGAGTCCTCGCTCGACGGCCGGCTCGCCTACCGCGCCGCGGGCCGCGCCCGTCTCGCGGTGGCCGGTCGGGACGACGACCGCACCGACGTGCTGTGGTGGGCGTACCCCTTGGTGGGCCCCGGCCACGAGCGCCTCCTCGTGCTGGCCGCCGACACCGACGTACTGCGACAGGAGGACGAAGGGGTCGCCGGCGAGCGCATAGCGCCCGGATTCGCCCTGCACACCGACTTCCCCGGCGCCGACGAACTCGCCCGCAGGCTCCCCGAGATCCTGCCCAGCATGAGCGTCGGGGAGAGTGCGCGCATCGTCGCCCAGATCCTCGAACTGGGCTATCCCGTCCTGGAGTTCAGCCGGCACGACCTGGTGCCGGTGACCCCCGACTGGGGTGTTCCCCGGCGCGCCGAGCGCAAGGCCCGCCGGGAGCGGGCGGCCCGGGCGGCGCAGGCCGGCGAGCCGCTGCCCGAGGACCTCCAGGACGACGTCGAGGACCTCGAATACGCGGCCGTACGCGAGCGGCTGGAGTTTCTCAACGAGGTCAGCGGACGCATCGGCACCTCGCTCGACCTGTCCCGCACGATCATCGAGGTCAGCAAGGCCGTCGTCCCCCGCTTCACGGACGTGGCGGGCACCTATCTGCGCGAACAGGTCGTCGCGGGGGAGGGGTTCCCCGACGGTGTGCCCGACACGACGACGATGTGGCACCGCGTCGCCCTCGAACACACTGACGAACCAGGTCGCTGGGACGACGTCGTACCGGTCGGCGAGGCCATGCCGTTCCCGGCGGACACCCCGTTCTTCCAGTGCATGACCAGCGGTCAGCCCGTCCTCGTGCCGCGCATCAGCGAACAGCTGGGGCACCGAATCGCCTCGCAGTTCGAGAAGCGTGACATCCGGCCGCTGATCACGGGCCGCTCCATGCTCGTCGTACCGCTGAAGGCCCGTAACGTCGTCCTCGGCTTCATGATCCTGCTGCGCCACCCCGAGCGCGTCGAGTTCAACGACATGGACCGGGTCACCGGCGCCGAACTCGCCGCCCGCGCGGGCCTCGTGCTCGACAACGCGCGCATGTACACCCACCAGGAGAGCGTCGCCGAGACCCTCCAGGACAGCATGCTGCCGCAGATCCCGCCGCGCCTGGCGGGCTGCGACATCGCCACCCGCTACCTTCCCGGCACGCTGCTCGGCCGGGTCGGCGGTGACTGGTTCGACGCCGTGAAACTGCCCGGAGCCCGCACCGCCCTCGTCGTCGGCGACGTCATGGGGCACGGCCTCAACTCGGCGGCGATGATGGGCCAGTTGCGTACGGCCGTCCAGACCATGGCCGCCCTCGACCTGCCACCCGCCCAGCTTCTGCGCCACCTCGACGACCTCGCCCAGCGCCTCGGCGACACCTACCTCGCGACCTGTCTCTACGCCGTCTACGACCCGATCGCGAGCGAGCTGCACATCGCCAACGCGGGCCATATCCCGCCCGTGCTGGTCCGCGCCGACGACGGCCGCAGCGAGCTGCTCGACCTGCCCACCGGTGCGCCCATCGGCGTCGGCGGAGTGCCCTTCGAGGCGGTACGCGTGCGCGTGGAGCCCGGCGACCGGCTCGTGATGTGCACCGACGGCCTGGTCGAGGTACGCGGCGAGGACATCGCCGTGGGCCTGGCGACGCTCTGCGAGTCCGCCGCCCACCCCGCCGCCTCGATGGACGACGCCTGCGACACGATCATCCGTGCTCTCAACACAGGCGGCGGCCGCAAGGACGACGTGGCGCTGCTGATGACCCGGCTCAACGGCATCGAACCGGACGACGTCGCCGAGTGGCGGCTCGCCCTCGACCCGGCCGAGGTCGGCCGCGCCCGGGCCGTGGTCCGCGAACAGCTCCACGACTGGGGCCTCGCACGGCTCGTGGACAACGCCGAGCGGCTGGTCAGCGAACTCGTCACCAACGCCGAACGGCACTCGCACGGGCGTCCGGTCGAGCTGCGGCTCGTGCGCGGCGAGACGCTGCTGTGCGAGGTGGACGACGACGACCACGAGCTCCCCACGCTGCTCGACGCCGAGCCGCTGGCCGAGTTCGGTCGCGGGCTGCGGGTGGTGAGCACGCTGGCCCGGGAGTGGGGCACGAGCCGGACGGGCGCGGGCAAGACCGTGTGGTTCGAACTCACGTTGCCGCGTCGGCGCTGACACCCCGCCGTGGATGTCGGCCCTGTGCTTGGATTGATGTGCCGCGGGGCCGGGGAGGCGTGCGAGGCGCACACCGGCACACACCTCTCGAACGAGCCGTGAAGGTACACGCGGTGCGCTTGTGGGCGTAACCGGGGCACGGTAGACCGAACTGGCCCGTCACCTCGGACGGGCAGCCGTCGCACCCTGGGGAGTTGGGTATGAGCGTGACGAGTCGATACCGGGAGGCCTGGGAGGGCTTCTGGCGCGAGGCACCTCACGGACCGGGCGCCGTCTTCTGGGACGCGGAGCCCGTCCTGACCGCCGGCCTCCACCTCGCCGTCTTCGAACCGCACCTCGCGGACTTCGAGTTGCCGCTGCTGGACCTCGGCTGCGGCAACGGCACCCAGACCCGCTTCCTCACCGACCGGTTCACCCGGGTCGTCGGCGCGGACCTCTCGCCCGCGGCACTGGAGCGGGCCCGCAGCGCCGATCCGGAGGGCGCGGCCGAGTACGAACTGCTCGACTGCGCCGAGAAGTCCGAGGTCGAGGCGCTGCACGCGAAGCTCGGCGACGCCAACGTGTACATGCGCGGGGTGCTCCACCAGTGCGACGCCGACGATCGGCAGACCCTCGTCGACGGCATCGCCACCCTCATCGGACAGACCGGCCGGGCCTTCCTGGTCGAACTGTCGCAGGACGCGCGCCCCATCCTCATGGGCCTCGCCCAGAGCGCCGAGGGCCCGCCGTCCAAGCTGCGCCCGGTCCTCGAACACGGCATCGCACCCGGTGAGGTGGCGGACTCGGCCGTGCCCGTGTACCTGAGCGCGGCGGGTCTGAAGGTCCTCGGGAGCGGCGAACTGCCACTCACCACCACGGAGTACACGCCCGACGGGACCCGCATCGTGCTGCCTTCGAAGTGGGTCGTCGTGGCACAGCAGCGCTGACTACCACGGCGGCCCGGGACGCGGCGCCCGAGGCCGTCGCGGCCAACTCGAAATGTGAAGAACTGGTGAAGGATTGACGGGAGCCACCCGACGTGGCGAGAATGCGGATCACTTCGCTGGGCCTGAAGCGAGTGAAGTGACATGAGTGACCTGGGCGCGCACGATTTCGCTGTCTGTCCGCAGCGGTCACCACATTCGGCACACTTCCCACACATTTCGAAACACAGAGGCTCATTTTGTCGCGTTCGCACCAGTCCAGGACTCTGGCTGTCCTCGCTGCCACAGCTTTCGCCGCCGCTGCCGTACCCGTCCTCGGGGCGGGCACGGCGAGCGCGACCACGGGCGGGGCCTGCCAGTCCGCCACCGTCCAGTACCGCATCGCCGGCGGCGACTGGACCTCGCAGGGTGGGTTCCACTCCTGGTCCAGCGCTCCCGGCGACGTCGAGGTGCGGCTGGCCCCGGACCAGAGCGTCGGGGAGGGCTGCAAGTACCCCGTGTCCCTGGCCGAGTACACCACCGAGGGCCCGAACTGGAACACCTCCGGTCACCAGACCCTGGTCGACATGGACACCGTCTACCTCACCGCCGCCGACGTGGCCGGCGACGGCGAGCGCGACTGGCAGAAGCTGAGTGTCAAGGCTCCCGACTGCTACGGGCAGATCGACCTGTACGGCGAGGACATCAAGTACGACGGCCAGTCGGGAGAGGGCCACGGCCCCGCCCCCTACCAGCCCGACAACGTGTTCACCCCGTACCACCTCATAGCCGCCTGGAACGGTGGCGAGAAGACGTGCGACACCGGCGCCTCCGAGCCGCCCGCCCCCACTCCCTCGGAGCCGGCGCCGAGCACCCCGGCCACGCCGACCACGCCCGCGACTCCCAGCACCCCTGCGGGCAGCGAGCCGCCCGCCGAGGAGTCGACCCCGCCGGCCACTCCGCCGACCACCCCCGTGACCTCCACCACGCCGCCCACCACCCCGGACGTGCCGCCGGTGCAGGCGACCCCGCCCACCACGCCGGAGCCCACGCCCAGCGAGAGCACCCCGCCGCTGGCGGAGACCGGTGCCGGCGCGCCCGTCGGCGCGATCGCCGGTGCGGCTGCCGCGGTCGTCGCCCTCGGAGCCGGAGCGCTCTTCCTGGCCCGTCGCTCCCGCCGTTCCTGACCCCGCGCTCCTGACAAGGAGCAGAGGGACCGCCGCCGTTTCGTAGGGCGGCAGCCTGTCCGACAGCCCCGTCTCCGCAGGGAGGCGGGGCTGTCGTCATGCTCGGCCGCTGAACCGTTCGTGCGCGCAGCCGTGGGTTTCCCCGGGAGGCCGAAGGGACGCTTCCTGGCCGGGACGGAGCCCGGCGCGTAACGTTCGGACAGCGAGCCGCTGACCTGCGACGGGACTGTCTCACCATGAAGATTCTCATCAGCGCCGACATGGAGGGCGCCACCGGCGTCACCTGGCCGGCCGACGTGCTGCCGGGCACCCCGCAGTGGGAGCGGTGCCGTTCGATGTTCACCTCGGACGTCAACGCCGCCGTGCTCGGCTTCTTCGACGGCGGCGCCGACGAGGTGCTGGTCAACGAGGCCCACTGGACGATGCGCAATCTGCTCCTCGAACGGCTTGACGAGCGGGTGGAGATGCTCACCGGGCGCCACAAGTCGCTGTCCATGGTGGAGGGCGTGCAGCACGGCGACGTCGACGGCATCGCCTTCGTCGGCTATCACACGGGCGCCGGCATGGAGGGCGTCCTCGCCCACACCTACCTCGCCAACTCGATCACCGGCGTGTGGGTGAACGACGTACGGGCCAGCGAAGGGCTCCTCAACTCCCATGTGGTCGCCGAGTACGGGGTCCCCGTCGTGCTCGTCACCGGCGACGACCTCGCCTGTGAGGACGCGCTCGGATACGCGCCCGAGGCGCTGAAGGTCGCCGTCAAGGACCATGTGTCGCGGTACGCCGCCGTGTGCCGGACGCCCGCCAGGACCGCCGGGGACATCCGGGCCGCCGCGAAGGAGGCCGCCGCGCTGGCCGTCCGGCACGAGCCCGTGGCCGGTGGGCCGTTCACCGTCGCGCTGGAGTTCGACGCCGAGCATCTCGCCATGGCCGCCACCGTCGTACCCGGCGTCGAGCGGATCGGCGAGCGGAAGGTGGCGTACACCAGCGGCACAATGTACGAGGGCATTCGTACCTTCAAGGCGGTCACGACGATCGTCTCGGCCGCGGTGGAGGAGCAGTATGGCTGAGCAGCAGGCACTCGACGAGGTGGTGTCGTTCACCTCCGATCTCATCCGGATCGACACGGCCAACCACGGTGGCGGCGACTGCACCGAGCGGCCGGCCGCCGAGTACGCCGCCGCGCTCCTCGCCGAGACCGGCCTCGAACCCACGCTGATCGAGCGGACCAAGGGGCGCACCAACGTCGTCGCCCGGATCGAGGGCACCGACCCGTCCGCCGACGCGCTGCTCCTGCACGGTCATCTCGACGTCGTGCCCGCGCGGGCCGACGACTGGAGCGTGCACCCCTTCTCCGGGGAGATCCGTGACGGAGTCGTCTGGGGGCGGGGCGCCGTCGACATGAAGAACATGGACGCGATGATCCTCGCCGTCGTCCGCGACTGGGCCCGCGAGGGCGTGCGGCCCCGGCGCGACATCGTGATCGCGTTCACCGCCGACGAGGAGGACAGCGCGAAGGACGGCTCCGAGTTCCTGGCCGCCGAGCACCCCGGACTGTTCGAGGGATGCACCGAAGGGGTCGGCGAGTCCGGGGCGTTCACCTTCCACGACGGCTCCGGACGCCACCTGTACCCCATCGCCGCCGGAGAACGCGGCACCGCCTGGCTCAAGTTGACCGCCAGGGGCCGCGCCGGACACGGCTCGAAGGTCAACCACAGCAACGCCGTCACCCACCTCGCCGCCGCCGTCGCCCGCATCGGCGCCTACGAGTGGCCGCTGCGCCTCACCCCGACCGTCGAGGCCGCTCTCACCCAACTCGCCGCCCTCCAGGGCATCGAACCGGACCTGGGCGACATCGACGGGCTCCTCACCAAGCTCGGACCCGCCGCCCGGCTCGTCGAGGCGACCGTCCGCAACAGCGCCAACCCGACCATGCTGAACGCCGGTTACAAGGTCAACGTGATCCCGGGGGAGGCCGTCGCGTACGTCGACGGGCGCTTCCTGCACGGCTGCGAGGACGAGTTCCGCACCACCCTCGACGAACTCACCGGCCCCGACGTGGAGTGGCAGTTCCACCATCGCTCGGTGGCGTTGCAGGCGCCCGTGGACTCACCCACGTACGCCCGGATGCGCGCCGCCGTCGAGGAGTTCGCGCCCGAGGGGCACGTGGTGCCGTACTGCATGTCCGGTGGCACCGACGCCAAGCAGTTCTCGCGGCTCGGTATCACCGGGTACGGATTCGCGCCGCTGAGGCTGCCCGAGAGCCTCGACTACCAGGCACTCTTCCATGGTGTCGACGAGCGCGTCCCGGTGGAGGCGCTGCACTTCGGGGTCCGGGTACTCGACCGGTTCCTGCGGACGGCCTAGCGAGTGGGGAAGACAGTGCAGACACTGCCGTACGGTTCATGGCTCTCGCCCATCGACGCGGAACTCGCCGCCGAGCACGACGGATCCCCCGAGCACGTGGGCTTCGTCGGCGACGAGGTCTGGTGGACGGAGCCCCGGCCCACCGAGGGCGGCCGGCGCACCCTGGTGCGGCGGCGCGCCGACGGCGTCCAGGAGTCGGTCCTGGACGCGCCGTGGAACGTGCGCAGCCGGGTCATGGAGTACGGCGGCCGGCCGTGGGCCGGCGTCATGCGGGACGGCGGGCCGCTGGTCGTGTTCGTCAACTTCGCCGACCAGCGGCTGTACTGCCTGGCGGAGGGGCAGGAACCGCGCCCGCTCACGCCGTTGTCCCCGGTCGGCGGTGGACTGCGCTGGGTGGAGCCGCAGTTGAAGCTCGGGCTCGGTGAAGTCTGGTGCGTACTGGAGGAGTTCACCGGCGACGGACCTACGGATGTGCGGCGCGTGCTCGCCGCCGTGCCGCTGGACGGATCGGCCGTCCAGGACCGGGACGCCGTACGCGAACTCACCGACGACCGGCACCGGTTCGTCACCGGACCCCGGATCTCGCCCGACGGGCGGCGCGCGGCCTGGCTCGCCTGGGACCATCCGCGGATGCCCTGGGACGGGACCGAACTGGTGGTCGCCGAGGTGGCGGCCGACGGCACGCTGAGCGGCGCCCGCACGGTCGCCGGAGGGACCGACGAGTCGATCCCGCAGGTGGACTGGGCGGCCGACGGAGCGCTGCTGTACGTCAGCGACCGCTCCGGCTGGTGGAACCTGCACCGGGACCACATGCCGGTGTGTCGTCGCGAGGAGGAGTTCGGCGGGGCGCTGTGGAAGGTCGGCCAGAGCTGGTTCGCACCGCTGGAGGGCGGCCTCGTCGCCGTCGTGCACGGGCGCGGGGCGACCTCGCTCGGGGTACTGGACCCGGAGACCGGCGACGTCGTCGACGCGGCCGGCCCCTGGACCGAGTTCGCGGCCACCCTCGCCGTGCACGGGGAGAGGGTCGTCGCCGTCGGGGCGAGCCCGCGCAGCGCCTACGAGGTCGTCGAGCTGGACACCCGTACGGGACAGGCCCGGGTCATCGGCGCCGCGCACCGCGACCCGGTCGACCCCGTGCACTATCCCGAGCCGCAGATCCGCACCTTCACCGGCCCGGAGGGCCGGGACGTCCACGCGCACATCTATCCGCCGCACCACCCCGGGTACACGGCGCCGGGCGACGAGCTGCCCCCGTACGTCGTGTGGGCGCACGGGGGGCCGACCGGGCGGGCGCCGCTCGTGCTCGACCTGGAGATCGCCTACTTCACGTCGCGGGGCATCGGTGTCGCCGAGGTCAACTACGGCGGGTCGACCGGGTACGGGCGCGAGTACCGGGGCCGGCTGCGCGAACAGTGGGGAGTCGTCGACGTCGAGGACTGCGCGGCCGTCGCGCTCGCCCTCGCCGACGAGGGCACCGCCGACCGTGACCGGCTCGCCGTCCGGGGCGGCAGCGCGGGCGGCTGGACTGCGGCGGCCTCCCTCACCGGCACCGACGTCTACGCCTGCGGCACGATCCTCTACCCGATCCTCGACCTCGCCGGTTGGGGCTCGGGGGAGACCCACGACTTCGAGTCGCAGTACCTGGAGTCCCTGGTCGGCCCGCTCGCCGAGGTCCCGGGCCGCTATCTGGAACGCTCGCCCGCCGAGCACGCAGCAGACATCACCGCGCCCTTCCTGCTCTTGCAGGGGCTGGACGACGTCATCTGCCCGCCGGTGCAGTGCGACCGGTTCCTCGCCCGGCTCGCGGCTACGGGGCGGCGGGTGCCACACCGGTACATCGCGTTCGAGGGTGAGGGGCACGGCTTCCGGCGCGCGGAGACGACCGTACGCGTGCTGGAGTCCGAACTGTCCCTGTACGCACAGGTCTTCGGGCTCACCCCGCCCGGCATCCCGACCCTGGAGCTCGTCAAGTGAAGCCGCTGACAAGGCCGTCGAGGCTCACGCGCGGCGCCCGGGTGGCCGTCGTCGCACCCAGTGGGCCCGTCCGCGAGGAGCGGCTGCAGGCCGGGCTCGACATTCTGCGCGGCTGGGATCTCGACCCCGTCGTCGCACCCCATGTCCTGTACCGGCACGGGGAGTTCGACTACCTCGCCGGTACGGACGCCGACCGGGCCGCCGACTTCCAGGCCGCCTGGTGCGACCCCACGGTCGACGCGGTGCTGTGCGCCCGTGGCGGTTACGGCGCGCAGCGCATGGTCGACCTGCTCGACTGGGAGGCGCTGCGGGCGGCCGGGCCCAAGGTGCTCGTCGGCTACAGCGACGTCACCGCGCTGCACGAGGCGTTCGCGGTCCGCCTCGGACTCGTCACGCTCCACGGGCCGATGGCGTCCGCCGTCGACTTTCTCAAGGACGCGCGGACGCAGGACCATCTGCGGGCCACGCTGTTCGATCCGGAGTCGGTACGGGTCATCGACGCCGCGGCCGGTTCGGCGCTGGTACCCGGGCGCACCCGGGGCGTCACCCTCGGCGGCTGTCTGGCCATCCTCGCCGCCGACCAGGGCACCCCGCACGCCCGGCCCGGTGCGCGCGGCGGGCTGCTCATGATCGAGGACGTGGGGGAGAGCGCGTACCGGATCGACCGGGCGCTCACCCAGCTGCTGCGCACCGGTCTGCTCGACGGTGTCGCCGGGATCGCGCTCGGCTCGTGGGAGCGGTGCGGCCCGTACGAGGAGCTGCGTGCCGTGTTCGCCGACCGGCTCGGCGGCCTCGGGGTGCCGGTGGTGGAGGGGTTCGGGTTCGGGCACTGCGACGGGGCGCTGACGATCCCGTTCGGGGTGGCCGCCGAGCTGGACGCGGACGCGGGGACGCTGACGCTGGAGGAACCGGCGCTGCGGTGACGCGGTGCGGGCCGGCCTTCGGCGCCGTCACCCGTCCGGCGTACCTCCGGGCGCGCGAGGAGCCCCGGACCGGCCCATGCTGGCCTCATGAGCCCGAAGACCTCCGAGAGCGGCGGCAAGGCCGGTGGCAGGGCCGACGGTGCGCGAGGGCCGCTGACGCCCACCCGGGTCGCCGTCGGGGTGCTCGCCCTGCTCGCCCTGATCTTCATCTTCGAGAACACCCGCGCCACCAAGATCCGGCTGCTGATCCCCGAGGTGACCATGCCGCTGTGGATAGCGCTGCTCGCCACCGCCGTCATCGGTGCCCTCTGCGGGGCCTACTTCATGCGGCGCCGGAGGTGAACGAGGTGAACAGGTGCCGCGAGTAAGGTGATTGAGTGTCTGAGCACCGTGGATATCTCGCCGAAGGACCCCGCGTGGGCATCCGTCCGTTCACCTACGAGGACGGCGATGAGTTCATCGCCCGGGTACGGGAGAGCAAGGACCTGCACCACCCCTGGCTGGCTCCGCCGGCCAGCCCCGACGCCTACGCCTCCTACGCGGGGCGGCTGATCGAGGATCCGACGAAGGCCGGGTTCCTCGTGTGCGAGAAGGGCGACGGGGGCGCCGTCGCCGGGTTCATCAACATCAACAACATCGTCCAGGGCGGCTTTCTGTGCGGCGCCCTCGGGTACGGGGCCTTCGCGCACGCGGCCGGGCGGGGACTGATGGGCGAAGGGCTCGCACTCGTCGTGCGGTACGCCTTCGGGCCGCCGCTGCGACTGCACCGGCTGGAGATCAACGTGCAGCCCGGCAACACCGCCTCGGTCGCCCTCGCCCGACGCGCCGGCTTCCGGCTGGAGGGCTTCTCGCCGGACTTCCTCTACATCGACGGCGCCTGGCGGGACCACGAACGGTGGGCGATCACCTCGGACATGGTCAAACGCTGAGCTCTCGCCGGTGACGTTAAGCGAACCCGGCCGAGGGTACCCGGCCCCCATGGACCGCATCGATCACCTGGAACATCTCGACAAGCATCTGGTCGACGAGCTTGCGCAGGTGGCGCGCGAGGCCGTGCGCGACGAACTGCGTGACCAGACCCGTAAACAGCGCCGTACCGCCGCGCTGTACGCCATGTCGGGCGCCGTGGCCCTGTACGCGGGCGCGGCCCTCGCGCTCACCCTGGGACTCGCCCTGGCAGAGGGCCTGCCCGGGTGGGCCGCCGCCCTCATCTCCGCGGCGGTCCTCGGTGCGCTGGCCTACGCCCTGCGGAACATGGCCCGCCCGGGGCCCTCGCGCACGCACCCCCCGGCCGGCAGCGTCGGCGCGGCGGGCGACCCGCCGGTCGCGGCGCCCCTGGGCGGACTGGGCGCGCCCCCCGTTCCGCCCGTCCCGCCGGTGGCGCCCGGCGGACCCGCGCCGAACGTGGCCCCGCCCGTCACGCCGAGCCCGGACGACAACGATCCCGAGGGCCCGCACCACAGGGCGTGACGCCCCCGGGGAACAGAGCGGAACGGGCCGCCGACCTGGCCGGGTCGGCGGCCCGTTCCCCGTCCCTGTACAACGGCCTCAACGGCCCGTCAGCTGAGGCAGCACCTTCCTGCGGTAGAAGTCGAAGCAGCCGTATTCGGGCATGGGACAGCACCTCCGGAAAAGAGCGGGTCGGGGTCTGTCCCGGGTACCCAGCGGGCAGTGGGGAAACCGGCGCGAGGGGGTCGGGCGTGGCTGCCGAACGGGACGTTTGGGCGTTCTGACCAGGGGGACGCGGAAAGTTCCGGACGAGCGTCCACGGCGGCGTTCGTACGAATGTCCGAAGGCTCTGCATCCGCGACACCGCCGGAGGCGAAAACGTGAGTCGACCCCGCATCCTGATCGTCGGCGCGGGCTTCGCCGGGTACCAGACGGCCCGCACCCTGGCCCGGCTGAGCCGGCAGAAAGCCGACATCACCCTGCTGAACCCGACCGACCACTTCCTGTATCTGCCCCTGCTGCCCCAGGTCGCCGCCGGTGTCCTCGAACCCCGCCGGGTCACCGTCTCCCTCCCCGGCACCCTCCCCCAGGTGCGCCTGGTGCTGGGCGAGGCCGACGCCGACGGCATCGACCTCGGGGCGCGCACCGTGCGCTACACCAACCCCGAGGGCGAAAGCGGCACCCTCGGCTATGACCGCCTCGTCCTCGCCGTCGGCAGCGTCAACAAGCTGCTGCCCATCCCCGGCGTGGCCGAGAACGCCCACGGCTTCCGGGGCCTGCCCGAGGCGCTGTATCTGCGCGACCACGTGACCCGGCAGGTCGAACTGGCGGCTGCCGTCGACGACCCCAAGAGCCGTGCCGCCCGCTGTACGTTCGTCGTGGTCGGCGCCGGCTACACCGGCACCGAAGTCGCCGCGCACGGGCAGCTGTTCACCGACGCGCTGGTACGCAAGCGGCCCCTGCGTGACGGCATGCGGCCACGCTGGCTGCTGCTGGACACCGCGCCGCGCGTCCTGCCCCAACTGGACGAGAAACTGTCGCGCACCGCCGACCGGGTGCTGCGGCAGCGGGGCGTGGACGTACGCACCGGCACCTCCGTGAAGGAGGCGACGGCCGGTGGAGTGCTGTTGTCCGACGGGGAGTTCGTCGAGTCACGCACCCTGGTGTGGTGTGTCGGAGTGCGCCCCGATCCGCTCGTCGAGAGCATCGGGGAGCCCCTGGAACGCGGACGGCTGATCGTCGACCCGTTCCTCCAAGTACCGGGCCACCCCGAGGTGTTCGCGTGCGGGGACGCCGCCGCCGTGCCCGACCTCGACAATCCCGGCGAGTACACCGCGATGACCGCCCAGCACGCCTGGCGACAGGGCAAGGTCGCGGCCCATAACGTCGCCGCCTCGCTCGGCGTGGGCTCCCGCCGCGCCTACCGCCACCGTGACCTGGGATTCGTCGTCGACCTGGGCGGGGTCAAGGCCGCCGCCAACCCGCTCGGCGTCTCGCTGTCCGGGCTGCCGGCCGGCGCCGTCACCCGGGGCTACCACCTCGCTGCGATGCCCGGAAACCGGGTGCGGGTCGCGGCCGACTGGTTGCTGGACGCCGTACTGCCGCGCCAGGGCGTCCAGTTGGGGCTGGTCCGGTCCTGGTCGGTGCCGTTGGACACGGCGTCGCCGGAGCTGGCGCGGTTACCGGGCGCGCGCAGGCCACCACAACAGGCTCCGGAACAGCCCGCAGTATCGGAAGGAGAGTCGTGAAAACCGCCGAACCCCTGTACAGCTCCGCTGAACTCGCCGAACTGGGACAGCAGTTGCGCGTCGACAGCGTCCGGGCCTCGGCCACCGCCGGCTCCGGGCATCCGACCTCGTCCATGTCCGCCGCCGACCTGATGGCCGTACTCCTGGGCCGCCACCTCCGCTACGACTTCGACCGTCCGACCCACCCCGGCAACGACCGCTTCGTCCTCTCCAAAGGGCATGCCTCGCCGCTGCTCTACGCCGCCTACAAGGCGGTCGGCGCCATCGACGACGCCGAGCTGCTCACCTACCGCACGCTCGGCAGCAGGCTCGAAGGGCATCCGACACCCCGGCGGCTGCCGTGGGTCGAGACGGCCACCGGGTCGCTCGGCCAGGGGCTGCCCGTCGGCGTCGGGATCGCACTCGCCGGCAAACGGCTCGACCGCACCGGGTACCGGGTCTGGGTGCTGTGCGGGGACAGCGAGCTGGCCGAGGGGTCGGTGTGGGAGGCCGCCGAGCACGCCTCGTACGAGCATCTCGACAACCTGGTCGCCATCGTCGACGTCAACCGGCTGGGGCAGCGCGGGCCGACCCGGCACGGGCACGATCTCGACGCCTACGCGCGCCGGTTCAAGGCCTTCGGCTGGCACACCGTCGAGATCGACGGGCACGATGTCGATGCCGTCGACCGTGCCTACGGCGAGGCCGAGTCCACCACCGGGCAGCCCGTCGTGATCCTCGCCCGCACCCTCAAGGGCAAGGGCGTCGCGTCCGTCGAGGACCGCGAGGGGCTGCACGGCAAGCCGCTGCCGGACCCCGACGAGGCGATCGCCGAACTCGGCGGTCCCCGCGACCTCCGGGTCCGCGCACCCGAACCGCGTGCCGCCCGCGCGCTGCACGCCGTACGGACCGGACACCTCGAACTGCCCCACTGGGACAAGGGAGAAGAGGTCCCCACGAGGGACGCCTACGGGAAGGCCCTCGCCGCGCTCGGCAGCGCCCGGGGCGATGTCGTGGCCCTCGACGGCGAGGTCAGCGACTCGACGCGCGCCGAGGCGTTCGCCAAGGAACACCCCGACCGCTTCTTCGAGTGCTACATCGCCGAACAGCAACTGGCCGCCGCAGCGGTGGGGTTGGCGACGCGCGGCTGGATACCGTACGCGTCGACGTTCGCGGCCTTCCTGACCCGCGCCCATGACTTCCTGCGGATGGCGGCGGTCAGCGGAGTGAGCGTCAACCTCGTCGGCTCGCACGCGGGTGTCGCGATCGGGCCGGACGGGCCCTCCCAGATGGGGCTGGAGGACCTGGCGATGTTCCGCGGGCTGTACGGCTCGACGGTGCTGTATCCGTGCGACGCCCACCAGACCGCGCGGCTCGTCGCCACGATGGCGGGTCTCGACGGCATCGGGTATCTGCGCACCTCGCGCGGCGGGACACCGGTGCTGTACGGGCCCGACGAGGAGTTCCCGGTCGGCGGCAGCAAGGTCCTGCGCTCCGCCGGGCGCGAGGACCGGCTGACGGTGGTCGCGGCGGGCGTGACCGTCCACGAGGCACTGGCCGCCGCCGACGCGCTCGGCGCCCAGGGCATCCCGGTCCGGGTGATCGACCTGTACTCCGTCAAGCCCGTCGACCGGCCCACCCTGCGCCGGGCCGCCGAGGAGACCGGCGCGCTGCTCACCGTCGAGGACCACCGGGAGGAGGGCGGCATCGGGGACGCGGTCCTCGACGCCTTCCTCGACGGCCGGCCGCTGCCCCGGCTGGCCCGCCTCGCCGTCCGTACGATGCCCGGCTCGGCGAGTCCCGACGAGCAGCTGCACGCGGCGGGCATCGACGCCGAGGCGATCATGGCGGCCGGCCGGCTGCTCGTGGAGGAGGCGATCGTGCCGTGAGCGACGGCACGGTACGGCACGTGCGGGCCGGGCGGCGGACCGTCGAGGTCCACCGCCCCGCCAAGGTGCTGTTCCCGGGCGGTGACGGCGTCAAGGAGTACACGAAGGCCGATCTGGTCGACTACTACCGGTCCGTCGCCCCGTTCATGCTTCCCCATCTGCGCGGGCGCCCGCTGATGCTGGAGCGCCGACCGGACGGGACCGACGGCCCCCGCTTCATACAGAAGAACGTCTCCGACAGCTCCCCGGAATGGGTCCACCGGGTCGAGGTGCCCAAGGAGGGCGGTACGGTCGTCCACCCGGTCTGCGACGACACGGCGACCCTGGTCCACCTCGCCGACCAGGCCTCGGTGACCCTGCACCGGTGGCTCTCGCGCGTCGGCCGCGTCGAGTACCCGGACCGGCTGGTCTTCGACCTCGACCCGGCGGTGGACGACTTCGCGCCGGTGCGCGAAGCGGCCCTGTATCTGCGGGAGTTGCTCGACACGCTGCGGCTGCCGTCCGCGCCGATGACCACCGGCTCGCGCGGGCTGCACATCGTCGTACCGCTGAGCGGGCACCAAGGCTTCGACGAGGTACGGGAGTTCGCCAGGGGCGTCGCCGAGGTACTGGCCGCCGCGCACCCCGACCGGCTGACCACCGCCGCCCGCAAGAAGGAGCGCGGCGAGAGGCTCTACCTCGACGTGCAGCGCAACGCGTACGCGCAGACGGCGGTCGTGCCGTTCTCGGTCCGGGCGACGCCCGGGGCGCCCGTGGCCGTCCCGATCGGCTGGGACCAGTTGGACGATCCGGAACTGACCGCCCGACGCTGGACGATCGCCGACGCGGTCGAGCAGGCGCGCGGCGATCCGTGGGGCGATGTGCCGTCGCGCGGACGGGCGTTGGGGCCGGCGCGGCGACGGCTGGACTCGCTGGTCTGAATAGGCGGGGGTCTGAACACGCGGGGGTTGAGCACGCGAGGGTTTGAGGACGCGGGGGGTTTGAGCAACCGACTCCGGGCCACCCGGAGTTCAGGGAGACTCATGACTCATTCATCGAACACATCATCGAACAAACCCAAGTCGTCCATGGAGATCATGCGCACGGCGCGTGAGCAGCTCGCGGAGCTCACCGGCATGACCGCCGAGACCGTGTCGTCCCTCGAACGGACGGAAACCGGCTGGGCGCTGGACATCGAGGTCCTGGAACTCACCAGGGTCCCCGACACCATGAGCCTGCTCGCGAGCTACCGGGTGGAACTCGACGAACAGGGCGAACTCACCGGCTACCGGCGGGTTCGCCGCTACGAGCGAGGGCGTGCCGACGGGGGCAGGTCCGGCGGCCGGTGAATCCGGCCCGGTATCCGTGAACACCTCGCCGCATCCGTGAACACACCGTGCGCGGCAACAGACATCAACAGACAAGGAGGGGATGGACGGTATGACCGTTGTCCCGGCACAGCAGAGCAGTGGGGGAGGCGGCTCCAGCGGCCTCTACGACGTACTCGAACTCGTCCTTGACAGGGGGCTGGTCATCGACGCGTTCGTGCGGGTCTCCCTCGTCGGTATCGAGATCCTGAAGATCGATGTCCGGGTCGTCGTCGCCAGCGTCGACACCTACCTCCGGTTCGCCGAGGCGTGCAACCGGCTCGACCTGGAGTCCGGGCGCAAGCACAGTCCCGGACTGCCCGACCTGGTCGGTGAGATCACCGAGTCCGGTGCGCGGGGCAAGTCCAAGGGGGCGCTGTCCGGCGCCGCCGAGACCATCTCCGACGCCTTCCACCAGTCCCGTGACGAGGTGCAGGCCGAGCCCAGGCAGCAGCGCACCCGCAAGACCGCGGCCGCACGCCGGAAGGAGGAGCAGGAGTGACCACCAGCAGCGGTACGGAGTCCGGCAACGGCACGAGCATCGGTACGTACGTCTACGGCATCACCGCCGCCGACCATCCCGCGCTCGCCTCCTTCGCCGAGGAGTTGCGGGGCGTCGGCGACCCGCCGCGTTCGGTGCGCGTCCTGACGGCGGGCGCGCTGGCGGCGATCGTCAGCGACGCACCCGAGAAACTCCGCCCCAAGCGCAAGGACCTGCTCGCCCACCAGCACGTACTGGAGGAGGCGGGCGGAGCCGGCTGTGTGCTGCCCATGCGGTTCGGCAGCGTGGCACCGGACGACGACGCCGTCGCCTCCGTACTGGCCGAGCGCGCCGACCACTACCGGGAACGCCTCGAAGCCCTCGAAGGCAACGTCGAGTACAACGTCAAGGCGAGCCACGAGGAAGAGGCCGTCCTGCACCGCGTGCTGGCGGAGAACCCGGAGATCCGGGCGTACACCGAGGCCAACAGGCAGGCAGGCAGCGGGAGTTACGAGGACAAGGTGCGCCTCGGTGAGATGGTTGTCGCCGCGGTGAAGGCCCGGGAGGCCGAGGACGCCGTCGAGGTGCGGCAGGCGCTGGAGCCGTCGGCGGTGGCGGTGAGCACGGGCGTCGAGTCGACCGGCTGGCTGGCCAACGTGTCGTTCCTGGTGGCCCGCGACTCGGCGGAGGTGTTCCTCACCGCGACCGAGCAGCTCCGCAAGGCGCGCCCGTACCTCGACGTGCGGGTCCACGGGCCGCTGCCCCCGTACAGCTTCGTCGAGCCCGGCCCGGCCGAACCCGCGGAAACCCCGATGGGTGGCGTCGGGGCGGGGGCGGAGCAGAGCCGCGCATGGGACTGATCTCGGAGGTGCTGCTGCTGCCGTTCGCACCGGTGCGCGGCAGCGCCTGGGTGATCGGGCAGGTGCTGCACGAAGCGGAACGGCTGTACTACGACCCGGCCACCGTGCGCGCCGAACTCGCCCAGCTGGAAAAGCAGTTGGAGGCCGGTGAGATCGACGACGAGGAGTTCGACCGTCGTGAGGACGAACTCCTCGACCGGCTGGAGACCGGCCTGCGCACCGGCGCGGGCACCGACAACGGGACGGCACGAGGATGAACCGAGTGGGACTGGGCCTCGCGGTAGGGGCCGGATACGTCCTTGGACGTACGAAGAAACTGAAACTGGCGTTCGCCGTCGGAACCCTGGTGGCCGGCAAACGGATGCAGCTGAGCCCGCGAGCACTGGCGGAAGTGGTGTCCACGCAACTGCGTGACAACCCGCAGTTCAAGGAGATCGCCGACCAACTGCGCGTGGACCTGCGGGGCGTCGGCAAGGCGGCGTCGGGCGCGCTGGTCGAGCGGCAGGTCGAGGCACTCGCCGACCGTCTGCACGGGCGTACGGCAGAAGTCCGGGACCAGCTGGCGGGTGTCGTCCCGGACCCGAGGGGCCGGGGGCGCGACGCCGAGGAGGCCGACGCCGAAGACGCCTACGACGAGGACGCCTACGACGAGGAGTCCGACGAGGAAGCGCCCGCCGAGCAGGGCGGGAGGAGCCGGAGGCCGGCGAAGAAGGCGCCGGTGAAGAAGACGGCGGCGAAGAAGACGGCGGCGAAGAAGACGGCGGCGAAGAGGACGGCCGCCGCGAAGAAGGCGGAGCCCCGGAAGGCGACGGCGTCCGGTCGTCCCGCCGCGCGGAAGGCGACCGCCAGGAAGACGGCAGCCGGTCGCGGCACCCGGGTGCGAGCGCCCAAGGGAGGCGGTGAACGATGACCGACACGCTCAGGTCCGTGAAGTCCGCCGGATCCGGGAAGGGGAACCCGCTCACCGGTGTCGCCCAGAGCGAGGCGGCCGACCGGCTGAAGGCGGAGGTCCAGGAGTACCTGGCCGCCCAGGCGCAGCGCCTGTTGACGGGTGTCGGCCAGCGGCTCGGTGAGACGACCGTCAAACTCAACGACATCGCGGCCGGCAACAGCCCCGGCTTCGCCAGAATGGCCCTCGACGGCGGCCGTAAACTCGCCGACGGCAAGGGGCCCCTGCGCTCCGCCGTGGAAGTCGGCGCCTCACGCGCCAAGGACAGCGTGGTCGGCGCCTTCAAGAACCTGACCGGCGGCAAGGGCAAAGGCAAGCGCAAGGGTGGGGCGGGGAAGAAGCCGACGGTCGTCATCGAGTTCATCGACGTCGGCGTCCCGCTGCGCACCGCCTACGACCAGTGGACGCAGTACCAGGACTTCAGCACCTTCGCGAAGGGCGTGAAGGACGCGGGCCGCGCCGACGACACGACCTCCGACTGGCAGCTCAAGGTCTTCTGGTCCAACCGGAGTTGGAAGGCCCACACCACCGAGCAGGTGCCCGACGAGCGGATCTCCTGGTCGTCGGAGGGCGCGAAGGGCACGACGAAGGGTGTCGTCACCTTCCACGAACTCGCCCCGAACCTCACCCGGGTCCTGCTGGTCGTCGAGTACTACCCCAAGGGCCTGTTCGAGAAGACCGGCAACATCTGGCGCGCCCAGGGCCGCCGCATCCGGCTCGACCTCAAGCACTTCGCCCGCTTCATCACCCTCAAGGGCGAGACGGACGACGGCTGGCGCGGCGAGATCCGCGACGGCGAGGTGGTCCGCAGTCACGAGGACGCCGTCGCGGGAGAAGAGGACGACGCGCGGGCGGAGGCCGAGGACGAGGGAGCAGAAGAGGGCGAAGAGGAGGCGGAGGCGGAGTACGAGGACGCCGAAGCGGCCGAGCCGGAGGGCGACTTCGAGGAGGCGGACGACGAGCAGCGCGACGAGCCCGAGTACGAGGACGAGGACGACGGCGAGGCCGTCTACGAAGAGGACGAGGACGAAGCCGCGTACGAGCCCGAGCCCGAGGACGTCGAAGACGAAACCGAGTCCGAGGTCCGGGCCGGGAGCCGTCGATGACCTCGCCGGCGAGCCGGTTGCCCCAGCCCTTCAGCCAGGACGGCGGCTCCAACCTCGCCGACATCCTCGAACGCGTGCTGGACAAGGGCGTGGTGATCGCGGGTGACATCCGGATCAACCTGCTCGACATCGAACTGCTCACGATCAAGCTGCGGCTCATCGTCGCCTCCGTCGACAAGGCCAAGGAGATGGGCATCGACTGGTGGGAGGACGACCCGGCGTTGTCCTCCCGTGCCCACCGCGGCGAACTCGCCCGTGAGAACGCCGAGTTGCGTGAACGTCTCGCCGAACTGGAGCGCGGCGCGGCGCCGAGGGAGACCTCATGACCGGCCTGCGGTATGTGTACGCCGTCTGCGGCCCCTTCGACGCGGACCTGGGGGCCGGGCTGACGGGGGTGGCGGGCGCCTCGCCCGAACTGCTCGCGCATCGCGGCCTGGTGGCCGTCGTCAGTACGGTGCCGGAGGAGGACTTCGCCGAGGAGCCGCTCCGGCGCCGGATGGAGGACCTCGACTGGCTGACCGCGACCGCCCGCGCCCACCAGTCGGTGATCGACGCGCTGACCGCGGTGACGACCCCGCTGCCGCTGCGGCTCGCCACCGTCTTCCGGGACGACAGCGGCGTACGCGCGATGACGGAGGAACGCGGGGACGACTTCCGGCGCGCTCTCGACCGCCTCGACGGGCGAGTGGAGTGGGGTGTGAAGGTGTACCTCGAAAAGGCCGACGAGACCGAAGGGGAAAAGGATTCCTCGTCGGCCTCCTCGGCTTCGTCCTCCCTCACCGGCCGCGAATATCTGCGGCAGCGGCGGCGGCGCGTCAGGACGAACGAGGACAGGTGGCGGCACGCCGAGATCTTCGCCAGCGAATTGCACCGCACCCTTTCCGATCACGCCGAGAACTTCCGACTGCACGCGCCACAGAACTCCGTGCTTTCCGGTGCGACCGGACAGAATGTACTCAACGCGGCCTATCTGGTGCCGCGCAGCGATTCCGAGCAATTCATCGAACTGGTCGACCGGACCAAGAGTGACGCGGACGCGGCGACCTCCGGACTCAGGGTCGAACTCACCGGCCCCTGGGCCGTCTACTCCTTCACCGAGGAGTTCACGGAGAAGTCCACGGAGAAGTCCACCGAGGAGGACGTGTGACCGTCGTCGAACGTCGTGAGGTCGCCCTGGTCGACCTGCTCGACCGGCTGCTCGCCGGCGGGGTCGTCATCACCGGGGACATCACCCTGCGCATCGCGGACGTGGATCTCGTACGGATCGACCTGAACGCGCTGATCAGCTCAGTGAACGAACAAGTACCCTCGCCCTGGGGAGAGTTGACGTGAGTGGCCGTAATCGTCTCGACCTCGAACCCGACACCGTCGAACGTGATCTGGTCAAACTCGTCCTGACGGTGGTCGAGTTGCTCCGGCAGCTCATGGAGCGCCAGGCCGTGCGCCGCTTCGACACGGGGGAGATGAGCGAGGAGCAGGAGGAGCGTGTGGGGCTCACCCTCATGCTCCTCGACGAGCGGATGGCCGAGCTGAGGGAGCGGTACGGGCTGCGGCCCGAGGACCTGAATCTGGACCTCGGGCCGCTGGGCCCCCTGCTGCCTAGGGACTGACCGCTTACCTGTTACCTGTGTCTTACCTGTGCCGGGTTCCTGCGGTACCTACCAGCGATACCAGCGACCCCTTGATCCGCTCGCGCTCGTGCCCCGCACCAGGAATCCCAGGAGCCAGATGACCAGCACGATGAGCGCGATCCACCAGAGTATTTTCACTGCGAATCCGGCACCGAAGAGAATCAGGGCCAGAAGCAGTACGAGCAGAATGGGAACCATAGTGTGAACCTCCTGCACACCGAGTTTCCCGAAATCTGCGGATCAGACATCACCCGGTCGATTCAGGGGGCCTTTCGGCAGAGAATCTCTCCGTGCGGCACGGTGAACCAGGCGTCCTCCCGGCGTCCCCACTCCCGCCAGGCCTCCGAGACCGCCCGCAGCCGCTCCGGGGTCGCCAGCCCGCCTTCCGTGGCCCGGTCCGCGTACGCCGACGCGAGCGTCCGGTCCGCCCACAGGCCGCTCCACCAGGCGATTGCGTCGGCGTCGGCGAATGTCCACGTGCTGGAGGTGGCGTGGATGTCCGTGAGCCCGGCCCGCAGCGCCCAGGACTTCAGTCGGCGGCCCGCGTCCGGCTCGCCCCCGTTGGCCCGGGCCACCCGCCGGTACAGGTCCAGCCAGTCGTCCATGCCCTCCGACGCCGGATACCAGGCCATGGCCAGGTAGTCCGAATCGCGGACGGCGACGTACCCGCCCGGCTTGGTGACCCGGTGCATCTCGCGCAGCGCCCGCACCGGGTCACCCACGTGCTGGAGCACCTGATGGGCGTGGACCACACTGAACGTGTCGTCCGGGAAGTCCAGCGCGTGGATGTCCGCTTGCGCGAACTCGACGTTGTCCAGGCCCCGTTCGGCGGCCGTGGCCCTGGCCTGGTCCAGGATGCCCGGCGCCCGGTCGACGCCGGTGACGTGCCCGTCCGGGACCAGTGCGGCCAGGTCGGCGGTGATCGTGCCGGGGCCGCAGCCGATGTCCAGGATCCTCATGTGCGGCTTCAGGGAGCCGAGGAGGTACGCCGCCGAGTTGGCGGCGGTGCGCCAGGTGTGTGAGCGGAGCACCGACTCGTGGTGCCCGTGCGTGTAGACGGCGGTCTCCTGCGGCTGTGACTGCGGCTTGGACATGACCGTGCCCCCTTCTCGAACGACCCGCGTCGAACGACTCGCTCATCACCGTACGCACCCGTGCCGAATAATGAGACCGGCGTCTTGTCATGTGGACGCTGGTGGAGAAGGGGCGGGCAGTGGCGGTCAGTTGCCGCCGAGCGGTCGGTAGACGGTCAGTGCCTCCGGGAGCTTTTCGAGGGTCACCCCGCCCGACACCTCCGTGACTTCGCCGTCGTACGCGAGGAGGGTGCCCGGCGGCACCTCGTCCAGGTGGAGTCGGTGGACCAGGACGCCCGCGTGGGCGGGGGAGCGGGTCAGCGGGCCCGCCACGGCCGCCGCCAGGAGACGTAGCGCGGGCCCGCGACCGCCGTGCACCACCCGTACGTCGAGCCGCCCGTCCGCCAGGTCGAGCCGTCGGGCCGGCACGAGGCCCAGCCGGTGGTACGTGCCGTTGCCCGCGAACAGCAGCCACAACGGACGCCGCCCGCCCCGGAGTTGAGTCTCCAGAGGGTGACGGTCGGCGCGCAGGACACGTACCGCCGCGAGCACCCCGGCCGGCCAGCCGCCGATCCGGTCGGACCAGCGCTCCCGTTCGCGCACCAGCTCCGGATAGACGCCCAGACTGCATGTGTTGAGGAAGACGCCCTCCTGGTCCCCGGACCGGAACCGGCCCACGTCCACCCGCACCGCCTCGCCCTGCCGCACCGCCCGCCCGACATCGCGGACGTCCTCGACGCCCAGGTCGAGCGCGAAGTGGTTGAGCGTGCCGCCGGGCAGCACCACGAGTGGCAGGCCGTGCCGCAGGGCGACCGCGGCGCCCGTGTTCACCGTGCCGTCGCCGCCGCACACCCCGAGCACCCGGCAGCGTGCCGCCGCCTTCTCCAGCTCGCCGGGGAGGTCCTCAGGCGCGCACTCCACGATCTCCGCGAGCGGCAGCGCGTCCTCCAGGGCACGGACCCGGTCCCCGGTGCCCGCCGCCGTGTTCGCCACCAGGACCAGACCCTCGCCGTCGGCCAGCGCCGGGGCCGTCGCGTGCGGCTGGGCCGGGGGCGTGACCCGGTCACGGACCGGCAGGAGTTCCCGTACGACGAACGCGGCGCCCGCGCCCAGGGCCGCGCCCGCGAGCACGTCACTGGGGAAGTGGACCCCGGTGTAGACCCTGGACATCGCCACCGAGAAGGCGATCGGCGCCACCAGCGCCCCGAGGCCCCGCGACTCCAGGGCGACACCGGTGGCGAAGGCGGCCGCCGACGCGGCGTGCCCGGACGGGAACGATGTGGTGATCGGCTGCCGCTTCAGCTGCCTGACCAGCGGTACGGGGTCGAGGACGGGGCGCGGACGGCGTACCGAGCGCTTGCCGACGGTGTTGATCGTCGCGGAGGCCACGGCGAGGGAGGCGAGGCCCCGGACGGCGGCCCGGCGGGCCCGGGGGCTGCCGGTGGCCGCGAGGGCGGCGGCCGTCGCGAACCACAGGACGCCGTGGTTCGCGCCGCGGCTGAGCCTCGGCAGGACGCGCTCGGCGCCCGGCCAGTTCAGGGCGGCGGCGGTCTCGAACACCCGGAGGTCGAGATTCAGCAGTTTCTCCCGCACGGCATGGCGGCCGGGCAGCGGGACGGTGAGGTCGAAGTCTGCGGTCATGACGCTCTGGGTACCCTGAAGTGAGCCTTTTTGTCTTGTCGAACAGGTCACGGGGCTCGTCGCGAAGTCGTCAGGGCGAGAGGGAATCCGTATGCGTCTGCTGCTCATCCGGCACGGTCAGACCCCGTCGAACCTGAAGTTCCTGCTGGACACCGCTGTTCCGGGCGCCGCACTGACCGAGCTGGGGGAGCGGCAGGCCGCCGCGCTGCCGGAGGCACTCGCTGACGAGAACATCGACACGCTGTACGCCTCCACGCTCATCCGTACGCAGCTGACCGCCGCCCCGCTGGCCGGGGCGCGTGGCCTCGACGTGGTCGTGCGGGACGGGATCCGTGAGGTGGCCGCCGGGGACCTGGAGATGCGGGGCGACGACGAGGCCGCGCACACGTACATGACCACCCTGTTCGCGTGGGCCGCCGGGGACACGGAGCTGCGGATGCCGGGCGGCGAGAACGGGGTGGAGTCGCTCGGGCGGTTCGACGCTGTCGTCGCGGAGGCCGCAGGCAGCGGGGCCGGCACCGTCGTCATGATCAGCCACGGCGCCGTGATCCGGATGTGGGCGGCGGCCCGCGCGGTCAACGTCGACGTGCCCTTCGCCGCCGGGCACCGGCTCGACAACACCGGTGTGGTCGTCCTGGAGGGCTCACCGGCGGACGGCTGGAAGGCGGTGTCCTGGGCGGGCGCGGTCGTCGAGGCGGCCGGGCCGGGTACGGGCAGCGGGCCGGCGGGAGAGGCGCTGCACGGCTGAACCGAGGTACGGGCACGGGTGTGCGTTTTATGGGTTTGCCCAGGGTCGTGGTCGGCCCGCAGAATGCGTCCTCATGGGACACCTCGAAGCAGCGCACCTTGAGTACTACCTTCCCGACGGGAGGGCGCTGCTCGGCGATGTGTCGTTCCGCGTGGGCGAAGGGGCCGTGGTGGCCCTCGTGGGACCCAACGGCGCCGGGAAGACGACCCTGCTGCGGCTGATCTCCGGCGAGCTGAAACCGCACGGCGGGACCGTCAACGTGAGCGGCGGGCTCGGCGTGATGCGCCAGTTCGTGGGCTCCGTACGGGACGAGACGACCGTACGGGACCTGCTCGTGTCGGTCGCCACGCCCCGGATCCAGGAGGCCGCCAAGGCGGTCGACCTCGCCGAGCACGGCATGCTGACCGTCGACGACGAGGCGGCCCAGCTCCAGTACGCGCAGGCGCTCTCCGACTGGGCCGAGGCGCGCGGGTACGAGGCAGAGACCCTGTGGGACATGTGCACCACGGCCGCGCTCGGGATGCCGTACGAGAAGGCCCAGTGGCGGCTGGTGCGCACGCTGTCCGGCGGTGAGCAGAAGCGGCTGGTGCTGGAGGCGCTGCTGCGCGGCACGGACGAGGTGCTGCTGCTCGACGAGCCCGACAACTACCTCGACGTACCCGGCAAGCGGTGGCTGGAGGAGCGGCTCGCGGAGACCCGTAAGACCGTGCTCTTCGTGTCCCACGACCGGGAGCTGCTCTCGCGGTCCGCGCAGAAGATCGTGTCCGTCGAACCCGGGCCCGCCGGCGCTGACGCGTGGGTGCACGGCGCCGGGTTCGCCACCTATCACGAGGCGCGGGCCGAACGGTTCGCGCGCTTCGAGGAGTTGCGCCGACGCTGGGACGAGAAGCACGCCCAGCTGAAGAAGCTGGTGCTGAACCTCCGTCAGGCGGCCTCCATCAGCCATGAGTTGGCGTCCCGCTACGCCGCCGCGCAGACCAGGCTGCGGAAGTTCGAGGAGGCCGGGCCGCCGCCCGAGCCGCCGCGCGAGCAGGACATCACCATGCGGCTCAAGGGCGGCCGGACCGGCATAAGGGCCGTCACCTGCAAGGGACTTGAGCTCACCGGGCTGATGAAACCCTTCGACCTGGAGGTCTTCTACGGCGAACGGGTCGCCGTCCTCGGCTCCAACGGCTCCGGCAAGTCGCACTTCCTGCGGCTGCTCGCCGGTGACACCGTGAACCACACGGGCGAGTGGAAGCTCGGCGCGCGGGTGGTGCCCGGGCACTTCGCCCAGACGCACGCCCATCCCGAGCTGGAGGGCCGTACGCTCCTCGACATCCTGTGGTCCGAGCACTCGCAGGACCGGGGCGCGGCCTCGTCCCGGCTGCGCCGCTACGAGCTGACCGCGCAGGCGGAGCAGCGCTTCGACCGGCTCTCCGGAGGCCAGCAGGCCCGCTTCCAGATCCTGCTCCTCGAGCTGGAGGGTGTCACGGCGCTGCTGCTGGACGAGCCGACGGACAACCTCGACCTGGAGTCCGCCGAGGCGCTCCAGGAAGGGCTGGAGGCGTTCGAGGGCACGGTGCTCGCCGTCACCCACGACCGCTGGTTCGCTCGTTCGTTCGATCGGTATCTGGTCTTCGGCAGTGACGGGCGCGTCCGTGAGACCCCGGAGCCGGTGTGGGACGAGCGGCGGGTGGAGCGAGCGCGGTAGGGGCGTGGCTTCGCCCGTGCGACCACGGGTACCCGGTGCGTACCGAAGCACTGGACGACGGACGACGACTGGGGTGCCACCATGAACGGAGTCGAACCGGCCCGGCTGGACGACCAGCAGCTGATGAAGGAGCTGGAGACGATCCACCGCACCCGCCACGACACGCTGCTGCACGCCTCGAACGACGCGCTGCGCGCCCACAACGACCGGATGGCGCAGCTGGAGGGCGAGTACCTGCGCCGCCATCCGCGCCGCCCGGTCGCCTCGGGCCGCACCCGCGAGGGCGCCCGGGACCGGGACTGCACGCAGGAGTGAGCATCGGTGCCGCTGCCGGAACCCTAGCGCCTGTCGTCACATTCCCGTCGTCCCGCCCGGAGGGCGTGCATGGCGTCTCCAGGCAGACGGGAATGTGACGACAGGCCCTTAGGGATCCCGCAGCGGCACCGGTCGCGGCGGTGACGCTCAGCGGGGCACCGGGGGAAGAGTCCCAGGCCGGTGGGCCGCGACCGCCGCGACGAAGGCCCGGCTGTGGTCCTGCCGACGGCCGAAGGCCGTCAGGCGGGCCGTTCAGGTGGCCTTCTTGCCGAACTCGTTCACCAGCGCGTCGCAGAACGCCTTCAGGTCGTCCGGCCTGCGGCTGGTGATCAGGATGTTGGGTCCGTGGTCGCAGATCCGTACCTGCTCGTCGACCCACTCACCGCCCGCGTTGCGGATGTCGGTGCGCAGACTCGGCCACGACGTGAGCACCCGGCCGCGGACGACGTCCGCCTCCACGAGGGTCCACGGGGCGTGGCAGATCGCGGCGACCGGCCGGCCCTGGTCGAAGAAGTCCCGGACGAACGAGACGGCGCCCTCGTCGGTGCGCAGGAAGTCCGGGTTGGCCACCCCGCCGGGCAGTACGAGCCCGTCGAAGGACTCGGCCGCCGCCTCGCCGGTCACCTCGTCCACGGGGAAGCTGTCCGCCTTGTCGAGATGGTTGAAGGCTTGTACCTTTCCCCGCTCGGTCGACACGAGCACGGGCTCACCGCCCGCGTCGGCCACCGCCTGCCAGGGGTCGGTGAGCTCGATCTGTTCCACGCCCTCGGGGGCGGTCAGAAACGCGATACGCATGGGTTCCTCCTGTCCTTTCCTCGGGCTGTCCTTTCCTCAGGCGGGGCCCTCGGTCGGGCCGCTCACGACCGCCACGGCCAGCTCCTGCACGGTGGCGTAACGCGCGTTCCCCGGCAGCTCCTGAAGTGGCTCGATCAGGGTGTCGGGGGCGTTGCCGACGCGCAGAAGGGCGCGCAGTTCGCGCGGGCCGGCCGGGAAGGACGTACGGCCCAGATAGCGGGCCAGTTCGAAACGCACCGTCTCCAGTGCGGCGGGGGAGCGACTCGGTGCCACCGGACCGCCCGCGATCGGCGGATCGTCCTCGGCGGCGGGTTCCGGGTTGTGCCACTCCTCGGTGCGGGTCGGGTGGCCGGACCTCAGCAGGCCCTGGACCTCGTGTTTCATCTCATCGTCGCGATGGGCGCTGACGCGGCCGCTGCCTCGTTGCATGAAGGCCTCCAGACTTCGGGGGTGCCCGCCGCGTACCCGACGATCCGCTGCCGACACACCCCGGCGGCGAAACAGCCCAGCCGGGCCAGTACCGCCTGATCACAGCGGTGGGCCCACTCGGCTATCGCGACCAGGGAGTTGTGGCCGGCCGCCGTCATCACGCACACCCCGTCGCCAGGAGCGTGGGTAGGTGGTAGCGCACCACGTGGATCCCGGGGATCGGGCACCCGGGCCAGCGCCTGCAGCAAACCTGTGGGAGGCACCTTCCTGGCCGGGACAATGGACGAGGAGGGTGCCTCG
>NZ_LGDW01000473.1 GCF_001280005.1 Streptomyces sp. NRRL WC-3618 | reverse complement strand
GCCCTATGGGGAGGGGCGCGCGGTGTTGACGTTGCGGGGGCGGTTGTTGGCGGATGCGGTGGTTCGGGATCTGGTGGACTGAGGGAGGTTTCGCCCCCTCCGCCCTTACCCGTCCCTCCCCCAGAGGGGCCCCCACGGGGTTGCGCCCCCGGACCCCCGCTTTCGGCCCTGAAGGGGCCTCGTCCTCAAACGCCGGACGGGCTCGGGGTGCGGGCCTGGGCTGGAAGGCTCAAGCCTCCGACCCGCCGGTATCCGGGGCCGTGACGAAATCGATCAGTTCCTCCACGCGGCCCAGTAGTTCCGGTTCCAGGTCCCTGTACGAGCCCACCCGGGCCAGGATCGCCCGCCACACCGCCCCCGTGTTCTCCGGCCAGCCCAGCTCCCGGCACACCCCCGTCTTCCAGTCCTGTCCGTGCGGGATCCGGGGCCACCCCGGGATGCCCAGTGACGCCGGCTTCACCGCCTCCCACACGTCGATGTACGGATGCCCGACCACCAGCGCGTGGTCGCTCGTCACCGCCTGCGCGATCCGGAACTCCTTCGTACCCGGTACCAGGTGGTCCACCAGGATGCCCAGGCGGGCGTCCGGGCCCGGGGCGAACTCGGTCACGATCGCGGGGAGGTCGTCGATGCCCTCCAGGTACTCGACGACCACGCCCTCGACCCGCAGGTCGTCCCCCCACACCTTCTCGACCAGCTCCGCGTCGTGCCGGCCCTCCACGTAGATACGCCCCGCCCGGGCCACCCGCGCGCGGGCACCGGGAACCGCCACCGAGCCGGAAGCGGTACGGGACGGACGTACCGAGGACGGAGACGATCCCGGGGACGGTCGCACGAGGGTCACCGATCTGCCCTCCAGCAGGAAGCCGCCCGGCTCCAGCGGGAACACGCGGTGTTTGCCGAAGCGGTCCTCCAGGGTGACCGTGCCCGCCTCGCAGCGGATCACCGCGCCGCAGAAGCCCGTACCGGGCTCCTCGACCACCAGGCCCGGGTCCGCCGGGACCTGCGGTACGGGCTTGGGCTTCTTCCACGGTGGGGTCAGGTCCGGAGAGTACTGGCGCATTCGGATGACGATAGGAGAAGCGGTCGCGCCGTCAGTCCACCGGCTCCCACGACACGCCGAAACGCATTGCCAGGGCGTCTCGTTGGGCCCGTACGAACGCCGCGTCCACCACCGCGCCGTGGCCGGGTACGTACAGCGCGTCCTCGCCGCCCAGGGAGAGGACGCGGTCCAGGGCCGCCGGCCACCGCGACGGTACGGCGTCGGGGCCCGCCTGGGGTTCCCCCGACTCCTCGACCAGGTCGCCGCAGAAGACGACCGCCGGGCCGCCGTCGCCGCGTACGACGACCGCCAGGTCGCTGCCGGTGTGACCGGGGCCGGCCACGCTCAGGACGACTTCCGGGCCGCCGGCCGGCGTCGCGACGGTGAGGTTCCCCCGTACGTACTGATGCGGAACCACCAGGGTGTCCGCCGCCTCCTCCGCCGCCCGGGCGTCCAGACCGTTGCGCACCGCGTCCGCGCGCAACACCTCGCGCCCCACTTTCTCGAATTCGGAGGATTCAGAGGATGTGGTGGATGCGGCTGATTCGTTTTCTGGGGCGCCTGCCGCGAAGACGTAGGCACCCGCGAACGCCGCCGCCCCGAAAACGTGATCGAAATGGGCGTGTGTGAGGGCGAGGAAGTCCACCCGTCGGCCTGCGAGCGCCTGGGCCTCCCGGCGCACCCTCGCGCCCTCCGCGAGGCTCGATCCCGCGTCGATCAGGAGGGCGCCGCCCGGCCAGGTCACCAGTCCCACCGTGCAGTCCCAGACCGGCAGCCGGCACCGGCCGACCCCCGCCGCCAGGCGCTCCCAGCCCAGGTCTTCCCACCTCGGCTCTTCCCAAGTCACCTTCATACGGCGACGCTAACCGGACGCGACATCGCAGGACAGGTCGGTACACCTCGGCAGGTCGGCGGGGGCTGCCCTTGCCGGGGGTGTACCCGACAGCCGTACACTGGGCCGGGGAACTCTGGCACTCGCACACGAAGAGTGCCAGGGAAGGCCAATGAAGAGCCTGTTCGCTCAGGGGACGACAGCAGCTGGAGGTGTGCGCGATGCTCAGTGAACGCAGGCTCGAAGTGCTGCGCGCCATCGTCCAGGACTATGTCGGCACCGAGGAGCCGGTCGGGTCCAAGGCGCTCACCGAGCGGCACAACCTCGGGGTCTCCCCGGCGACCGTCCGTAACGACATGGCGGCGCTGGAGGACGAGGGCTTCATCGCGCAGCCGCACACCAGTGCCGGGCGCATCCCGACCGACAAGGGCTACCGGCTCTTCGTCGACAAGCTCGCCGGCGTCAAGCCGATGACGGCGCCCGAGCGGCGCGCCATCCAGAACTTCCTGGACGGCGCTGTCGATCTCGACGACGTGGTGGGGCGAACGGTTCGGCTGCTTGCCCAGCTCACGCGGCAGGTCGCCGTCGTGCAGTATCCGTCGCTCACCCGCTCGACCGTCCGGCACGTGGAACTGCTCTCGCTCGCACCCGCGCGCGTGATGCTCGTGCTGATCACGGACACCGGCCGGGTGGAGCAGCGGATGATCGACTGCCGGGCGCCCTTCGGGGAGGCGTCACTGGCGGATCTGCGCGCGCGGCTCAACAGCCGGGTCGCGGGCCGCCGGTTCGCGGACGTGCCGCAGCTTGTGCAGGATCTCCCGGACGCCTTCGAGGCGGAGGACCGGGGGACGGTCGCGACGGTGCTCTCCACCCTTCTGGAGACGCTCGTCGAGGAGACCGAGGAGCGGCTGATGATCGGCGGAACGCCCAATCTGACCCGCTTCGGACATGACTTTCCCCTCACTATCCGACCCGTTCTGGAAGCCCTGGAGGAACAGGTCGTACTTCTCAAACTCCTTGGTGAGGCCGGGGATTCGAGCATGACCGTACGAATCGGTCACGAAAACAAATACGAGGGACTCAACTCCACGTCCGTCGTGTCGGTCGGCTACGGTTCGGGCGGCGAAACAGTCGCCAAGCTCGGCGTGGTCGGACCGACCCGCATGGACTACCCGGGAACGATGGGAGCGGTACGCGCAGTGGCACGGTACGTCGGACAGATCCTGGCGGAGTCGTAAGTGGCCACGGACTACTACGCCGTACTCGGCGTGCGCCGCGACGCGTCCCAGGACGAGATCAAGAAGGCGTTCAGGAGGCTCGCCCGCGAGCTGCACCCGGACGTCAACCCCGATCCGAAGACGCAGGAGCGGTTCAAGGAGATCAACGCCGCGTACGAGGTGTTGTCGGACCCGCAGAAGAAGCAGGTCTACGACCTCGGCGGTGACCCCCTCTCGCAGGCGGGCGGCGGAGGCGCGGGCGGCTTCGGCGCCGGTGGCTTCGGGAACTTCTCGGACATCATGGACGCGTTCTTCGGAACGGCGTCCCAGCGGGGGCCGAGGTCGCGTACGCGGCGCGGCCAGGACGCGATGATCCGGCTCGACATCGAGCTGGACGAGGCCGCCTTCGGCACCACCAAGGACATCCAGGTCGACACGGCCGTGGTGTGCGCCACGTGCAGTGGCGAGGGCGCGGCGCCCGGGACTTCCGCCCAGACCTGCGACATGTGTCGCGGGCGGGGTGAGGTCTCGCAGGTGACGCGGTCCTTCCTGGGCCAGGTCATGACGTCCCGTCCCTGCCCGCAGTGCCAGGGGTTCGGGACGGTCGTCCCGACGCCGTGCCCCGAGTGCGCGGGTGACGGCCGGGTGCGGTCGCGTCGGACGCTGACCGTGAAGATCCCCGCGGGTGTCGACAACGGTACGAGGATCCAGCTCGCCGGTGAGGGCGAGGTGGGGCCCGGCGGCGGTCCCGCCGGTGACCTGTACGTCGAGATCCATGAGCTGCCGCACTCGCAGTTCCAGCGGCGCGGGGACGACCTGCACTGCACGGTGACTCTTCCGATGACGGCGGCGTCGCTGGGCACGAAGGTGCCGCTGGAGACGCTCGACGGGCTGGAGGAGGTCGACATCCGTCCCGGCACGCAGTCCGGGCAGTCGATTCCGCTGCACGGGCGGGGCGTCACGCATCTGAGGGGTGGCGGGCGTGGCGATCTCATCGTCCATGTCGAGGTCATGACTCCGTCGAAGCTTGATCCTGAGCAGGAGCGGTTGCTGCGGGAGCTGGCGAAGCTGCGGGGTGAGGAGCGGCCCACGGGGCAGTTCCAGCCGGGGCAGCAGGGGTTGTTCTCGCGGCTGAAGGATGCGTTCAACGGGCGCTGAGGCTGTGGGGCGGCGGGGGTTGTTTCGCCCCCGCGGCCCTTACCCGTCCCATCCTGAACCTGGGGGCTGCGCCCCCAGACCCCCCTTCGGCCCTGAACGGGCCTCGTCCTCAAACGCCGGACGGGCTGGGATGGCTGGGTCTGGGTGGGAAACACGACCTGGGCTGGAGGGGCCTCGTCCCCTGAAGGGGTCTGATTCGGACATGTGCTGGGGACGTGACAACATGCCGTCATGTCCTCCGCACTGACCGATCTCTTCGCTCACCCGATCGTGCAGGCCCCCATGGCGGGCGGCGTCTCCGTCCCGCAACTCGTCAGTGCCGTCGCCGAAGCGGGCGGGCTCGGGTTCCTCGCCGGCGGGTACAAGACCGCGGATGGCATGTACCAGGAGATCAAAACGCTGCGCGGTCTCACCGGGCGTCCCTTCGGCGTGAACCTCTTCATGCCGCAGCCCGAGTACGCCGACCCCGCTGCTGTCGAGGTGTACGCCCACCAGCTCGCCGGTGAGGCCAGCTGGTACGGCATCGGGCTGGGCGACCCGGACAGCGGACGTGACGACGGCTACGACGCCAAGCTCGCCGTACTCCTCGACAACCCGGTCCCGGTCGTCTCCTTCCACTTCGGGGTGCCGAGCCCCGAGATACTGGACTCCCTGCGCCGCGCCGGCACCTTCACCCTGGTCACCGCGACCACCGCCGAGGAGGCCCTCGCCGTGGAGCGGGCCGGCGCCGACGCGGTGATCGTGCAGGGCGTCGAGGCCGGCGGCCATCAGGGCACCCATCGTGACAACCCCGAGGCGGACGGGTCCGCCATCGGGCTGCTCTCCCTCGTCGCGCAGGTCCGCGAGACCGTGAACCTGCCGCTCGTCGCCGCCGGCGGGCTCATGCGCGGCAGCCAGATCGCCGCCGTCCTCGCCGCGGGCGCGAGCGCCGCCCAACTCGGCACCGCCTTCCTCGCCACCCCGGAATCCGGCGCCCACGCCCTGCACAAGCAGGCACTGACGAACCCCCTCTTCGTCCGTACGGAGCTGACGCGCGCGTTCTCCGGCCGGCCGGCCCGGGGGCTGGTGAACCGTTTCCTGCGCGAGCACGGCCCGTACGCGCCCGCCGCCTACCCCGAGGTCCACCACCTCACCTCGCCGCTCCGCAAGAAGGCCGCCGCGGCGGGCGACGCGCAGGGCATGGCGCTGTGGGCGGGGCAGGGGCACCGGATGGCCCGTGAACTGCCGGCGGCGGAGCTGGTGAGGGTGCTGGCGGACGAGATCGAGGTCGCGCGGGCCGCGTCGCTGGGCGGGGGCGCGAGCTCATGACCGCGCCCGTGTTCGTCGTCGAGAGCTTCCCCGCCCACCTTCCGGCCGCCGGCGGCGGGCAGTACGTCCTCGACGGGGCCGAAGGGCGCCACGCCGTCTCCGTGAAACGGCTGCGGGTCGGCGAGGCCGTCGTCCTCACCGACGGTGCCGGGCGCTGGGCGGAGGGCGAAGTCGTCGGTGTCGAGGGCAAGGATCAGTTGACTCTGCGGCTCGGCCCGGTGGTCGAAGAACCGCCGGCGTCGCCTCGTATCACCGTCGTCCAGGCTCTTCCCAAGGGCGACCGGGGCGAGTTGGCCGTCGAGACGATGACCGAGACCGGTGTCGACGCCATCGTTCCCTGGGCCGCCTCCCGGTGTATCACCCAGTGGCGGGGCGACCGTGGGCTCAAGGCGCTCGCCAAGTGGCGGGCCACCGCCCGGGAAGCCGGCAAGCAGTCCCGCCGGGTGCGCTTCCCGGAGGTCGCGGACGCCGCGTCGAGCAAGCAGGTTGCCGCGCTTCTCGCCAAAGCCGACTTCGCCGCCGTACTGCACGAGGACCGTGCGTACGGCAGTGCCGCGCTCGCGACCGCCGAACTCCCCTCCACCGGCGAGATCGTGCTGGTCGTCGGGCCCGAAGGAGGCGTCTGTGCAGAGGAGTTGGCCCTCTTCGAGGAGGCGGGGGCGAAGGCGTACCGGCTGGGGGCCAGTGTGCTGCGTACCTCCACCGCCGGTACCGCCGCGACGGCGCTGCTGCTCGGCCGTACCGGACGCTGGTCCTAGACCCTCTGGCCCTGTCCGGTACATGTCTTTCCGGGTCGGGTGCGACGGTGGCAGGCTGCCCTTCATGGGGGCTCTGAGACGGAGTTGGCATCGGCCGTGCGGGCGGCGTCGGGTGGTCGCGGCGGCCGGGCTGGCGGTGGTCGTGGTGGGCGGGGTCGTCGCCTGTGACCCCGGTGGGCTCAGTTCGGCCACCGTGGCATTCACCACCGACCAGACGGTGACGAAGGAGCTGGAGCGGCGCGACGTGGACGTCCAGCGGCTCACCTGCACGGCATCGGTCAACGGGGGCAACGGCGCCAACGGCAACAAGGCTTCCGGGAACGGGAGTTCACCGTCGCCGCGGGAGAGCGCCGTCGCGCGGGTCGACTGCAAGGGTGAGACCAGGGGCGGCAAGGACATCACCGTCACCGGCCGGGTGACGCGCGCGGTCGACGGCAGATGCGTACGTGGGGACCTCATCGCCGAGATCGCCGGCAAGCAGTGGTTCCGGGTCAGTGGTCTCGGCAACTGTGACGGTCCCAGTGCGCCGACCCGTATCCCGCACGCCACTTGGCGGCCGCCGGACCACGGGCGGCCCGAGCCGACCGTGACCGTCACCGTGACGAAGACCGTCTACTGCCAGGAGAACCCCAACTGCTCGCCAGGCGAGGGTAAATGACAGGGTAAATGACAGGTCGGGGAAACCTTTTGGGCCCGGGTCGAAGAGCAGGAAGTGATCCAAACCTCTGTCCGGCGGCGCGATCGCTGCTTAGGGTGATCGGGTGACTCAGCCCTCTTCGCCTGCGTATCTCCGGTTTCCGCATCTGCACGGCGACTCGGTCGCCTTCACCGCCGAGGACGACGTCTGGGTCGCCCCGCTCGACGGTGGCCGGGCCTGGCGCGTCAGCGCCGACAACGTACCGGTGAACAATCCCCGTTTCTCCCCGGACGGCACCCGCCTCGCCTGGACCTCCACCCGCGACGGCGCCCCCGAGGTGCATGTCGCCCCCATCGACGGAGGGCCCGCCAACCGGCTCACCTACTGGGGCAGTTGGAGGACCCAGGTGCGCGGCTGGACCCCGGACGGGCGGGTCCTCGCCCTCAGCACCCAGGGTCAGGCCAGCCTGCGCCGCTCCTGGGCCCGCGCCGTGCCGCTCGACGGCGGCCCGGCAACTCTCCTGCCGTACGGGCCTGTTGGCGATGTCGCCCAGGGCGGCCCGGCGACCGTTCTCCTCTCCGCCCCCATGGGGCGCGAGGCCGCCTGGTGGAAGCGCTATCGGGGCGGTACGGCGGGGAAGCTGTGGATCGATCGGGAGGGGGACGGGGAGTTCGTACGGCTGCATGCCGAGCTGGACGGGAACCTCGAGTACCCGGTGTGGGTGGGGGAGCGCATCGCCTTCCTCTCCGACCACGAAGGTGTCGGGGCGCTGTACTCGTCCCTCGCTGACGGGTCCGACCTGCGGCGCCACACCCCGCGTGGGGGCACCTCCCGTTCGAGCGAAGCCGAGAATGGGGGAGGCTTCTACGCCCGGCACGCCGCGAGCGACGGCAGCCGCGTCGTCTACTCCTCCGCCGGTGAACTGTGGCTCCTCGACGACCTGGACGGGGCCGAGCCGCGCCGACTCGACGTCCGGCTGGGCGGGCAGCGCGTCGATCTCCAACCCCATCCCGTGAGCGCGTCCCGGTGGTTCGGGTCCGGAGCCCCCGACCACACCGGACGCGGCAGCGCCATCGGCGTGCGCGGCTCGGTGCACTGGGTCACCCACCGGTCCGGCCCAGCCCGCGTGCTCGCCTCGGGGCACGGGGTACGAGCCCGGCTGCCCCGCGCCTTCCGTGTGGACGGCGAGGAGTGGGCCGTGTGGGTGACCGACGCGGAGGGCGACGACGCACTGGAGTTCGCCCCGGCGACCGGCACCGCACCGGGGGCACCGCCGCGCCGGCTCGCCGCCGGACAGCTCGGGCGGGTCCTCGGCCTCGCCATGGCACCCGACGGCAGCCGGGCCGCCGTCGCCTCCCACGACGGGCGCGTACTGCTCGTCGAGCGGGAGTCGGGCGAGGTGCGCGAGGTCGACCGCAGCGGCAACGGCAACGCGTCAGGGCTCGTCTTCTCGCCCGACTCCGGCTGGCTCGCCTGGTCCCACCCCGGGCCGGATCCGCTGCGTCAGCTCAAGCTCGCCAACACCACCGACCTGTCGGTGACCGAGGCGACGCCGCTCCGCTTCCGGGACTACTCGCCCGCCTTCACCGCCGACGGCAAGCACCTCGTCTTCCTGTCGGCGCGGTCCTTCGACCCCGTCTATGACGAGCACGTGTTCGACCTCGCCTTCGTCGGCGGTTCACGTCCGCACCTCATCCCCCTCGCCGCGACCACGCCCTCGCCCTTCGGACCGCAGCGGCACGGGCGGCCCTTCGAGGCGCCGGACAAGGACGAGACCCCGGACAGCGAGGGCGCCCCGGCCACCCGTATCGACCTCGACGGGCTCGCCGACCGCATCGTGCCGTTCCCGGTCGAGGCCGCCCGCTACTCCACCCTGCGCGCCGCCAAGGACGGTGTGCTGTGGCTGCGCCACCCCGTAACGGGAGTCCTCGGCTCCTCCCGGGCCACCCCGGACGACCCGGAACCCAAGACCGAGCTGGAGCGGTACGACCTCGCCCAGAAGCGCATCGAGCACCTCGCCGGGGACGCCGACCACTTCGCCGTCAGCGGCGACGGTAAACGCGTCCTGCTGTGGACCGACGGCAAGCTGAAGGTCGTACCCAGCGACCGACGCGCCTCGAACGACGACGAGAGCGACTCGAACATCACCGTCGACCTGTCGCGCGTGCGCCAGACCGTCGACCCGGCCGTCGAGTGGCGGCAGATGTACGACGAGAACGGCCGCATCATGCGCGACAACTTCTGGCGCGCGGACATGAACGGCACCGACTGGGACGGCGTCCTCGACCGCTACCGGCCCCTCCTCGACCGCGTCGCCACCCACGACGACCTCGTCGACCTTCTCTGGGAGGTCCAGGGCGAGTTGGGCACCTCGCACGCGTACGTCACCCCACGCGGCGGACACGGTGGCGGCGAACGGCAGGGCCTTCTCGGCGCCGACATCTCCCGCCACGAGGACGGCCCCGAAGGCGCCCCTGTCTGGCGCATCGACCGCATCCTGCCCGCCGAGACCTCCGACCCCGACGGTGTCTCCCCGCTCGCCGCGCCCGGTGTCGCGGTGCGCCCGGGTGACGCGATCGTCGCGGTCGCCGGACAGCCCGTCGACCCGGTGACCGGGCCCGGCCCGCTGCTCGTCGGTACGGCGGGCAAGCCCATCGAGCTGACCATCTCGCCGTCCGGCGGCGGCGACCCGCGACACGTGGTCGTCGTACCCCTCGCGGACGAGGAACCGCTGCGCTACCACGCGTGGGTCAACGACCGGCGCGCGTACGTCACCGAGAAGTCCGGCGGACGGCTCGGCTATCTGCACGTGCCCGACATGCAGGCGCCCGGCTGGGCCCAGATCCACCGTGACCTGCGGGTGGAGGTCGCGAAGGAGGGGCTGGTCGTCGACGTTCGCGAGAACCGGGGCGGGCACACGTCCCAGCTGATCGTCGAGAAACTGGCGCGCCGGATCGTCGGCTGGAACCTGCCGCGCGGGATGCGCCCGTACAGCTACCCGGAGGACGCCCCGCGCGGGCCCGTCGTCGCCGTCGCCAACGAGTTCTCGGGGTCGGACGGGGACATCGTGAACGCGGCGATCAAGGCGCTGGGCATCGGGCCCGTGGTGGGTACGCGGACCTGGGGCGGCGTCATCGGCATCGACAGCCGGTATCGCCTGGTCGACGGCACGCTGGTCACGCAGCCCAAGTACGCGTTCTGGCTGGAGGGTTACGGCTGGGACGTCGAGAACCACGGCGTCGACCCGGACGTGGAGGTCGTGCAGACCCCGCAGGATTACGCGGCGGGGCGGGATGTGCAGTTGGACGAGGCGATCCGGCTGGCACTGGAGTCGTTGGAGGAACGTCCGGCCAAGAGGGCGCCGTCGCTGCCGGAGGTGTAGTTTTCTCGCCCCCGCCGCCCTTACCCGTCCCGTCCTCGGGGGCGCTGCCCCCGAACCCCCGCTCCTCAAACGCCGGAGGGGCTGAAATACCCAGCCCGTCCGGCGTTTGAGGACAAGGCCCCTTCAGGGCGGACAGCGGGGGTCCGGGGGCGCAGCCCCCAGGGACGGGACGGGTAAGGGCGGCGGGGGCGAAAACAGATCGATACGATGCCTCACGTACGGGATCAACCATCGGCGAGGGAGACACCGCATGGCAGGGGAGCCGCAGGACGACTGTCTGTTCTGCAAGATCGTCGAGAAGCACATTCCGGCGACCATCGTCCGGGAGACCGACACGACCGTCGCCTTCCGGGACATCAACCCCCAGGCGCCCACGCACATCCTGGTGATCCCCAAGGTCCACCACCCGGACGCCGCCTCCCTCGCCGCCGCCGAACCCGGTGTCGCCGCCGATGTGCTGCGCGACGCCGGGGAGATCGCCGGTGAGGAGAAGCTGGACAGCTACCGCATCGTCTTCAACACGGGCAGCGGTGCCGGTCAGACCGTCTTTCATGCCCACGCGCACCTTCTCGGCGGGCGCGGCCTCCAGTGGCCGCCCGGGTAACACGCCATGTCCGTACGTGAACTGGTGGTCCTCGGCACCGCCAGCCAGGTGCCCACCCGGCACCGCAACCACAACGGCTACCTGCTCCGCTGGGACGGCGAGGGATTCCTCTTCGATCCCGGCGAGGGCACGCAGCGGCAGATGCTGCGTGCCGGGGTCGCCGCCCACGACCTCAACCGGATCTGCGTCACGCACTTCCACGGGGACCACTCGCTCGGGCTCGCCGGAGTCATCCAGCGCATCAACCTCGACCGCGTCCCGCACGAGGTGACCGCCCACTTCCCGCGCTCCGGGCAGAAGTTCTTCGACCGGCTGCGCTACGCCACCGCCTATCGCGAGACCGTTCGGATCAGTCAGGTGCCGGTCGCGGGCGACGGTGGGGTGCTGGCGACGACGGGTGGCTATCGGCTTGAAGCCCGCAAGCTCTCCCACCCCGTCGAGTCCTACGGCTATCTCCTCGTCGAGCCCGACGGGCGCCGCATGCTGCCCGAGCTGCTCGCCGAGCACGGGATCAAGGGGCCCGACGTCGGACGCCTCCAGAGGGAGGGCTCTCTCGGGTCCCTCACCCTCGACGACGTCAGTGAGGTGCGGCGCGGACAGCGGTTCGCGTTCGTCATGGACACCCGGTTGTGTGACGGAGTGCGTGCGCTGGCCGAGGGGTGCGACATGCTCGTCATCGAGTCGACCTTCCTCGATGAGGATGAGCAACTTGCCGCCGATCACGGGCACCTGACCGCAGGACAGGCGGGCGTCGTTGCCCGGGACGCCGGTGTGCGGCATCTCGTTCTCACCCACTTCAGCCAGCGCTACTCCGATCCGGAGGAGTTCGAGCGGCAGGCTCGGGCCGCCGGATACGAGGGTGAGCTGACCGTCGCCTACGACCTGCTCAGGGTTCCGGTTCCGAAACGGCGGTGAACCGGTCGTACGATTCTTTGATGTCCCTCCCCAAAGCCGAACTGCACCTCCACATCGAAGGCACTCTCGAGCCTGAGCTCGCTTTTGCGCTCGCCGCGCGCAACGGCGTGTCGCTGCCTTACGCCGACACCGAAGAGTTGCGGAAGGCCTATCTCTTCGACGACCTGCAGTCCTTTCTGAACCTGTACTACGAGCTCATGGCTGTTCTGCGTACCGAGCAGGACTTCGAGGATCTTGCCAACGCCTATCTCGCGCGGGCCGCCGCGCAGGGCGTGCGCCACGCGGAGATCTTCTTCGATCCGCAGGCCCACCTCGCCCGGGGCGTGGACATGGGGACCGTGGTGGAGGGGTTGTGGCGGGCGCTGGGGGAGAGCCAGGCGGCGCATGGCATCTCCACTCGGCTGATCATGTGTTTTCTGCGGGATCAATCCGCCGAGTCCGCGATGGAGACGCTGGAAGCGGCCAAGCCCTATCTCCATCGGATCATCGGCATCGGGCTCGACTCCGCCGAGGTCGGGCATCCGCCGGTGAAGTTCCGCGAGGTGTACGAGGCCGCCGCCGCGCTCGGGCTGCGGCGCGTGGCGCACGCGGGGGAGGAGGGGCCGCCCGCGTACATCACCGAGGCCCTCGACGTGCTCGGCGTCGAGCGCGTCGACCACGGGCTGCGCTGCATGGAGGACCCGGAGCTCGTCGCGCGGCTCGTGCGGGAGCGGGTGCCGCTGACGCTGTGCCCGCTGTCCAACGTGCGGTTGCGGGCCGTCGACGTCCTCGCGGACCATCCGCTTCCCGCCATGCTGGAGGCGGGGCTGCTGTGCACCGTCAACTCCGACGACCCCGCCTACTTCGGTGGATACGTCGATGACAACTTCGGGGCGGTACGGGAAGCCCTGGGGCTCGGTGAGGAGCGGCTCCGGGAGCTTGCGCGGAACTCGTTCCTGGCGTCGTTCCTGGACGACGACGAGGAACTGCGGGCGCGGTACCTCGCGGAGGTGGAGGCGTACGAGTTCGGAGGCTGACCGCACTCCCGGGCGCCGCGCGTGGCTCCCGGGGCCGGAGCGGCGGACCGCTGTCAGCGGTGTGGTGCAGACTGGCCTGATCCGCACCGTCGTCAGGGTCCGTCGTCAGGGAGCGCACCGTGATCGCGTCCACCGCGTCCACCGGAGAGGGATCGTCCTACCGTCAGGCACAGGTCGATCCCCTGGCCGCGCTGCGCACACCCGACGAACCTCCGTGGGACGTGTACCTGACGGGCACCGTCTTCCTCGACATCATCTTCACCGGGCTCGACTCCGCCCCGGTGCGCGGCACCGAGTCCTGGGCGCGCGGAATGGGGTCCAGCCCCGGCGGAGTCGCCAACATGGCCACCGCCCTCGCCCGGCTCGGCCTGAAGACCTCCCTCGCCGCCGCCTTCGGGGACGACCACTACGGGGAGTACTGCTGGGACGCCCTGGAACAGGGCGAGCACATCGACCTGTCCGCGTCACGCACGGTCCCCGGCTGGCACTCCCCGGTCACCGTCTCCATGGCGTACGAGGACGAGCGCACGATGGTCTCCCACGGCCACGAGCCGCCCCCGGAGGAACCGGCGCCGGAGTGCCCGCCGCACTCCCGGGCCGCCGTCGCCTCCCTCACGCCGGGCGTGCGCGCCCCCTGGATCGCCCAGGCGGCCCGTAAGGGTGCCCGGATCTTCGGCGACGTCGGCTGGGACGACAGCGGCCGCTGGGACCTCGCCGGCCTCGCCGACCTGGAACACTGCGAGGCCTTCCTGCCCAACGCCGAGGAGGCGATGCGCTACACCCGCACCGACTGCCCCCGCCAGGCCGCCCGCGCCCTCACCGACCACGTACCGCTCGCCGTCGTCACCCTCGGTGCCGAGGGCGCGTACGCGGTGGACGGGCGGACCGGGGAGACGGCCGAGGTCCCGGCCATCGCGGTCGAGGCCCTCGATCCCACGGGCGCCGGCGATGTCTTCGTCGCCGGCTTCGTCACCGGCACCCTCGCCGACTGGCCGCTCGCCGACCGCCTCGCCTTCGCCGGCCTCACCGCCGCGCTCTCCGTGCAGGACTTCGGCGGCTCCCTCTCCGCGCCCGGCTGGTCCGAGGTCGGGGCCTGGTGGCGCGAGATCCAGTCGTACGAGCACCAGGACCCGGCGGCTCTGCGGCGGTACGCGTTCCTCGCGGACCTGGTGCCCAGGAGCGCCCGCCCGCGCCCGTGGCCCCTGCGGCGGGCGGTCCCCACGATCGGTTTCGGCAGATCGGCCTGAGCGCGCGTACAGGCGGGCCACGAGGTATGTACACCGGACCGTGAGCGAAAAGCCCTACGGCGTTGTCAGTGCACCGTCGTAGGCTGGGAGCGGAAGGCTACCCACGTGGTTAGCGAGCCTCATCGAGGAGGTCGTGCAGGCCTACGAGCCGGCCCATGACTCAGACACCCACAGCTCAGCCCCCTGCGCGGGGGCAGGCACGAGCGCAGTTCACCGTCCCGGCCGCGCACCCCATGGTGACCGTGCTGGGTTCCAGCGACAGTCTGCTGCGCGCGATCGAGAAGGCCTTCCCGGCGGTCGACATCCATGTCCGGGGCAATGAAGTCAGCGCCGTGGGCGAAGCGGTCGAGGTCGCCCTCGTCCAGCGCCTGTTCGACGAGATGATGCTGGTGCTCCGCACCGGACAGCCGATGACGGAGGACGCAGTGGAACGCTCGATCGCGATGCTCAGAGCGAGCGGGAACGGGGAGGGTGACGGCCTGGAGACCCCGGCCGAGGTCCTCACCCAGAACATCCTGTCCTCGCGGGGCCGCACCATCCGTCCCAAGACCCTCAACCAGAAGCGCTACGTCGACGCCATCGACAAGAACACCATCGTCTTCGGCATCGGCCCGGCCGGTACCGGCAAGACGTATCTCGCCATGGCGAAGGCCGTCCAGGCCCTCCAGTCCAAGCAGGTCAGCCGGATCATCCTGACCCGCCCGGCGGTGGAGGCGGGCGAGCGGCTCGGCTTCCTCCCGGGCACGCTGTACGAGAAGATCGACCCGTATCTGCGCCCGCTGTACGACGCGCTGCACGACATGCTCGACCCCGACTCGATCCCGAAGCTGATGGCCTCGGGGACGATCGAGGTGGCGCCGCTGGCCTACATGCGTGGCCGTGCGCAGCCGATTTTCACCAACGTGCTGACCCCAGACGGCTGGCGCCCCATCGGCGACCTTCAGGTCGGCGATCTGGTTATCGGTTCGAACGGTGAGCCGACACCGGTTCTCGGCGTCTATCCGCAGGGGGAGAAGGACGTCTACCGCGTCACTGCCCAGGACGGCTCCTGGACGCTGGCCTGCGGCGAGCATCTGTGGACAGTCAGGACCGCCTCGGACAGGCGTCGCAACAAGCCGTGGCGCGTTCTTGAAACCCAGGACATGATCGGCAGCCTCCGCGCGGCCCACGCCCGCCGCTACGAGTTGCCGATGCTGACCGCGCCGGTGAGCTTCCCGGAGCGGGAAGTTCCCATGGACCCGTACGCCCTGGGACTCCTTCTCGGTGACGGTTGCCTGACCGGATCCACCACGCCCTCGTTCTCGACAGACGACCCGGAGCTGGCGGAGGCGCTCGAAGGCGCGCTGACAGGCGTTTCACTTCGGCATCGTGGTGGCCCTGACTACGTACTCAACCGGGTCAAGTCTCCCGGAGACGTGGTCACCCTGGAGAACCCGGTGACGCGGATCCTGCGCGAGCTCGACCTGCTGCGTACCCGCTCGAACACGAAGTTCGTCCCGGACGACTACCTGCACAACTCCGCCGAAGTACGCCTGGCCGTTCTCCAGGGACTGCTGGACTCCGATGGTGGTCCGGTCACCCAGGCGGACCGTACGTGCCGGGTTCAGTACACGACGACGTCGATCCTGCTCCGTGACGACGTGATCTCGCTTGTGCAGTCGCTGGGCGGCGTCGCGTACACCCGCCGCCGGGCCAAGGCAGGTCGGAAACCGGGACTCGCGAAGGGCCGTGCGGTCGCTCACCAACACGATGCCCACGTCATCGACATCCGCCTCCCCGAAGGCATCGAACCCTTCCGACTCGCTCGCAAGCGCGACAAGTACCTCGCGGCCGGAGGCGGTGGACGCCCGATGAGGTTCGTCGACAGCATCGAGCCCGCGGGCAGGGAAGAGACCGTCTGTATCCAGGTGGCTGCCGAGGACTCGCTGTACGTCACACAGGACTACCTTCTGACGCACAACACCCTCAACGACGCCTTCATCATCCTGGACGAGGCGCAGAACACCAGCGCCGAGCAGATGAAGATGTTCCTCACCCGTCTCGGCTTCGATTCGAAGATCGTGATCACGGGTGACGTGACGCAGGTCGACCTCCCCTCCGGGACGAAGTCGGGTCTGCGGCAGGTGCAGGACATCCTCGAAGGCCTCGAAGACGTCCACTTCTCCCGGCTCACCTCCCAGGATGTCGTCCGGCACAAGCTGGTCGGCCGTATCGTCGACGCGTACGAGAAGTACGACGACGAGAACGGTACGGAGAACGGCACCCACAAGGGTGCCCGGGACAGCCGCGACAAACGGAAGTAGACAGACCAGCACCATGTCGATCGACGTCAACAACGAGTCCGGAACCGAGGTCGACGAGCAGGCGATCCTCGACATCGCCCGCTACGCGCTCGCGCGGATGCGCATCCACCCGCTCTCCGAACTCTCGGTGATCGTCGTGGACGCCGACGCCATGGAGCAACTGCACATCCAGTGGATGGACCTGCCCGGTCCGACCGACGTCATGTCCTTCCCCATGGACGAGCTGCGCCCGCCCTCGAAGGACGACGCCGAGCCGCCGCAGGGGCTTCTCGGTGACATCGTGCTCTGCCCCGAGGTCGCCGAGCGGCAGGGCAAGGAGGCCGAGACGCAGCACTCCATGGACGAGGAGCTCCAACTCCTCACCGTCCACGGCGTGCTGCACCTCCTGGGCTACGACCACGAGGAGCCGGACGAGAAGGCCGAGATGTTCGGCCTCCAGGCCGCCATCGTCGACGGCTGGCGCGGCGAGAAGGGCATGACCGGACCGTCGCCCGCCCCGACGGTGTCATGAACCCCCAACTCGTCACCGGTGCCATAGCGCTGGTCGTCGTCGCCTGGCTCGCCGCCTGCGCGGAGGCGGGCGTGGCGCGGGTCTCCAGCTTCCGCGCCGACGAGGCCGTACGCGGCGGTCGGCGCGGCAGCGCCAAGCTCGCGCAGATCGCCGCCGACCCGACCCGCTATCTCAACGTGGCGCTGCTGGTGCGCGTGGCGTGCGAGATGGCCGCCGCCGCGCTCGTCACCTACGCCTGCCTACAGGAGTTCGACAGGACCTGGCAGGCCCTCGCCGTCGCCATCGGCGTGATGGTGCTCGTCTCGTACGTTGCCGTCGGGGTCTCGCCGCGCACGATCGGACGTCAGCACCCCCTCAACACGGCCACGGCAGCCGCGTACGTCCTGCTGCCGCTGGCGCGCGTCATGGGGCCGATTCCCTCCCTCCTCATCCTCATCGGCAACGCCCTCACGCCCGGAAAGGGCTTCAGGCGCGGCCCGTTCGCCTCCGAGGCGGAGCTGCGCGCGCTGGTCGACCTGGCCGAGAAGGAGTCCCTGATCGAGGACGACGAGCGCCGTATGGTGCACTCCGTCTTCGAGTTGGGCGACACCCTCGTACGGGAGGTCATGGTCCCGCGTACGGACCTGGTGGTCATCGAGCGGTACAAGACGATCCGGCAGGCGCTCACCCTCGCGCTGCGCTCCGGGTTCTCGCGCATTCCGGTCACCGGGGAGAACGAGGACGACGTCGTCGGCATCGTGTACCTGAAGGACCTCGTCCGGAAGACGCACATCAGCCGGGACGTGGAGAGCGAGCTCGTGTCGACGGCGATGCGGGCCGCCGCCTTCGTGCCCGACACGAAGAACGCCGGTGACCTGCTCCGCGAGATGCAGCGCGACCGCAACCACGTCGCCGTCGTCATCGACGAGTACGGCGGCACGGCCGGCATCGTGACCATCGAGGACATCCTCGAGGAGATCGTCGGCGAGATCACCGACGAGTACGACCGTGAACTCCCGCCCGTGGAGAAGCTCGGCGACGAGCGGCACCGGGTCACCGCCCGCCTCGACATCACCGACCTCGGCGAGCTGTACGGCCTCGAGGAGTACGACGACGAGGACGTGGAGACGGTGGGCGGGCTGCTGGCGAAGGCGCTGGGCCGCGTACCGATCGCCGGTGCCTCGGCCGTCGTCGAGCTGCCCGACGGGCGCGACCTGCGGCTCACGGCGGAGGCCGCGGCCGGTCGGCGGAACAAGATCGTGACGGTGCTCGTGGAGCCGATGGAGCCGGTCGACCCGGTCGAGGGGGCGGCGGCGAAGGAGAAAGCGGCGAAGAAGGGAGGCGAGGCGTGACTCCGAAAGAGCTGCGTGCCTTCTGCCTGTCCTTCAACGCCGCTGTCGAGGACTTCCCGTTCAGCCCCGAGGTCTCGGTGTTCAAGGTGCTGGGCAAGCTCTTCGCCCTGTCCTGGCTGGACAACCGCCCCCTGAAGGTCAACCTGAAGTGCGATCCGGAGGACGCGATCCGGCTGCGCGCCGATCATCCGGGGCTGATCATCCCCGGATATCACATGAACAAACGGCACTGGAACACGGTCACGGTCGACGGGGAGCTGCCCGATCACCTCGTACGGGAGCTGATCGAGGACTCGTACGACCTGGTGGTGGCCGGTCTGCCGCGCGCGGAGCGGTTGCGGCTGGACCGGCCCTGAGGGGTCGGTGGACCAGTCAGCGGACCGGGACCCCGCCCATGTCCGGCACGTTCGTGTCGAGTGCGGAGCGGATCTTGGCCAGGCCGCGCATCCGGTTGCGCTGCACCGTGCCGCGGTGCGCGCCGAGGCGTTCCCCCGCCATGTCGTGGGTCAGGCCCTCGATGTCGACGAGGATCACGGCGGCCGCCTCCTTGGGCGACAACTCGCGCAGCAGCGCGGTGGTCACCGTCTCGGCCTCCCTGGTCGCGAAACCGCCGTCCCAGCTCCGTTCCGGCAGCCGGTCGGTGCAGCGTTCCTGGCGCGAGGGGTGCCGCCACAGGTCGCGCAGCAGGTTCAGGGCCGCCGCACAGGTGTAGGCGTACGGCTGCTGCTGACGCGCCAGGGTGCGGGCACGCGCCCGGCGGGAGAGTCTCAGATACGTCTCCTGGAGCAGGTCGTCGGCGTCGTGCGGATTGCCGGTCAGCACCAGCAGGCGGCGTCGCAGCCTCGGCATCACGGCGGTGAAGGCCTCGTCGAACTCGGCCGGGGTCATGTGGTCGGTGACGGTCGTCGTGCTCGTCATGGGTTCTCCATGGTGTTCCCCCGGGGTCATGTGCCTGCGGAGCTGAGGGGGTACGGGTGGTTCAGCGAGGCGGGGCCGTACTTCGCGGCCGGTGCCTCGGTCAGCAGCGCCCAGTACCGGTCCCCGTACGACCAGTGCCACCACTCGGTCGGGTAGTTGACGAACCCCGCGGCCGCCATGGCCCGCCCCAGCACCGCCCGGTTGGCCCTGGCCTCGGCGTCGATGTTGGCCGCGGCGGTGCGACAGCCGCCCGCGCTCTCCTCGGGGGTGGCGTTGACCTCCGTACCGAGAGGGAGCTCGGCGCCGTCCTCGGTGCACAGCGTCAGATCGACCGCGCCGCCGCTGACGTGCGGGGCGACCTCCGGGGGCGAGATGTAGGCGCTGGCCAGCTCACGTATCCGGTCCGGCCCGGCGTCCCGATGGGCCGCACGCAACGTTGCTGCGTATGTGTCGAAGTAGCTGCGCTGCAACTCGGGTGGCCGGAATCCCTCCACCAGCAGCAGACGGACGCCCGGGGGCAGCGCGTCCTGTGCGAGCAGGAGGCGGCGCAGCACGTCGGCCCTCAGGTGTGCGTAGGAGCCGTCGCTGTCGGCCTTCCGGGTGTCGACCCGCAGTTCGGTGAACTCCCGCGCGTCGGCCAGGGGTTCACCGTTCTCGGTGACGCGCGTGGCGGCGACTCGGTGGTCCGAAAGCAGGATGATGTCCGTCACGCTCACAGCGTGGCGGCGGGCGGTGCAGGAACGATGCAAATCCTCTGCATGCCGCCTGCACGGATGGGCCGGTGGGGCGTTCACTTCCGTCCCACACGTCGAAAGTCGGACAGTCTTTTCGTCACGGTCCGCTGGGCGGCCTGACTGTCAGTGGGGGCCGGTATGTTGTCCTGGACTGCGGGAACGTGACATCGGGGGACAGGTTGGACGTTCGCCTGCTGGGACCGGTCGAGGTGATGAGCGGGGGTCGACGCGTCCCGCTGCACGGCGCCAAACCGACGGCGATCCTCGCGGCTCTCGTCGTCCATCTCGGTGAGGTGCTGTCCGTCGAGCGTCTGGTCGAACTGACCTGGGAGGAGGAGCCGCCCGCCACCGCGCGGGCGCTCGTCGCCTCGCACGTCTCCGGACTGCGCCGGGCCCTGGCCGGTACGGAGGGCGGCGACGCCATCCGCACCCGCTCCCCGGGTTACGTGGCCGAGTTCCCGCCCTCCGCCGTGGACGCCCGGCGCTTCGAGGAGGCGTTCGCGGCCGGTCGGAGCGCGGCCCTGGACGGGCGTGCCGAGGAAGCCGTCGACACCCTGCGGGCGGCGTCAGGCCTGTGGCGCGGCCCGAACGCCCTGGAAGGGCTCGGTCAGTCCTTCGCCCGCGTCGAGGCCATGCGCCTGGCGGAACTCCGGCTGGAGGCGAAGGAGTTCCGCTTCTCGGCCGAACTGGACCTGGACCGACGCACGGACCTCGTCGCCGAACTCGTCGCCCACGTCGCCGCCCACCCCCTCAGAGAGCGCCCGCGCGGCCAGCTGATGACCGCCCTGTACCGCGCCGGCCGACTGCCCGACGCGCTGCGCTGCTACGACGAGGGCCGCCGTCTGCTCCGTACGGAACTGGGTGTGGACCCCGGCCCGGACCTGCGCGCGCTCCACCAGGCCCTACTCCGGGCGGACCCGACCGTGCTGGGAGCGCCCGCCCGCCGAAAGGGCACGGCCTCGGGGAAGAGACCCGACCGCCCCGCACCCATGGAGGCGGCGGCTGCCTCGCGCGCGGACGCGAACACACCCTCACCCCACCGTCCCGAGCAGCCACACGACGACACGACACGTCCGGCGCCCTCCCAACTCCCACCCGACGTCGCCGACTTCGTAGGGCGAACCGAACAGATCGCCTGGGCGACCAGCCTTCTGGAACAGGTGCGGAACCCGCTGCGCACCGCGCCGCCCATCGGGGTGATCTCCGGCCGGTCGGGCACCGGCAAGACCGCCCTGGCCGTCCACGTGGGCCACCGCGTCGCCGCGCTCTTCCCCGACGGACAGCTCTTCGTGGACCTGCGTGCCTCGGACTCCGAGCCCGTACGGACCGTGGACGCCCTGGCCCGGCTGCTGCGCGCCCTAGGGGTCGACCCCGAGACCCCGGGGCACGACGAGGAGGACCTCCTCGGCCTCTACCGCACCCACATCGCGCACCGCAGGGTCCTGCTCATCCTCGACAACGCCGTCAGCGAGGCCCTGCTGCGCCCGCTGCTCCCCCCGGGTGGCGGCTCGGCCGTGCTGATCACCGGCCGCCGTCGGCTCGTCGCCCTGGAAGGCGCCGCCCACCTCGATCTGGGTGTGCCGTCCCAAACGGAGGCACTGGACCTGCTGGCCCGTGTGGCCGGCCCGACCCGGCCCGCCCTGGAGCCCGACCGGGCCGCCGAGATCGTCGCGCTGTGCGGCCGGCTCCCGCTCGCCGTCCGCGTCGCCGGCGTCCGGCTCGCCGCCCGCCCCCACTGGACACCGGCCCGGCTGGCGTCCCGCCTCAGGGACGAGCGCCGCCGCCTGGACGAACTGCAGGCCGGTGACCTGGAAGTGCGCGCGAGCCTCGGACTCGGCTACGCGGACCTCGACCTGCAGCAGCGGCGCGCCCTGCGCCGCCTGGCCCTGATGGACCTGCCCGACTTCGCCGCCTGGGTCGCCGGCCCGCTCCTCGACGTGAGCGAGGACGACGCGGACGACGCGGTCGAACAACTCGTGGACTGCCACTTCGTGGAGGTCGTGGGCACCGACGAGACGGGCAGAACGCGCTATCGCATCCACGACCTGGCGCGCGAGTACGCCCGGGAGCGCTGTCTGGCCGACGAGACCCGACAGGAACGGGAGACGGCGGTTCGACGGCTGGTCGACCGCTGGCTGGTCATGGCCCGCAGCGCGGCGGCCCACGGACCGGGCGGCGCGTCCCGCCTACTCCCGGTCACCACGACGGACGAGCCCGTACCGGCCGCAGCCCAACTGACGCCGCCGACCAAGCCGTTGACGGACCTGACGGGCGAGCCGGCCGCGTGGTTCGCGGCCGAGCAGCGCTGCCTGCTGGCGGGGGTCGCCCACTGCGCGGAGCACGGCATGTTCGACGCCGCCCGCGATCTCGCCGCCACCCTCATGGCCGCCTCCGCCGCGCTCTACAACCAGTTCGACGCCTGGTCCCGCTCCCACGACGTGGCCCTGGAGGCGGTGCGCCGGGGCGGGGACGTCGAGGGCGAGGCCCGGCTGCTGAACGGTCTTGGCCAACTCCGCCTGGAGCAGGACCGTTTCGACGAGGCGTACGCGTTCTTCGCGGCGGCGCTCGGCCTGTTCGAGAAACGGTCGGTACGGAGCGGCTCCGCCGACGCGTTGGCCGGTATGGGCGCGGCCCGCCGCGAACAGGCCCGCTTCGACGAGGCGCTGACCCTGCTGACCTCGGCGCTCGAACGGTACCGGGAGCCGGAGGACATCGCGCCCATGGCCCATGTGCTGTACGGCATCGGCTCCGTCCACCGGGAACAGGGCCGCGACGACGACGCGTGGGAGGCCCTCTCCCGGGCACACCGCCTGTACGTGACCGCGTGGGACCGGCACGGCGAAGCGCTCGCGCTGCGCTCACTGGGCCTCTGTCACCGGGCGCGGGGGGATCTGCCGGCCGCTGAGACCCTGTTGCGGCAGGCGCTCGGCCTCTTCGAGGAGACGGGCGACGCGTTCGGCGTCATGTACGCGAGTCAGTCCCTGGCCAAGGTCGAGTTGCGGCAGGGCCGGATGGCCGAGGCCCGCCGGCGTCTCGACCGGTGTCTGGAGACCACCCGCGAGCGCCAGGACATGTTCGGCGAGGCCCTCGTCCTGCGCACCCTCGGCGAGTGGTGTCTCGCCGCGTCCGACTGGGAGACCGCGACCGACACCCTGCGACAGGCTCTCGCCCTGTGGGACAAGCTGGAGCTGCCGCTGTGGCGCGCTCGCACCCTGCGGGACCTGTCCCGCGCCGCACTGGCCAGGGGCGCGGCCGACACGGCGCGCGAGCTGGAGGAAGAGGCGTACGGCGTCTTCCAACGGCTCGGCAGCAGGGAGGCGCTGGAACTCCCGGAGCCGAGAGACGTCCCGGGACACTGAGGAACGTGCCCGGGACGATGAGGGACCGCTGAGGGACCGGAAGAATTCTCAGTACGGCAGGATGCGGCCCGAGGGCGTCCTGCGGTCGATGGGGAGGTCACGGGGGGAGGGGGCGCTGGGCCTGCGGATGACGCGGATGCGGGTCTGGCGGTTCATGACGCCTCCTCATGGCTCGCGGTTCCTGGGTCATGCCCTGATCGCCCGTATCTGATACCTGTTCTTGTGTGACTTCCTTGTGTCATGAAGCCTCAGTGGGCCTCACCAGGGGACAAATCGCGTAAGTATGCTCATGGCATGACCGACAGCAACGCGCTCGACCTCGATTCCGAGGACCGCAAGATCGTCACCCTCGCCCGCTCCGCCCGGGCCCGCAACGGAGTCCCCGAGGGGGCGGCCGTACGGGACGAGACCGGCCGTACGTATGTCGCCGGCACGGTCGACCTCGACTCGCTGAAACTGAGCGCGCTGCGGACGGCGGTGGCCATGGCGGTCGCGTCGGGGGCGACGTCGCTGGAGGCGGCGGCCGTCGTGACGGTTGCCGAGGGAGTTCCGGCGGAGGACCTGGCGGCCGTACGGGATCTGGGCGGGCCCGCGACCCCGGTGCACGTGGCCGCGCCGGACGGGGTGGTGCGGGTGACGGTGACCGCCGGGTGAGGTGAGCCAAGGGCGCCTGGCCGGGGGGAGGTCTTCCGGCCACTTTCATCGCGGCCGGAAAGAACCCGCTGAGCTTGTCTTGCAATCGCGGGCAACCCACGCGTCAATGGAGCCCGCTCTTCCGACGGTCCGTCAGATTCCCCCGCCCGGCGCCCCGCACCCGCCCCGCGGCTGACCGCACCCGGCTCGTCGTACCCCCCACGTCGCATTTCCCCACATGGCAATTCCCGTACCAGGGAAGGGAATCCGATCGATGAGAAGTACGTCAGTACGCCTGCCCGCACGCAGGCGACTTGGTATCGGTGCGGTACTCGCGGCGGGCTCGCTCGCCGTCACCGGTCTGGCCTTCGCGCCGGCCGCCGCGGCCGTCGCCCCCACCTCCGCGACGGTCACCTACAACTGCGGTTTCTTCGGCGGCGGCTCGACCGTACTCACCGCCACCCAGGACGGCACCTCGGCCACCATCACCGTCAGCTCGAACATCACCGCCCCGCTCCCGCTCGCCGCCGACTCCATCGCCACCACGCTGACCCTGAAAAAGGCCGCGGGCGGCACCACCGCGTTCACCGGCACCAAGAACCCGGCCACACCCACCGGTGCCACGGTCACCGTCGGCCCGCTCACCGGCACCGTCGCCTCCGGCGACAGCCTGGACGCGGGCGGCGGCACCCTCAAGATGGTGCTCTTCGGCATCACCGTGACCTGCACGCCGACCGGAAACCAGGCACCGGGACCGTTCGTCTACGAGTGACGGCCCGCCTCCCCGCACCCCTCTGAAGTGCGGTCGGCGCCGCTCGCCTCGTGGGTGGCGCCGACCGTTTCCGGCTGGGAAACCGGAAACTGACGAAAACTGATGGTCCGTCAGTTCACTTCCCCCGCTCCGCCGTTATTTGGCGGAACGGCATTGACTTCTCACCCGACCTGCACATCAATGGCCCCCTGTCGGCGCAGATGAGCCGCTGCGCCCGCATCCCGCAGAGGGGGCAACCATGGCCAACACATCCATGGGTTCGACCGGCCGAAGACGACGCTGGGCCGCGCTGCTCGGGGCGACCGCGCTCGCGGTCACCACGGGCGGCGCGCTGGCCGTCCCGGCCGGCGCGCTCGCCACGGCGTCCGCCGCCGTGGACTACGGAACGCACTGTGTACCGCCGCCGATCGCGGGTCTGCCGCCGATCGACGGCACCACCACCGGACAGATCACGGTGGACAAGACCGCGCCCAAGGTCGGCGACACCGTCACCGTGAAGTACACGGTGGTCAAACCGGCCGCGAGCAATCCCACCGACCTCGCCCTGCCCGCCGACATCATGACGCCCACCGGCAAGGTCACCCTGGGCGGAGCGCAGACCGGTTCCATCACCGTCGCCGGCCCCAAGAAGAACGACCCCGTGCCCGGCAAGGGCGCCTTCCCGTCCTTCGAGATGAGCGGCACCTTCACGGTCACCAAGCCGGGTGCGATCACTCTCTCGCCCGGCGACTACAACATCCACACCAGCTACATCCTCGAGCTGGACACCCCCTGCACGATCCTCACGCCGCCCGCGCCCGTCTCCGAGACGATCACGGCGACCGACGGGACACCGGCCAACACCCGTGCCATCACGCTGGGTTCGGCTTCCGGGGCGCCCGGGGCCGGGGTCACCGTGAACGGCGCCAACTTCACGCCGGGTGCCGCGGTCACGCTCGCCGGCCGGTCCGGGTCCGCCCAGACCACCGACACCGCGACCGTGACCGCCGACTCCCGGGGCGCCTTCAGCGGCACCCTCGCCGTCCGGGACAAGACGACGACCGGTGTCGTGGCGTACGAGGGCAGCGCGTGGAACGACAGCAAGGGCGCCGGTCCGGCCGCCTACGTCGTCATCGACGACACTCCCGTGCCCAACAACAGCCAGAAGATCACCACCACCGTCAAGGCCGGTGACCTGTCCATGACCCAGGCCGGGGACGCCGTCCAGCTGTCGACGGTCGACTTCGGCAAGGGCGGAGCCTCGAAGGGCCCGCTGCAGACGGTGACCGTCAAGGACTTCCGTGGCGGACCCGCGGGCTGGTCCCTGACGGGCAAGGTCACCGACTTCACCGGACCCGGCGCCAAGATCGGCGCCGACAAGCTCAGTTGGACCCCGGCCTGCGCCACCAAGGCCGGAAGTCCCAGCACCTGTCGGCCCGGTTCACCCGGTCCCGTCGGCAGTACGGGAGCCACCCTGGCCTCCGCACCCGACGGAGCGCTCACCGGCGGCGAGTTCACCGTCGACGCCGGACTGTCCCTGGACGTACCGGCGTTCACCCCACCGGGCTCGTACGCCGGCGTACTCACCCTCACCCTCTCCTGACCGACGTACGCCCGAACAACCTTTGTCTGAACGGCTGTTCGTCATCCGGTGGCCGGGCGCGCACCCGCCCGACCGCTCCGGCCGTCCCGTCCGTGGGGGTCCGCACCCATGCGTAAGCCGTACACCCTTCTCGTGCTCCTGCTGACACTGCTCGCCGCGTCGCTCCTGACGTCCGCCCCCGCCCGCGCCGCCGACAACGGCAGCTGGTCGGTCTTCCCCATCGCCTCGGCGGTGGCGCAGCGCCCGTACTTCTACCTCTCCGCCGACCCCGGTACGACCGTCGAGGACAAGATCACCGTCGCCAACAAGACCGCCGGGCCGCTCACCGTCCGCCTGTACGCGGCCGACGCCTACAACACCGTCCGCGACGGCGGGTTCGCGGTACGCACCCTCGACGAGAAACAGCGCGGTGTGGGCGCCTGGGCCCGGCCCGCGAAGTCCCGGGTCACCGTGCCCCCGCGCCGATCCGTCACCGTGCCCTTCACCCTCCGGGTGCCCGAACAGGCCGAACCCGGCGACCACGTGGGCGCGTTGGTCGCCCTCGACGAAAAGGTCGACGCGGGCGACGGCTCCCTGGCACTCGGGGTGCGGCGGGCGGTCGGGGCGCGGGTGTACCTGCGGGTGAACGGGCCGGCCGTCTCCGCGATCACCGTCGAACGGGTCCGGATCAGCCACCACCAGCCCCTCGTCCCCGGCCTCGGCGACAGCACCGCCACGATCTCCTACACCCTGCACAACACCGGCAACGTCACCCTCGACCCCCGCGTGGAGCTACGGGCCGAGGGCCTGTTCGGCCGTACGCTGCTCGCCCGTGACCTCACCGGGATCCCCTCCGAGCTGCTGCCCGGCCAACGGGTACGGCTCACCGAACCCTGGCGCGACGCACCCCAACTCGACTGGGGCGACATCACGTTGACGGCGTACGCCAAGGACACCCGCGAGTCGGCGAGCGTGTCGTTCTTCGCGCTGCCGTGGCTGATGGCGGTGGTGGTGGCGGCGTTCGGCGCGGTGGGGTCGGTGCTGGGGGTCAGGTGGTTCAGAGGGCGTCGGGGCCGCGCTCGTCCGTCCGAACCCGGACCACCGTCTCCACCGGCAGGACCCAGACCTTCCCGTCCCCGATCTTCCCCGTCCGCGCGGCCCTGACGATCGCCTCGATGGCGGCGTCGGCCTCCGCGTCGTCGACGACGACCTCGATACGGACCTTGGGGACGAGGTCCACCTGGTACTCGGCACCCCGGTACACCTCGGTGTGCCCGCGCTGACGCCCGTACCCGCTGGCCTCGGTCACGGTCAGACCGTGCACGCCGATCTCCTGGAGCGCGGTCTTGACCTCGTCGAGGCGGTACGGCTTGACGATCGCGGTGATGAGCTTCATTCCTGGCTCTTGCCCTTCTGCGCGGAGGAGTGGGGGGAGCGGGAGGAGTACGCGGCGGACGGGACCGGGGCCCCGCGGCCCGGACGCCGTGGCCCAGGACGCGGTGATCGTATGCCGTCTCGGCGTGCGCCGTAAGGCCGATGCCGGGGGCTCTGGACGTGTCCGGAGGGCCTCGGCGTGCGGTGAGTCTCCGTGGATCAGGGACAATGGGCGCCATGAGTGTCCGTACCCCGTCATCCGAGCCGTCCGAGCCGTCCGTCGCGTCGCAGTCCTCGGCAGCGCACCGCGCCGGTTTCGCCTGCTTCGTGGGCCGCCCCAACGCGGGCAAGTCCACCCTCACGAACGCTCTGGTCGGCCAGAAGGTGGCCATCACCGCGGACCAGCCCCAGACGACGCGGCACACGGTACGGGGCATCGTGCACCGCCCCGACGCGCAGCTGATCCTGGTCGACACCCCCGGCCTGCACAAGCCGCGCACCCTGCTCGGTGAGCGCCTGAACGACGTGGTGCGCACGACGTGGGCCGAGGTCGACGTCATCGGCTTCTGCCTGCCCGCGAACGAGAAGCTCGGCCCCGGTGACCGTTTCATCGCGAAGGAACTGGCGGCGATCAAGAAGACGCCGAAGCTCGCCATCGTGACGAAGACCGACCTGGTCGAGGGCAAGGCGCTGGCCGAGCAGCTCATCGCGATCGACCAGCTCGGCCGCGAACTGGGCTTCGAGTGGGCGGAGATCGTGCCGGTCTCGGCGGTCGCCGACAAGCAGGTGGACCTGCTGGCCGACCTGCTCGTCCCGCTGCTGCCCGAGGGCCCGGCGCTCTACCCGGAGGGCGACCTCACGGACGAGCCGGAGCAGGTCATGATCGCGGAGCTGATCCGGGAGGCCGCGCTGGAGGGCGTACGCGACGAGCTCCCCCACTCGATCGCGGTCGTGGTCGAGGAGATGCTCCCCCGCGAGGACCGCCCCGCCGACAAGCCGCTCCTCGACATCCACGCGTTCGTCTACATCGAGCGGCCCAGCCAGAAGGGCATCATCATCGGCCCGAAGGGCAAGCGTCTGAAGGACGTCGGCATCAAGAGCCGCAAGCAGATCGAAGCGCTGCTGGGTACGCCGGTCTACCTCGACCTCCATGTAAAGGTCGCGAAGGACTGGCAGCGGGATCCACGGCAGCTGCGCAAGCTGGGTTTCTGAGCGCGGGCCCAGGCATCCTCAGCCCGTCCGGCGTTTGAGGACGAGGCCCCTTCAGGGCCGAAGCGGGGGTCCGGGGGCGGCAGCCCCCGGGGGTGGGGTGGACGTGGGTGCCAGATCCTGCACCCCCACCACCCGCAGCAACCGCAACCGCTCGTACGACTCCGTCCCCGGCCGCGCCGTGTGCACGATCAGCAGCTGGCGATGGTCGTGGGCCACCATGATCTCGCAGTCCAGCTCCAGCACCCCCACCACCGGATGCACGAACCGCTTCGTAGAAGCCCGCCGAACCGCCACCTCGTGCGACTCCCACAGCCGGGCGAACTCCGCGCTCCCCGCCCGTAGTTCCGCGACCAGCGCCCTCGGCACCGGATCGTCGGGCCGGGCCGCGGCAACGGCCCGCAGGTTCGCCACGTGGGCGCGGGCGTGCTCGGCGAAGTCCTCCGGCGGGATCAGCGCCCGGGCGGCCGGGTCCAGGAAGAACCGGCGTACGAGGTTGCGCTCCCTGGGCGGACGGGCCGACACGTCCCCCGACAGCGCGCACGCCATCGCGTTCTGCGCCAGGACCTCCCCGCAGTCGGTGACCACCTGCGCCGGGGTGTCGTGCAGCCGGTCCAGGATCAGCAGCAGGCCCGGCCGGACATGCTGGGACACGCTTTCGCGCCGGGGCGGTTCCTCGCCCGCCAGGTGGAAGAGGTGGTCCCGTTCGTCGTCGGTGAGGCGCAGCCCCCGGGCCAGGGCGGTCAGCATCTGGCGGGAGGGGCGCGGCCCCCGGGACTGCTCCAGGCGCGTGTAGTAGTCCACCGACATACCGGCCAGCGACGCCACCTCCTCGCGGCGCAGACCGGGCGTACGACGGCGGGCGCCGGGTGAGAGGCCCACCGCCGAGGGTTCCAGCCGGGCACGTCCGTGGCGCAGGAAGTCGGCGAGTTCGGTTCGGTTCACCTTTTCAGGATGTCGCGGCCCGCCCGGCTTATCCAGGGACTGCCGATCCCCTGATCGACGGGTCTCTCCCGCCCGCCCGGCCGCCGTTCGACGCTGGTCTCACAGCGACGGACAACGCGATGAGGAGCGGATCATGCTGACACTGGTGACGGGTACGACGGGACAGGTCGGCCGGCGCTTCCTGCCGAGGCTGCTGGCGCAGGCCCGGCCGGGGGAGCGGACGCGGATCCTGGTCCGTGACGCGGCGCGGGCGGAGCGGTTCGCCGAGTTGGGCGCCGAGGTCGTGGTCGGGGACCTGCGTGACACGGAGACGCTCGCCAAGGCGGTCGCCGGGGTGGACGCGGTCGTGAACGTCGCGGCCTCCTTCCGCGGGGTCCCGGACGAGGAGGCGCGGGCCGTCAACCTGGACGCCGCGGTGGAACTGGGCCGCGCCGCGCTGGCAGCGGGCGTGGGACGGTTCGTGCAGGTCAGCACGGGGAACGTGTACGGCACCGGACGGGGCCGCCCGCTGGTCGAGGAGGACGAGCCCCGGCCCGGCGGGGCGATGTGGGGGGCGTACCCGGAGTCGAAGGCGGCGGCCGAACGGGAACTGCTCGCGCTGGACGGCATGGACGTACGCGTCGGCCGGCTCCCCTTCGTCTACGGGGAGGGCGATCCGCACCTCGCCCAGTCGCTGATGTGGGCCGGGCACTGGGCGGCCGCCCAGCGGCTCCAGATGGCCCACCACGCGGACGTCGCCCAGGGACTGCTCCGCATCCTGCACGCACCGGGCATCGCCGGCCGGATCTACAACATCGGCGACTACGCCCCCGTCACGGCGGTCGAACTGCATCAGCTCAACGGGGTGGCGGTCCCCGCCGAACTGTACGAGAACACCGACCCCGACCCGTGGTTCGGCATCCTCTCCACCGACCGCATCCGCCGGGAACTCGGCTTCCGCCCGCTGTACCCCAGCGTCTACGCGGCCCGCGACGCCGGCGCCCTCTGAATCCCCGCACCCGGCATGCCCCTCACTCCACCCCCTGGATCCGCCGCACCAGCACGGCCCCCGCCAGCCCGATCACCGCGGACACCAGATACAGCGCCGGATACCCGCCCAGATACGTCACGATCGGCGCCGCGAGGGCGGGCGCCGCCACCTGGGGCAGGGCGTTGGCCACGTTGATGACCCCGAGATCCTTGCCCCGGTCCACTGCCTTCGGCAGGACGTCCGTCATCAGGGCGAAGTCGACCGACGTGAACACGCCGAAACCGACACCCAGTAGCGCCGAGGCCACGATCGCCCCGGGCCAGGTCTGCCAGCCCGCCAGCGCGGCCGTCGCCACCGCCATCAGTACGCCCGACCAGATCACGAACGGCTTGCGACGGCCCACCCGGTCCGACCAGACCCCGCCGACGACGACCGTGGCGACCAGCGTCACGCCGTTCACCGCCGTCAGGATGAGGACGCCCCCCTCGGGGTCGGAGTAGTGGAGGCCGTCGCGCAGGTAGTACAGGAGATACAGCAGCACCAGCCCGTTGCTCAGATTGATCAGGAAACGGGTCAGCCATGCCCAGCCCAGGTCCGGATAGCGGCGCGGACTGAGCCAGAACCCGGCCAGGAAGGTCCGCCACGACCACACCGGCAGGTCTTCGGCCGCGAGCCGCAGATCCCTGTGCCGCAGGACGTACGGCCCCACGCCGAGCAGCGTGAACGCGGCGCACGCCGCATAGCCCGCGCCCACCCCGCCGGCCGCCGTCGCAAGGCCCGTCCCGCCGACCACGCCGAGGATCTGCGCGACGCCCAACCAGCCGCCCACGGAGCCTCGTTGGAGCCGGGGAACACGGTCGGGGACGGCGGCCGTGACGGCGGCGAAGGCCGCGTTCAACGTCAGCTGGACCAGGCACCACCCCGCCACCATCGTCCACGGCCCGCTCGCCCCCGCCAGCAGCAGCAACGAAAGCGCGCCGCCCGCCGCACCGGCCACGATCCACGGCGTACGGCGCCCCCACCGCGACGTCGTCCGGTCCGACAGCGCGCCGAAGAGCGGGTTCACCGCCAGCGACACCAGGGCGCCCGCGCCCGCCACCCACGCCAGCAGGGTCTCCTTCGACATCCCGGTGCCGGGCGCGAAGTCCTCGGCCTGGGAGGCGAGAAGGATCTGCAGCGGCCCGAACCAGCCCACCCAGATCGCCCCGTTGGCGAGCGAGAGCGAGGCGGTCCACCCCCGCCCGACCCGCTCCACGGGCTCGGCGAGCGCCGCCGCCACCTCCCCCGTGGCCCTCCCCGCAGCCCCCTGCGTCTCCTCCGCGCCCTCAGCCGTCGTCATCTCCGGGTCACCGCCCCGCCCCCTCTTGCTCCTGCTGCCGCTGCGCCCGAAGGAGCTCCCTGAACCAGCCGTACGAGGCCTTGGGCGTCCGGGTCAGCGTCTCGAAGTCCACATGGACGAGCCCGAACCGCCGCGCGTACCCCTCCGCCCACTCGAAGTTGTCCAGCAGCGACCACACGAAGTAGCCGCGTACGTCCACACCGGCCTCCAACGCCCGGTGCAGCGCCCGGACATGACCGTCCAGGTAGGCGATCCGGTCCTGGTCGTCGAGCCCCTCGTAGGAGCAGCCGTTCTCGGTGATGACGACGGGCGGCAGCCGGTCGCCGTAGCGGCCCTGGAAGGTGGTGAGCAGCTCGGTGAGGCCCTCGGGTACGACGGGCCAGCCGAAGTCCGTCACCGGGACGTCCTCGATCTCCTGGACGGAGAAGGGGAGTTCGGCCGGGATCGTCAGGCCGCCGAACTCGATGTCGGTGCCCTGTGGCGCGCCCACCTTCGTCGGGGAGTAGTAGTTGACGCCGTAGAAGTCGAGCGGCTCGCTGATCACCTTCAGGTCGGTTTCCACATCGCCCGGCATCAACTCGCCCAAGCCGTCCGGGTATTCGCCCAGGAGAATGGGGTCGGCGAACAGCCGGTTGAGGAGGAGGTCGTAGAACCCGGCTGCCTCCAGGTCGGCGGGCTCCTGCGAGGCCGGCCAGGTCGGGCCGTGCGAGTTGGCGATCCCGATGTCGGTGGCCCCGGCGGCGCGCAGTGCCCGTACGGCCAGACCGTGGCCGAGGAGCTGGTGGTGGGCGGCCGGGAGCGCGTCGAACATCAACTGCTTGCCCGGCGCGTGCGCGCCCAACGCGTGCCCGAACAGGGTGTGTTCGGCGGGCTCGTTGAGAGTGATCCACTTCTTTACGCGGTCGCCGAGCCGCTCGGCGACGACGGACACGTACTCGGCGAACCGGGACGCCGTGTCCCGCTCCAGCCAGCCGCCCTTCTCCTCGAGGCGCGCGGGCAGGTCCCAGTGGAAGAGGGTCGGGACGGGACGTACGCCCGCCGCGCACAGCTCGTCCACCAGCCGGTCGTAGAAGTCCAGGCCGCCGGGGGAGTTCACGCGGGGCCAGGAGACGGAGAAGCGGTACGCGTCCACGCCGAGGCCGGCCAGCAGGGCCACGTCCTCGGGGTAGCGGTGGAAGTGGTCGCAGGCGACCTCCGCCGTCGAACCGTCCTTCACCCGCCCGGGTTCGGCCGTGAAGGTGTCCCATACGGACGTCTCGCGCTGGTCCGCCGCTCCCTCGATCTGGTGTGCCGAGGTGGACACACCCCAGAGGAAGCCGGCCGGGAACGGGGGTATCGGGTTGATCGCCATGCGCCGGATCATGGGTACCGGGGGTAACGGGTGTCAACGGCCGGGAGTGAACAAGCAGTTACGCGCCGACCGCCGACACCCGCGACACCCGTTATGCCCCTTCTTTGAGCACCCTCGAGATCAGCTTCCGCTGCTCGTCGGTGAGCCGGGGATCGGCGCAGTACACCGTCTTCCCGTCCACCGTGATCTCGTAGCCGAAGCCGTCCGGAACCCCGATCGGGCGGGTGCCCCGGCCGGCCGCGATCGCCTGATCGGCGAGGGCGTGCCACTCGTCGGCATCGGGGCGGCCCGCCGTGTCCACCTGGGCGTGCCGTTCGATGCCCGCGAACCCGCCGGTACGTCTCACTTGAATACGCATGGGTCCCTGTCTAGTACGAGAACGGCTCCGGCACGAGGCCGGTGCGGCCGTTACGGCTACAGACGGGGCCGGGGTGTGATCGGCACGCCGACCCGCTCCCACGCCTTCAGCACGGCCTGGAGTTCGTCGCCGTCGCCGTAGCGCACCCGCGCGGTGGAGACGGTCAGCTGGGCGAAGTCGTCGAAGAACGCCCGCTCGCCCAGCTCGCCGCCGGTCAGCACGTCGTACCAGATCTGCCCGGCCCGCTCCCACGCGTTTCCGCCGAGCGCGGTGGCGACGAGGTAGAAGGCGTGGTTGGGGATGCCCGAGTTGATGTGGACGCCGCCGTTGTCGCGGCCGGTGCGGACATAGCCGTCCATGGTCGCGGGCTGCGGGTCCTTGCCGAGGACGTCGTCGTCGTACGCGCTGCCCGGTTCCTTCATGGAGCGCAGGGCCGTGCCGGTGACGCCCGGGGCGAGCAGGTCCGCGCCGATCAGCCAGTCGGCCTCGTCGGCGGTCTGGCCGAGGGCGTACTGCTTGATGAGCGAGCCGAACACGTCGGACATCGACTCGTTGAGGGCGCCGGGCTGGCCGTAGTACGTGAGGTTCGCCGTGTGCTGGGTGACGCCGTGGGTGAGCTCGTGGCCGATGACGTCGATGGAGCTGGTGAAGTCGACGAAGATCTGGCCGTCGCCGTCGCCGAACACCATCTGCTTGCCGTCCCAGAAGGCGTTGTTGTAGCCCTCGTCATAGTGGACGGTCGCGTCGAGGGGCAGGCCGTCGCCGTCGATCGAGTGGCGCTGGTAGGCCTTGAGGTAGAGGTCGAAGGTGGCGCCGAGGCCGGAGTACGCGCGGTTGACGCTGGCGTCCTGGCCGGGGTCGGAGCCCTCGGCGCGGACCTTCGTGCCGGGCAGGTCGGTGCGGTGCCCGGCGTCGTAGATCGTGCGCAGCGGCTGGTCGGAGGGCGCCTTCACGGCCGCAGCGGCGGCCAGGCCGAACTCGGCGGTGATGCGGCGCTCGGTGCGCTTCTGGGCGTCGAGCATCAGCGTGCGCAGTGCGGGGCCGGAGAGGGCCGGGTCCTCGTGACGGGCGAGCGTGTCGAGGATGTGCGGTGGAACGATGGTGCAGAAGACGGGCTCGAAGCCCCCGTGTGTCGTCATGCCCGGCACCCTTGCACCGCGTGATGCCGCTGTCACCTCCCGCAACCATGATTGGTGAAATACCGGGACAAGGAGGTTGCCGTTCGGTGACGTAGTGGTATGGGTCGGTTCCTTCGAGTAACGACATGGTGGGCCGGAGTGGGATGGCGCACTTTTCGCCCCTTTTGTTCTCCGACTCCCGCATACTGGCAGTCCCGCATAGTGATACAGGCCCGCGCCCCCGGCGCGGCTCGGCTAGCATGCTTCGCATCATGCGTTTCGGGCTGCTCCTCCTTAGCTGCCGCGGCGAGGGCCTGTAAGTAGAGGCCGACCCCCTCCCCGCGGAGTCTGGCGTTGCGCCGTCGGCCGTCCTTCAGGACACCACGAGGAGCCCACGCATCATGGCCCAGAGCGTCAACCGCCAGCAGCCCAGTTCCATGCCGATCCACAAGTACGGCCGCTACGAGCAGGTCGACATCCCCGACCGCACCTGGCCCGGAAACCGGATCACCGCCGCTCCCCGCTGGCTCTCCACCGACCTGCGTGACGGCAACCAGTCCCTGATCGACCCGATGTCACCCGCCCGCAAGCGCGCGATGTTCGATCTGCTGGTGAAGATGGGCTACAAGGAGATCGAGGTCGGTTTCCCCGCTTCCGGGCAGACGGACTTCGACTTCGTCCGCTCGATCATCGAGGAGCCGGGCGCGATCCCGGACGACGTCACCATCTCCGTACTGACCCAGGCCCGCGAGGACCTGATCGAGCGGACCGTCGAGTCCCTGCAGGGCGCCAGGCGCGCCACCGTGCACCTGTACAACGCGACCGCGCCGGTCTTCCGCCGGGTGGTCTTCCGCGGCTCCAAGGACCAGATCAAGCAGATCGCCGTCGACGGCACGCGGCTGGTCATGGAGTACGCCGAGAAGCTGCTGGGCCCCGAGACCGAGTTCGGGTACCAGTACTCGCCCGAGATCTTCACCGACACCGAGCTGGACTTCGCGCTGGAGGTCTGCGAGGCGGTCATGGACGTCTGGCAGCCCGGCCCGGGCCGCGAGATCATCCTCAACCTGCCCGCCACGGTGGAGCGTTCGACGCCGTCGACGCACGCGGACCGCTTCGAGTGGATGGGCCGCAACCTGACCCGCCGCGAGCACGTCGTCCTGTCGATCCACCCCCACAACGACCGCGGTACGGCCGTCGCCGCCGCCGAGCTGGCGCTGATGGCCGGCGCCGACCGCGTCGAGGGCTGTCTGTTCGGCCAGGGCGAGCGCACCGGCAACGTCGACCTGGTCACCCTGGGCATGAACCTGTTCTCGCAGGGCGTCGACCCGCAGATCGACTTCTCCGACATCGACGAGATCCGTCGTACGTGGGAGTACTGCAACCAGATGGAGGTCCACCCGCGCCACCCGTACGTGGGCGACCTGGTCTACACGTCCTTCTCCGGCTCCCACCAGGACGCCATCAAGAAGGGCTTCGACGCCATGGAGGCCGACGCGGCCGCGAAGGGCGTCACCGTCGACGACATCGAGTGGGCGGTCCCCTACCTGCCGATCGACCCGAAGGACGTCGGCCGGTCCTACGAGGCGGTCATTCGCGTCAACTCGCAGTCCGGCAAGGGCGGAATCGCGTACGTCCTGAAGAACGACCACAAGCTGGACCTGCCGCGCCGGATGCAGATCGAGTTCTCGAAGCTGATCCAGGCCAAGACGGACGCCGAGGGCGGCGAGGTCACCCCGAAGGACATCTGGACGATCTTCCGGGACGAGTACCTGCCGAACCCGGAGAACCCCTGGGGCCGTATCCAGGTCCGCACCGGCCAGTCGACCACCGACAAGGACGGCGTGGACACCCTCACCGTCGAGGCCGAGGTCGACGGTGTCGAGACCACCCTGGCGGGCACGGGCAACGGCCCGATCTCGGCGTTCTTCGACGCCCTGCAGTCTCTGGACATCGACGCCCGTCTGCTGGACTACACCGAGCACACGATGAGCGAGGGTGCCTCCGCGCAGGCCGCCTCTTACATCGAGGTCGCCATCGGTGACAAGGTCCTGTGGGGCATCGGCATCGACGCCAACACGACCCGCGCCTCCCTGAAGGCGGTCGTATCCGCCGTCAACCGCGCTGGCCGCTGACTCACCCGACCGGTTGGTTTCAGGCCTCGTCCGCCCTCTGTGGCGGGCGGGGTCGCCGTCGTATACCGGCCAATCCCAGGGCGGGTCATGGGCAGGTCTGGTCCTGGGTACTGACTACACATCAACAATGTGGCTAACATCACGCCTGCGCGGCGGTGTTGCCGGTGGGGGTACCTCCCGCGCCCTGTGACAGAGCAGTGGGGGAGTTACCGGAGGTGCTACGTGCTCCCAGGACAGGGACGAGACAGCCGAGGCGGCCGGGTCGTGCGCGGAGGCCGGACGGCGCGCGTCCTGCGCTCCCGTACGGTCTGGGCCGGTGTCGGTGACGGCGAGTTCTTCTGCCCCGGTTGCGGCGGGGACCGCAACTACCAGCGCCTGATGGGCCGTCGGCGCTTCACGTTTCTCGGCGTACCGATTCTGCCGCGCGGCGAGACCGGCCCGGTCATCGAGTGCGCGGCCTGCCAGAGCCACTTCGGCACGGACGTCCTCGACCACCCCACCACGACCCGCTTCGCCGCGATGCTCCGCGACGCCGTCCACACGGTCGCCCTCGCGGTCCTCGCCGCCGGCGGCACCCAGGCCCGCCTCACCCTCGAGACCGCGGTGACCGGCGTCCGCGCGGCGGGCTTCGACGACTGTACGGAGGACCAGCTCTCGGCGCTGGTGGAGGCGCTGGCCGCCGACACGGGCCGTCTCTTCGGCCCCCCGTGCGGCTCAGGCCTCGCCATAGAGCTCCACGAGGCCCTGGACCCCCTCGCCCCGCACCTCGCCGCCCCCGGCCGCGAATCGATCCTGCTCCAGGGCGCCCGCATCGCCCTGGCCGACGGCCCGTACACCCCGGCGGAACGCGACGTCCTGGCGACGGTCGGCGCGGCACTGACGATCTGCGCGGACGACGTGACACGACTGCTGGCGGCGGCGCGCACACCGTCCTAGTACTGCAATCACAGTTATTGGTAGGGCAGTTGTGAGTTCTGCCGGTGGCTGTGGTTGTGTTCTGCCGTGTCTGTGGATCTTGGGGTGGGGCA
>NZ_LGDW01000472.1 GCF_001280005.1 Streptomyces sp. NRRL WC-3618 | reverse complement strand
CCGAGAGGCCCTGTCTTCATGCACGGACAACGGGAAGATCACCCCGGCGGGAAACCTGTTCGACCCGCACGTTCCATGACCGGTTGAGATACGGCTTCTAAGATCAGGCGCGGATCCTGCTGATGAGAGTCACTCCCTTTAACAGGCTAGGCCGAATGGCGTACCGGCGCACGTCGACGCCCCTGCCTCTGCTCACTGGGCTGCGGAGTCGAGGCGCCGGACTCCAGGGGGATCCGTGACCGCTCCGCTGGTCAGAACAAGGCGCTGCGGGCAGCGGGCCCCATCTGTTCACCAGCTGACGCACCCACCTTTGGTTCTTACTCCTACATGGTGATGTTGTCGTACGACTCCAGTTGCGTCCAGCGGCATGCGGCTCGCACTGCTTGGGGTAGCAGGTCGGGCGCGGGCAGTGGCCCCAGGCTCAGCCTCGTGATTTCGGCAATGCGACAACTGGTAACTGGAAGGCGCGGAAGGCTCCCAGCGGGGAGGGGCGTCCGCCCGCTCCACTTCGGCCATGGCCCGGGCGGCAGCGTCCCGGGGCCGGGCCGGGCGTCTGGTCCAGGAAGTAGGCGGTGGAGGCCAGATGGCCGGCCTGCATGAAGGTGGTGACCTTCCAGAACCGGAGGGGGACCTTGATGCCGCGGTAGGCGGGGTCGGAATCCTCCAGCTTGCGGTCGAACAGCTTGTCGTGGCCGAGGAGGAATGAGCTGTACTGAGATTTGTGGAGTCCCTGATGCCAGGTTACGGTCCTGGCGAAGGAGATCACCCCGCACTATGACAGCATCTCGTAAATACCCGGACGAGCTCCGCGAGCGCGCGATCCGCGAGGTCCGTTCCACCGGCCCGCCCGATCGCGCACGTTGTGAAGGACCTGGGCATCCATAAAGAGGTCCTGCGCGGCTGGGTCCGCCAGGCCGAGGTTGGTGGCGAGCGCGACGACCGGCTGACCACCGCTGAGCAGGACGAGCTCAGGCAATTCCGCAAAAAAGTAGCGGAGTTGAGGCGGGCGAACGAGATCCGCAAGGCCGCGTCGGTGTTTTTTGCCCAGGAGATCGACCGTCCCCGGACGAGGCCGAGCAGGTGATCGACCATCTGCGTGACAAGGGTCTCGGGGGTCGATCCCGTCTGCCGGGTGCTGGAGCTGTCGCCGTCGACGTACTTTGCCCGCAAGAAGCGGCCGAAGTCGGCCCGCTGGCTCGGCAACGAACAGCTCATGCCTGTGATCGAGTCGGGCGTCAGCATTGGCCAGGCGCCGAACGCCAATCTAAACCGGTCCGCCTGTCGCGGACTATGTTCTCTACAGACGTCTTGGCCAACCACGATGGTCATAGAGGCTCCGTCCCGACTACCCGGGAGGAGCCTCTGCGCGTTGGAAAGGAACTCCGCTGCGGGCGAGTTCGAGGCGAACTCCCGAGCTGGGGCGATCGTCTCGGAAGCTGGTTGGGCTTGTCCTTCCGGGACGCGTTCTGGACGCAGGTTGGACACAAGGATCAGAAAAGACTGACAAGGGCCGAGAAGGACTGAGGCGCCAAACCCTGTCTGAGCTGGGAAAACGGCCAAGATGAGCACTGATCGACAAGGGTCGCCAAGATCCTCAAAGGACTCATAATCCGTCGGCCGTGGGTTCGAGTCCCACCCGCCCCACCACTCGCTGCTCGAGCAGAAACCTTCTGACCTGCGGTTTTGTGGCCTCCTGTAGTGGAGGTCGGTGGTCGCGCAGTCAATCCTGGGCCGCTGTGACGTCCCAGGGGCCAAGCCAGGGGCCAGCGGTTGTCCGATATCGGTGGATTTATATGTGGGCTTGCCAGGTCCGAATTGATCCCTTCGCGGGTGTTCCGAACGCCTTGGTGCCGAGCTGCTTGTTACGACGACTGCAGGTCTGCCGGATCGAAGTCGGCGGTGCTCTCAGCGACGCCTGAATTCTACCCTCTGACGGCGGATCAAAAGTGACCCTCTCGGTGGTCTTCGCCTGAACCTGATCTTGATCGGAAGGTCAGGAGGGAAGGGTGATCCGCGTGGAGGACTGGGCAGAGATCCGCAGGCTGCATCGGGCCGAGCAGATGCCGATCCGGGCGATCGCCCGGCATCTGGGCATCTCGAAGAACACGGTCAAGCGTGCACTGGCGAGTGACCGGCCGCCGAAGTACGAGCGGCCGGCCAAAGGCTCGGTGGTCGACGCGGTCGAGGTGCAGATCCGTGAGCTGCGGCGAACAACGCCGAGATCACCTACACCTCAACCAGAGGATCAGAAGGACGGGCAGTTGTACTGCGTAGCCAGGGGCACCGTGACGCAGTATGTACTGCCCGCCGCCGATTGCGGGACGGCGAAGACGGCAGTGCGCGAGCGGGGCATCACGACGCTGCCGAGCTGTCGGACGAGGGTCGCCTGGTCGCTCGCCCCGGCAGCCAGGCGGTAGAGCCCGATGGGAATCGTGTCTCCCTGCTTGAAACCGGCGACGACCAGTCGACGCTTGCTCTCACCGCGCAGCCGTGCCCGTTCCGGGTTCGTCGGTACGGCGACCGACTGCCTGTACGAGGCGGTGGTGCTGCCCTGGGTGGCGCTGATGGTGAAGTGGCCCGCTGCCGCCAGGCTTTCACGGGCGGCGGACTGCGGGACGAAGTCCCAGGTTTCGCTTTGCATCACGCCGCTGCCGATGTCGTACACCCGCAGCCGCGCACCGTTGAAAAGCGACTCCGGAGGCTCGTACACGTCGAAGGTGAGCTTGCCGGCGGTGGGCTGCGCGGTGGTGGTGTAGCCGTGACGGCCGTCAGCGACAGTGATGGTGACCGCTTGCTCGGCCGTGAAGCCGTGCAGGCACAGCGCGTTCTCGCCAGTGAACACGAGGTTGCTGGGGCCCTGGATCGTGCTCATCCATACGGCGGGCGAGGTGGCGAACCCCGCAGGCAGAGAGGACAGATCTCGCCTACATTCGGGGGCGTCGCCGTCGCCTGCCGCGAGGTTTCTGAACTTCCCCTTCAATTTTGGGCCCTTGCGCGGCTTGGGTTTGCGTGTGGCTGCGGCTTGTCGGTTCTCATCTGCTCTGAGTGTTGTCGTGTTCGTTGGAGGTGTGGCGTCCTGGGTCGCCGAGCCGCATCCAGTGGCGGCGATGGAGAGCAGCACCAGCCATCCGGCTAGTTGTCGACGCTTCATGAGGGTTTCCTTTCATGTGCTCACCGTGGGCTCCCAGACCCGCACTGCGTGTGGGCCTGGTTCCTTTGCTGGTCGAGGTACTTGCGGCCCGCCTCGTAGTCCTGTCGGCTCGCGGCACCGGTGCGGAAGGCGTTACGCAGTTGGTCGAGAGAATCTCGCGCGGCCTGGTCTCCGGTGACCAGGTGACACTGAGCGAAGGCCCAGGCGGCCAGCCATCCCAGCCACTGGGCGCGCAGGACGAAATGGCTCTCCAGCGCGAGTGCCTGCCGGATGCCGGAGATCGCGGCCTCCAACTGCCCTCGGTCTGCCTCGCGCTGGGCGGCGATGGAGGCGGCCAGCGCCTTCAGTTCGCGAACGCCTACGCCGGGCCCTGCGGCGCGGACCCGCCGCACAAGGGCGTCGATGGTGCCGTCGTCGCTGGTGAGGCCCGCATTGATCCGGCAATACTCCACCTGGGCCAGGTTGACCGCGGCTTTGAGGCGGCCCAGGGTGGTGAAGTTCGCGTCGGACATCAGCCGCCGGAGGGTGGAGGTGACGCCAGCGATGTCCGAGTCACGCAGGGCTCCGGGAGCGCATTCCGTCGCTGTCTCTGCACGCAGATAAACGTTGCTGGCCAGGCTGAGCTGTGCCCGGCGTCGGATGGGAGAGTCCGCCGGGATGGCCCGGTAGTCGGCGCCGGCGGCCTCCAGCACGGAACGCGAAGCCGCCTGCCCGTTGACAGTGGTCTGTTCCAGGGCGTGGCCCCGGAATAGGTGGACAAGGTCCGAGGTGACGAAGCCGGTGCCGGAGTCCAGGTCGGATGTCCCTTTGCCAGATAGCAGCCGGGCGAAGCCGGCTACGGCTTCGGTGGTACGGCCTGAGTGCCAGGCGTCTAGGGCGGAGGTGAACTGGGCAAGACCGCTGGCTTGCCGTACCAGCTCGGCCACCAGGGCGCCCCGGCTGTGGGCAAGGCCGAGGCTCTGGTCCGCGGGGACCGGTGCACTGGTGTACCAGCCGGCGAGTTCGGGGGCGTCGGGCACCTGGTCGGCGCGGACATACACCGCCGGGTGCACGTTGATCTGCCCGCCGGAACCGGGGGTGACGATGCCGCCGACGAGTATGGCGGCGTTGGACTGGCCGACAAACTTCCGGGTGCGGCTGTCGAGGCGGCGGTGATCGCCGTGGAGCAGTTCGGTCAGCGGAAGCTCGTACTGCGTTGCGTAGTCGTGTACGACTGTGCCCTGGGGAAGGGCCTTGCTCAGGGCCTGGGCAAAAGTTGAGGAGACATCGTCCAAAAGCTGCTGCTCTTGCCCGGAGCCACGGTTCTTGAAGCCGACTACGGCCACGTCCTGAGGACCGGTCAGCCGGTACAGCGGGGGCGGTGGGGCCTGGAAGCGCAGGAGTACCACGACCCCGCCGGCAAAGACGCAACCGATCACGACTGCGTACGTGGCGCGCTGCCACCGAGGCACCTCGGTCAGTTTGTCCCGCAGAAGCTGGGTGACGGACCCCAGAAATCCGGTCAGGCCGACCAGGACACCGATGAGGGTCGCTGCCCGGCCGGGTTTTGCGCCCAAGGCGTTGGCCAGAGTGAGGGATGCCGCCAGAGCCAAGCTGATACCGGCCACCACCACCCAGATTTTTGTGCCACCCTGGGTATGATTTGTGCTACTTGGTGAATTTTCTTCCATCCCTCGCATATTAAGGGCGCTGCTTGGTGATGGCCCGTAGGCGCTACAGGCCATCACCAGGGGAGTTCTCTCAGTGTGCTCCGGAATCAGAGATGCCGGAATGCGCGCCTTTAGTGCGCTTCCGGCGGACTTTGGCTGAGCTGAGATTCCCCGAGATGCAGGGAGAGGTGACAGCAGGTCAGATGGGCCTCATGACAAGCATCACCTGCACCCTCATCTGTTACTGGCGGCTCGCCCGCTGATGTGGGCTTGCAGAAGCTTCACCGCCAGGTCGTGGCCGTAGTGACTGGCCATGTCCCCAGGGGTGCGACCGTCGGGATCCGCGAGCTGCGGGTCAGCCCCGAAGGCCAGCAGCACAGCCTGGATCCATCAGGCCGAGGCCGATGCCGGCGAGTGCGACGACCGGCTCACCACCGACGAACGCGCCGAGCTGGTGGCGCTGCGCAAGGAGAACGCCCAGCTCAAGCGGGCCAACGACGTACTGCGGACGGCCTCGGCTTTTTTCGCGGCGCAACTCGACCCGGCCCCACCTGGGAATCGAGTGCGTCCTGAGGGAACTCCACATCGCCTCCTCCACCTACTACCGCTGGCGCCGCGCGGAGAAGGAGCCGTGCGAACGACGGTGCCGCAACGTCGAACTGACCGAGCGGATCAAGGAGACCCACGCGGAGTCCGGCGGCAATTACGGTTCGCCGCGCGTGCACGCCGCCCTCAGACGCGAGGGTACGCGCGTGGGCCGCAAGCAGGTCGAGCGCCTGATGCGCGAGGCCGACATCGCAGGCGTCAGCCCGCGGCGGAAGGGCTTCACACGCCGCGACCCGAAGGACACCATCGACACGAAGCGTGGTCTCAGTGCCGGCGGTGCCAGAACGGGGTATCCCAGCGTTGTTCGCGTCGGTACTGGGCGGCCTGTGCGTTCAGATACTGGGCGTGTACGGCTGCGATGCGCCGAGCGTAGGCGTCCAGAGCATCGGTCTCACCGGCCCGGTCGGACAGGATCGCCTGTGCCGCGGCCAAGCCGGTGGCCAGGGCGGTGACGATCCCTCGGGAGGCGAGGGGGTCGGTCGTGGTGGCGGCGTCACCGACAGCTGCCCAGCCTGTGCCGGCTGCCGGGCTGGCGCAGGAGGAGCCGGCGGTCAGTACCCGCAGCCACTGGGGCGGCCCCTCCCCATGGGCGATGCGGTCCCGGATATGACCGGCGAGCTGTACTTGGGTCCACCACACGCCCGGATCGAGAAGGTGTAGGCCGGCGATGAGTTCTGCATCGGTCATGGCCATCACGATCCGCTCACCACCGGGCAGGGGCGCGGTGTACCACCAGCCCCAGGGAGTGGACTCCACCAGCGAAGTTCGCTCCAGCTCCACTGACCCTTCCCTCGGCGGACCCAACAGCCCGGCGACCGCGATCAGATGGTCGGAGCGGACCAGCACCGCCCCGACCCGGCGGGCCAGCCGCGCCGCCCGGCCAGTGGCGTCAACGAGATAGCCGGCCTGCAGCACACCGCCCTCACCCGTGGTGACCCGCCAATGGTCCTGGTGCCGTTGGACGCTGCGGACGCGCCCGGCGTGCCAGCAGGCACCACCGGCCTGGGCTGCCTGGCGGAGGGCGGCATCGAACCGGGCTCGGTCCAGGTGCCAGCCATCGCCGTACGGCCCGAACTGATAGCCCACACCAGTGAGCGCATCCCCGCCCCAGGCCGCCAGGTTGCCGTAACAGGGCGCGTGCCCATCAGCGGCGATACGGTCGAGCAGTCCCAGCCGTTCCAGCAGCGGGCGGGCGGTAGGAGCAAGACTCTCACCGACCCTCCAGCCGGGTGAGACCACCGGGGTGACGATGACGACCCTCGCCCCGGCCCGGACGAGGCTCAGCGCAGCCGCGCAGCCGGCGGGGCCGCCACCGGCGACCAGAACGTCGAAGCGACAGAGGCTCGCGCCGCCGTTCGACGCGCCGCTGCTCAACGCAACCGCTCCTGCCTCGCCACGGGCTACTCGCGCTCGGGGGCGGTCCGCTCCGTCTCAACCAGGATCTCGCGGCCGTCCGGACCGGGCCGGGGGACGACGAACCCGAGAGTGCTCCACTTCGCGACCATCTCGTCAGCGTCGCCGATGCCGCGGTCCCACTCCCGGAAAGCCTCGGCTGCTACCTGGATGAGCGCATCGTGCTGCGGCTCGGGAAGAACTTCGTCGGGGCGGGAAGCCGGCCACCAGTGGGTGTGGCACGCGTGGAAGTCGGCCTGCCATGGCAGGGCCATGTACTTGGTGATATCTCCGGCCAGCAGGTCTTCGCGCAGCCGGAAGGGCGCGGCCCAGGTGGCTGGGTTGTCAGCGATGTACGTCATCTCGATGCCCGGGAAGAATCCCCCGCCGCTGCAGGCCTCCAACGCAGCCCGTACCAGGGTGCGCGGCTGGTCCGCAGGCGCGAGGGCCTCGAGTGGGACCGCGGGGGCGGGCGCGCCTGGCCAGTCGGCCAGGAAGTCACCGGCGGCCCAGCGCCGCATCCGTTCGTACTGACCAGGCAGCAGTGCCAGCCAGGTTTGCGGCTGCTCGTCGTCCCGATCGCCGCCGTCGCCGGCAAGGACGGGCATGAATCCGCTGTTGGCCTGGCCTATGTCCAGCAGTCCAGGCTTCGGCGTGCGCAAGCGGTCGAAGACGGCCTGTCGGTGCTGGGCGTTGACGTTGGCGCTTGAGGACAACCGGGCAAGGCGGTCAGCGGCGAGGAAGTTCCGCTCGACGCCGTGCTTCATGCGCGCGACGGCGTTGACCCATGCGAATCCGACCGGCCGGGCGAGCAACGGGTAGATGTCCCGGGTGAAGGAGACGTCAGGCGGTACGGGGAGCCGGCCCGAGGCGCGGGCGGCCTCCAAGACGACGTCATACAGAGTGATCAGGCTCGCTGTGTTGGGGGCGTAATCGGGAGGGCCCGCCACGACCCAAGCGGGAGTCACCGGCACTGGGCGACCCTGCGGGCCCAGTAGTACGGTCGCGCTGACCGGACCGTCAGAGATGTCGTCGTACCAGAAGTCGTTGTTGGCGAAGTCGATGATCGGGTTGCCGGGCTTGACCGAGGCGGACTTTCCGAAGCCGCCGAGGACGAGTAGCCGGCCGGCCTCGTCGGTACGCAGCTCACCGAGCGGCACCAGGGCGCCCAGGAAGGTTCCGGAATCGAACCGGGCACCCGTGCCGTCCTGGGACGGACCGGTCACGCTGCGGGGGCCGGGCCGGATGACCAGCCGCGCCCGAGCGGGGGGATCAGCGGGATCGATATGCCGGTTACGCCGGTTGGCGTTCGCGGCGGACTCGTGGAAGCGCCCGGCGAACTTGAACCACTCGCCCTTGGCGTTGGCCAGCTCGGCGGTCCAGGTGATGCGCGCGTCGGCCGAAGTGAGCTCCCCGAGGACACTACCGGCCTGGTCATAGGCGTACAGGCGGAACCGGGCGGCCTGGCGTTTGATTCGCCCGGCGGTGTCCTTGAAGCCGCCGGGCGGCCGCGGCGGCGTGTCGGGGGCCTCCGGGCCGATGAAGACACCGTCGGGGCTGTCGCCCAGCCTGGCGATGCCGACGGTGGGGTGGATCTCGCAGTGAGAGATGTCATCGAGGTTCATGTCCGCTCCCGGTGAGAGGGTCGGGCGTCAGCAGGTGGTGTGGGCAGTCCGCTGAGGACGGTGGCCCAGGGCTGACGCAAAGTCGAATTCCTCAACAAAGCCGCAGGTCGGTGGGTACGCCGAAGAGGTCCAGGGGTGCCTTGTGGGGTGACAGGGCGACGGGGCGCTTGGTGTCCGCGATGGAACTGCCCATGGTGCGGAGGTAGTTCATGGCCACCGATCGCAACGTCGAGGCATTCTGCGGTCCGTGGCCGTTGCGGATGCGCGAGGCATCCTCGCCGAACGTCACATCCCGCACATAGTGGATCTTGTTCTCCACGCCCCAATGGCCCCTCGCGTACCGCCCGAGCGTCTCCGGGGGCGCCTCGCATGCCGACAGGTCGGTGATCAGGTAGACCGTCTCCCGCGTCCGCTTGCCGGTCGCCCGGTCGGTGCGGTGCCGGGTGACCTGGGCAACCTGTTTGACATGGGGAAACGCCAGGGATGTCCACGTCACCGCCTGCACTACCCGCGTCTCCAGCCGGCCATGACCCACCTCGCTCTCCTTGTGCCGGGCCGTCACCTCGCTCCACGGGATCAACCGGCACGCCTCCCGCAACGCCGGCTGGTTCCGCTTCACCACCAGCACAAAGTGCGCGCCCATCTCCTCCACCAGCACCTTCGCCGTCACCCCCACCCCATACAGGTCAAGCACCGACAACAACGGCGCCAGCGCCGGGATCTCGTTGCTCTTGTCCGCCACCCGCTGCTGCGCGACCAGCGCCCCGCCCTGCGCCATCGCACCGATCACCGTCACCGCGACCGACCCGCTGCTCCCAGACCCGCGAAGCACCTTCCGTCCACCGCCACCGTCTCCAGGTCAAGCCCGCGCACCCGCAGCAGCACCTCCAGATCCGCGGGTCGCACCAGCGAGCAAGACCCGTCGCAGCGTGTCCCCACTCGGCGTACGCACCAGCTGGAAGGGGGCGCACGGACGCAGCCCCAGCCGCAGCAACTCCACCGGCCCGGCCGCCGCCGCCCACTGCGCCATCGCCCGGTACGAGCCGAACCCAGCCGCCGTCGCGCACAGCGTGACCAGCAGTAACGACACCAGCGAGAAGCACCGACCCCGAGGATCACGCGGGTCTCTCACCTCGGCCAGCCGCCGCAGCAGCGACGTCCACTCCGACGCGAGCGACATCGACTCCCTCACGGGCACACACGTGGCAGACTGACGATTCACCGAAGCTCCGTGGGCACAGGGCGACTTGCGAGGTCACCCAGCTCAACGGAGCTTCGGTCTTCCACGTCACGGACCGCTCACTTGCGGAAACATCTCAACCCCAGACCTTGCGTCAGCCCTGGACGGTGACCAGCCGCGGGACACCCACGTGTCAGTGGGAGTGCATCTCGGTAGCCAGATCCCCTTCTTCTTCATAGAATTCCCGCCCGATCGCGAGTTGGAGATCGACGTCGGCCGGTCCGCCGTCCAGGAACTTCACAGTCACTTGGTCGCTCTCGTGCAGTCTGTCGTTCGGGCGATCTGCCCTTCCGGCGATCTCAAGTCGTGGGCCCTTCTGCAGGATGGCATCGGTGAGCACAGTGCTCGCGCTACCTGAGACTTGCCGAACCCCGATGTGATGATCGAAGTCCGGTGCCTTGGTGATCCAATGCGCGAGGAAGAGCTCACTTCTCTTGCCGAAGGCCAGGTAGTTCAGAGCAGCGGGCCGGGAGGCGTGATGGTCGAAATGCCGGAAATGGATGACGCGTTGCACCTCGACGGTCACCGGGTCGAGAATCTCAGTGCCGCCCCGCTCGAAGTGACCTCGAAACAACGTTCCGGTGAACGAGGTGAGCTTGGGCTGTTGTCCCTCAAGGGCGACGAGATCGGAGATGCGGAACGGCTCGGGGTCCAGCGTGTAGACGGCTGCCCCCGTCGTCCGGCGGTCTTTAGTATAGATCTGCAGCGCATCAGATGTCGCGCTGTTCAGAGTGACTTCGAGAATGTACTGAACGGCGTGGGGGTCCATGAACATGGGCAGGTGGGACAGATAGACCTTCTCCTCACCCAGCACCAGCATTCCATGGGCAGCTTTCGGCTCGACGTTCGGCATCGGGATCATCTCCGTTGCGAATTTCAGCGTCGTTCCCGCGATGGGACTCCTCCATGGCCTTTCTCAGGATTTCACGTGATCCGGAACGTCGCCATTCAGGGTCAGGTCCCGCCCGCTGGAGCGATGTTCGTACGATCGGGAGCGGTCCGGAAGGGCCGGCACACCGGCGGCCACGGGCCCAGGAATCTACCGATGGACAAGCCGGACCAGTGCGACTGTGCGGCTTGTGCCGCGGCTGAGTCGGTCAATCCCATCGGTTCAGGCCGTCGGGGTCGAGCTCGCAGCGCCGTGGCCCGGCCGCCCCGTACGGTCAGCGACCGCACCCCCCCCCGGCCGCGGCGGGGCCTCTGGGCCGGCTGCGAAAGCAACCTGCGGTGGGCGGAGCCATCCGGCGGACTTCGCCACCAAGGGGTTCTGACCTGACGACACCCTGGCAGAGCCGGCGCCGATCCCGACCGGGTCGGCCCGTCACCGGATCCGGGCCGAGCCGACCATTCAGGAAGTCAGCGTGATGTTCAGGTCGTCGTGGTCTCCGACGTCCTGAATGCGGTAGCCGATCTGAGTGGAATCCGTGCTGCCCGTCCACTCGCACCAGTCGAACGCGCGAGGCGGGGCCTGCCGGGCGACGTCGCCGGCCCAGAACGCGCCGTCTTCGGCGTGTGCGAAGTAGCACCAGTAGCGATTGACGTCCGACAGATCACCGCCGTGGACGATGGCGCTCTGCCCCGGAGTCAGATTCCACCAGCCTTTCTTCGTCCAGTTTCCCCCGTCAACGCAGTTGGGGGTGTACCACATAATGGTCACGGCGAGTTTTTGCGGGTACTGGTTGATGAATTTGAGCATCAGTCGCTCTCCTCGCTCTGCGGTCGTACGGCAGGACCTCGGGTTTTCGCCCCCGTGGTCTGCTCGAACCAGCTGAGGGCCTGCTCCGCTCCACTCAGCCCGGGACGGTGCACCACGCTCAGCGACTTCCGGTTCTTGGGGCCGTCTGGCGATGCGCCGAAATCGGCGGTCGGGCTCACGGTCACCGTGAACTCGTTGGATTCCTCACTACCTGGCATTGCTTCCGCTCCTCACGTCAATACATCAATTGCTCGCAGCGACGGGGCGTTTCCTGTCCCATCAACGGCGGCCGATCTCCCCGGCGGCCGTATTTCCGCGGGCGACACGGATTCCATTCACCCGATCAGCCCAATCCCGAGCGGCAGGCACCCGGCCCGACCGGCACCGAGTGCCCGCGCGCATGCCACTCCCGCCCGGCGCTGCCCGGCGTAAGCGCCGATGACAAGCCATCTCGGCCAACGACCGTCCAGGTCCGCATCCGCAGCTGATCGTGTGGCGAGCCTCGTACCCGCGTGCGTCACTGGCTCAGGGGAAAACGAGCATCTCTTTTAGGAGGGTTTGGCATGGTTGATCTCTCTGCGGCGCGGGATTCCGCTGTCGCCGTCTGGTCGGAGTTCTGCGCCATCGCGCCCAGTCCGGAACTGCGCGGCAGGATGCTGGAGGAACTGGAGCGGGTGCGAGGTGAATCGGACGTGGCCAGTACGTTCCGGCTCGGTGGCACTCCGCGCCGACTCGGCTTCGACGATGGCACCATCATCCCGGCCGACGAGTTCCCGCTGGGCACACCGCATGAGGCCATCCGCACCGCGGCCGCCTCCCGCGCCCCGCTGACCGGCGCGATACGGGTCGTCGTCGTCCTGGCGGACTTCGAGGACAAGCCGATGACCCAGGACAAGGAGCACTTCGAGAAACTGTTCTTCTCCCTCGGTGAGCTCCCGAACGGCAGCGTTCGCGACTACTACCGCGAGGTGACGCACGGCCTCGTGGACATCGTCGGCGAGGTCATCGGTCCGGTCCGGCTGCCGCAGAAGCTCTCCTGGTATGCCAACAACAACTACGGCATCGGCCGCCCGACAGGGGAGGCGCGGGCGCAGATCATGGCCCGGGACGCCGCCGTCGGCGCCGACCCGCTGATCAACTACGCGCCGTACGACAACGACGGCAACGGCATGGTCGACGCCTTCATGGTCCTGCACTCCGGTCCGGGGGGCGAAGCCACCGGTAACCGAGGCGACATCTGGTCGCACAAGTGGGTCCTTCCGAGCGCGTACAACGCCGACGGCGCCCGGATCTTCGGTTACCTCACGATTCCCGAGGACGCCAAAATCGGGGTCTGTGCACACGAGTTGGGACACCTGCTGTTCGGCTTCCCCGACCTGTACGACGTCGACTGGTCGTCGGAAGGTGTCGGCAACTGGTGCCTGATGGGCGGCGGTTCATGGGGCGGCGGTGGTGACATCCCGACGCATCCGTCGGCGTGGTGCAAGATCCAGCAGGGCTGGGCCAAGCCTGTGAACGTCACGAGCAACGGGACACTGTCCATCCCCGACGTCAAGAGCGGCTTCGAGGTGTTCCGGCTGTGGACAGAGGGCCTGCCGGGGAACGAGTACTTCCTCGTCGAGAACCGCCAGCAGACCGGGTACGACAGATCGCTGCCCGCCGCCGGCGCGCTGTTCTGGCACGTCGACGAGAGTCAGCCGGACAACACGAACGAGAACCACTACAAGGTGGGCCTGGTCCAGGCGGACAACCGGCGCGACCTGGAGTGGGCGACGAACCGCGGCGACGACGGGGACCCCTACCCCGGGAGCACCGGCAACAGCTCGTTCAGTCCGTCGAGCAAACCCAGTTCCGCGTCGTACGCCGGTGCCGCGACCGGTGTCTCCGTCACGGACATCTCGGCACCCGCTCCCACGATGACCGCCACGGTGTCGGTCTCGGCGGCGGGCGCTGTCCGCGCGCCGGTCCGTGCCATGGTCGGACGCGGGCGCGAGACGGAGTCCGTACCCGGGCTGGTCAACGCGATCCACGAGCTCCAGGAGCGGCTCACCGCTCTGGAGGAGACCGTGGTGCCCTGGGCGGGCCCCGAGGTGTTCCTTGAGCAAGGCCTGGCCGAGCTCAGAGGTACGACGGGCGGCTCGCAGCCCCTCGCCAAGGCGGCCGCCGCGCAGGGCACGCCCCGTCATGACGGCCCGTACCACCGGTGACCCCCGGCCATGGTGCAGGCGATCGACAACCGCACTGATCTGACCGTGAGGCTGGTCAGGAAAGGGCCCCATCCGCGGCTGGCGGACTGGGACCGGGCGGAAGTGGACGTACTCGACGCCGAGCCGGTGGTCGGCTACGCCGACCTGATGTCGAGGAACGTAGGGCAGCGCCTGCTGCTGGCCGTTCCACGCCAGCTCCTGGCGGACGCGGTGCCGGGGGCCACCGTCCGTGCGAGGGCCGGCCTGGCCTCGGGCGAGGCGATGGCCGAGAGCAGACCTGCTCCGGGCACCTTCGCCGTCGAACCGCCGGGGTGACGGGTGCGTCAGTGAGGGGGCCGACCCTTGGTCGGCCCCCTCACTCCTGTCCTCCTGTAGTGTTTGATATGGGACTTTCATCTGGCCAGGAGGTTGTTGATGTCCGATCCCATTCCCCCGGCAGAGTGGGAGGCGCGAGTCCGTTCCGAGGCCCCCCCGCGTCCTGTGGTGGTCGAGGTCGCGGAAGCGGAGCCCGCCCGGGGTGCCGAAGGTCCCGTTGGCCACGAGGGTCATCCGGGTCCCGACCAGAACCACCCTCCACGGACGGCGCCGGCACCACTCCCTCCGGAGGGGGAGCGGCGGCCCTTGTGGCGTCGCCCCGCAGGTCAGCGGGACGACAAAGGCGAGCCGACCGGTACGGGCGGCTGATGCCCACAGGCGGCGCCGGCGCGGGTCAGGGTTCGGTCGAGATCGCGTACGAGATCAGGTCCGGCAGTGACCGCCCGCCACCGGCGGCGTTCGGGCCTCCGGCCAAGCCCCAGTTTTCCGCGCTCTGCTCCGCGATCACTCGCGGGAAGCTCTCTCCCGGCCACCAGCCGAAGTACGGACCGCCCGACTGGCCGGGCTTGATGTCGTTGCGGTGCATGATCCGCAGCGCGTTGCGGCCCCCGAAGGTTTCGCTCACCGTGCTGTCCATGATGCCGTTCGTCGTGTAAACCGGTCGCAGGCTCGCACCGATGTCTCCTGGGTAGCCGATATGCGCCCAGTAAGCCTGTCCGTTCCAGCTGGCGGAGTACTCGCGTGAGCCCATCCAGCCGGTGCTATCGCCCAGGTTGCTGCTCAACACGCAAACCGCGTAGTCGAACGCAGCCTCGTTGGACTGGATCCCGTCCGATCCGTTCACGCTCTGCCAGACGTAGATGCGTGTGGCGTAGGCGGATCCGTAGGGAGTGCTCGTGTCGTACTGCATCGGCGTGAAGGTGAGCCAGTCAGACCCGCCCCCGGCCAGCCAGGGAATGGCGTGGCTGGCGGTGATCAGGTGACGGCGCCCCACCATGACGCCCGAGGCCGAGCCGCCCGGAGTGGCGACGCGGCCGCAGGTCCGCCACGGGTACGACGTGTCGTAGATGACGGTGCGGTCGTCCGGCGGGAAGACCGTGGACGGTTCACCCACCTCGTCCTGCGTCCCGGGGGCGCGGCGCCACAGGGGTGCCCTGGCGGCCTCCGGCCGCAGCAGCTGCGGCACCGGTCGCAGTGGCGCGCTGTCGGGACGGTAACCGTCATGTTCGGACGGGGCGTCGGCTCGCTGGGCCAGCTCGGCTTCGGACACCCGGACGACCTCGGGTCGAGGCGGGAAATCGTGATCGGTGTCCGGTACCTCAGAGGCCGAGGGCTCCAGTTGTGGACGCCAGTGTGTTGGGGGAATCGGTTCGGTCATGTTCGGCCCTCCTGGCGGTGCGTTACGGAGACGGGCCCGAACTGAAACACAGTCACAAACTGTGAGTAAAGCTCCATTTGGCCATATGTCGCCTCATCAGCTACTAAAGTACACATCTGGATCAGTGGCAGGCCCCTTACCCTGACGGGCCCTTACGCAGGGCATGGGCGCGACGGTGAGGCCCATGCCGTTGCGGCAGTCCGGTGGTGGAGCATGCGGGGGCGCCGTGTTGGAGGCGGCAGCCGCGTCGGGGCTCGCTGATGAGCGTCTGGTACTTGATGTTCTCGTTCCCGCAGTCGTGGGGCCGGTTGGACTTCCAGGTCACCTTCGACCCGCGCCACCAGTACTGCTTGTAGCGAGTCTCGTCCGGGCCATCCGCGTCCGGGCTGTCCGGCGGGCTGTTGGTGTCGCATCCGTTGGCGAAGTTGTGGAACGCGCTCAACGGCGGCTTGACGTTGTCGCGTTGGCCCCCGGTGATCCACTAGGCCCGGGCGGAAGCCGGCCGAGGGGAAGACGCTCAGGCGGCCAACTCCAGGTCACGTTTCCCGCATTGCGGGGACAGGGAGTTCGCCCGAGCCCCGGATGATCAGCCGGGTGGAACGGTGATGGTTCGGCGGCGGGAGCGGTCGCCGTCCAGTCGGATCGGGGCGGTGGTCGCGGCTGCTCGGCTGACGCTCGGACTGGGCACCTGGAGCGCGGGGGCCTCGAAGGTTGCTGACGAGTACGTCGCGTCGGCTACCACACACAGGGAGTAACGGACCGTCCGACCGTGACCTCCTTTGCAGCTGGTTGCTGACCTCGACGCTGGAGCGACCAGTCGGGAGTGCAAGACATACTTGCGTCGGTAGGGAAATCCGCTGTGCGAGGGTTCTATCTCCTCGGCTGAACTGTGCGGACGCGACTGCTGCTGTGGTGAGCGTCCAACTCATCGACTCCCAGGGGCCATTGAGGGGCCGCAAGGACAGGAACAGACCGGCAAGCACTGCACAGGGCTGACATAGATCGGCACGCCTGACCTGCAAGGACGGCGTGAATCGGCACTGACCGGCAAGGGCCGCCAAGATCCCCAATGGACTCATAATCCGTCGGCCGTGGGTTCGAGTCCCACCCGCCCCACCTGCGCAGGTCTCTGACGCGCAAATAGATCGCGTCCAAGGTCCAAGTAGGGCTGTCGCCTTCGATTTGCAGGTCCCCCGGCGCGCACCGAAGGTGCGCTGAGTCGCTGACCTGCGGAAACGTTCATTTATGGGTGTTGGCGCGTCAACTTTGCCTGAACGGACTGAATCCGCTGGTCGCGGGTTTGGAGTCCGGCGGCGCTCGGGGGAGGTCCAGACCCTCGGACCTGCGGCGGAGTAGGCGATCGAGGTTATCGCTCACAGTCCGGGCGACTGCCCTGAGGCTCGATACCAAGATTCAGGGGCCGGACAGGGGCCGGGACGACGTAGCCGTGTCTGTACCGACGGTGTCGCCGGGCCAGGGCCTTGACCCGGAATCCTGGACACGGGCTATGCGGCTGGGACCAGGGTAGTTGATGTTGTTTCGAGTGCTGTCTCGTAGGCGATGGGGCTGCGTTGTCCGAGGCTTGAGTGGCGGCGTCGGGTGTTGTAGCGGTGCAGCCAGCGGAACAGGTCGAGGCGGGCTTCGCGCTCGTCGGCCCAGGCACCGCGGCCCTGGAGCGTTTCTCGCTTGCAGGTGGCGTTGAAGGATTCGGCGAGCGCGTTGTCCGCCGAGCTGCCGACGGCGCTCATGCTGTGGATCACGCCGGCACGGTGGCAGGCGTCGGCGAACGCCCAGCTCGTGTACTGGGCTCCGTGGTCGGTGTGCATGACGGCGCCGGTGAGGCTGTCGCGGCACCGCTCGGCGGCGGCCAGTGCCGCGGTGACCAGGTCGGCGCGCATATGGCCGGCGATCGCCCAGCCGGCCAGGCGCCGGGAGGCGAGGTCGATGACCGTGGCCAGATACAGGAACTTCCCGCCGGCCAGCGGAAGATAAGTGATGTCGCCGACGTACTTCGTGTTCACCGCCGTGGCGGTGAAGTCACGGCCGATGAGGTCGGCTGCCTTCGCGGCGGCAGGGTCCGCGATGGTGGTGCGGTGCTTCCTGCGCAGCCGCAGTCCGGCGATTCCGATGGCCTGCATGACGCGGGCGACACGCTTGTGATTGATCCGCTCGCCGCCCTCGCGGAGCTCGCGGTGATCCTCGGAACGCCGTAGGTGCCGTCCGAGCTGTGGTGGACCGTGCGTATCCGCGCGGCGAGTTGGGCGTCGGCTGCCCGGCGAGCCGCCCTCGCGGCCGCGGCGTTGCGCCAGTAGTAGAAGCTCGAACGGGCGACGTTGAGGATGGTGCACAGCCGCTTCACGCCGAAGCGGCGCTGATGGTCGGCGACGAACTGGAAGCGGTTCACCAGCGCGTCTCCCCGGCGAAATACTTCGCCGCCTTCCGCAGGATCTCGCGTTCCTCCTCCAACTCGCGGACCTTCTTGCGCAGGGCCGCGTTCTCCGCCTGCAGCGGCGTGGGCGGCTCCGCGGGTATCTCCGCCCGGCGCCCCCGGGGCCGGTTCGCCCCGGCCGCCCGAACCCAGTTGCGCAGCGTCTCCGGGTTGACTCCCAGATCAGCGGCGACCTGCCTGATCGTCGCTCCGGGCCGGGACCGGTACAGCGCGACTGCGTCCGCCTTGAACTCCGGCGGGTAGTGCTTCATGACCACGAGATGTGCGTTCTCAGATCCTCAGGATCCAGTGTCTCGTGTGTCCAAGATCAAGGGGCAAGGCCCGAGGTATGCACAGCGAGCGACTGTGAGCACGCGACGTGCTGTCCTGTCGTAGCGGCGGCTCTGGCCAAGACGGCGGCACCACCACGGCCGGTCGGCTCGCGGTCGTCGCCACACCCGTGTGGTGAGGACCTGCCGTCCGCTCCGCCCGAGCGGTCCTCTGCGGGCCCAGGGGCGATGGGGGCGGGTTTGCCGGAAGTGCGCACTCGATGGACACGTGCGGCAGGATCCGCTCCAGCCAGTCGGGCAGCCACCGGATCGCCCGTCCCAGCAGGTGTATCAGTGACGGCACCAGCCCGGTGCGCAGGACGAATGCGTCGATCGCGACTGCTGCGGCCGGTCCCACGCCGTGCTCGGCGATGACCCGCTGGTCGCCGAAGACGAAGGCTGTGAACACGCAGATCATGGTCAGGGCGGTGGCGTTGATCAGTTGGCCGGTCTCGGCCTGACTGATCCGGATGTTGAGGGCCGCCGGGCCCGGGTCGTCGGGCAGTTGGTCCCCCCGACCGGCTTTCCCCAAGGGGCTCCTGTGCTTGGTGAAGTCTTTAACACAGCCAGCCTTGACCCTTGAAATATAAGTTCATATGTTTCTCCGACATGCAGCGCCCGTCAGACCAGAAAGGTTCCGCCCATGCCCGGGGAAGGAACAGCCATCCGGCTGCAGAGCTTGCGCAAGTCGTTCGGCCAGGTGGAAGCGGTCTGTGGGGTGGACCTGGAGATCCGCGACGGAGAGTTCTTCTCCATGCTGGGTCCCTCGGGCTCCGGCAAGACCACCGTCCTGCGCATGATCGCCGGATTCGAGCCCAGCACCAGCGGAACCGTCGAGCTGGCGGGCAGGGACGTCACCCGCCTCGCGCCGTTCGAGCGGGACGTCAATACCGTTTTCCAGGACTACGCTCTCTTCCCGCACATGACGCTGGAACAGAACGTCGCGTACGGACTCAAAATTCGCAAGGTACCCAAGGCGCAACGTCTGGAACGCGCCCGTGAGGCACTGGCGAACGTACGGCTCGAAGGCTTCGGCAAGCGCCGCCCGTCCCAGCTGTCAGGCGGCCAGCGGCAACGCGTCGCGCTCGCCCGTGCGCTGGTCAACCGCCCCAAGGTGCTGCTGCTCGACGAGCCGCTGGGCGCCCTGGACCTCAAACTCCGCGAGGAGATGCAGGTCGAGCTCAAGGCGTTGCAGCGCGAGGTCGGCATCACCTTCGTCTTCGTCACCCACGACCAGGACGAGGCGCTGACCATGAGCGACCGGATCGCGGTGTTCAACCAGGGCCGGATCGAGCAGGTCGGCACCCCCGCCGAGGTGTACGAACGCCCCGCCACCGCCTTCGTCGCGGGCTTTGTCGGCACGTCGAACCTGCTGACCGGCGAGGCGGCTCAGAAGGTGGTCGGCGCGGCCGGCACCTACAGCGTCCGCCCCGAGAAGATCCACCTCCTGGACAGCCCGGACGCCCTGGGCAAGGCCGAGGACGGGCACACCAGCGCCGTCGGCCGGGTCGCCGAGGTCGTCTATCTCGGCGATGCGACCCGCTTCATCGTCGACCTCGACGCCGGCGGCCGGCTCACCGCCCTGCAGCAGAACAAGGAGACCTCCTCCGACGAGGTCGCCGCCTACCGAGGCACCCGGGTCCGCCTGCAGTGGCACGAGCGTCACAACTTCCGCGTCGCGGACCCGCAGTGAACCACCGGTCCCCGCACTTCTGTACGCCTTCCCTCGTTCCCGCGCCCACCACGGAGACATCGTGCGACTGATACGTACCCTCGGCTGTACCGCCGCCCTCGGCGCCCTCGCCCTGGCCACTGCCTGCGGCGGCTCTTCGACGTCCACGAACAGCGACGGCACGTTCACGCCGCCCGATCTGACCGCACAGAAGACCCTCGGCAAGGGGGAGGGCGAGGTCAACCTGATCGCCTGGGCCGGCTACGCCGAGGACGGATCCAACGACAAGTCCGTCGACTGGGTCCACCCCTTCGAGAAGCAGACCGGCTGCAAGGTCAACACCAAGACCGCCGGAACCTCCGACGAGATGGTCAGCCTGATGAAGACCGGCCAGTACGACGCCGTCTCCGCCTCCGGCGACGCCTCGCTGCGCCTGATCGCCTCCGGTGACGCCGCTCCGGTCAACACCGCGCTCGTCCCCAATTACAAGGACGTCTTCGCTGGCCTGAAGGAGCAGAAGTGGAACTCCGTGGGCGGCGTCGCCTACGGCATCCCGCACGGCAGGGGCGCCAACCTGCTGATGTACCGCACCGACAAGGTGTCCCCGGCCCCCACCTCCTGGTCCGCCGTGTTCGACAAGTCCTCCGCGTACAAGGGCCACGTCACCGCGTACGATTCGGCGATCTACATCGCCGACGCCGCCCTGTACCTGAGCAAGACCAAGCCCTCGCTGGGGATCAAGAACCCGTACGCACTCGACCAGAAGCAGTTCGACGCGGCCGTGGCCCTGCTGAAGGAACAGAACGCCAACGTCAGCGAGTACTGGAGCGACTACCTCAAGGAGATCTCCGCCTTCAAGAGCGGCGACTCGGTGGTCGGCACCACGTGGCAGGTCATCGCCAACCTTGCCCAGTCCGAGAAGGCCAAGGTCAAGGCCATCCTGCCGAGCGAGGGCGCGACCGGCTGGTCCGACACCTGGATGATCTCCGCCAAGGCCAAGCACCCCGACTGCGCCTACCAGTGGATGAACTGGATCGTCTCCCCGAAGGTCAACGCCGAGGTCGCCGAGTGGTTCGGCGAGGCTCCCGCCAACTCCAAGTCCTGCGCCCTGACGTCGGACAAGAGCTTCTGCACCACGTACCACGCCGCCGACGAGACGTACTGGAAGCAGGTCCACTTCTGGACCACCCCGATCCAGCAGTGCCTCGACGGCCGCACAGACGTCACGTGCGTGCCCTACGCCAAGTGGGTCCAGGCCTGGACCCAGATCAAGGGCTGAAGGATCCCCATGACCGACACCGCGCCCGCAGCCGCTCCGGACCACGGCATCACACCGGGGCCGGGCCGGCGGCTCGCCGGGACCCTGCACCGTCACCCGCGGCTGCGGCTGTCCCTGCTGCTGACCGCGCCGATGATCTGGCTCGTCGTCGCCTACCTGGGATCGCTGGCAGCCCTGTTCATGTCCGCCTTCTGGACCACCGACCCGTTCACCTCGGACGTGGTCAGGACTTGGACAACGGACAACTTCGAGGCGCTCTTCACCACCGACGTCTACCGCGACGTGGCGTTGCGCAGTATCGGCGTCGCCCTCGCTGTCACCGTCATCGACGTTCTGATCGCCTTCCCCGTCGCCTTCTACACCGCCCGGGTCGCCAAGCCCAAGTACCGCCCCCTGCTGGTGGTCGCGGTGCTCACCCCACTGTGGGCGAGCTACCTGGTCAAGGCGTACGCCTGGCGGATCATCCTGTCCGAGGGCGGGCTGCTGGACTGGGCGCTGAGACCCTTCGGCGCCCACGGTCCGGGATACGGGCTGCCCGCGGTGATCATGGTGCTGTCCTACCTCTGGCTGCCCTACATGATCCTGCCGATCCACGCGGCGCTGGAGCAACTCCCCGCCAACCTCCTGGACGCCTCCGCGGACCTGGGTGCCCGCACCTGGCGTACCTTCCGGTCGGTGGTGGTACCGATGGTGTTGCCGTCGATCGCCGCAGGGTCCGTCTTCACCTTCTCGCTCAGCCTCGGCGACTACATCGCCGTGCAGATCGTCGGCGGCAAGACCCAGCTCATCGGCAACCTGGTCTACTCCAACATCACGCTCGACCTGCCGCTGGCCGCCGCGCTCGGCACCGTACCCGTGGTCGTCATCGTGCTCTACCTGCTCGCAGTGCGCCGCAGCGGTGCGCTGGCCGCGCTGTGAAGACCCTGAGGAAAGCCCCGAGGAAAGCATGCAACTCTCCCGTCCCGCACGCACAGCCCTGCGTGCGGTCGCGGCCATCGGCTTCGCGATCATCTACGTTCCGCTGCTGCTGGTCCTGGCCAACTCGTTCAACGTGGACAAGACCTTCGGCTGGCCGCCCTCCGGCTTCACCCTGCGCTGGTGGGGCGACGCCTGGCACAGTTCCGGCGCACGGGACGCCCTGTGGACGTCGGTCAAGGCCGGCCTCGGCGCCACCGCGATCGCGCTGGTGCTGGGCACGCTGATCGCGTTCGCCGTACAGCGTTACCGGTTCTTCGGCCGGGAGAGCATCTCCTTCGTCGTGGTGCTGCCGATCGCGCTGCCCGGCATCGTCACAGGCGTCGCCCTCAACACCGCCTTCCGCGCGGTCCTGGAACCGCTCGGCGTGGGCCTCGGCCTCTTCACCGTCATCGTCGGCCACGCCACCTTCTGCGTCGTCGTGGTCTTCAACAACGTCGTCGCGCGGCTGCGCCGGATGTCCGGCTCGTACGAGGAAGCCGCCGCGGACCTGGGCGCGGACACCTTCCAGACGTTCCGCGACATCACCTTCCCCCTGGTGCGCTCCGCTCTGGTGGCGGGCGGGCTGCTCGCCTTCGCGCTCTCCTTCGACGAGATCGTGGTCACCACGTTCACCGCCGGGCCCGGTGTCCAGACCCTCCCGGTCTGGATCTTCTCCAACATGGCCCGGCTGCAGCAGGCCCCGGTGGTCAACGTCGTCGCCGCCGTGCTGGTGCTGCTGTCCGTCATCCCCGTCTACCTGGCCCAGCGGCTGTCGTCCGACACGGCCTCCGGCAGCCGGATCTGAATGAACACACGCCGGATCCGAAGAAACACACACCCTGAGGGACCACCTATGTGTCAACTGGAGAGCCAGTGACGACCGCTCTGCGCACGCTGCGCAACTACATCGGCGGGGAGTTCCGGGACGCCGCCGACGGGCGGACCATCGAGATCGTCAACCCGGTGACCGGCGAGTCCTATGCGACGTCGCCGCTGTCCGGCCAGGCGGACGTCGACGCCGCCATGGGCGCGGCCGCTGCCGCGTTCCCGGCGTGGCGTGACACCACTCCGGCCGAGCGACAGCGCCTGCTGCTGAAGATCGCGGACGCTTTCGAGGCGCGGGCCGGGGAACTCGTCGCCGTAGAGTCCGAGAACACCGGCAAGCCGCTGGGGCTGACGGCGAGCGAGGAGGTGCCCCCGATGGTGGACCAGATCCGCTTCTTCGCGGGCGCCGCCCGACTGCTGGAGGGCCGCTCGGCCGGTGAGTACATGGAGGGCATGACCTCCATCGTCCGGCGTGAGCCCGTCGGGGTCTGCGCGCAGGTCGCACCGTGGAACTACCCGATGCTGATGGCGGTCTGGAAGTTCGCCCCGGCGCTGGCCGCGGGCAACACCGTGGTCCTGAAGCCGTCGGACACCACCCCGGCCTCCACCCTGCTGATGGCCGCGATCGTCGGGTCCATCCTGCCCAAGGGTGTCTTCAACGTCGTCTGCGGCGACCGTGACACCGGCCGCCTGATGGTCGAACACCCCACCCCGGCGATGGCCTCGATCACCGGCTCCGTACGGGCCGGCACGCAGGTCGCCGCGTCCGCGGCCAAGGACGTCAAGCGCGTCCACCTGGAGTTGGGCGGCAAGGCGCCGGTGGTCGTCTTCGAAGACCTCGACAGTGCGGCCATCGCCCAGGCCGCAGAGGGCATCTCGGTGGCCGGCTTCTTCAACGCCGGCCAGGACTGTACGGCCGCTACCCGCGTCCTCGTACAGGAGTCGGTCCACGACGAGTTCGTGACGGCACTGGCGCGGGCCGCAGCCGGCACGAAGACCGGCCGGCCCGACGACCCGGGCGTGCTGTACGGACCGCTCAACAACGCCAACCAGCTCACGCAGGTCTCCGGCTTCGTCGAGCGGCTGCCCGCCCACGCCAGGATCGAGACAGGCGGCCACCGTGTCGGCGACAAGGGCTACTTCTACGCCCCCACCGTCGTCTCCGGCCTCAAACAGGACGACGAGATCATCCAGAACGAGGTCTTCGGCCCGGTCATCACCGTCCAGTCCTTCCGCGACGAGGCGCAGGCCCTGGAATACGCCAACGGCGTCGACTACGCCCTGGCCTCCTCGGTGTGGACGAAGGACCACGCACGCGCGATGCGCATGTCCAAGAAGCTGGACTTCGGCTGCGTGTGGATCAACACCCACATCCCGCTGGTCGCGGAGATGCCGCACGGTGGCTTCAAGAAATCCGGCTACGGCAAGGATCTGTCCGCGTACGGCTTCGAGGACTACACCCGCATCAAGCACGTCATGACGTCACTGGACGCTTGATGCTCGCGCCGCCGTGACGAGCACCAGCGGGATCGCCTCGCAGGGGTGCAGTACCACCTCGCCCCGCGCGGCAGCGGCGTCGAGGTCCCTGACCAGGGAGCCCGCCAGCTGGGTCGCGGTATTGGAAGCGGTGACCCGTCCGCGCGGATTGACCAGGAAGGCGGGGCCCTCGATGCGGCGCAGCGCGGGGCCGACACCGGCTTCGAAGTGGCGCAGGTACACGTCGGCGGCGGCCACACCCGCGAACGCGCCGTCCACGACCACCGGTGCCGCAAGGGTGAGGCTGTACTCGTCGGAGCACAGATAGTCGACGTACGGGCCCGACACGGCGCGCTGCCCAGTGGTGCGGGGCAGGGCGAACCAGTCCCAGGAGGTGTAGTCCGAGAACGCGGAGGTGTCCGGGTCCAGGTCCAGCAGCATGGGCTGGACCTCGCCATCAGCCCGGGTCTGCCACCATTCCAGCCAGGCGGGTACGTCGCTGAGCAGGCCAGGTTCGGCGATGAAGCCGGTGCCGGAGATCAGCTCGGCCTCGCGGGAGAGCTGTTCGCGCAGCAGCGGCTGGAGCTGGGCCAGGTCGGCCGAGGTGGGGCGCCGCCCCTGCCCACTGATGTGCGCCAGCAGGGTGGCGGTCTGTTCGCAGGTCTGCTGGATGCTGGTGAAGACATGCTCCAGCATGCCGCTGACACGGACGACCGCCTCGGCGACGGTGTCGCTGCTCAGTCTGCTTGCCATGTCTCGTCCAGTCGCAGTTCTATGAGGTGCCGCACCGCGTCGCGAACGTGCTCCTCGGCCAGCGTACGAGCCTGCAGTCCGTCACCGGCCTTGATGGCGTCGAAAAGAGCCCGGTGCTGCGCGTCGGCGGTCCTGTGGATTTTCGCCTGGCTGAATGGCAGACACAGTAGCGGGCCGATTTCGGTCTGGAAACGAATCTCCTCGCGGGTCAGCCGGGAGGACTGGGCAGCGGCGGCGATCTCCACATGGAAGCGGCCGTCGATGCGGCCTCGCGCGGCGGAGTCGACGGCGTCGGCGAAGTCCCGCAGGGAACGGCTGGGCGCTTCCAGGTCATGCTTGTCCGCGCGGTCGGCGGCGAGCCGGGCGGTGCCTCCGGCGACGGCGGCATAGTGGTCACTGAGGTCGCGCAGCTCCTCCGTGGTGTGGGCTTGCAGCCGCTGCCGCAGGCGGTCGTGCAGATTCTCGACAGGCGCGCGGACGAAGGTCCCGCCGCCCCGGCCCCGCCTTGTGGTGACGAGGCCCTGCTGCCGCAGGGCCATCAGTGCCTCGCGCAGACTCACGGTGGAGACGCCGAGCCGCTCGGCGAGGTCGCTCTCACCGGGCAGCTGCTCGCCGTCCGTCAGCAGGCCCAAGCTGATCGCGTCACCCAGTCGCCGAACGACGGCCTCGACCCTCGCTTCCGTGTCGAGCGGAGCGAAGATGGCACGGCGGGCAGCACTGGAGAGTCGGTTCACGTCTGTTCTGTCGTCCTTCCGATCGGTGCCGCGTGGGCATCCGGCGGCTCATCCGGCGGCTCATCTCATCACAGAACGATTTCACAGGCGGCCAAGCATTGCCATATGACCTATGGATTCATATCTTTACGCCACCCGTGCACACGTTCCCCTGTGCCCTGCGAGAGGCCCCTGATGTCGCTCTCCCCGCCCAAAGCGCAACATGTCGAGAACGCCCCGGACGTCCAGGACGAGGCGGATGCCGCCCAACTGGCCGCGCTCGGCTACACCCAGAAGCTGACCCGTGCGCTCGGCCTATGGTCGAACTTCGCGGTCGGATTTACCTACCTCTCTCCGTTGGTGGGTGTGTACTCAGTCTTCGACTACGGACTGGCCACCGGCGGTCCCTCGTTCTTCTGGACGATCCCGCTCGTCCTGATCGGCCAGGGCCTGGTGCTGCTGACCTTCGCCGAGGTCGCCTCGCAGTATCCGCTCGCGGGCGGCATCTATCAGTGGGCCAAGCGACTGGTCGGCCCCAAGTACGCCTGGATGTCCGGGTGGATGTACACATGGGCGCTGCTGGTGACCATCACATCGGTGGCGTACCCGATCGCCAAGTACGCGGGCCCGCTCTTCGGCTACGCGGTCACCGACGCCAGTACCATCGCGACCGCGGTCGTGGTCATCCTGCTGTGCGCCGCGGTGAACCTGCTCGGCGTACGGCGGCTGGCCTTCGTCGCCAACATCGGCGTGCTGGCCGAAGTTCTGGGCACTGTGGTGCTGGGCGTCTACCTGCTGATCTTCCACCACAAGCAGGACGTGACCGTGGTGCTGCACACCTCCGGCGCGGGTGCCAACGGCGGCTACCTGGGTGCCTTCCTGGCCTCGTGCCTCTTCGCGGTCTGGATCTTCTACGGCTTCGAGGCATGCGGTGACATCGCCGAGGAGGTCAAGGACCCCTCGCGCAAGGTGCCGCGTGCGATGGGTATGACCCTGGGCGTGGGCGCCGTCGCGACCGTGATCCTCACTCTGGGCCTCATCCTGGCGGTGCCGGACTTCGGCGCGGTCATCAGCGGCAAGTCCGCCGACCCGCTCGGTGAGGTGCTGGCCGACTCGCTGGGCACCGTCGGCAGCAAATTCGCGCTGGCGCTGATCGTCGTCGGTTTCGTCTCGTGCACCCTGGCGATCCAGGCCGCGGCGACCCGGCTGGTCTACTCCTACGCCCGTGACGGGGTCATCGTCGGTGCCAAGCGGCTGTCCAAGTTGCACCCCACCTTCCACATGCCGCCGGCCGCAACCGCCGTCACCGCGGTCATCCCGGCCGCCCTCACCCTCCTCCCCTCGGCGACGGTCACCCGGATCATCACCTTCTCGGTGGTGGGCATCTACGTGGGCTTCCAGTCCGTCGTCCTGGCCTCCGCCATCGGCCGCACCCGGGGATGGAAGCCCGCCGGCACCTTCCGGCTCGGACGCTGGGGCTGGCCCGTGAACATCGCCGCCCTGATCTACGGGGTGACCGCGATCGTGGTCCTGTCCGTCAAGACCCCCGCCAACGGCGACTCCTTCTTCGACCGCTGGCTGGTCCCGCTGTCGGTCGGCATCGTCGCCCTCATCGGCCTCGTTTATCTGGTGATCGCCCGCCCCGAGGAGCGCATCGCCGACGAGAACCGGTCGGTTCGGTAACGAGCGACGGGCCCGGAGTCGCGCAGGTCGGCCGGCCTGCGCGACTCTGTCGTTTCCGGGGCCGACCAGGGCGGGCGGCCACGTTCCCGCGCTGCGGTGACCACCACGCGTCTCGGCACCGTGCTTGCCGAGGCCTGGCGATGGTCGGTCCACTGCGCATTGCGTCGGGATAGCTCGCTGAGAGAGTGGCAGGGACCACGGAGGGACCGCAAGGACAGGAACCAACCGACAAGGACCGTGCAAGGTCGACACAGGTGAACACGTCTGACCTGCAAGAACGGCGTGAATCGGCATGGATCGGCAAGGACCGCCAAGATCCTCAAAGGACTCATAATCCGTCGGCCGTGGGTTCGAGTCCCACCCGCCCCACCTGCGCGGGTCTCTGGCCTGCGGAAACGTTCATTTTGTCCTGTCGGATCGTCAACTTCGCCTGAACGGACCGAATCCGCTGCGCGTGAGTTCGGCCCCGTTGCGGTCGGTGTTGGTTCACATTGCTCTGACCTGCACAGATGTCGTGGCTCGGCGATGGGGCAGGTTTCCCTGGGTGGCGTGTACGAGGCCTGGGCGCCGGTTTCTGGACGCTGGCTGGACACGAGTATCCGGAGGTTCTGCCCGGGAACCTTCGGGTCGGCGGCTCTGCCAGGTCGGCGGGTGGGTACGGGGGCTGCCCGAATGGGGGTGCGGTCCGAGTTGGGACGCGAAAGCGGCCCGTACCGGAAACGGCCCAGAGAGGACCGACAGGCGTGGCAGGAGCGGCCGCTTTGCCGTCGCCCTGGCGGGTGCCCGGTCATGCGGGTCACGCGGGCGTCGCCGCCTCCCATGGTGCTGAGGTAGTCCGACGCCTGATCGGCCTCGGAGGTGAGGACCTTGGGGGGTGATTGCCCAGTGTCTGAGCATGGCGTGCAGGACGTCGACGCGGCGGCAGGTAAGGCAGAGGAGGGCTGCGTTGTGGCGTTTGCTCCCCGCCCTCCACGCAGGACCTCTCCTTCCTCCGGAGCCAAGATCCATAATCCTGTTACGGAGGGAGATGGCATGACGGTGTGGGACAACCACATCGTGATCGGTTACTGGATCGCTTGAGGTGATGGCGCGCACATCAGGGAGAGGAGCCCGGCCGGGCCGCCTCTTCCTGATGCCGGGTCTACAACCGGACCGTATGGCGCACCGGGAAAACGGCGAATCCCGTGCGGTGCGCCAGCGTCCCCCACAGCCCCCGCGGCAGGTACAGCGAGACCACGATGGCCGCCGCGCCCACCACGATCAGGTACCAGACACCGCTCTGCGCGAAGTACTTGTCGAGGAGGAAGTATGCGATCGCGCCGACGACGGGGCCCTCGATCGTGCCGATGCCGCCGATGATCACCATGAAGACCATCAGGGCCGAGTACTGCACCCCGAAGATCTGCGTCGGCGACGCCACCCCCAGGCTGTTGACGCAGATCACCGCACCGGCGGCGGCGCATCCGGCAGCCGCCGTGATGTAGATGATCCGCTTGCCTCGCGTGACGTTCACGCCGAGGGAACCGGCGGCGGTGTCGTCGTCGCGGATGGCCTGGAGACTCAGGCCGAGGCGGCTGCGCAGGACGGCGTAGGTGCCGAGCACGGTCGCTGCCATGACGGCGAGCGCCAGCCAGTAGGTGAAGGCGCGTCGCAGCACCGGATCGGCGGTGACGTCCGAGAGGGTGCGTCCGCTCGCCGCGCCCAGGGAGTGGAAGCGGACCACGATCAGGCGGACGACCTCGGCGATCACCCAGGTGCCGACGGCGAAGTAGCCGCCGCGCAGCCGGAAGGCGAGGTACGACACCGGCCAGGCGAGCAGCGCCACCACGGCGGAGACGACGAGCGTGCCCGCGTAGACGTTCACGCCGTGGTCGTTGACGATGAACAGGAGGTAGGCGCCCAGGCCGATGAACGCCTGCTGGCCCATGGACATCATGCCCGCGTACCCCGCGAGCAGGTTCCACATCGAGGCCAGGGCCACCAGGTAGCAGAGCTTGACCAGTTGGGCCGTGACGCCCGATTCGACGACGTAGGGGAGGGCCGCCATCGTCAGGAGGACGACGGCTGTTCCTGCCAGGCCCAGGGCGGTCGCTCGGCCACCCCGGTGTACGGCCGGCAGTGCGGTCGCCTCGGGGGCGGGGGCTGTCTGGACGGTCATGCGAGGACACTCCTGCCGAACAGGCCCTGCGGGCGGAACACCAGGACCAGGAGGAAGACCACGTGCCCCGCGAGCAGGGGAAGGTCCGGGGAGATCTGGGCGCCGACGGACTGGGCCACACCGAGCACCACGCCACCCGCGAGCGTGCCCCACAGTGAGCCGAGACCGCCGATGATGACCGTCTCGAAGGCGAACAGGACGGTGAGCTGACCCTCGAAGGGGGTGACTCCGCCCTGCCGCATCGTGTAGAGGACACCGGCCAGGGCCACCGTGGCGAACGCGATGACCGAGGTCAGGGCGTACACGCGGCGGTTGTCGACGCCCATCAGGCGGACCACCGCGCGGTCGTCGGACGTGGCCCGGACGATACGGCCGGGCTGCGTGCGGAAGAGGAAGAGGTGGAGGGAGACGAGGACCGCCACCGCCGCCGCTACCGTGATCAGGGGGAACCAGCCGACGGCCAGGCCGCCGCCCAGGTCCATGCTCGCGGTGCCGAGCGAACCGATGGGCAGGGGCTGTGCGTCGCTGCTGAACAACTGGACCAGTACGTTCGGGATGATGACCGAGATGCCGAACGTGACCAGCATCGGGGCGAGTTCGCTGATGCCCATCGCCCGGTCCAGCATGGAGCGTTGGACCAGGTAGCCGAGCCCGCCCACCGCGACCATCGACACGACGATGGTGACGGGGACGGGGACGCCGTAGTGCGCCGCGGTCACCGAGGCCACGTAACCGCCGAGGATCATCAGGTCCCCGTGGGCGAGGTTGGCAATCCTCATCACGCCGAAGACGAGGGACAGGCCCGCGGCGGCCATGGCGAAGATGCCGCCGAGCAGGACACCCTGCAGGATTACGTTGAGCCAGGTCATGGGGTCTTCACCTCCGGGAAGGCACCAGTGCCGAAGTACGCGGCGGTCACCTGGTCGCGGGTGAGCCCGGCCGCCGTGCCGGTCAGCACGATCCGGCCCTCCAGGACACACGCGATGCGGTCCGCCACGGCGAACGTGCGGTTCAGGTCCTGTTCGACCAGGATCACGGTCGCGCCCTCGGCACGGATACCGGGCAGCGCCGTGTAGAGCTGGTCCACGACGAGCGGGGCGAGGCCCAGGGAGACCTCGTCGAGGAGCAGCAGCCGCGGATTGCCCATCAGCGCGCGGCCGATGGCGACGGCCTGCTGCTCACCGCCGGAGAGCCGGGCCGCCTTGCGGGTACGGCGGTCCGCGACGAGCGGTATCGCCTCGTACACCTTGGCCAAATTCCAGGGGCCCTTGCGCCCGGTGGCGGCGCCCACCTGGAGGTTCTCCTCGACAGTGAGCGACGGGAAGAGCCGACGGCCCTCAGGGACCAGGCAGACGCCCTTGCGGGCCCGGCGGATGTCCGGCTCGGCGGTGACGTCCTCACCGGCCAGGCTGATCGTGCCGCGGAAGGGCTTCAGGGCTCCCGCGATGGTTTTCAACAGGGTGGATTTTCCCGCTCCGTTGGCGCCGACGAGGGCGAGCAGTTCACCCTCGGCCACGTCGAGGTCGATGCCGAACAAGGCCTGGAAGTCGCCGTATCCGGCGTCGACGGAGTCGACTCGCAGAAGCGTGCTCATGCCGCCGTACCTCCCAGGTAGACCTTCGCGACCTCGTCGCTGGCCAGTACCTCGTGCGGGTCGCCGTCGACGCGGATCTGCCCGTAGGCGAGGCAGACCAGCCGGTCGACGACCTGGACCAGGGCCTTGACGACATGCTCGATCCACAGGATCGTCACGCCGGACTCCTTCAGGGACAGCACGGTGGCGACGAGTTCCTCCGCCTCGGCCTCGGTGAGGCCGCCCGCGATCTCGTCGAGGAGCAGCAGGTCGGGACCGGTGGCCAGCGCCCGTGCCAGCTCCAGCCGTTTGCGGCCGAGCAGGGGCAGGGAGCCGGCGGGCTTGTTGGCGAGGTGGAGCAGGCCGGCGGTCTCCAGCGCGCGCAGGGCCTGCTCGCGGGCGGGGCCGCCCCGCAGCCGGGCCCCCCGCTCGGCGCCGACCAGTGCGTTCTCGAACACGGTCAGGTCGCCGAAGGGGCGCGGTATCTGGAAGGAGCGGCCGACGCCGAGCCGGCATCGCTGCGCCGCGGAGGTGCGGGTGACATCGCGGCCCGCTAGCCGCACGCAGCCGGCGGTCGCGCGCTCGACGCCCGAGATCGCGCTGAGCAGGGTGGACTTGCCCGCGCCGTTCGGGCCGACGATGCCGACCGCCTGCCCGCGGGGGACGGTCAGCTCGACGTCCTCCAGGACCCGCAACTCGCCGAAGTGCACGGCGAGATGGTCCACTTCGAGGAGTGGAGCGGTCACAGTTCCGCCGCCTTCGCGTCGGGCTTGACCATCGGCATCAAGCTGTTGCTGACGACCTTCAGTTCGAACGCGTCACCGCTCCCCTTGATCCACTGGGTGCCGACCATGGGGATGGTGGCGACGTTCTTGACCGGGTTGGCCGGACCGCCGCCGGTCCAGGAGAGGTGGCCGAGGACGGTGTCGAGGCTGGTCTTCGCGATCTGGGCGGCGACGGCCTCGCGGTCCTTGGGGTTCGTGTTGCGCAGGACGTGGTTGGCCACCTCGAACAGCGCGTGGTTGGGGCCGAGGCCCTGGTTCCACGTCCGGCCCTTCGCCAGCGGGGACTTCTCGTAGCCGTCGGCGAGTGCGGTGGCGGTCTGACCGGTGATCGTGGAGGTGAACGGGAACTGCGGCACCCACCAGCTCGCCGTGCACAGCCCGTTGCCGAGGTTGTTCGGCAGGGAGGCCACCGTCGACTCGAAGAGGATGGCCTTGGAGATGGTGGCGACCTTGGGCTTGAAGTTCTGCTGTGCGGCCTGCGTCCAGAACGTCGAGAAGTCGGGCGGCGAGGGCACGCCGGCGAGGATCTCGACGCCCTCCTTCTTGAAGTTCGCGATGATCGACGAGAAGTCCTTGGTGCCGGGCTCGTAGGAACCCGGGTCGACGAACGTGAAGCCCTTGGTCGAGGGCTGCGAGCGGTAACCGGCGGTCTTGTCCCGGAAGGCGTTGCCGTCGGAGTCGTTCGGCCACAGCACACCGACCTTCTTGTTGGTGTCGTGCTGCCGCCACATGTCGCTCTCGACCCTGGCCAGGTGCTCGATGCCGTCGAAGAAGTGGAACGTGTACTTGAAGGTCTTCTTCGGCGTGCCGCCGCGCCCGAAGAACCAGGCCTGCCAGGGCTCGATGGTCGAGACGCAGGGCACGCCCTCGCTCTCGCACTTGGCCGCCACCGGGTGGATCGTGTCCGGCGTCGCGGTGACGAGGACGAGGTCGACCTGCTGCTGGGAGATCAGCTCGTCCGCGATGGTGGCCGCCTGCTGCGGGTCCGAGCCCGTGTCGCGGTCCAGGATCTTGACGTCGTACTTCTTGCCGTCGTGCGTGATCCCCTTGGCGAAGAAGGCACGCACCTGCTCGAGAATGTAGGCGTCGGACTCGGCGAAGGCCGCGTAGGCGCCGGTGCGCGGGCTGACGTAACCGATCTTGATGGTGTCGCCGGTCGGACTGCCCGAGCCCTTGAGGCCGGAGGAACAGGCGGAAAGGATCGGGGAGGCCGCCACAGCGGAGACTCCGAGGCCTCTGAGGACGGTGCGGCGGGAGGGCTTGATCGGGGGGTGTTCCATGGCGGGCTCCGGAGGGCCTTGAGCCGCAGGTCGCGGGCTGCGGCGAGTGGAGGAAGTGGCCGCGAACGTAGGCCCGCCGTCCGTGCCTGGACAGGGCACGGATTCGATATGCGAGACGGGTGGGCCGTCGGTGACCCTAATGAAACATCGGCTGTACGCAGGGGGACGTAGAGGATTTCCTGCACGTCCATAACCGGACGGGCGGGACGCCTGGGGTCGGTGCCCGCGCTGGTCAGGGCGTCGCGCGGATCCGTTCGCGCAGGTCCCTGGTGTACGCGTGGAACACGCCCACCAGGTCGACCTGGCCGGGATCGGCCAGCCACTGGTTCTCCATGCCCTCCATGACAGCGACGATCTGCGTGGCCAGCAGGCCGCAGTCGAGGTCCCCGCGCAGCTCACCATCGGTGATACCCGCCTCCAGGGCCGTACGCACCAGCGTCCGCGCCTCCGTGAAGTGCCGTCTGCCGTGCTCGGCCGCGGGGTGGTCGCCGCCCGCCGATTCGGCGGCCAGGACATGGGAGAGCTGTACGAGCCCGGAACGCTCGGCGTTGCGTACCACGAGCCGGTCCAGCATGTCGAGCACCTGCAGGCCGCGCAGGGTGAAGATGTCGTCCACCCCCATGCCGTACCGGTCGCGCAGGTCCCGCTCGGCCAGTACGGCCGCGAGCAGTGCCTGCTTGCTGGGGAAGTGGTGGAGCAGGCCGGGCTTGGACATGCCCGTCCGGCCGGCGATGTCCTGGAGGGACGCGCCCCAGTAGCCTCGGGCGGCGAACTCCTCCGTCGCGATGTCGAGGATCCGCCGCTTGGCCGCGTCGCCCCGTGCGTACGTACTCGCCCTGCCGCCGGTCCTCGCCCTGCCGCCGGTCCTCGCGCTGTTTTCGTCCGCCACCCGGCTCACTCTAGTGCGGCGGAAAAAATCATACGAAAACCTACCGACCGATAGGTAGCAATTGTAGAGTGCGGTCCCACCGGCGCGGCGAAGCCGTCCGCCCGGGCCCCGGGGGAACGAGTCCCAGCTCCCTTCCGCTCTCTTGTGACCCTCTCGCTCGCTTTCTTCCGCTTTCTTCCGCTCTCTTCCGCGCTCTGGGAGATCCCCATGTCCGAAAGCACCACCGCCGCTCCTCCCGCCTCCGCCGGTACGGCCACCCCGGCCGTCACCGCTCGCGTCGGCGCCGGATTCGTCTCGCTCTACGCACTCGCCTACTTCGGTATCTGGCTGGCGGTCCTCGCACCGGCCGTGGTGACCCTGCAGCTCAAGGTGTTGCGTCTGTACCCCGACGACGCCACCTCGGTGATCGGTGTCGTCAGTGGTGTGGGCGCGTTGTTCGCCCTCATCGGCAACCCGTGGGCCGGGAGGCTGTCGGACCGGTGCATGTCGCGCTTCGGCATGCGCCGGCCGTTCATCCTCGGCGGCATGGTGGGCGGCACCCTGGGCACCGCGGTCATCGTCTACGCGCCCAACATGGGCATACTCATCGTGGGGTGCTCGCTGGTCCAGCTGTCCTACAACACCGCGCTGGCCGGCATCGTGGCAGTGGTCCCGGACCAGGTGCCCGAGGACCAGCGCGGCAAGTTCTCCGGCCTGCTCGGACTCTGTCAGTTCCTGGCGCTCGGTGTCGCCGCCTACGTGGTGGACCTCGTCGCCGGGAACATGCCGCTGATGTTCGGCGTACCGGCCCTGTTCGGCCTGCTGGCCGTCGTGCCGCTGCTGGTGGTGCTGCGGGACAGAGTGCGCACCGAGAAGCCGTCCACGCCGTACGGGGTCAAGGAGTTCCTCGCCAGTTTCTGGGTCAACCCGGTCGCGCAGCCGAGCTACGCCTGGGCCTGGCTGAGCCGCTTCCTCCTCGTACTCGGCTGGGCGACCCTCATGACGTACCAGGCGTTCCTGCTGATCGACCGGTTCGGCTACACGCCGGACAACGTCGGTGGTCAGGTCGGGGTCGTCCTGTCGGTGATGGTCGTCGGCATTCTGGCCGGTTCCGGTGGTGGCGGTTGGCTGTCGGACAAGCTCGGCCGGCGCAAGCTCTTCGTCGGGCTCGCGGGTGTCATCGCCGCGATCGGTCTGCCCACCGTCGCCGTCGCGCACAGCATGACCCTGCTGCTGGCCGGGGTGGCCGTCGTGGGTCTCGGTATCGGCGTCCACATGTCGGTCGACCTCGCGCTCGTGCTCGACGTCCTGCCGGACAAGACCAACGTGGCCAGGGACCTGGGCGTGTTCAACATCGCCAACGCGCTTCCGCAGTCCGTCGCCCCGGCGATCGCGCCGGTCTTCCTGGCCATCGGGGCAGGGCAGAACTACACCGCCCTGTTCCTGGCCGCCGCGGGCTTCGCGGTGCTCGGCGCCCTGGCCGTCCGGCCGGTACGAGGAGCGCGCTGAGCGTCCCCGGACACCCCGGTCGACACGCGGGCCGGTGGGGGCCGTCCGTGTGTCGACACCTTCTCCTGCCCGTGGTGGGCGCGCCAACCGCACCGGCCACGGGCCCGAACGGGGGCGGGGCGCACCTGGACGCCCTGCCACCGCCGACCCGAACGAAGGAGCACCGGCCATGACCGAAGGCACCCCGGTGACGAGCCACACCGTGAACGGGCCGACCCCGCGGGCGGATCACAGCCGCCGGGACACGATCCCGGCGACCGCGGCGACCGCGGCGACCGCGGCGACCGCGGCGGACGATGACGAACTGCGCGCATGGGTGGTCGAGGGCGCTCTGGCCCGTATGGACCTCGACACCAAGGCCCGGCTGATCGCGGGCCAGGACATGTGGTCGTTGCCCGCCGTGCCCGCTGTCGGCCTGCGGTCCGTGGTCATGTCCGACGGACCCATCGGAGTGCGGGGAACCCGGTGGTCCCCGGACGACCCCTCGGTCGCGTTGCCCAGTCCGACCGCCCTCGCCGCCACCTGGGACCCCGAACTCGCGCACCGAGCCGGCCGGTTGCTCGCGCACGAGGCCCGCCGCAAGGGCGTCGACGTACTGCTCGCGCCCACGGTCAACCTGCACCGCACTCCGCTGGGCGGCCGTCACTTCGAGTGCTTCTCGGAGGATCCCCTGCTCACCGGGGTCATCGGCGCCGCATACGTGCGCGGCGTGCAGGACGGCGGTGTCGGTACGACCGTCAAGCACTTCGTCGCCAACGAAAGCGAGACCGAGCGGTTCACCCTCGACGCGCGAGTGGGCGAACGGGCGCTGCGCGAGCTGTACCTCGCCCCCTTCGAACACATCGTCACCCACGCCGGGCCCTGGGGTGTCATGTCCGCCTACAACGGTGTCAACGGCGCCACCATGACCGAGAACCACCGCCTCCAGAACGAGGTCCTGCGCGGGGAGTGGGGCTTCGACGGCGTGATCGTCTCGGACTGGATGGCCGCCCGCGACACGGTACGCGCCGCCGAGGGCGGCCTGGACATCGCGATGCCGGGCCCGAAGACCGTCTACGGCGCCGCTCTCGCCGACGCCGTGCGCGACGGCCGCGTCGCCGAGCGGACACTCGACGCGGCGGTACGTCGCGTCCTGCGGCTGGCCGCACGTGTCGGCGCCCTCGACGGCGCCCCGCCCGCCGGCACGTCAGGGGCCGAGGAGATCGACGGCAGGGCTCTGGCGCGCGAGATCGCCCGCCGCTCGTTCGTCCTGCTCAAGAACCACCCCGCTCCCGACGGCGGTGCGGTACTTCCCCTCAACCGGGACGCGCTGCGCAGGGTCGCCCTCATCGGCGACACGGCCCGCCACGCCCGCGTCATGGGCGGCGGCAGCGCCACCGTCTTCCCCGAGCACGTCGTCAGCCCGCTGGCCGGACTGCGCCGCGCTCTTCCGCCGGCCGTCGAACTGGTCCACGCACAGGGCGCCGACCCGCGTACCCGCCTCGCCCCGGCCGCCGAGTACTTCACCCTGCGCTCCCGCTACCGGGACGAGGACGGCAACGTCCTCGCTGAACTGCCCCAGCCCGACGGCCAGGTGATGACGGTGGGCAGCCTGCCCACCGGGGTGACCGCACGGCAGCTCCACTCCGTGGACATCACCGGCAGCTTCACCCCCGACCGGAGCGGAACCCACACCTTCGGCGTCACGGGGTTCGGCAGCTACACCCTCGACGTCGCCGGTCACCGGCTGGCCGAGGACGTCTGCGTCCCCGACTCCGACGACCCCTTCCTCGCCTTCACCAACCCGTCCGAGCGGCGCTTCACCGTCGAGCTGACGGCGGCCGAGACCGTCGAGGTCGCCTTTCGCTTCGTCCCGTTCACCAAGGGCATGGACGACAACATCGCGGCTCTCGCCTTCGGCCTGGGGCACCGCCCGCCGACCGCCACGGACGAGGAACTCATCGAGGAGGCCGTTGCGGTCGCCGCGGCCAGTGACGTCGCGGTGATCGTGGTGGCCACCACGGAGGAGACGGAGAGCGAGGGCTTCGACCGCGCGAGCCTGAAGCTGCCGGGCCACCAGGACGAACTCGTCCGCCGGGTGGCCGAGGCCAACCCGCGCACCGTCGTGGTCGTCAACACCGGCTCCCCGGTGGAGATGCCGTGGCGCGACGAGGTCGCCGCCGTCCTGCTCGGCTGGTTCCCGGGGCAGGAGGCCGGGCACGCCCTCGCCGACGTCCTGCTCGGCGCCGAGGAACCCGGCGGAAGGCTCCCCACCACCTGGCCCGCGGCCATGACCGACTACCCGGTCCTGGACACCGAGCCCGTCGACGGCCTCCTCACCTACGACGAGGACGTCTTCATCGGCTACCGGGCCTGGGCCCGCCAGGACACCCCGCCCGCCTACTGGTTCGGCCACGGCCTGGGATACACGGACTGGGCGTACGAGGAGGCCGCGTTCACGCCCGCGCCACCCGGCGCCCACGAGCTGGGCACACTGCGCGTGAGGGTACGCAACACCGGTGGGCGCCCGGGCCGTGAGGTCGTCCAGGTGTATCTGGAACCGGCGGACACGGCCACCGCCGACGCGGCCGAGTGCCCTCGACGCCGGCTCGCCGGTTTCGCCACCGCCCAGGCCGCCCCCGGAAGGACGACCGTGGTGGAGATACCGGTGCCTCGCAGGGCCGCGCAGATCTGGGACGCGGAGCTGGACGCCTGGCACACGGTCCAGGGCCGCTACCGCCTGCGCGCCGGGCGCTCGTACCCGGATCTGCGCGTCGAGGCGGCATGCGACGCGCTCTGACGGCTTCGGGGCCTCCCGGCCTCCCGGCCTCCCGGCCTCCCGGCCTCCCGGCCTCCCGGCCTCCCGGCCTCCCGGCCTCCCTCCCGGCCTCCCGGCCTCCCGGCCTCCCGGCCTCCCGGCCTCCCGGCCTCCCGGCCTCCCGGCCTCCCGGCCTCCCGGCCTCCCGGCCTCCCGGCCTTGCGGACCGTGAGACCGGCGTACCGCAGCCCCACGCCGGTTCGGGCACGCCGCCACCTCGCGAGAGGTGCTTGACGACGACCGACCGGGCGATCCCGGTCTCCCACCGCACCGAGGTCGTTCTCGGCGCGGTGGACGCTCGTGTGCCGGTCCGGCTCAGTCCCGGACGGCGCCGACCAACGCATCTGGAGTCTCGCATTGCGAAACAGCCATGTTCATGAGCGGCGGACAGGACCTTATTGTCCGCCCATGCAGACTGCCCTCTCCAGGCTTGCCACGGGGACGCTCACCAGCGTCTCGCTCACCGAGGAACTCCTCGCGCGCGCGGAGCGGGCCGGCGACCTGGGGGCCTTCGTCACCCTCGACGCCGACCGCGCTCTCGCCGAGGCCGCGGCAGCGGACCGCCGCCCCGGTCGGGGCCCGCTGCACGGGCTGCCGATCGCCGTCAAGGACAACATCCACGTCGCCGGACTCCCCAACACCGCGGGGTGCGAGGCGCTCGCCGGATTCGTCCCTGACCGTGACGCGCAGGCGATCACCCGGCTGCGTGCGGCAGGCGCGATCGTGCTCGGCAAGACCAACATGCACGAGCTGGCCCTGGGAGCCACCACCACGGGTGGCCCGTACGGCCCCGCCCGTAATCCGGCCGACCCCGACCGCTTCGCGGGCGGAAGCAGCGGCGGCACCGCCACGGCCGTCGCCGCCGGTCTGGCCCCGGCAGGTCTTGGCACCGACACCGGCGGCTCGGTCCGCGTTCCGGCCGCGCTCACCGGCATCGCCGGTCTTCGACCGACCACGGGCCGTTACCCCACGGGGGGCGTGACGCCGCTGTCGCGGACGCGCGACACCATCGGCCCCATGGCCGCGACCGTCGCCGACATCGTCCTTCTGGACACCGTCCTCGCCGCCGACCGGGGCCCGGCCGAGGCACCCGACCCGCGCGAGGTCGTGCTCGCCGTCCCCGCACACCACTTCACCGAGCCGCTGCACCCGCGTACCGCCGAGGTGTGGGAGCACTGCCTGGACGTCCTGAGGACCGCCGGGGTCCGGCTCGCGCCGGTGCGGCTGCCGGAGGTCGAGACGGCCGAGGAACTGGCCGGATTCCCCATCACCCTCTACGAGGCCGCCAGGCAGCTCCCCGGGTACCTGAGCGTGGCGACGGGCGGCACGGAACCGGCAGAACTCCTGGCCCGGATCACCCACCCCGACGTACGCACGACGATGGAGCGGGTCGTGTTCCCGCAGGCGGTCACCGAGTCGGCGTACCGGGCTGCCCTTGAGGTCCGCGACCGTGTCCTCGTGGACGGCTACCGGCGGATCTTCCGCGAAACCGGAGCACACGCCGTGCTCTTTCCCACCACCCCCCTGCCCGCCGGACTGATCGACACCGACACCGAGCGGGTACGGCTGGACGGCGACGCGCGTCCGACCTTCCCCACGTACATCCGCAACACGGGACCCGGCAGCGTCGCCGCTCTTCCCGGCCTCACCGTGCCCGTCCGGTCGGCGGGCCCGGGACTCCCGGTGGGTGTGGCGCTCGACGCGCCCTGGAACACCGACCGACGGCTCCTGGGCCTCGGCCTACTGGTCGAAAAGCTCCTGGAAGCGGGAGCATGAAGAGAAGGAGACGATCGGACATGACAGAGACCACTCGCCGCTTCAAGGCCGCGGCCGTCCAGGCCGAGCCCGCCTGGCTCGACGCGGAGGCCGGGGTCGCCAAGACCGTCGACCTGATCGCGGAAGCGGCCCGGGGCGGGGCCTCGCTCATCGCCTTCCCCGAAGTATGGATTCCCGGCTACCCGCACTTCCTGTGGCTGGGCGCGGTCGCCGACCAGGTCCCCTACGTCGGCCGCTACCACGCCGCCTCGCTCGCCCCCGACGGCGACGGGATGACCACGATCCGCCGCGCCGCCCGACAGCACGGCATCACCGTCGCGCTCGGCTACAGCGAGAAGGACCACGGCAGCCTCTACATCACCCAGACCGTGATCGCCGCCGACGGCAGCGTGCTCCTGCACCGCCGCAAGCTCAAGCCGACCCATGTCGAGCGCAGCCTGTTCGGCGAGGGCGACGGCAGCGACCTCAAGGTCGTCGACAGCGCGCTCGGCCGGCTCGGCGCCCTGAACTGCGCAGAGCACGTCCAGCCGCTCAGCAAGTACGCCCTGTACGCGCAGAACGAGCAGGTGCACATCGCCAGTTGGCCGTGTTTCGGTCTCTACCGCGACCTCGCCTTCCAGCTCAGCGCCGAGGCCAACACCGCCGCGAGCCAGGTGTACGCCATCGAGGGCAGCGCCTTCGTCCTGATGGCCACCCAGGTCATCTCCCCGGCCGGCATCGACGTCTTCGCGTCCACCCCCGAGCAGCGCCGCCTGCTCACGGCCGGCGGCGGCTGCTCCCGGATCTTCGGCCCCGACGGGCGTAGCCTCACCAAGGACGTCGACGAAGGTGAGGAGGCACTGGTGTACGCCGACATCGACCTCGACGAGATCGACCTCGCGAAGAACGCCTACGACCCGGCCGGGCACTACGCGCGCGCCGACGCCACCTATCTCGTTCACCGTCGCGAAGCCCGCCGGCCCGTGGTCCGGGAGGGCAGCCCCGCCGAGACCACGTTCCCGGCGCTGTTCCCGTCGCTGGACGACGAGATCCCCGAGCCATGACCCGGCCTGCCGAAGACTCCCCGCCGCCGGGCCGACCCCCCGTCCAGACCCTGGACCGGGGGCTCAGGCTCCTGGAAGTGATCGCGCTGTCGGACGTACCGCTGACGCTGGCCGAACTGAGCCAGCAGATGGGGCTGCACCGCTCGATCGTCTACCGGCTGCTGCGCACCCTCCAGGACCACCACCTGGTCGCGCACACCACCCACGGGTACGTCATCGGCACCCGCGCCCAGTCACTGGGCCGGCGCACCCTGCCCATGCTCCAGCGCATCGCCAAACCGGAGATCGCCAAGCTGGCCGCGCGCGTGGGCCTGACCTCCTTCTTCGTCGTCCGGGACGGCGAAGAAGCGGTGACGCTGGTCTCCGTCGAGGTCGAGAGCACCCGCTCGCGCACCGTCTACAGCCCCGGCGACCGGCATCCGCTGACCCTGGGCTCCCCGGGCATCGCCATGCTGTCCGCCGAGCCGCAACTGCTCGGTGAGCGACCGGAGATCAGCCGGGCCCGGGCCGGCGGCTACGCCACCACACGCAACGAGGTCGTGCGTGGCCTCGGGACGATCTCGGCGCCGGTCGTGTCGGCGCCCGGCCACGCCGTCGCCGCCGTGTCGATCGCCTTCACCGTCGAACAGCCCGGCCCGCCACAGATCGAGGCCGTCCTCGACACCGCCCGCCTGATCACCGGTCGGCTGCGCGGAGAGCTGTCCACCGGAGCGATCCTGCCTGGGGTCGACTGACTCGTCCGCCGACCCGGCGACCGACTCACGTACGGCACGTTTCGCATAGTGAACGTGCCCGTGGTCCCCCAGGGTTGGGCGGCTTAGCGTCCAGTCCTGCCAGAAAGGGGACCCGCGATGACCAAGGCCGCCCACCCCAGGACCGTCAAGGAACAGACCTTCGACGTCCTGCGCCAGTACGACCTCACCACCCTCTTCAGTAACCCGGGCTCCACCGAGGTCGGCTTCCTCGCCGACCTGCCCGCCGACATCTCCTTCGTGCTCGGCCTGCACGAGGGCTCGGTCGTAGGGATGGCCTCCGGCAGGGCCCTGGCCACCGGTCGCCCCGCGCTCGTACTGCTGCACACCACCGCCGGATACGGCAACGCGGTCAGCGCCCTGGCCACCGCCCGCGCCAACCGCGCGCCCCTGGTGGTCATCGTGGGCCAGCAGGACCGCCGGCATCTGCCCCACGAGCCGTTCCTGGCCGGGCGGTTGGACGGACTGGCGGGGGAGTACCCCGTGTGGCAGCACACGCCGGCCCGTGCGCAGGACGTTCCCGGCGCCGTGGCCCGCGCCTGGCACGAGGCCCAGGAAGGCCGGGGTCCGGCGGTCGTCGTCGTCCCGATGGACGACTGGTTCGCCGAGGCCGAGGAGGACGTCGCCCAGGCCGCGCCGCGCGGACCGCTCGCGGTACGAGGCGGTCGTACGGCCTCCGACGACGCCGTGGCCGCCCTCGCCGCGCTGCTGACGGCCGCCGACTCGCCCTGTCTGGTGGCGGGCGCGGGCAACGACACGGCGGACGGCTGGCAGGCGCTCGTCACTCTGGCCGAGCGCCTGGACTGCCCGGTCTACCAGGAGCCGTTCGGCGCCCGCGCCGGCTTCCCCCAGGACCACCGTCTCTTCGCCGGCCACCTGCCCGCGGTGCGCCCCGCACTGCGCGAGGCGCTCGCGCCGTACGACACGGTCCTCACCGTCGGAGCCGCCGCGTTCCGCCAATACACCTACGCCCCCGGCGAGTTCACCGAGCCGGGCACCCGGGTCGCCGTCATCACCAACGACCCGGAGGAGGCCCACCGCAGCCCGGCGGAGCTGGTGCTGCTCGCCGAACCGGCCGACACGGTACGCCGGTTGGCCCCGCTGGTGCCCGCCATCCCGCGTTCCTCGGCGCCGAACCGGCCGACCGCACCCCAGCCGCCTCTCCCCGGTGAGCCCCTGCGTGCCGCTCATGTCCTGGCCGCCCTCGCCGAGCGGCTCGACCCGACGGCCGTGGTGCTAGAGGAGACCCCCTCCAGCCGCCCGGACCTGCACCGGCTGCTGCCCGCCCGGGCGCCGCTGGGCTTCCTCAGCGCGGCCATGGGCGGACTGGGCTTCGCCATGCCGGCCGCGATCGGCGTCCGGCACGGCGCCCCGGACCGGCCCGTCGTGGCCGTCCTCGGCGACGGCTCCTCCCTCTACTCGATCCAGGCCCTGTGGAGCGCCGCCCACTACGGCATCGGCGTCCTGTTCGTCGTCCTCGCCAACGGCCGCTACGCGATCATGGACCGCCTCTCCGAGCGCGAGGGCTCCGCCGCCCCGGCCTGGCCCGCCTTCACCGAGCTGAGCGTGTCGACCCTGGCCAAGGGCCTGGGCTGCCCGGCCGAACGGGTCGAGGACCACACCGCGTTGCTGTCCGTCCTGGACAAGGTCCTGCCGACCCTGGCGGACCGGCGTGAGCCGCTCGTGCTCGAGGTCGCCGTCGAGGCCGACGCCCACTACTCCTCCTGACCCGTTGAACGGAAGGCACACACGTGAAGGTCGTCATCATCGGAGGCGCCGGCGGCATCGGCTCCTCCGCAGCGTTCAACCTGCTCTCCGCGCAGGGGACGTACGAGATCGTGCTCGTCGACACCCGGCCGAACATGATCACCAGCCACACCATGGACCTGGAGAACGCCATCGGCCTCGGCGCCACCGCCGACACCGTGCGGGGCGGCACCCCCGAGGACGCGCTCGACGCGGACGTGGTCGTGCTGAGCGCCGCCGTTCCGCTGCGGCTGAACTCCTCCCGTTCCGTCTTCCTCGCCGACAACGCGCGGATCGTGAACGAGTGCCTGCGTCCCCTGCGGGAGGCGGGAGCGGACTTCGGCGGGCTGGTGCTCATGCTCACCAACCCCGTCGACCCGCTGCTGACCTGGGTGCACCGGCAGGGCTGGCTGCCGCGCGAGCGGCTGATCGGCTACACCCTCAACGACAGCCTCCGGCTGCGCACCGGCATCGCGTTCGCGCTCGGCGTGCCGCCGAAGGACGTCGACGCCTGGATGCTCGGCGAGCACGGCGAGGGCCAGGTCCCGCTGTACAGCCGGGTCAGGATCGGCGGGGAACCCGTCGTACTCACCGACGAGCAGCGCACGGTCGCCGAGGAGTACGTGGACACCTGGTACTCCAAGCACGTGGCCCTCGACTCGGGCCGCACCTCCACCTGGACCACCGGCCTGGGCACCGCCCGTCTCATCGAGGCGATCGCCACCGGCTCCGGGACCCTCGTCCCCGCCTCCGTCGTGCTGGACGGCGAGTACGGCGTGCACGGCACCAGCCTCACCGTGCCCGTCGAACTCGGGCCCGAGGGCGTACGCCGCATCGCGGCCTGGGACCTGTCGGCCGAGGAAACGGCCGGCATGGTCCGGGCCGCCGACCGTGTCGAGGCGGGTGCCACCGAACTGACCGACCAGGCCGTGGCTCAACCGTCCTGACCCAGCTGATCACGTATCACCACGTATCAACGACGCTACGTAGCAAGGAGAACGACCTCATGGCCATCACCCGAGACCTGTACATCGCCGGCAAAGACGTGCCCGCCGCCTCCGGCCGGACCACCGACGACATCAACCCCTTCACCGGGGAGGTGTACGCCACCGTCGCCGCCGCCGGTCCCGAGGACGTCGTCCGTGCCGTGGACGCGGCCGACGCGGCCTTCGAGGCATGGGCCGCGCTGGCCCCCTTCGCCCGTCGGGCGATCTTCCTCAAGGCCGCCGACGTGCTGGACGGGCGCGGCGCGCAGGTCGCCGACCTGATGGCGCAGGAGGCGGGCGGCACCCGTCCATGGGCGTTCTTCAACGTGATGCTGGCGGCGAACATCCTGCGCGAGGCGGCAGCCGCGATCACCGCCCCGCGCGGTGAGGTGCTCAGCGCGCAGGAGCAGGGCGCGCTGGGCCTGGCGATACGCGAACCGCTGGGCGTGGTCGCGGCGTTCGCGCCCTGGAACGCGCCGGTCATCCTGGGCGTGCGCGCCGTGGCGGCGCCGCTGGCCGCGGGCAACACGGTCGTCGTCAAGGCGAGCGAGGACGCGCCGATCGCCTGTGGGCTGCTGGTCGCCGACGTGCTGCGGGAGGCCGGGCTGCCGGACGGCGTGCTCAACGTCATCACCAACGCCCGTGAGGACGCGGCCGAGATCGCCGAGACGCTGATCGCCGACGAGCGGGTACGGGCGGTGAACTTCACCGGCTCCACCGCTGTCGGACGGATCGTCGGAGAGCTGGCGGCCCGTCACCTCAAGCCCGCCGTGCTGGAGTTGGGTGGCAAGAACGCGGTGCTCGTCCTCGACGACGCGGACGTGGACTACGCCGTGGACGCCGTGACGTTCAGCGTGTTCATGAACGCCGGACAGATCTGCATGTCCGGCGACCGCATCCTCGTCCACGAGTCCCTGGCCGAGGAGTTCATCCAGAAGTTCACCGCGAAGGCGGGTTCGCTGGCGGCCGGTGACCCCGGGGAGCCGTACACGGTCGTGGGCCCGCTGGTGAGCGCACAGGCCGCCCGGCGGGTGGCCGACCTGGTCGCGGACGCCGTGGCCAAGGGCGCGAAGGTCCTGCTCGGCGGCGGCGAACCGGACGGCGCCGTCCACCCGGCGACCGTCCTCACCGCTGTCCCGAAGGACGCGGACCTGTACCACACCGAGGCGTTCGGCCCGGTCTGCGTGATCGAGACCTTCTCCGACGACGACACGGCGGTGGCCCTCGCCAACGACACCGACAACGGCCTGACCTGCGGCATCATCACGGAGAACGCCACCCACGGACTGACGGTGGCGCGCCGGATCCGGACGGGCATCGTGCACATCAACGACCAGTCGGTGGCCGACGAACCGCAAGCCCCGTTCGGTGGAGCGAAGGCCTCCGGGTACGGGCGATTCGGCGGCCGTTGGGGGGTCGAAGCGTTCTCGAACACCCGCTGGGTGACCATCGCCACGCAGCAAGCGCACTACCCCTTCTGAACCGGATCGGAGTGCCGGGGCCCACTGGGCGATCAAGGCGAAGCCCGGACCACCGGACGGCCTGTCGGACACGTCGCGACAGGGCTGGGAACACGCTGCCCACGCGCCTTGGGAGCATCGGTAAGTGAATCCGCTGCGTGACGGTTCTGCCGACTCGGGTGCACAGGGAGCAGGCGGACGCCGTTGAGGCGACGGAGGAAATGCCGGCCCCGCGTACTCGGGGACGATCCACCTGTCCTTGAGTCGCTGATCGTGGGAAAGGAAATCCGTTGCGCACGGTTTCGAGACTCTCTCCTCGGCTGGGGAGAGAGTCCGTGAACCGGGTGCGCGTGCCCGTCTGGGACGCGTTCTGGACGCAGGTTGGACACAAGGATCGGAAAAGACTGACGAGGGCCGAGAAGGACTGAGGCGCCAAACCGCGTCTGACCTGGAAAAACGGCCAGGATGAGCATGGATCGACAAGGGTCGCCAAGATCCTCAAAGGACTCATAATCCGTCGGCCGTGGGTTCGAGTCCCACCCGCCCCACCACTCGCTACGCGAGGAGAAACCTTCTGACCAGGCACTTTCCTGGCCGGGGCGAGAGTATGAGGGTCCTGGCGACCCTGTCGCGATCATGATTTCGTGATCGGCTGGACAAATTCTGGACGCCGATTCCGGTCAAGTCGGGCATATCCCCTATGGGATAGTTCGGGCTAGGGTCGGGCAGGTCTCCGCTGGCTCGCTGATAGCGGGAAGTGGCCCATGGGAACCCCGACATTCGGCGCGCTTCCCTCAGGGGGCTGTTTGTGGTCGATGGCCGCGTTCAATGTTGGTGATGTATCCTGGGTGCATACATCATGGAGGTTGGAGGTGTCCGATGTCCGTCACGCAGATTGATCTCGACGACGAGGCGCTGGCCGAGGCCATGCGGCTCATGGGTGTCACGACGAAGAAGGAGACCGTCAACGCGGCCCTCCGGGACTACGTGGCGCGGATCAAGCGGCTGGAGGCTGCGGAGAAGCTGGCCGCGCGGGGTGCGCGTGGCGAGTTCGAGCAGGCCGCGGCGGCGCACGACGCGGAGAAACGTGCACGACGCGAGGCCTTCGAGTGATCACATATCTGGTGGACACCTCGGCTCTGTGGCACCTGTTTCGCACCCCAGGTGCGTTGCGTCCCTGGGAGGGACACATTGCCGCCGGGGTGTTCCACCTCTGCGAGCCGACACGGGCCGAATTTCTCTACTCGGCAACCAGCCCGTCCCATCGGGACGAGCTCGCAGAGGAACTGGACGCGCTCTGCTTGCTCTCTCCGGTTCCGAAGAGCGCCTGGCGATGGGTCGACACCGCCCAGTACAAACTGACCCAGCAGGGCCAGCACCGCGCGGCTGGAGCGATCGACCTGTTGGTGTGTGCGACCGCGGTCCACCACGGGCACACCGTCCTCCACGTGGACAACGACTTCGCGACGGTGGCCGGAGTGCTCAAGGAAGTGCAGCAGCGGGACGTACGAGCCTGATCTTCTGTGGCATGCACGTTTGCAGGCCCTTGACCTCTCGTAGATCGATGACCCCATCACCGTCCTGGGACCGTGAACTTGACCGGTCCTCTGGGCGCAGCCGTCGCACCGCCCAGATCCGTGGGCCGTGCTGCTGGGGGCCTCCGCGAGCCGGGGTGGTGGCAGTGTTGCGTTGACTTGAGGGCTCTGACTCTGTGTGCGCGCTCTGCACTGCCTCGGGCGCGGCCTCCGGCTCCCGCGGCCACAGATCCCCGGTTGCCAAGGCGGGCATATGACTGGTCTTGGTTGCCACGTGGATTGACAGAACGACAACAATTAGATTGTTAGCGATCTACATCTCCTCCAGCCAGTCCAGCGCGACGACCCTCGACAAGCTGATCACCGAGCGGGTCGCTGGCACGCGCATCCTGGACCGGGAACCGGTGCTGGCCCTGTGTCGGGCCGGACTGGCGATACTGGTGATCGACGGGTTCGACGAGATGTTGGGCTTCCGGTCCTACGACGACCCACTTTCGGGCCTGCAGCCGATCCTCGACCAGCTTCGCAACCGGGGAGCCGTCATTTTGTCCGCGAGGGCAAGCTACTCCGAGGCGCGGCTCTGGAAAAGCCTGACGGAGCACCCTGCCAAGGAGTCGCATCACCGGCTGACCACGATGAAGTTGCAGCCGTGGCGGCGAGCGCAGCTACTTGAGCTCGCGGACCACCTGTCAATCGACGCAACCACCGAGGAAGCCCCGGAAGTCCGGCAGTTGCTTACCACCCCGTTCTTCTGCCTCGCCTACGCCGCCTGGAAGCAGACGGGCCCGTCTGGCGACTTCCTGCGGTTCGTGATCGACACCTACCTCCAACGGGAGTTGGACAAGCTGGTGGGCCATCAGGGTGGTCCGCTCTTCACCCAGGACGACCTCTCGGACATTTTCTGCGAGGTCGCGGAGATGACCGCGCGCAACGTGACCGCGGAGGTCTCCGAGTCCGACCTGGTGGACGCGGCAGAGTTCGCGCTGGGCAAGGAGCTCGACGAGAAGGAGCAGCGTCGGCTGTTCGGGCAGTCGGCGAGGGCCTCGGTGAGCGCGTTCTGCTCGGCGGGGTCGACGGTCAGGCCCCAGCGGGTCTTGATGGCGATCCAGTCGGTGGCGTACGTGCACCGGTAGCCGGCCGCCGGAGGCTGCCAGGTAGCGGGGTCCTGGTCGCTCTTACTGCGGTTACTGGTGGCGGAGACCGCGATCAGTGCGCGCGGGTCACCGAGGTCGTTCGCGTAAGCCTGGCGCTCGGCAGCAGTCCAGGCGGAGGCACCGGAGTACGCGAACGTCCACACTCCCGGACGGCACGCTCGACAACCCGGTCGAGAACGCCGTCGACCTCACCGCGATGAGCGTGCGCCTGTACGCCCCGTGCCAGGTAGTGCTGGACGACCTCGTGGAGCCGGTCGAATGATTTCGCCTGCGGCTCGCAGAAGAAGCACTCCAACGTCAACCCTGGCCCGCTGCGCAGGTACGAGGCGACCCTCAGTGCTATCTCCGCAGACGCCGGATCGCCGTTCTCGTAACGGCCCTCGCCCGCGTATCCGTCGAGGTACACCACGCGCTTGTCATGGGACTGCGTACCCGTCATGCCGCCGAACTGCGGCAGATACCGCTTGAGGAGATCGTGCTTGAACACGCTGGGCAGCGCCTTGTCCGCCCAGTAGCCCCCGCCCGTACCCGACGACATAGCCATCCCCACGACTGCTGTATCCGTCTGATCACAGATGGTGAAGCACTCAGGGAACCCGGGCAAGGGCATCACGGGACAGACCACAAGCGAAAAGCGTTGCCGACCCCAGTCGCCTCAACGCCTGCTGGAGCGCACCCCCACCCCAACGCATCATCATCTGATCGGCCGGTGTCCACGGCGGGTCCCCACCTCGAAGGGGCCGACCACCTGACGGTCTGCGACATCCCCGTCGTACTGGAGAACGGCTGCACCGACGGCGAACGCGACGCCGTCCGCGCCTGAACCCGCCGGGAATTGATCACCGTCCAGGAACACCGGCCCGGCAACCGACCGCCCGGCCGGGCATGCCCGGAAACGTGCTGACGAGGCAGGGCTGGGCTTGCGCCCCGGCGGGTGAGGCGAAATCCAATCGACTCCAACGATGCCTCTATGGAATCTTCGCTGGTGCGTAAAGATGCCTGTACGCCCGGGACTTCGGGCGCGCAACGAGGGGGAATCTGCGCGACCTTCAAGATCATATCTGTCCATAGCCGCTGTCGCTTGTGCGGTAGCAGCGGCCTTCAGTCTCGGCACTTCGTCCGCGTCAGCGGAGGACGGTTCTCCGAGCCAGTCCAAGACTCGGTATGTCGAGATCGACAACGACGCGAGGCCCGCTGTTGAAGGCACCTCGGTCACTGAGTGGGGCAAGACCGAGTCCGGTGAGTCCTACTCCTTCACCTATCGTGCCGGCGAGGCCAAGCCGGACAGCGCCACGGCCGCGGCAGCGGTCACCAAGTGCTCCATCTACATCTCGGACGTGTCCTTCCACGGCGGCGGCGCCAACGCCTGGTTCTCCTGGGAGACCTCGCAGGTCTGCAGCGGCTCGTTCGGGTCCCAGCACATCGAGACTCAGATGTGGCGCAGTTCCTGGAGCGGCCCGCGCGGCTACGACGTCTGGCACGGCACCAGGTCCACCACCAATTCCTTCATCGACTACGGCTGGTCGGTCGACTGCAACGACGGGGGCGGCACCTACACCTACTACCCTGTCATGAAGGGGTTCGCCACCGGCGTCGGCTCCAGCCCGACCACCCGGGCCGACAACGAGCTCCGCAAGAACTGCGGCACCACGGCTCCATAGGAGGAGACATGGCCCGGGATCCCGAGGAGCGCTACCCCCGTGAGGGGCGTTCCCTGAACCCGCTGAACGGCGAAGAGCGCGGTCACGCTGTCAGCTACTCGACCTCCACCTCTACCGTCCGGCGGGTCTGGTGGAAGGTCAGAGCGGCACTGCGTTCGCCGGTGCGGGCCAGACGGCACCAGCGGTAGGCAGCGAACTCTCAAACGGGCCAGCCCCGTACGCACCTTGTTCCTTGAGGTGTGTATGGGGCCTTCCTGCCGAGGTGTACCAGGCAGGAGTGCCGAACACCTCCTGCGGCCAGGGCGCGGCCATGGCTGCAGGAGGTCGCCGACGCTCTGGACGCCGCGCATGAGGCGGGCCTCAATCACCGGGACATCAAGCCGTCCAACATCATGGTCCGGGACAGCGGCGAGGCAACGGTGGTGGACTTCGGCATCACGCACGACATCACCACCACCGGCGTCCTGATCGGCACCCCGGCCTACATGGCGCCCGAAGCGCTGTCCGGCTCCTTCGACCACCGCTCCGACCTGTACTCGCTCGGATGCGTGCTCTTCGAGGCGGTCACCGGCTGCCGGCCCTTCACCGGCACGTCCTGGCAGCTGATCAACCAGCACCTCAAAGAGCCGCCCGCCCTGCTGCGCACCCTGCGTCCGGACGCTCCCGTGGAACTGGAACGGCTGGTCAGCCGCCTCCTGGCCAAGAACCCTGCCCAGCGCCCGGACAGCGCCGATGAGGTCTACGACCTCCTGGAAGAGATCAACGACCGCTACTTCGGCGACACTTCACCCATCCCCAGCCGCGGGGCCGACGTCACTTCCGAGCGTATGACCGCCCGCGAGAACTGCCCTGCCTGTGCCACCACAGGAGACGAGTCGGTGAAGGCCGCCGCGACGGTACCCGCCGGCTCACGCGGCTTCGACGGAGGCAAGCAGATCAACGGCCATTATCTTGAGCCCGCCGATCTTGCAGGTTCCTGACCTGGTGTGTTGTGTGGAGGACAGTGTCCTCGACGGTCTCCTCAGCAGGGCCCGATGACGGCGGA